>CAWAGI010000009.1:0-96268 GCA_963781615.1 uncultured Actinomycetes bacterium | reverse complement strand
ATCGTGCTCATCACCGCCGAACCGGCGCGGATCGCGGCGCTGGCGAGCGACATCGCCGACCTCGACGGCGTGAGCGCGGCGTACTCCGTCGCCGGTGACGAGGACATCGTCGTCGTCCTCCGCGTGTCCGACCACGAGTCGCTCGCCGACCTCGTGACGGGCAGCATCGCGGCGCAACCGGGTGTGCTCCGGACGCGCACGTTGATCGCGTTCCGTGTCTACAGCCAGGCCGACATGGAGTCGATCTAGCGGGACGGCCCGAGCCGGTCGTAGGCGAGCGAGTACAGCAGGGCGGTGAGCGAGAGACCGTCGACGACCTCGTTGCGGGCGATGTCGTCACGTACCTCCGCCGGTGACCTCCACTCGATCCGTTCGGATTCGCCGAAGTCGACCGGGTCGCCCTCGTGATCGGCACCGCGCGCGAGGAACAGGTTGAACCGCTGGTCGGTGAGGCCGTTCGAGGGCTGGTACGTCACGAGGTGCTGCACCGGCCCCGGCCGCCAGCCCGTCTCCTCGCGCACCTCGCGGACGGCCGCGTCGGCCGGGCTCTCGCCCTCGTCGACAGCGCCCGCCGGGATCTCCCAGCCCCATGTGTCGGTGATGAACCGGTGCCGCCACAGCAGAAGGACGCCACGCTCGGGGTCGTGGACGACGCAGCCGGCGGCCTCCCGCGGGACCCGCACCACGTGGTGCTCGAACCGGTCCCCGCCGGGGATCTCGACGTCGACCAGGCGCAACCCGACCCACGAGCTCGAGTACAAGGCGCGCTCGCCGTGGACGATCCAGCGCATTCGGCGGAGTGTACGGGCGAGCGCCGGAGGTCCTGATGCCCCGTTCTCAGGTTCGCCCTCTAGAGTGCGCGCTTCGCTCCATGACGACCCCCTTCGAGATCCCTCGCTTCGAGATGCCGCGCCTGCGGACGCTCGCTCGGCACGCGATCCCGCATGTCATCGAGGGCACGGTCGTGCCGCTCGTGCTCTTCCTGCTGACACTGCACTTCGTCGGTGTCTGGGGCGCGGTGCTGATCGGCATGATCTGGACGTACGTCGCCGTAGGTCGCCGGCTGGTCACCGGGCAGCGGGTCCCCGGGATCCTGCTCCTCGCCGCCGTCACCATCACCGCGCGGACCGTTGTCGCCATCGCGTCGGGCAGCGTCGTCGTCTACTTCCTCCAGCCCACGCTAGGTACCGCGCTCGTTGCGGGCGCGTTCCTCCTGTCGGTGGCGTTGCGCCGGCCGCTGGCCGAGCGGCTGGCGCGCGACTTCTGCCCCATCCCCACCGGCGTGCTCGCGCACGCGCCCGTGCGGAGGTTCTTCCTGCAGATCTCGTTGCTGTGGGCCTTCACGCAGCTCGCCAACGCGGCGGTGACGTTCTGGCTGCTGTTCAGTCAGTCGCTGGCGACGTTCCTGGTCGCGAAGACGCTCGTCTCGTGGGGACTGACGGGAGGCGCGATCGCGGTGTCGATCATCTGGTTCCGCCGGTCGATGCGGCGCCACGGGGTCCTGGCACCGCGGCCCGCCACCGCGCCGGCGTCTACAGCTCCTGCGACGCCTTCAGCCGCTTGATCCGCTCGGCGACGTCGGCTGCCGCCTCCTCGAGGTCGCGCTGGAGCTCCTCGAGCGCAGTCACCTCGTCCTCACCTCGCCACCAGCGGTAGTCGTCGTACTTACGGCGGGCCCGATGGATGCGGCGCATGCGCCGGAACTCTTCACGTACTGCGCGGTCGCTCTCTCACTTGGCGACTCCTTCCTCGTAGCGCCGCAGGAATGCGGCGATCGTCGTCGTCCGTCTTGCGCAGGGCCTCCGCCCACGTGTCGAGCAGCCGCCGGCCTTCGTCGGTCAGCTCGTAGGTGCGCTTGACGCGGCCGGGGAGATCGTCGCGCCAGCGCGACGACACGATGCCCTCGGCTTCGAGCGAACGCAGCAGGCGGTACAGGTTGCCGAGATCGACGGGGTCGTCGGGCGCGAGCTCGCCGAGCGAGTCGGCCAGGTCGTAGCCGTGGGTCTCGCCGTCCCGGAGGACGAGCAGGAGCGCCGGCTCGACGAAGCGCTCGACCCGGGCGTGGACCTCCCACGTTCCCGGCTGCGTGAGCCACCGGCAGCGGGGCCCGCGCCCGTGGTGGTGGTGTCCCTGGAATCGGCGTCCTCGACCCATGCCGAGTGGTTTACTTGACAAACACAGCTATGTCAAATACACAGTGTGTTGGACATCCTCCACGCACGGAAGGCGTACATGACGTCGACGATCCCCGCCCGCGACGCCTCGGCGCTCGGGGCCGCGCTCCTCGACGCTGCCGGGCTGAGTCCGGGGCGCCCGGGTCCTCGACGTCGGTTGCGGCCGCGGTGATGCGACCCTCGAGGCCGCCCGCCGGGTCGGGCCGTCCGGCCTCGCGCTCGGCGTCGACGTATCCCTGCCGCTGCTCGAGGACGCGCGGCGGCGTGCCGCCGACGCCGACCTCGCACACGTCGGCTTCGTCCACGCCGACGCGCAGACACAGCGGTTTGCGCCGCTCCGCTTCGACGTGATCGTGAGCACGCGAGGCTTCGACGTCTTTGCCGACCCAACTGCCGGTGTGGCGAACCTCGCCCGCGCGCTGCGCGGCGGGGGCCGCCTCGCGTTCGTTTCCTTCGACGATCCGGAGCGCGCCGGCTCCGTCCTGGCAAGGGCGGGATTCGTCGACGTCGAGCTCGGCGCGCCCGGTGTGGTGACCCGTGCGGCGGTCTAGCTCGCGAGCAGCCAGCGGATCCCGGTGTCGGCCGAGGGGTGGCGCAGCCGCGACAGCGCCCGGGCCTCGATCTGGCGGACCCGCTCCCGGCTCAGGTGCACGAGCTCGCCCACCTCGTCGGGCGTGCGGGGCTCGCCCCGATCGAGACCGAAGCGCAGGCTCAGGATGCGCCGCTCCCGCTCGTCGAGCACGGACAGGATCTTCTCCACCTCGGCCGGGAGCAGGGCGCGGGCGGCGGCGTCGAACGGCGACTCGGCGCTGCGGTCCTCGACCAGGTCGCCGAGCTCCGTCTCACCGTCCTCGCTGACCGGCTCCGCCAGTGATACCGGGTCCGGCGCCACCAACAGCAGCTCCGTCACCTTCTCCTCGGCGACGTCGAGCTCGCGGGCGAGCTCGGCGACCGTCGGCTCGCGCTCCAGCTCCGCCTCGAGCTGGGCGCGCACGCGGTGGAGGCGCAGCAGGTTGTCGCCCGCATGCGCGGGAAGGCGGATCGTGCGACCCGTGTTGGCGATGCCGCGCTGGATCGCCTGGCGGATCCACCAGGTGGCGTAGGTGGAGAACTTGAAGCCCTTGCGCCAGTCGAACTTCTCGACCGCGTGCATCAGCCCGAGGTTCCCCTCCTGCACGAGGTCGAGCAGCGGCAGCCCCGACGCCTGGTACTTCTTGGCGATCGAGACGACCAGCCGCAGGTTCGATTGGATGAACTCGCGCCGGGCCTCTTCTCCGCGCTGGGCCTCGGCCTCGAGGGCGCGGCGCTCGCTCCGCTTGATGCGGCCGGGCTCGTCGAGGAGCTTCGCCCGTGCCGCTCGGCCCGCGTCGATGTCCTGGGCGAGGCGGGCCTCGTCGTCCTTGGTGAGGAGCTCGTGGCGGCCGATCTCGTCGAGATAGACGCGGACGAGGTCCTCGTCGTGGCGCTCGGTGCGCTTTGTGACCTGGGTCACGTACCGTCCTTCATGTTCGTTGTGCTGCGGCGATCCTGTGAGGGTCTCCGGGCGGCTCGCCGTGGAATCGCCTCGAAGCCCACGTACAACCATCTCGGGTTCTGGCGTGTTCCGCCAATCGTTTACGGATCTGCACCCTCATCCGGCTTTAGGGCGCGACCGAATACATCTGCTCGGGGAGGTCGGGGGACAGATCGGGCGGTTCGCGGCCGGGGGACCTCGGAGCCGCCCTTGCCCGCCCGAGGGGACCGGCCAACGGGACGGCGGCGCCGTCCGACCCGGAGGCGTCGAGCAGCCACAGCCGCCCGTCACGTGCGAACACGAGGTGGCGGGTGTCGGGGAGCCAGCGGGGCGCGGCCACTCCCTCCCCGGCGGCCGCGAGCTGGCGGGCGCCCCCGCCGTCCCGGTCGGCGACCCAGAGCTCGCGGCGCTCGGATCGCACATAGGCAATCGCCCCTGAGCGCGACCACGCGGGGTCGGCGACCGCGACGTCCCCGCCCGCGATGGGGCGGCACGCCGTCGTGTTGGTGCAGAGCAGCAGCGCCCGGGGCGCCCCCGCCGCGGGCGCGGTCCCTTCGACGACGAGGAGCCGGTCGCCGGTCCTCGACCACTGCACCCACGACCGTCGCACGAGGGTGCCCGCGATCGGCGTGATGCCCCCGCCGCGGGGTGACACGACGCCGAGGGTGGCGCCGTTGTCGGGCGCCGTCCAGAGTGCGATCGACTCGACGTTCGGCGACCAGCCGGCGAACACGGGGCCCGACGTCGCGTCCGGATGCTCGACGGCCACGGGCAGCGCTGCCTCGGGGCACAGGGCGGGGCAATCCTCGCCGTACGGGCCTGGAACCTCGAGCATGAACAGCTGCGCCCGGTCGTCGGCGCCGCTCGTGTCCTCCGCCGACACCGCGATGCGGCGGCCGAGGCCGGCCCACGCCATGTCGAGCACCCGGTGACCCGGCAGCAGCGTCTCGCGGATGCTCGAGTCGTCGGCCCCGACGAAGTCGATCCCGGTGCCGGCGTTTCCCCCGCCCGGCGGTCTCCGGACCACGGCGATGGCCTGCCCGTCGGGTGCCCACTGCCAGCGGGCCACCGAGCGGGCGACGCGATGCAGCTCGGTGCCGTCGTGCTCGACGGCCCACAGGTCGCCGCGCCGCTCGAACGCGACGTACTCGCCGTCCGGCGAGAAGGCGATGCAGCACGCGTCGGTGACCCCGCGCACCCGGATCGGCGCGCCGCCGCGCCCGTCGAGCACGAGAACCCGTCCCTCCGACACGTACGCGAGCGGCGGCTGGTCGCGGTAGGCCTCGGGTTCGAGTGCGGTGGGGGACCCGGCGGCGGCCGAGGCGGAAACGGCGACCGCCAGGGCCAGCGCCACGACGGAGGCACCGAGCCGTGCGGTCATGCTTCCGTCAGCATGCGCCGATCAGGCCGCCTCGTCCACCTCCCCTTCCCGCTCGCGCACGCAGGGGTCCTGGCACGACACCGCCAGCGGTTGCGTGGGGGTCTCGACGCGGGCCGCCGTCCGGATCGTGACCCACGAGTTGACGGCACCGAGGACGGCGAGGCCGGCCGAGATGTAGAGGGCGCGGCCCACGCCGTCGGTGAACTCGACGCCGGCCGACGCCGTCTCGAGGCCGGCGAGGGCGGGTAGCACCGCGACCGAGAGCAGACCGGCGACCCGGGCGACGGCGTTGTTGACCCCGGACCCCACCCCGACGTGGTTCTCTTCCACCGAGCCCATGACCGCCGCCGTGAGCGGCGCCACCGTGAGCGACAGCCCGAGGCCGAACACGAACAGGCCGGGCAGGATGCCCGTGAAGTAGGTCGTCCCCGGGCTGATGCCCGCCAGCAGCACCAGACCCACCGCCACGATGAGCGGCCCGACAGTCATCGGGATTCGGGGACCGATCCGCTGCGCGAGCCGGCCGGCGCGCGGAGACAGGAACAGCATGAGCACGGTGATCGGCAGTGTCGCCGCCCCCGCCTGCAGCGCAGAGTATCCGAGCACGGTCTGCATCTCCACGACGACGAGGAACAGCGCCACACCGAGCGCCGCGTAGACGACGAACGTCGTTCCGTTCGCGCCGCTGAACTGGCGCGACTTGAAGATTCCGAGCGGGACGAGCGGCGAGCGCACCCGGAGCTCGATGAACGGGAACGCGACCAACGCCGCCGCCCCCACGATCCCGGCGGCGATCACGAGCGGCGACCAGCCGTCAGCCGGTCCCTGGATCAGCGCGAACACGACGCCGGCGAGCCCGATGGTGGCGGTGGCCGCGCCTGCGAAGTCCGGGCGCTTCCCGGCGTGCGGGTCGTGGCTCTCGGGCACGTGACGTACCGTCACCCACAGCGCGGCCGCCGCGAGCGGCACATTGATGAGGAACACGAGCCGCCAGGAGACGGCGTCGACGAGCCAGCCGCCGAGGAACGGACCGATCGACGTCGCGACACCGGTGAGGCCCGACCACGCGCCGATCGCCGAACCGTGATCCTGGGAGCGGAAGCTGGCGGTGATGAGCGCGAGGCTGCCCGGCACGAGGAGCGCGCCCCCGACACCCTGCAGCGCGCGGGCTGCGATGAGCGCGCCGATGCTCGGCGCGATGCCGCAGAGCACGGAGGCGGCCGTGAACCAGACGAGGCCGATGATGAACATGCGTTTGCGGCCGTACTCGTCGCCGAGCGCGCCCCCCAGCAGGAGGAGTGCGCTCAGCGTCAACAGGTAGCCGTCCAGCGTCCACTGCAGACCCGACAGCCCACCGCCCAGGTCGTCGCCGATGTGGGGCAGGGCGACGTTGACGACCGTCGAGTCGAGGAATGCGATCCCCGAGCCGAGGATGGCGGCGAGGATCACCCACCGGCCACGCGCGGTCCCGAACTCGACGTGCTGAGGGGCCGCGGGCGAGCCGGCCGCTTGCGTCACGACGCGGTTTTGCGATCGAGGTCGAGCGACAGCGAGTTGATGCAGTAGCGCTGCCCGGTCGGTCCGGGGCCGTCGTCGAACACGTGGCCGAGATGGCCACCGCACTGGCGGCACACGACCTCGGTGCGCGTCATCCCGTGGCTGCGGTCGGTACGGAGCTCCACCGCGTCGGTGACCGCCGGCTCGGTGAAGCTCGGCCATCCGGTGCCGGACTCGAACTTGGTGTTCGAGTCGAACAGCTCGGCGCCGCATGCCGCGCACCGGTACACGCCGTCGTCGTGGCAGTCCCAGTACTCACCCGTGAAGGCGGGCTCTGTGCCGGCCTGCCGAAGCACCTGGTACTGGGCGGGCGTCAGCTCCTTCTGCCACTCTTCGTCCGTCTTGGTCACTTCCGGGCTCATTGCCGCTCCTTCGCGGGGTCGATGCTCCCCCGCCAACGCCGGGCCTGCCCCGGCGTGTTCCCCGCGAGGTTCGCGCACACGCCACGGTCGGTACGATGACGGGCCGCACGTGGGGCGAAGCAGGAGGGCCGATCCACCGCGGAGAGGGTCGGATCGGTGCGCACTCGCCGGGGAGGAAGCCCGTGCAGCTGGCGACGTTTGCGTGGGAGCCGGCCAGCGGATGGTCGACGCCGCGCACGCCCGCGCTCGACCCGGACACTCCTCCTTTCCTTCTGCGACCCGGCCCTGGGGACCCGCGCGCCCGTTTCGCTGCGCTGCGCGACGCGTACTCCGCGCCATCTGCACAACCAGACGACGAGGGTCACGACGATCGGCGCCCCATGACGACCAACGGCACGGCACCCGGGCCGGAGCCGATCTCGCCGGCACGGCGACTGCTGCTGCGCCAGCTGCGGCGGCTCGGGCTCAGCCCCGACCGGGCGCCGGACGACGACGGCTGGGTCGCGCTCCTCGAGCGGGTCGTCGCCGCCTACGGCGAGCCCGACGACGACCGGTACCTGCTCGAGCGCTCTCTCGAGATCTCCGGCGCCGAGATGGCCGAGCTCAACGAGGAGCTCCGCCGCTGGTCCGAGCACGAGCTCACGGTGGAGCACGAGCGGTTGAAGGCGGTGCTCGAGTCGATCGGCTCGGGCGTGTGCGTGACCGACGCCGAAGGCGTCATCTACCAGACCAACGCGGAGGCGGGGAGCCTGATCGGCGTGCCCGCCGACACCCTCCACGGTCGCCGGTTGTGGGAGGCGTTCCGGGTCACGATCGGCGAGCCGCACCGCGGCGAAGACGTTCGCTTCTTCGACGAAGCCGGGTTCCGGAGCACGGTCGCGTCGGGACGGTCATGGCACGCGGTCGCCGAGATGGCCCGCGAGGACGGCGAGACGATCTTCGCCGTGTGCGGTGTGAACCCGATCAGCCCCGTCGACGAGCCGCCGGTCGGCGCCGTGTTCGTGTACTTCGACGTCAGCGCCGAGGTCGAGGCCCGCAACACGAGCGACCGTTTGACGACCCTGCTCGAGGCGGCGGCCGACGTCGTCGCGGTCTGCGAGCCGAGCGGCCATCTCCTGCACCTGAATCGGATCGGCTGCCGGTACCTCGGGATCCCGCCGGACGCCCGGCTCGGCGACCGCACGCTCCAGGAGCTGTTCGATCCCGTGAGCCGGCGCCGGATCCACGACGAGGCGCTGTCGTCGCTGCGTCACGATCCGATCTGGCGAAGCGAAGTGACGCTCGAGCCGTCCGACGGTCCATCGGTGCCGATGTCACTGGTGTTGGTCGCCCACAGCCACGGCGGTGGAGGGTCGGTCGACTACGTCTCCGCGATCGCGCGCGACATCTCGGAGCTCAAGGAAGCCGAGTCCGCGCTGGCCGAGCAGGCGACCCGCGACACGCTCACCGGTCTCCCGAACCGGGCGCTGCTCGCCGACCGGCTCCGCCAAGTGGTGTCGCGTTCGAACCGCCTCCACTCGCCGCTCGCGCTGCTGTACCTCGACCTCGACCGCTTCAAGTTCGTCAACGACAGCCTCGGCCACGACGCCGGTGACCGGCTGCTCGTGCAAGCGGCGGCGCGTCTCCAGAGCTGCGTGCGCGGGCCCGACACCGTCGGGCGCTTCGGCGGGGACGAGTTCGTCGTGATCACGGAGGATCTCGACGGACCGAGGGCGGCAGTGCGCATCGCGATGCGGGTCGTGCAGGCGTTCACTCGGCCCTTCGACCTGGACGGGAACGAGGCATACGTGACGGCCAGCGTCGGGATCGCGTTCCATACCGGCCAGGGCGACACCGCCGACAGCCTGTTGCGCGACGCCGACGCCGCCATGTACAGGGCGAAGGACGCGGGCGGTGGCCGTTACGAGATCTTCGATTCCGACATGCGGGCGTGGGCGACCGAGCGCTTCCAGACGGAGGCGGCGTTGCGCCATGCGATCGAGCGCGACGAGTTGCGCGTGCACTACCAGCCGCAGGTGGGAGCGAAGACCGGCGAGCTGCTCGGGTTCGAGGCGCTCGTCCGGTGGGACCGGCCGGGTGACGGCCTCGTCCGTCCGGGCATGTTCATCCCGGTCGCCGAGGAGACCGGCCTCGTCGTCCCGATCGGGGCGTGGGTGCTCGGGCAGGCGTGCCGTCAGGTCGCGGAGTGGAACCGCCGGCGGACCACGCCTGCGCGCATCGCCGTGAACGTGTCGGGACGGCAACTGACCCAGCCCGGTCTGCCCGAGGTCGTCGAGCGTGTCCTGCACGACACCGGGATCCGGCCGGAATGGCTCACCCTCGAGATCACCGAGTCCGTCCTCGTCCGCGACCCGCAGGTCGCCCTGGTGCGGCTCGCGCAGCTCAAGGAGCTCGGCGTGCGCGTGGCGATCGACGACTTCGGAGCGGGCTACTCGTCCCTGGCGTATCTGGAGAGGTTCCCGCTCGACATCGTGAAGATCGACCGGGTCTTCGTCCACGATCTCGTCAAGGACGAGCGCAATGTGCTGATCGTGAGATCCGTGATCGACCTGGCGCACGCGCTCGGCTACGAGATCGTCGCCGAGGGCGTCGAGACCGCCGAGCACCTCGCTCTCCTCGGCGAGCTCGGGTGCGACGTCGTCCAGGGGTACCGGGTCGGGGTCCCGATGGACCGCACGATCGCCTCCGTCGTGGCCGTCGCGCCACGCGAGGTTGAACCGGCCGGAGGCTGACAGGCCCACTGCATCCGCTGTTCAGTTCCTGTCAACCTGTGTGTCAACGGCGCGTCCTACGATGCCGCGCCCAGGAGGACCGGTGGACGAATGCGAGGTCCTGGTCATCGGGTCGGGCCCGGCGGGTCAGAAGGAGGCGGTCTTCGACCACCCGACGCTCACCGAGGCGTACAGGGTCGCGGCGCTCGACGCCACCAACAAGCTGCGGACGCTGTCGCGTCCGCGAGCAGCGCGTCCGGGACCCGGTAGCCCTACTGCTGATAGCCCTCGACGGTCGACTCGTCGCGAGCATGCGCCTCCGACGGGTCCTCGCCGTACTGCCGCCGAGCGCGACGCTGCCGGAGCAGGTCCCAACACTGGTCGAGTCGCACCTGAAGCTCCTCCATCCGGCGGTGCTCATCGTCGGTCAGAGGCGTAGCGCCGGCGCGATGCCGCTCGTAGAGCTCGTGCTCCTCTGCGCTGAGCTGCTGGATGTTGGCGAGCACGTCGTCGTCTGCCATCGCGACCTCTCTCTCAGACGGGCTTGTGCGCCCAGACTTCGATCTCGATCCGTGCCCCCGCGGGCAGGGCGGCGACCTGCACGGTGCTCCGTGCCGGCCGATGGTCGCCCACGGCCGCACCGTACGCCTCGTTCACGACGGGGAAGTCGGCGATGTCGGTGAGGAAGATGCTCACCTTGGCGACGTCGCCCCAGCTCGCCCCGCAGTCGGTCAGCACCATCGTGATGTTCGCCAACGCCTGGCGCGCCTCGCCTCCCGTTCCGCCTTCTGCGAGACGACCGGCCGCCGGATCGAGCCCGACCTGACCCGCCAGCACCAGCCAGTCACCGGCGCGCACCGCCGGCGAGTACGGCCCGGCGACGGGCGGGGCGTTCGGGGTGGTCACGGGCTCGACTGCCATCCGCGTTGCCTAGTCGACCTCACACGACCGGTTCCACCCCCGGATCACGCGCGTCTCGCGCTCGTAGCCGAGGATGCTGAGCGACGCGGTGCCGAGTGAGAGCAGCCGCCCCCCTTCGGGATTCAGGCCGACCCACGTCGCCCCGAGGATGCGGAGGAAGTGGCCGTGCGAGAACAACGCCGCGTCCCCGCCGGCGGCGGTGGCGCGGTCGATCACCCGACGGGCGCGGGTCGCGGCGTCGTCCAGAGGCTCGCCACCCGGCGAACCGGTCCAGACCGTCCAACCCGGCCGCTCCTCGCGGATCTCAGCAGTGGTGCGCCCCTCGTACTCGCCGTAGTCCCATTCCTTGAGGTCGTCGTCCGTCTCGAGGCGATCGCCGTAGCCGGCGAGCCGGCAGGTGTCGATCGCGCGCCCCATCGGCGACGACAGCACCACCGCGAAGGGACGCCCGGCGAGGACCCCGCCGACCGACGTGGCCTGCTCGCGCCCCGTCGCCGTCAGTGCCACGTCGGTGTGGCTCGTGTGCTGCCCGGTCTCGGTCCACTCGGTCTCGCCGTGGCGGATGAGCCACAGCTCCCCCGGCGCCCCGCCGTCGTTCATGCCGGGCTCACGGCTTCGGGTCGTGCCAGAACTCGCCCTTCGGGAGGAGCGCGTCGGCCTCGGCCGGGCCCCACGTCTTCTGCTCGTACGGGTGGGCGGGCCCGTGGTCGTCGAGCACCGGGTCCACGACCCGCCACGCGGCCTCGACGCCGTCCTCCCGCGCGAACAACAGGGCCTCGCCCGCGAGCGCGTCGCCGATGAGCCGCTCGTAGGCCGACATCTCGTCGGCGGACTGGTTGCTCACGTACAGCTCGACCGGCGCGCCTCTGAACGACTCTCCGGGGATCTTCGCCCGGCTGCCGAGGGCGATCGCCACCATGTCGGGACCGAGCCGGAACCGCAGGTAGTTCTGGTCGTCGGGGTCGATCTCCTCCTCGTCGAAGACCTGCTGGGGCGGCTTGTGGAGCTTCGCGATCACCTCCGTGGCGGTGATCGGCAGGTCCTTGCCCGCCCGGATGAAGAACGGCACGCCGTTCCACCGCCACGAATCCACCATCACCCGGACGGCCGCGTACGTCTCGACGTCCGAATCGGGCGCGACGCCGTCCTCCTTCCGATACCCGGCGAACTGGCCCCGCACGAGATCCCGCGGCGTCAGCGTCCGCATGGCGCTGAACACCTTCTCCTTCTCGTCGCGCAGAGACTCCACCTCACCGCCGACGGGCGGCTCCATGGCGAGGATGGCCGCCGTCTGGAGCATGTGGTTCTGCACGACGTCGCGGAGCGCTCCGACCTCTTCGTAGAAGCGGCCTCGCCCTTGGACGCCGAAGTTCTCGGCCATCGTGATCTGCACGCTCTCGACGTAGTTGCGGTTCCAGATCGGCTCGAGGAACGAGTTGGCGAAACGGAAATAGAGCAGGTTCTCGACGGCTTCCTTCCCGAGATAGTGGTCGATGCGGAAGATCATCGGCTCGGGGAACACCGAGTGCAGGACCCGGTTGAGCTCCTGGGCCGACGCCAGGTCGCGCCCGAACGGCTTCTCGACGATGACACGCGCGTCCTTGGCGCACCCCGACTTGCCGAGACCCTCGACCACGGTCGGGAACAAGCTCGGCGGGATCGCCAGGTAGTGCGCGGGCCGGTTCGACTTCACCGCGCTGAGCGCTTTCCCGATGGAGTTGAACGTCTCGGTGTTGCGGTAGTCGCCGTCCACGTAGCTCATCGACTGGCTCAGCTTCTCGAACGCGTCCTTGTCGTCGATCCCGCCGCCGTGCTCGTCGATGCTGTCGTGCGCCCGCTTGCGCAGGTCGTCGATGCTCCAGCTCGACGACGCAACGCCGATCACGGGGATCTCGAGGTGTCCGCGCTTGGTCATCGCATACAACGCGGGGAAGACTTTCTTGTAGGCGAGGTCGCCCGTCGCGCCGAAGAAGACCAGCGCGTCCGAGTGTTCCGGGGCTGCGTTCATCACTGCCCTTTCTCTGCGTGACCGCCGAACTCGCTGCGCATGGCCGAGAGCAGCTTGTCGGCGAAGTCGGCCTCACCGCGGGAGCTGAAACGCTCGAACAGCGACGCCGTGATGACGTGGGCGGGGACGCTCTCCTCGATCGCGGCCGTGACCGTCCAGCGTCCTTCGCCGGAATCGGAGACGCGCCCCTCGAAGTCGGCCAACTCGGGTGCCCTGTGCAGCGCATCCGCCGTGAGATCGAGCAGCCAGGAGGCGATCACGCTTCCCCGCCGCCACACCTCGGCCACCTCGGGGATGTTCAGGTCGTACTGGTAGAACTCCGGATGCTCGAGCGGTGCCGTCTCGGCGTCGCTCGCTTGCTTCCGGGTTCCGACGTCGGCCTTCTCGAGCACGGCGAGGCCCTCGGCGTAGGCGGCCATGACCCCGTACTCGATCCCGTTGTGGACCATCTTCACGAAGTGGCCGGCGCCGTTCGGCCCGCAGTGCAGGTAGCCCTGCTCAGACGGGCTCGGCGTGCCGCTACGTCCCGGCGTGCGCGGCGCGGCGTCGACGCCGGGTGCGATGGTGGCGAAGATCGGGTCGAGGTGCTGCACGACCTTGTCCTCGCCGCCGATCATGAGGCAGAACCCACGCTCGAGCCCGTAGACGCCCCCGCTCGTGCCGACGTCCACGTAGTGGATCTTCTTCGCCGCGAGCTCCTTCGCGCGGGCGATGTCGTCGCGGTAGTACGAGTTACCGCCGTCGATGATGATGTCGTCGGCCTCGAACTCGCCGGCGAGCTCCATGACGGTCTGACCCGTGAACGCGGCCGGCACCATCACCCACGCGGCTCGCGGCTTGGCGAGCTTCGACGCGAAGTCCTTCAACGATGACGCGCCGGTTGCGCCGTCCGCCGCCAGTTCCTTCACCGCCGCGTCGTTGACGTCGTAGACGACGCATTCGTGGCCGTCCCCCATCAGCCGGCGCACGAGACCGTTGCCCATGCGCCCCAGTCCGATCATCCCGAGCTGCATCGCTGCCCCTCTCTCCCTCTCGATCTCTCGATGCGTACCTCGGCCGGAATTATTCCGGTTCAGGGACGCATCATTGTCAGCTCGACGTGCGCACCTGGTCGGACTTCGACCCGATGCAGGCGAGCAAGTCGTCCCACGACTTGACGAACGCGGCTGCGCCTTCGGTCTGCAGCGTGGCCGCCAGCGCGTCGACGTCCACGCCCGCCTTGCCGATGCGTGCGAGCACGTCCTCGGCGTCGCCGCCGTCCGCCGGGAGAAGATCGCCGACGGCGCCGTGCTCGCCGAAGGCGAGCAGTGTCTTCTCCGGCATCGTGTTGATGGTCTGCTCGGACGCCAGGGCGTGGATGTAGAAGGTGTCGGGCAGGTTCGGGTCCTTGGTGCCCGTGCTCGCCCACAGCAGCCGCTGCGGCTTGGCCCCTGCCGCCGCCAGCCCCTGCCAGCGATCCGAGGCGAGCAGGTCCCGGTACGCCTTGTAGGTCCGCCCGGCGACGGCCACGCCGAGCCTGCCGCTCAGGTCGTCGGGCAGCTTCCCGGTCACGGCGGCGTCCCAACGGGAGATGAAGACCGAAGCCACCGACGCCACCTCGAGGTCGAGCCCCTTCTCCTTGCGGCGCTCGAGCCCGCGCAGGTACGCCTCGGCCGCCGCCTGGTAGTGCTCGCGGGAGAACAGCAGCGTCACGTTCACCGACACGCCGGCGGCGATGAGCTCCTCGATGGCGGGGACGCCCTCGGGCGTCCCCGGCACCTTGATGAAGAGGTTGGGCGTCGCGGCCTTCTCGTGGAGCGCCTTCGCCTCGTCGACCGTGCTCTTCGTGTCGTGCGCGAGCTTCGGTGACACCTCGAGCGACACCCAGCCGTCGACGCCGCCGCTCGTGTCCCAGGTCGCGCGGAACAGGCTCGCCGCCTTCGTGAGGTCGACGAGCGCGAGCTCGAAGAACAGCTCCTCGCCCTCGGTTCCCGCCGCCAGGAGCGACCGGATCTGCTCGTCGTAGTCGTCACTGCCGGTGAGCGCCTTGTCGAAGATCGTCGGGTTCGACGTGAGGCCGGTGACCGCGAGGTCGGCGATGTACCGCGCCAGCGTGCCGCTCGCGAGCAGGGCTCGGGTGATGTTGTCGAGCCACAGGCTCTGGCCGGCGTCGTGCAGTTGTGTCGCCGCGTTCATGCTTCGCTCCCGCTCGAAGTGGAGTACCTCCCCGAGTCGGCGCAGGTGGCGCTCCTCGGTGCTCGGCACCGCGTTCACGAAGGCCTCGACGATGTCGCTCGCGACCTCGGGCCCCATGACGCGTGCGCCGAGCGTGAGCACGTTCACGTGGTCGTGCTCCACCATCTGATGACCGGTGTAGTGGTCCGCCGCGTACGCGGCCCGGATTCCGGGCAGCTTGTTGGCGGCGATCGTGACGCCGGCGCCGCTGCCGCACACGAGGATCCCGCGCTCGGCGTCGGTGGCGTCGAGCGCGTCGGCGACCGCCTTGGCGACCACCGGGTAGTCGATCCCTTCGGGTGGAGCGGTCGCGGGCCCGTAGAGCAGCGGTTCGTGCCCGGCGGCCCGGACGGCGTCGGCGATGGTCGGTCGCAACGGCAGCCCGGCGTGATCGGCGGCGATCGCGACCCTCATCGACCCACCAGCCTACGAACGTGGTCGGCCACGTTCTCGGGTGTGAACCCCAAGTGTCGGTAGATGATCGGCGCAGGCGCGCTGGCGCCGAACCGGGTCAACCCCACCACGTCGTCGGCGAACTCGTGCCAGCCGGTCGGCGCGGCGGCCTCCACCGACACGGTCGGCAGAGCCGCTCGGCAGCACGCGCTCGCGGGCATCGGCGGGCTGGGCGCGGAACAACTCCCACGACGGCATGGAGACGACGCGCGCCGCGATGCCGTCGCCGGCGAGCACCTCGCGGGCACCGAGCGCGACCTCGACCTCCGAGCCGGTGGCGACGATGGCGGCGTCGTCGCCGGGGGCGACCACGGACGCGCCGGCGGCGACGTCCACCAGCGACGGGCCCAACACCGGTAGGCCCTGGCGTGAGAGCACGAGCGCCGTGGGCCCGTCGTGCGCGAGCGCTTCCCGCCACGCCTGCGCCGACTCGTTGGCGTCGGCGGGTCGGATCGTGCGCATGCCGGGGAGCGCGCGGAGCCCGGCGAGCTGCTCGACGGGCTGATGCGTGGGGCCGTCCTCGCCCAACCCGATCGAGTCGTGCGTGAACACGAAGACGACGGGCAGCCGCATGATCGCCGCCAGGCGTACCGGCTCCCGCATGTAGTCGTAGAAGCTGAAGAAGGTGGCGCAGTACGGCCGGAACCCGCCGTGGGCGGCCATGCCGTTGCAGATCGCGCCCATCGCGTGCTCGCGCACGCCGAAGTGGACGTTGCGGCCTTCCCAGTCGCCGGCGTTGATGTCGCCCGACTTCTTGATCTGGGTGTCGGTCGACGGAGCGACGTCGGCGGCGCCGCCGACGAGCTCGGGTACCGCTTCGGCGAAGGCGTTGAGCACGGCGCCTGCGGACTTGCGGGTCGCCGTTTTCGTGCCGACCTCGAACACGGGTATCTCGGTGTCGCGCCACCGCTCGGGCAGCCGGCCCGCCATGACCCTCTCGAGCTCCGCCGCCCGTTTCGGCTCGGCGTCGCGGTAGCGCGTGAAGCGGGCCTCCCAGTCCACGTGCGCGCCGACGCGCTCCTCGACCAGCGAGTGCCAGTGCGCATACACCTCCTCCGGGATCGTGAACGGCGGGTACGGCCAGCCGAGGTGCTCACGGGTGGCGGCGACGTTGGCGTCACCGAGCGGTGAGCCGTGCGCCTTGGCCGTATCCTGGGCCGGCGAGCCGTAGCCGATGTTGCTGCGCACGATGATCAGGCTCGGCTGCTCGACCTCGCCCTCTGCCGTCGAGACCGCGGCGTCGAGCGCGTCGAGATCGTTCACGCTCTCGACCCGGGCGACATGCCAGCCGTACGCCTCGAAGCGGTCGCCGACGTTCTCGGTGAACTCGACGTCGGCCGCGCCCTCGAGCGAGATGTGGTTGTCGTCGTAGAACACGGTGAGCTTGCCGAGCCCGAGTCCGATGCGGCCCGCGAAGCTCGCGGCCTCGCTCGAGATGCCTTCCATCATGTCGCCGTCGCCGGCGATGACCCACGTTCGATGATCGACGACGTCGTGGCCGGGCCGGTTGAAGCGTGCGGCGAGCATGCGCTCGGCCATCGCCATGCCGACCCCGTTGGCGAACCCCTGCCCCAGCGGTCCGGTGTTGATCTCGATACCGCTCGTCGCGTCGCGCTCGGGGTGCCCGGGTGTGCGTGACCCCCACTGCCGGAACTGCTGAAGATCCGCGATCGTGAGGTCGTAGCCGGAAAGGTGCAGCGCCGCGTACTGCAGCATGCACGTGTGCCCGGCGGAGAGGATGAACCGGTCGCGGTCGGGCCAGTGCGGCGCGCCCGGGTCGTGTCGCATGTACCGCGTGTACAGGCGGTATGCGAGGGGCGCGAGCGCCATCGGGGTCCCGGGGTGGCCGGAGTTGGCCTTCTCGACGGCGTCGACGGCGAGGAATCTGATGGCGTTGATCGCGTCGCCGACGATGCCCTCGGCGCCCGGCGACGGCGGGCGGCGGTCGGTGACGACAAGCCCGTCCCGAAGCTCGGTGTCGTGCCCGGTCATGCTCATGGCGAGCCTCCCTGCCGAGGCGTGCTGGTCGGACCAGCGTCGCGCGCCCGGCTCACCCTCTGCCGCGCTCGCACGCGGCTCAGTTCACTGCCGGTCTGACGCGCACGGATAGCCGGCTGCGATGCCGACTTCCGGCGACACGTTCCCCAGGTCCATGAGCGGTGTGGGATCGCCCTGGGCGACGAGGAAGTCGGCGGCCGCCTGGCGCAACTGCGCGGGATCAACCTTCTTCTCCAGCTGCTTGACGAGCTTGTCCCGGACCGCGGTCCCGTCGGGCGACGCCGGGCCGAGCAGGGCGTCGGGCGCGGCCTTGGCGAGTCGCTTGATGTCCGCCTTCTTCAGACCGAGGGCGAGGAGGCGATCCACCGCCGCCTGCGCACGGTCGGCGATCGGCTGCGCCTTGGCTGCCAGCTCCTGCGGGGCGGTGGCCAGGTACGGCCGCAGATCATCGACGAGGGCCGGCCCGTACGCGAGGTCCGCGAGACCCGCCTGCGACGGGTCGTCCTGAATGACGGCGACCGCCCAGGCGGTGATGCTGAGCTTGGCGGCCGGGACCGCGCGGCAGAACCGGGCCGGGTCGCCGCCGGTCAGGGTCGTGATGACGGCCGGCTCCGGCAACGGGGTGACCGCCCCCACGTCCGGTGCCGCGCCCGCCTCCGTTGGCGGCGGGGCGGGTATCTGTTCCTCCTGGGCCCTCGTGCGCTGCTCCTTCAGGCGTTCGTCGTTGAGCTCCTGTGTCTCGGTCAGGAGATCGCCGCGTTGCGCGAAGTCGACGGCGATGATGTTGGGAGCGAGCCCTCGCTCTTTGAGGCATTGCTCGACGCGCTTCTCGAGCACGGCGTGCGCGTTCACGTCCGAGCCCGTCGCCGGGTTCGGCGGCGACGACGTGATCCAGTGGTTGATCAGGAACAGCGGCGCGTCGGGATTCCCGCGGTTCGGTGTGCAGTCGAACTGCTTCTTGTTCGTGAACGAGAACGTCGTCTCCTGGAACCAGTCGTACATGTTGTGGTACCAGGGCGGCCCGCCCGGATCGCCGCGCTCGGCGAACACCAACAGCGTCTGCCCGCTGTCGATGAGGTCCCGGAGCGTCGGGAGCGGCTCGCCGTGCTGCAACGTGGCGACGTGATCGGTGAGCCCAGCCTCTTCGAACGCCGCCGCGGTGTCGGCGGGTGTGGTGGCGTCCTGGATCACGACCATCAGCACGTCGTCCGGATGGGTGGTGAGGAAGCTCTTGATGTCGGAGAGAGGCTTCTGGATGTCGACGGCGCCGGTCTCGCAGTTGCTGTGGCACAGGTAGATGCCGCGCTGCGCGTCGGCGGCCTTCGGGGCGCCGGCGGCGAGCTGCGCCGCCCGCTTGGCCGCCACCGGGTCCTCGTTGACCTCGGCTCTCCCGGTTGCCTGGGCGACCTTGTCGGTGAGGACGATCGGTGTGCGCTGGCCGGGGATGCGCGCGGTGGACGGGACGCCGTAGTACGAGTCGATCAGGAGCGCGCGCACGCCCGAGTCCAGCTGCTCCTTGATCGTGCCGATCTGCTCCGCGAACAGGAAGCCCGGGTAGTTCGCGGAGGACATCGAGTTGTGCGAGCCCGGGAATGCCACCTGGTCGATCCGGAGATCACACAGTGATCGCTTGCCGTTGCAGACCTGTTCGTCGCTGGCTTGCGCCGCTTTCGCCGCGCCGCGCGTCGTCAGCACGAAGCCGGCAGTCACCAGCCCGATGATCACCACGATCGCTCCACCGAGGGTCGCGAGTCGCGGCCACAACGCGCGGCGCTCCGCCTGCTTCGCGGTGATCACGCGGACGAGACCGAGGATCTCGGTGACGGCCAGGTACCCGACCCACAACGCGGCCGCCCGGACCAGGAGCTCGAGGTTGCCGAGCGGCTCCTGGATGAACACGAGGCTGATGAAGAGGCCGATCGCACCGAGCAGGATCGTCCCCCAGGTCGTCTGCCTGCGCCGCTCGACCCAACCGCGTGCCCGGTTCCATACCTCGGCCGGCGTGTACCGGCGCTCGGTGCTGGCGGCAGCGGCCGCGACGACGAGCCCGTAGGCCGCGACCCACAGCCCTGTGAGGCGCAGGTCGTCCGTGACCTCGCCGAGAGCGCCCTTGATGGCGTCCGCGAGCTGGGCGTCCTCGATCTGTCGGCCGACGAGCCACGTCGCGACGAAGAGGAGCCCGACGATGAACAGCCCGTCGATGACGGCCGCGATGCCGAGGCGGCGAACCGCTCGTCGCCGATCCTCGGCGAAGGCGATGCTTCCTACGACCGCGCCCAACCCGATGATCAGCGCACCGGCGGTGATCTGCCCGACGATTCCCTCGGCGTCCCACAGGCCGAGGTCGTCGATGCGGCTCGTGACGTCCGTGAGGCTGTTGTCGAGGCCGCTCGCGCCCTGCTGGTTTCCTCCACCTCCACCTGATGCCTGGAGGCTGCTCGTGATCAGGGCGAACGAGGCGCCGAGGTCGATGCCCTGTCGACCACCACCCTCGCCCTGCTCGATGATCGATTCGTGCGTCCGGCGCACGGCGTTGCGGAAGATCGACTTGAACGTGTCGGTGTCGATCACGCCTTCGAGCGCGAGCTCGAACGCGGGCCGGAAGCTGGTCGCCTGCTGGTTCCCGGCTTCGACGAGCTGCGCGGTCAGGCGACGGGCGAGCTCCGTCCGCACGGCCTGCGAGTTGAGCGGCTCGACGGCGCGCTCGCTGAAGGTGTCGCTGTCGTAGAGCGTGGACCCCGCCCAGTTCGCGAGGATGAGAACTGGAAAGGTGATCCCTGCCACCACGAGCAGCACCATGCTCGCGACCCGCCGCATAAGACCGAAACCGTAACGCGCGGAGCGTGACGACGCGCGTCAGCCTCGCAGCGTACGGAAGCGGCGGATCGAGCGCGTTGGTGCTGGTGTCGTGGTCGAGCTCCGGTTCGAGGCCCTCGAGCTGCGGGACGATCCGGTTCGCGAGCACCTTGCCGAGCTCGACACCCCACTGGTCGAACGAGTTGATGTGCCAGATCGTCCCTTGCGTGAAGACCTTGTGCTCGTACATGGCGACGAGTTGACCCAGCACGTACGGCGTGAGCTTGTCGGCCAGGATCGTGTTCGTGGGGTGATTACCCCGGAACGTGCGGTGCGGCACCTGGAACGCCGGCACGCCCTCGGCCTCGACCTCCGCCCGGGTCTTGCCGAACGCCAGCGCCTCGGTCTGGGCGAAGAAGTTCGCCATCAGGAGGTTCTGGTGGTCGCCGACCTCGGTGTCGGCGTTGACGAAGCCGATGAAGTCGCACGGGATGAGACGCGTGCCCTGGTGGATGAGCTGGTAGTACGCGTGCTGGCCGTTGGTGCCGGGCTGGCCCCACACGATCGGCCCCGTCATGCACGTCACCGGCTCGCCGTCGAGCGTCACCGACTTGCCGTCGCTCTCCATGTCGAGCTGCTGGAGGTACGCAGGGAAGCGCGCCAGGTACTGGCTGTACGGGAGGATCGCCTGGGTCTCGGCGCCGAAGAAGTCGTTGTACCAGAGGCCGATCAGGCCGAGCAGGACGGGCAGGTTGCGCTCGAACGGAGCGGTGCGGAAGTGCTCGTCGATCGCATGGAACCCCGCGAGCATCTCGCGGAACCCGTCGGGGCCGATGGCGATCATCAGCGAGAGCCCGATTGCCGAGTCGTACGAGTAGCGGCCACCCACCCAGTCCCAGAACTCGAACATGTTGGCGGTGTCGATCCCGAACTCGGCCACCTTCTCGGTGTTCGTCGACACGGCGACGAAGTGCTCGGCGACGGCCTTGTCGTCCTTCAGTGAGTCGAGCAACCAGTCCCGCGCGGTGCGCGCGTTCGTCAGCGTCTCGAGGGTCGTGAAGGTCTTGGAGCAGACGACGAAGAGCGTCTCTTCCGGGTCGAGGTCGCGCAGCGACTCGTGGATGTCGATGCCGTCGACGTTCGAGACGAACCGGACGGTGAGGTCGCGGTCGCTGAAGCCTTTCAGCGCCTCGTAGGCCATCGCGGGTCCGAGGTCGGAGCCGCCGATGCCGATGTTCACGACGTTGCGGATCCGGCGCCCGGTGTGTCCCGTGTGCTCGCCCGAACGGACCTTGTCGGCGAACGCCGACATCTTCCGGAGCACGGCGTGGACCTCGGGGACGACGTCGTTGCCGTCCACGATGATGTGCTCGCTCTCGGGGGCCCGGAGCGCAACGTGCAGAACGGCGCGGTCCTCGGTCACGTTGATCTTCTCGCCCGCGAACATCGCGTCGATGCGCTCCCGGAGGCCCGCCCGCTCGGCCAGAGCGACGAGGAGCTTGATGGTCTCGTCGGTGACGCGGTTCTTCGAGTAATCGAGGTAGATGCCGTCGACCTCGAGAGTCATCGCCTCGCCCCGCGTCGGGTCGGCGTCGAACAGGCCGCGCAAGTGGGTGCGCTCGACCTGCTCGTAGTGGTCGCGCAGCGCCTTCCACTCGGGCGTTTGCGTGATGGGGGTCATGGCCCCCTTCCTATCCCGTCGCCCGCGAGCGGTCGAGAGCGCCCGAGCGCCGCTGGCCGAACCGGAGCCGGGGAGGCTATGTCTGCGGAACGAACGTCAGGCCGGTGATCGGGCCGACGGTCGTGAAGGTCTTGAAGGTGAGACCGGTGATGAAGGTGAGACGTCGGTT
Source organism: uncultured Actinomycetes bacterium (assembly GCA_963781615.1). GTDB lineage: Bacteria > Actinomycetota > Acidimicrobiia > IMCC26256 > JACDBD01 > JALZAA01. The sequence continues at coordinate 74,330 of CAWAGI010000009.1, read as the reverse complement.
CCGCCGCCGGTCGTGGCTCCGCCGCCGGTCGCGGTGGTCGCTCCGCCGCCGGTACTGGCGCTGCCGCCACCGCCGCCGACCGCCACCGCCACCACCGCCACCGCTCTCCTGGCCGGCGATCGTGGTCTCGGTGGTGGAGGTGGTGGTCTTCTTGCCGTCGCCTCCGCCGCAGGCCGCCGCGATCAGCGGCAATGCCACGAGCGCGACGACGAGAATTGCGTAGACGAATCGAGGAATCCCCACCCGGTCCTGCCGCATGCGTGCCCTGCCTTGATCATCTCACCCGTACCCGTTGGTTCGCATCGTACGGAAGCAGGGACTTGGGGTCCAGCGTCGTCCTTACGATTCGCGGAAATGAGGCTTTCGCGGTGCCCGCCCGCCGGACCCTGGGCGACAATCGCAAGCATGGCGACCGAGCGCCTCCGACCCCCCAGATCCGCGCCCGACGCTTCCCGACCCGCGACGAACGTGGCCGGAGCGGGTTGCACTGGCACTGCCCGGAGTGTTCCTGGCCGTCGTCTTCGGGTTCTTCTTCATCACGAAGCCCTCGGAGGCCTGGACGGCGACGAAGAGCGTCCAGGCCGTCCTCGTGATCGCCGGGATCATCGGCGGGTGGGTCCTGTTGGGCTGGCTGTTGCGGCGGTTCGTGCGGTGGGTGTGGGTGCGTGCGGCCGTCCTCTCCGTCGTCGCGGTGGTGATCGCCGTGTTGCTCGTACGGCCGTACTACGTCGACACCGTCGACAACACCAAGGTCGTGAAGGGACAGGTGCAGGACGCCTCGCAGGCGTCGCCTCCCGCCGAAGCCGGGTCGCCGGCGCCGGCGGGCCCGGTGCGGGTGAGCGCAGGCGGGCTCCGGGGCATCGACCACTCGGCGAGTGGCGAGGCGTCGATCATCCGGCAGCCGGACGGCTCACACGTGCTGCGGTTCTCCAACTTCGACATCCAGTCGAGCCCGGACCCGATCGTCTACGTGCTGGAGGGCGAGAACCGGGAAGGCCCGGGCGGGGCCGAGTTGGGACGGCTGCGCGGCAACGTCGGCACCGACTCCGACTACCAGCTGCCCCGCGGGACCGAGCCCGGGCCGGGCTGGACGGTCCTCGTGTGGTGCCGGGCCTTCGCCGTGCCGATCGCCAACGCCACCCAAACCGCCGTCTGAGGGAATTGCCGGGGCCGGGCCGCGGTTGACAGATACCGACCGGTATCTGATACTGTTGGGTATCGGATACCACCTGGTATCACTGGAGGCCCCGATGAACGACCTGAAGACCAGCGCCCCCCAGGCGATCACGCCGATCGGCAAGCGGGAGGCCCAGGCCTGGCTGCTGAAGCGGCTGGGCTACGAGCGCCTCCTCGCCTCCCTGCGGAAGGCACACGCCGAGCAGAAGACCCACGCGACCGAGCGGGGCGTGGCAGCCTGACCTGGTGACGCAACAGGAAACGCCGGAGCGGCTCACGCGCGAAGAGAAGAAGGCGCGGACACGCGCCCAGCTCATCGACGCCGCCGCCACCGTTTTCGCCCGCCGCGGCTACGTCGCCGCGTCGCTCGACGAGGTCGCAGAGGAGGCCGGCCTCACCAAGGGCGCCGTCTACTCGAACTTCGCCGGCAAGGAAGACCTCTTCCAGGCGGTGATCGAAGACCGGCTCAACGCGCCGATGAAGGACATCGCCCAGATCATCGACACCAGCACGGGCACGACCGAAGAACAAGCGATGGCCGGCGCCCGAGCCTTTGTCGGCGTCGTCGAGCAGGAGCGCGAGGTCTTCCTTCTCGCCCTCGAGATGAACATCCACGTCGCCCGGAACCCTGAGCTCAAGCACGCATTCGCGGAGCGCTATCGCGAGCAGATGGCCGAGGTCGCCGACATCATCACCCAGCACGCCGATACATCAGGGGACGCGTTGCCGCTGCCGGCTGATCAAATGGCGATCGCGGTACAAGCGCTGTCGCAGGGCATCGCGTTGCACGCGCTCGTCGACCCCCGGTCAGTGCCCGACGATCTTCTCGGCCGTGTGTACGCGCTCTTGTTCCGGGGACCCGAGGACGACGCCTGAATCCAGGGGTCTGCGCGCGGCGCGCCGGTACGATCGTGTCCGTGACCCGCGTCGGTTTCCTCGGTCCCCACGGCACGTTCGCCGAAGAGGCCGTGCTCACCCAACCCGACCTCGCCGACCAGGAGCTCCAGCCCCGGCGCTCGGTCCCGGACGTGATCAGCGCGATCGAGCGCGACGAGGCCGACATCGGGCTCGTGCCGATCGAGAACTCCATCGAAGGGACGGTCACCGTCACCCTCGACACGCTCGCGTTCGACACCGACCTGCTCATCCAGCGCGAGATCGACCTCCCGGTCTCGCTCAATCTCTGCGCACTGCCGGGCACGAAGCTCGACGACATCAAGACGGTGCTCTCGCATCCCAGCCCGTTCGGGCAGTGCCGCGTGTGGCTCGCCGCCAAGCTGTCGGACGCAGACAGCATCGTGACGAACTCCACCGCCGAAGCCGCCGCCCAGGTGGCGCGGGGGAAGGACCGGAGCAAGGCCTCCATCGGCACCGAGTTCGGCGCCCGATTGAACGGCCTCGAGCTCGTCGCCACCGGGATCGAGGACCATCCCGAGAACGAGACGCGCTTCGTGCTCGTCGGCCACGGCATCCCCGCCCCGACCGGCCACGACAAGACGAGCGTCGTCTGCTTCCAGCGCGAGGACCGACCGGGCTCCCTGCTCGCGATCCTGCAGGAGTTCGCCGCCCGCGCCATCAACCTCACGAAGCTCGAGTCGCGACCGACGAAGCGCAGCCTCGGCGATTACTGCTTCTTCATCGACTTCAACGGTCACATCGCCGACGAGCTCGTCGCCGACTGCCTGCGGAACCTGGCGGCGAAGCAGGCCGAGGTCAAGTTCCTCGGCTCGTATCCGGTCGCCGGCGAGGAGGACGCGGAGCAGCGACGAGTGGCGGCCGGGAAGGCGTGGCGGCAGGCGGCCCAGTGGGTCGACGACCTGCGCAGCCGTGTCGCCCCGCCCGACCCGACCACGTGATCGACCTCAGGCGCCTGCGCGAGGAGCCCGAGTACCGGCGCGGCATCGAGCGCAAGGGCGTGACGCCGGATGTGCTCGCGCAAGTGCTCGACGCCGACGACGCTCGCCGCGTCGTGCTCGGTGAGGTCGAGGAGCTGCGGGCCCGCCAGAACGCTGCATCCAAGGAGATCGGCCGAGCGCCGGCAGACGAGCGCGAGGCCAAGATCGCGGCGGCGGGCGCGCTGAAGGAAGATCTCGCCGCCAAGGAGCCGCGCCTGGCCGAGGCCGAGGCACGCCTGCAGGAGCTCACGCTGCAGGTGCCGAACCCGGCGGACGAGTCGGTACCCGACGGCGGCGAAGAGGACAACGAGGTGCTGCGCGTGGTCGGCGAGCCGGGCGACGCACCGCCGCTGGATCATGCCGAGCTCGCCGGCCGCATCGGTTTCGTCGAGACCAAACAGGCGGTCGAGATGAGCGGCTCGCGCTTCGCGTACATCATGCGCGAGGGCGCGCTGCTCGAGCTCGCGCTGGTGCAGTGGGTCACGAGCCGGATCGTGGCGGAGGGTTTCACACCGGTCGTCCCGCCCGTGCTGGTGCGCGAGCACGCGATGGTCGAGGCCGGCTTCTTCCCGACCGACCGGGCGCAGGTCTACGAGGTCGACGGCGGCGAGCTGTTCCTCGTGGGCACGAGCGAGGTCGCCCTGGCCGCGCTGCACCGGGGCGAGATCGTCGACGCCGATGCGCTCCCGCTGCGCTACGCCGGATTCTCGACGTGCTTCCGCCGGGAGGCGGGCACGTACGGGAAGGACACGCGCGGGATCTTCCGCGTCCATCAGTTCGACAAAGCGGAGATGTTCAGCTTCACCCGACCCGACCGGTCGTGGGAGGAGCTCGAGGCGATCCTCGGGGTGCAGGAGTCGATCGTCGCCGGGCTCGAATTGCCGTACCGAGTCGTGAGCTGCGCGACCGGCGAGCTGGGCGCGGCCGCAGCGAAGAAGTACGACATCGAGGTGTGGCTGCCGTCCGAAGGCCGCTACCGCGAGCTCACCTCGTGCTCGAACTACCTCGACTACTCCGCCCGGCGGCTGGGCACGCGCTTCCGTTCCGACGGCAGCACGCAACCCGTGCACACGCTCAACGGCACGGCCTGCGCCGTTGGGCGCACACTTGTCTTCCTCTTCGAGCACTGTCAGCGACCGGACGGCTCCTTCGCCGTCCCCGAAGTGCTGATCCCGTTCTGCGGCTTCGACCGCGTCGAGGGACCGCGGCCCTAGCCTGGCTCCCGGAGGGATGCCGGAGCGGCCGAACGGGATGGTCTTGAAAACCATTGAGGCGCGAGTCTCCGTGGGTTCGAATCCCACTCCCTCCGCAGAGCGCTAGGGCACGGGCGCGCGCAGGTGCTCGTGCACGAGGCGCACGGCGGTCGATCCCTCGCCGACGGCGGACGCGACGCGCTTGATCGAGCCCTGCCGGATGTCGCCGGCCGCGAACACGCCGGGCATGCTCGTCTCGAGCGGCAAGGGATCACGATCCCGATCCCAGCGCACTCGGGGCTGATCGAGGACGTCGCGTCCGGTCACGACGAACCCCTGGGCGTCGCGTGCGATCTCCTCCGGAAGCCATTGCGTGTGCGGCTCGCCACCGATCATGACGAACAGCGCGGCGGCCGGGACCTCCTCGACGCGGTTTCGGTCCCGATCCGACAACGTGAGGTGCTCGAGACGCCCGTTGCCGCCGCCGTCGATAATCTCCGTGCACCGGCGCACGGTGATGGTCGGCGTGGCCTCGACCGCGCGCACGAGATAGGTCGACATCGACTCGGCGTAGCTGTCACCCCGAACGAGCAGCGTCACGGTACGGGCATGTTTGGCGAGGTCCAAAGCCGCCTGGCCGGCCGAATTGCCGGCACCGACGACGAAGACGTCCTGATCCTTCATGGCGCGGCTCTCACTGACGGCGGCGCCATAGAACACGCCCGATCCCAGCAGCGCTTCGACGCCCGGGACACCCAGACGCCGCCACTCCATGCCGGTCGCGATCACGACTGCTTGCGCACTGACTTCGGTGCCGTCCTCGAGTCGTACGACCCGGCGGTCGCCGCGCGCTTCGAGGGCGACGGCCTGCTGCGCGAACACGATGTGCGTACCCATCAACCACGCCTGCTCGCACGTTCGCCCCATGAGAAGGCCGCCGTTGATGCCGTGCGGAAACCCCGGATAGTTCATGATGAGCGGACTCGTTCCTGCCTGTCCCCCGGAGATCCGCTGCTCGAGCAGCACCGTGTCGAGCCCTTCCGACGAGGCGTGGACGGCCGCCGTCAACCCGGCCGGGCCCGCGCCCACGATCGCCACGTCACATTCCTCGATGTCGTTCGTGACGTTGACGCCGATCGCGCGGGCGAGCTCGGGCAAGCCCGGATCGACGATGACCTGTCCGTCGTGCCTGATCAGCACCGGGCCGCGCGACGCATCCACGCCGGCGTCACGCAGCAGACGCTGTCCGGTCTCGCTCTCGACCGGGTAGAAGCCGAACGGCATGCTGAAGCGCGTCATGACATCACGCAACTCGGGCAGGTGGGGGTCACGCTCGTCGCCGACAACCCGGTACAGCTCGAAGTTCGGCTCCTGCTCACTCGTCCAGGACGACAGGTACTCGCTCATCGCGCCGTACAGCATCTCGTCGTCCGCCCACGGCCGGACGATGTGATAGTCGGCCCGCCCAAGGGCCACCGCCTGCACCGCCGGACTCGTCGACGTGTAGTCGCGGTCGACGAGGAGGACTCGCTTCGCGCGTGGATGCAGCTCGTGTGCACGCGTGAGGAGCTTGGACGCGCCCGCCTCGACGAGGAGAAGCGCAACGGGCTCGTTGGCACTCGCGAGCTCGTCCAGCGCAACCAGCGCGGCATCCTCCGAGCTGTCGCCACGCACGTCGAAGTCGCTGCCGAAGCGCCGCGCGAGATCGCCGACGACCGCGTCGAGTGAGTTCCGGTCGTGGTCGAACACGAAGAGGACGGGCCTGCCCACGATTCCGAGCCTAACGGCGGCCGTCGTTCGTCTGCCGTGCGGAACGCCCGTGACGTTCTCTGATGCGGTCGTAGTTCAAGCGCAGGAGGTCGACGACCTCGTCGGCGTCCGCGTCATCGCGGATGTACTTCGTCGTCCAGCCCGAGTCGGGGTGGACGTGGTGGGGCCCGGTCCGTCCTTCGGCCACGAGTTGGTCACGGATGCGGCGCGGGAACGGGATGTCGGCCATGTGGCTCCCGTGCACGTGGCCGATGGCGCGCCCGTCGAGCAGGAACTCGGTCTCGCCGAACTCACCCGAGTCGGTCGTGATCCCAGGCCAGCTCGTCACTGACTCGACGATCCGCTCGCCTCGCGCCATGGTTCGTGCAACTACGGCCGCGCCTTCTCCATTCCTCCCGGCGTACGCTCCCGCCGTGGATGGCGACGCGGACCGGTGGTGGAAGGAAGGCGTCCTCTATCAGATCTACCCGCGGTCGTTCGGTGATTCGAACGGTGACGGGGTCGGCGACCTACGCGGCATCATCGACCGGCTCGACCATCTGGCCTGGCTCGGCGTCGACGGGGTCTGGATCAACCCGGTGACCGTGTCGCCCGACGCCGATTGGGGCTACGACGTCGCCGACTACACAGGCGTGCAGCCGGTGCTGGGGACACTCGCCGACGTCGACGCGCTGATCGCGGCCGCCGCCGAGCGCGAGATCCGAGTGCTGCTCGACCTCGTCCCCAACCACACGAGCATCGAGCACCCGTGGTTCTCCGAGTCGCGATCGTCACACGACAACCCCAAGCGAGACTGGTACGTGTGGGCCGATCCCAAGCCCGACGGTTCGCCGCCGAACAACTGGCAGAGCAGCTTCGGCGGCCCGACGTGGACCCTCGACGAGACGACGGGCCAGTACTACCTGCACAACTTTCTCGCCGAGCAACCCGACCTCAACTGGTGGAACGACGAGGTGCGCGACGAGTTCGATCGCATCCTCCGGTTCTGGTTCGACCGCGGCGTGGCCGGGTTCCGGATCGACGTCGTGCACATGGTCGTGAAGGACGCGCTGCTGCGCGACAACCCGCCCGCGACCGACGACGACCACTGGATGGTCCAGCTGACCGGCCAACGGCAGGTGTACAACGGCAACCGTCCCGAGGTGCACGACGTCATCCGTCGCTGGCGGAAGATCGCGGACTCGTACGATCCACCGCGCGTCCTCGTCGGCGAAACGCACGTGTTCGAGACGGACGCGATGGTCGCGTTCTACGGATCAGGCGACGAGCTGAATCTCGCGTTCAACTTCCTGCTCCTGCATTCGCGGTTCGAGCCCGACGCGCTGCGCAGTGTCGTCGAAGCGACGGTCGACGCCATCCCGGCGGAGGCGTGGCCCGTGTGGACGGGCGGCAACCACGACATGTACCGCTTCCCGAGCCGTTGGTGCAACGGGGACCCCGACCGCTCACGTTGTGCGCTGATGATGCTGCTCACCCTGCCCGGGAGCGTGTTCCTGTACTACGGCGACGAGCTCGGCGTGCCGGACACCGAGGTCCCGAAGGAGCGGCTCGAGGACCCGGTGGGCAAGCGGTTGTACCCGGTGTACGGGCGAGACCCCGAGCGCACACCCATGCCGTGGTCGCCCGGCGCCGGCGCCGGGTTCACGGCGCCAGGCGTGGAGCCCTGGCTCCCCTTCGGTGATGTCGCAGCCTGCAACGTCGAGGAGCAGCGCCGGGACCCCGACTCGACCCTGTCCCTGTGCCGTGACCTCATCGGGCTGCGCGACGCCGTGCCCGACCTCCGCCGCGGTGGCGTACACGCGCCTGGTAACCGACGGCGGACTGTGGGCGTGGCGGCGGGGGGACCGGACGGTCGTCGCGCTCAACCTCGGCGGTGATCCGGCTCGGCTCGACCTCCCGAATGGGATGGTGAGGATCGGCACCCGACGCGAGCGCGACGGTGAGCCCGTGGCGGGGTCGTTGACTCTGGGCCCGTGGGAGGGCGCGATCGTCTGGCTGGACGAGGCGCAGGCATGAACGAGATCCCCGAGACGAGGTACGCGCGCAGCGGAGACCTCCACTTCGCGAGAGGAAGTGCCGACGCTCGAGACGGGGCCGCCGTGAGACCCGGTGCCTCATGACGTGCGGCTCGGGGATGCCGTGCAACAGGAGGACGGGCGGGCCGTCGCCGCCCCGAACCCTCATGGATGGCCGTCCCCGTCGATGGCGACGTCGAACTCTTCGAAGCCGTCGAACACGTGCACCCCCGAGGGGAAGAGAAGTTCCTAGGCCGGCGCTTCCTCGTCGGCGTCGAACTCGGCCTCCAGCGCGGCGGCCTCGAGCGCCGCGATCGCCGGCCCCCACTCGTCGCTGCGGCGGAAGCCCCGCACGCCGTACCAGATCGACCACGACATCAACGCCATGGTGATCGGGAAGCCGGTGACGAAGCCGACCGCGACGAAGGCGTCGACCCCCAACACCACCAGCACGAACAGTCGCAGCACCGAGCGCCCGACCATGTACGAGCCCCACGCGAGCGAGATCCAACCGAACGTCCGCCGGTGCGTCCGCGACGCCTTCACCTCGTCGGGGAGCGGGAGCATCTCCTCTGCGAAGACGCCGGCGAGCGGCCTGCCGATCACGATCGAGCCGATGAAGGCCAGTCCGTAGCCCGCGTTCACGAACACCGGGATGGCGAGGTAGATCTCGGCGCTGCCGGTCCACAACCCGACGACCGCCTGGATCAGGACGAACGCGAGCGCGATGCGCACGACCAGCGCAGGACGGCCCTGCTGCCGCTCGTAGCGGTAGGCGACGAGCGCGACGACGGTGGCGGCGACGATCCCCGGGATGAGGCCCCAGAGCTTCCACAGCACGTAGAACGCGAGCACGGGCCCGAACGCGTCGCGCGCGAAGCGGGGACCGTTGCCGAGCAGGATTCCTCTGGCCGTGATCGGCGGCAGGTGCGCGGCCGCGTCGGGCGTCGGTGTGGCCGCCGCGTCGGCCACGGGGATCAGGCCGCCTCGTGCGACGCGGTCCACGCGACAAGGTCGTCGCGCTCCCAGGTGTTCACGATCCGGTCGAGCGGCACCGTCGCCTCGGCAGCGCGGGCGCAGCCGTACGGCTGCCACTCGAGTTGCCCCGGCGCGTGGGCGTCGCTGTCGATCGACACCTTGCACCCGGCGTCGACGACCTCCTTGAGCAACCGCATGGGCGGGTCGAGGCGCTCGGGGCGGCAGTTGATCTCGACCGCCTTGTCGAAGTGCCACGCCGCGCCGAAGACGAGCCGGGAGTCGAACTGCGACTCGGGCCGGCCCCGCCCGAGGACCATGCGCCCGGTGCAATGCCCCAGGATGTCGGTGAGCGGGTTGGCGAGCGCGGCGACCATGCGGTCGGTCATCGGCTGCGCGGGCATGCGCAACTTCGAATGCACGCTCGCGACCACCACGTCGAGCTCGGCGAGGAGGTCCTCCTCCTGGTCGAGGGTCCCGTCCTCGAGGATGTCGACCTCGATGCCGGTGAGGATGCGGAACGGCGCCAGCTCCTCGTTGAGCTCGGCGACGAGCTCGAGCTGGTCGCGCAGCCGGTCCGGGGTGAGCCCGTTCGCCACCTTCAGGCTCGGCGAGTGGTCGGTGAGGGCCATGTACTCGTGGCCGAGCTCGGCGGCGTGGCGCGCCATCTGCTCGATCGGGGACCCGCCATCGGACCATTCGGAGTGCAGGTGCAGGTCGCCGCGCAGCGCCGCCCGGATCGGCGCGCCAGGCCCGGCGTCGGGGGCGTCCTCCGCCCGGAGGCGGGCGAGGTACTCGGGGACCTGGCCGGCGAGCGCCTGGTCGATCACGCCGGCGGTGCTGCTCCCGACCCCGGGCAGGTCCTGGAGGCGCCCCTGGTCGGCGAGCGTCCGCAGCTCGTCGGGCGACATCTCGCCGACGGTGTCGGAGGCCCGCCGGAACGCCTGCACCTTGTACGTCGCGGCCCGCCCCCGCTCGAGCAGCGTCGCGACCTCGTCGAGCGCCTCGACCGGGTCCATGGCCGTGACGGTACCCTCCCGCGACGTCGGCGGCTTTGCCGACCGGCGCCTGCAACGGCAGCGGCTTTGCCGACTGCCGTTGCACGAGCTGGAGCCTGCGAGCGCGACCCAAAGGCAGAGAGCCGGAGCTTGCGGCGGCGACAGGAGATGCCGTGACTGAAGATGCGAAGCCGAGGACGGTCTCGGTCGAGCGCGTGATCGCGGCGCCGGCCGGGAAGATCTTCGACGTGCTGGCAGACCCGTCCCAGCACCCGGTCATCGACGGGTCGGGCACGGTGAAGCACTCGCGGGGCGAGGAGCCGGCCCGGCTGGAGCTGGGCAGCAAGTTCGGAATGTCGATGCGCCTCGGGGTGCCGTACAACATCACGAACACGGTCGTCGAGTTCGACGACAACCGCGTGATCGCCTGGCGGCATTTCGGCGGGCATCGGTGGCGCTACGAGCTCGAGCCGGCCGGTGACGGCACCCGCGTGCGCGAGACGTACGACTGGTCGACCGCCATCCTCCCGACCCGGATCTACATCGCGACGACCGGCTGGCCGACGCGGGCCGAGAAGGCGATGACCGAGACACTCGAGCGCCTCGACGCGCACGTCATCGGGAGCGGCAGCGGGGCTTGATCCCCTCTCGGGCCGCAGGCGACCCGCCGGTACCATTGGCGCCCCTGGAGGGATGACCGAGCGGCCGAAGGTGCTCGCCTGCTAAGCGAGTGGGGCTCACGCCCTCGAGGGTTCAAATCCCTCTCCCTCCGCCAGAGGTAGGACGCCGATGCCCGAACCCGGCGCGCAGCTTCTCGCTCTCGGGGCGGCCACGATCGGCGAGTCGGGCGGCGTTCCGATGGCGCCGCGGATCCGGCCCGCCTGGCCCGGCGCCTGCTTGGCGGCGCCCGCGTTCACCGCCCGCTGCACGCCCGGCGACAACCTCGCCGTCCACGTCGCCGTCGCCCGGGCGCCGGCCGGAGCCGTGCTGGTGGCCGAGGTCGGGATCGAACGCGAGCGCGGCTACTGGGGCGAGGTCCTCACCACGGCGGCCGAGGCTGCGGGGCTGGCCGGGCTCGTCATCGACGGCTGCGTGCGCGACGTCACCGCGCTCGAGGAGCACGGGTTTCCCGTCTTCAGCACCGGCGTCGCGCTGCGGGGCGCCACGAAGGAGCTGCCCGGCGCGACGGGCGGTCCGGTCGAGGTGGGCGACGTGGCGGTGCGGCCCGGCGACTGGCTGGTCGGCGACGTCGACGGCGTGACCGTCGTGCCCGTCACCCACCTCGAGGACGTCCTCGACGCCGGCCGGGCCCGCGGCGAGCGAGAACGCGGTCTGTTCGACGCGCTCCGCGACGGGAAGACGACGGTCGAGCTCCTGGGGCTCGATCCGTCGCCGATCGAGGACTCCGACGCCGACTAGCGCGCTACCCGCGCTTCGCGCCCACCAGGATCGACAGCATCGTGCACGGCTCCGACGTCCGGTTGTGCCAGGCATGGCGGGTGCCGTTCTGGATGACGCAGTCGCCGGGGCGCAGGTGCACCTCGGCGCCGTCGTCGAGCTCGAGGTCGAGCTCGCCGGTGACGATGAGGTCGAGGTCGACGGTGTCGGTGGTGTGCATCCCTGGGTTGTCGGGCTCCATGTGCTCCATCATCCCGGGCAGCTTCTCGTTGACCTCGGCGACCGCCTGATCGAGGTCGAGGTCCTCGGTGATCGTCGCCGACCCCTCGGGCGGCAGGGTGACGAAAGTGAAGCGGTAACCACCGGCCGATGGGAAGAAGGTCGGCGCCGCCGGCTGCGCGCCGTCGGTCGGCAGGCTCGTCGGCTCGTCCCCGCCCCAGACGTGGTGGAACTCGAGGCCCGCCATGAGCGGCAGCCTGAGCGGCTCGACCTCCCCGTCGCTCACGAACACGGATTTCCCGGTGCTGGTCTTGCCCGTCACCACTCGCCGAACGTTCACGCGGACTCCTTCCCTGGAGCTGGTACGGGATTCTCCGGCCGCTCCCCGGCGAGAACGGCCCGCGCGTCGCTTGCCGCGACGCGTGCCATGCGCGTCCGGGTGGCGACCGACGCGCTGCCGATGTGGGGAAACAGGACGGTGTTGGGCGCGGCCAGCAGTCGCGGGTGCACTTCGGGCTCGCGCTCGTACACGTCGAGACCGGCGGCGAAGATCACGCCGTCCTCCAGCGCGGTGGCCAGCGCCTCCTCGTCCACGACCGGCCCACGCGACGTGTTCACGAGCACGGCGTCCGGTCTCATGAGCCGCAGCCGGCGCTCGTCGATCAGGTGCCGGGTGTCGGCGGTGAGCGGAACGTGCAAGGTGACGATGTCGCTCTCGGCCAGCAACGCGTCGAGATTGCCGCGCCAGCCCACGATGCCGGTGTCGCGGCGCGTGTGGTGCAGCACCTCCATGCCGAAGCCGGCGGCGCGCCGGGCGACCGCCTGGCCGATGCGGCCGAACCCCACGATGCCGAGCACGGCGCCGTTGACGTCGCGCCCGAGATACTGGTCGATGTCCCAGCCCGGCCACCTGCCGCCTCGCAGATCGGACTCCGCGTCCCACGCCCGGCGCGCCGCGGCCAGGACGAGCAGGAATGCGAGATCGGCGGTCGTCTCGTCGAGGACCCCAGGTGTGTTGCAGACCGCGATGCCGAGCTCGGAGGCGGCCTCCATGTCGATGTTGTCGTAGCCGACGGCGACGTTCGCGACGACCCGCAGCCGTGGCGCGCCCGCTGACAGGACCGCGGCGTCGATCCGATCCGTGAGCAGGCAGACGATCGCGTCCGCTTCGGGGGCCATGGCGACGAGCTCGACGTGCGTGAAGCGGCGGTCACCGTCCGGCTCGACCAGCGTCGTGCCCGGCATCCGTGAGGGGGTCGAGGCCGCCGGGCGGGAGCCGGCGGGTGACGAGGACTCGCGCCAACGCGGTGTCAGTGCTCGCTGTAGTTGACCGCGGCCGCGTCCTTGACGCCGACGGCGAAGCAGAAGCAGTGGATCGGCGCGTGGTCGCTCACCGGACGGAGGCTGTGCACCGTGTCGGGCGGGATGTGCACGAGATCGCCCTGCTTGATCTCGCGTTCCTCCCCGTCGATCATCATGATCCCGCGCCCCGACGTGACGTAATAGAACTCGTGCGTCGGGTGGGAGTGGGGATCGACGAGGCCGCCGCCGGCGACCTCGAACTCGCTCACCAGCTCGAGGAACCCGCCGTCGGTGATCTCCTTCATCTCACGCGGGTTCACGAGCCACCAGACGGGCACCGTGCCGTTGTGCTCGACGACCGGCGGCACCTCTTCGATCGACCGCACGTCCATCGGTCCCTCCCTCGCCGTATGCTGACGCGCGCGTCAGAGCGTAACCACCGGCAGGGAATGCGGCATGCCCGAGACCATCACCATCGACGCCGAGCCTTTTGCCTCGGAGGCGTGGCGCGAGTTCGGTTGGGTGCCCGTCCCGGACAGCGATCCGTCCGACGGCATCCACTCCCTCGAGTTCGGCTTGGAGGACGCCCACCTGAACTACATCAGTCATGCACCCGACGAGCTCGAGCGCAGTGGCGACTCGTTCGTTCTCAGCCGGCTGTACCACCACGACACGCACACCCAGGCGCTCATGCCGCTCAACTCGCCGTCATGGATCGCGGTCGCGCCGGCGTTCCTCGACTTCTCGAACGCGCAGCACGTCGAGAGCGTTCGTGCGTTCGTGCTCGATCCGCTGGCATGCATCGTGCTGCACCGCGGTACCTGGCACTTCGGGCCGTTCCCCCTCGGTCCGGAGCCCTTGCGGATGCTCAACCTCCAGGGTCGTCGCTACGAGGAGGACAACGCGTTCGTCGACCTCGACGAGGTGGCAGGTGCGCGGCTGGTCGTGCGTGCCGGCGTCTGACTCTCCTAGCCGTTCGGGACGCGCAGACCGTCCAGCAGCCGGTCCATCGCCGCCTCCATCCCGGCGCGCGCGGCACGCGGGTCGTCGGCGCGGGCGACCATCATCCCGGCTTCGGTGAGCGCGCCGAACAGGACGTGGGCGAGGGGTTCGACGGGCTGGGCGGAAACGAGCCCGGCGGCGACTGCCGCTTCGACGCCGGCGACGACGAGGCCGAACCCGTAGCGCTGCTCGATGTCCTGCCACGTCTCCCAGCCGAGCACGGACGGACCCTCGACGAGCACGACGCGCTGCACGGAGGGATCGACGCAGGCCTCGAGGTAGGCGCGGGTGCCGCGGCGAAGCTGCTCGAGCGGGTCGGTGCTCGTCAGCGCCGCGCGCGCGACGTGCTTGGTGACCTCGTCCTCGATTTGCTCGAACACGGCGCGGAAGAGGTCTTCCTTGACCGCGAAGTGGTGGTACAGCGCGCCGCGCGTGATGCCGGCGCGCTCGACGATCTCCGTCGTCGACGTCGCCGCGTACCCGTGATCGGTGAACAGCGTGCGCGCGGCGGCAACCAGCGCGGCCCGCGTGGCGTCGGCTCGCTCGGCTTTGGTGGGCGTCACCCGAAGATGTTGACGCTTTCGTCGAACCCCATGCGGGACGGGTCGGACCGTCCCGTTGCGACGAGCAGGAACTCGTAGGGGTCGCCGGTGATCTTCTCGCCTCCGCCGCCGACGTCGATGACCTCGATGCCGTCCAGGGCGAGCGTGGCCGGGCCCCAGCCTCGACGATTGAGGTCCACGCCGACGTGGTGCACCGAGCCCCGGAGCCCGTCGCCGCGCGTGGGCGCAGTACCGAGCGCGGCGCGGATGTCGTCGGCGTGCAGATAGCCGTCGAACCAGAGCGCCAGGACGCCCTCGCCGAGCGTGCCCTCGAAGTCGCTCGCCACCGGCGCGTTCCACGCCGTGTCGTCGAGGGCGTTCGCCAGCGCCTCGACCCCGGCCCTGCCCTCGCGAAGCTCGTCGGCGAGCTGCTCGGCGGAGCGGCCGGCGCGCTCCTTCGCTTCGCGCTCGGTCACCTCGGGCGTGCCGAGCCCTTCCAGCCGGCCGCTGACGACGTCGGTGACCTGGCCGACCATGTGGCCGGCGATGTCCCGCACCGTCCATCCGGTGCATCGGGTGGGGGCGTCGAGGTCGGCAGGCTGCAACGACCGGAGCAGCTCGCCGAAGTCGTCCAGCTCGGCCAGGAAACCGGCGGAGATCTCGGTGCGGTCGAGGGTGGTCATCGGGCTACCTCCAGATCACATACAGGCTGCCGGTATGTGAACACGCGGACGGCCTCCGGGTCAACGTGACACCGGCCACCGAGGGCCGTCAGTCGCCGAATCGCGCCAGTCCGAACGGGCGGACGGCCGTCCGGTCGGTCTCCGGTCGCGATCCAGCGCGCGAGGGCGTCGCCCGTCCCGGCCGCCATGAGGATGCCGGTGCGGAAGTGACCGCACGTGACCCAGGCGTTCTCGGTCCCCGGCACGCGGTCGATCACGGGCTGCTCGTCGGCAGTCGTCGGGCGGAAGCAGCACCAGGCGTGGCCGGTTGCGATCTCGGCCGTACGCGGCAGCAGCGCGGTGAGGCCGATGCGGATCTGTGCGATCACGTCGTCACGCACCACGGGGTCGGTGTCACCCTCGTCGAGCGTTCCCCCGGCCACGATCTCGCCGCCCGGGAGTTGGAGCACGAGCCCCTCGAGCGCGGCCAGCGCCGTCCGCAGACGGAACGGCGCCGGCGCGGTGGCGACGAGATGCCCCTTCACCCACCGCTGCGGGACGGCGAGCTCGGGAAGCTCAGGCGCCGTCGGCGCCGAGCCGGTGGCGAAGACCACGGCGCCGGGATGGATGTCGCCGTGCGAGGTGCGCACCGTGACGACCCGGCCGCCATCCCGCGTGACGCCCCGCATCTCGACTCCGGTCGCGACCGCGCCGGCGCGCCCTGCGAGCGCGGCGGCGAGCCGGAGGGGGTGCACCCGCGCCTGCTCCCGAATGCGCAACGCGCCGGGGACGTCACCCAACTGCGGCTCGATCGCATGCGCGCGGTCCGGGTCGAGCACGTCGACCAGCCGCCCGAGCTTGGTCTCGAGGGGAACCGCTTTCGGAAGGGCGACGACCCATTCGAGCGGTTCGACGGCGATGGCTCCGTCCCACTCGTCATCGAGCAAGCGCAGCAGCTGCAGGCTCGTCCGGGCGAGGGAGACGAACGGCGGCGGGTCGGTCCAGACGTGCGCCTCGGGGGTGAGCAGTGCGGCGGCTTTCCCGGACGCCCCCGCTGCGAGGCGCTCGCGCTCGATCAAGGTGACGCGCCCGAGGCCGGCGCGCGTGCAGAGCGCCGCAGTCGCCAGGCCGATGACGCCACCGCCCACGACGAGCACGTCGGGGCGGCGATCGAGGTCGGGTGGAACGCCGGGCTCGAGGGCGGCGAGCACACCGGCGCCGGCCGTGTCGCGCCAGACCGGCTCACCCTTCGTCACGCTGCCCATTGTCGCAGTCGCAAGCTCCTGCCTCGCCGAGCCGCCGCTCTTCGCTCTGCTCGACCGCGTGGACGATTCCGATCGCCGAACTCGTACGCTCGGCCGCCATGCGATCCCGCGTGGCCTGGGCGGTGGCGCTCGCGCTCGCCGTTGCCGTCGCCGTCGGAGCGGTGGTCTTCGTGGTCGGCCGCTCGAATCCCGCGCCTTCCCGATCCGATGAGCCGGGACAACCACGTTCGGTTGCGAACCTCACGTGCTCGGGCGCTCCCCCGGCGTGCACGCCCGCCGGCGATCGAGCCGGGTTCAGCGAGGGTGCCGGGCTCGGCGGACGTGAGGGCGCCCCTCTCGAGGCGGAGCTCGCCGGCATCGCGGCCACGGGAGCCCGCTACCTGCGCATCGACGTCGACTGGTCGGCCATCGAGCAGGGACCGGGGACCCGGGACTGGTCGGTCGTCGACAGGATCGTCGACCAGGCCCGCGCCTGTGGGCTCGACGTGATCGGCCTGCTTGCGTACACGCCGGCGTGGGCGCGGGCGCCGGGGACGACTGAGCACTCGCCCCCGACCGACCCGTCGAACTTCGCCGCGTTCGCGCGCGCCGCCGTCGAGCGTTACGCGCCGCGGGGCGTCAAAGCCTGGGAGGTGTGGAACGAGCCGAATCTCACGTTCTTCTGGGAGCCCGCCCCCGACCCGGCCGCGTACGCCGCGCTTCTCGCGCCGACGTACGACGCCATCAAGGCGGTCGACCCGTCGTCCACCGTGATCACGGGCGGGCTCGTGCCGGCCGAGCATCTGTCCCGCCAGGAAGGGATGAAGCCGCTCCCGTTCCTGGAGCGTGTCTATGCAGCCGGCGGTGCCGGGAAGTTCGACGCCGTCGGATACCACCCGTACACGTATCCGGCCCTGCCGACGGACGATCCCGGCGACGGCCCGTTCGTCAGCGTCACGCCGAAGCTGCATGACCTCATGGCGAAGCACGGTGACCGCAACAAGCAGATCTGGGGAACGGAGATGGGCGCCACGACGATTCCCGGCACTCCGCCGGAGTTCTTGGCGGAGTCCATCACGAGGGCGTACCGACAGTGGGACCGCTGGTCGTTCACCGGCCCGCTCATCTGGTTCTCGTACCTCGACGCCGGCACGAACCCGGACCAACCGGAGGACAACCTTGGTCTCGTCCGGGCCGACTTCACGCCGAAGGAGCCCGCGCTCGCCGCGTTCGAGAAGGCCATGCGCCGGCGGACGTGACGGCTGCCTGCACCGCGGCCTCGAGTGACCCCCGGCGTACACTGACCGTCTCCGGCGCTCGTAGCTCAATGGATAGAGCATCTGACTACGGATCAGAAGGTTGGGGGTTCGAGTCCCTCCGAGCGCGCTGAGTGGTTTCCTCGCCGGCGCGGCCGGCACCACACGTTCTCATGACTGACGGCAGGGGTTCAGGAACACCGGCGAGCGACGGTCGGCAGACGGACGTGATCAGCCTCGATCTCGACCGGGCGATCGACATGTTCGAAGCGCCGCGGATCGAGCTCGGGTCCGAGCACGGCGCTTTCCAACCCGGCATCAGTCGATGCATCGCCGAGGTGGCGGGCCAGCCGATCGGGCACGCGGTGCGCCTCGAGGTCACCCTCCCGCAGTCGGAGATCACGCCCGACATCGAGCAGCGCATCACCACGACCCTGCGCAGGTACTGCGACGAGCGGTTCCACACCAACGAGGGGAGGAAGAAGTCGATGCGTCGGAGCGGCGTGCGTGCCCTCCGCATCGGTCTCCCTGTCACCCTGTTCGGCCTCGCGATCACCGCCTTCGCGTTTCACGTCGGCGACGGTGACGATCCCCAGACCGCGGTGGTCGACATCCTCGGGTGGGTCCTGGCGTGGCTCGGCCTCTGGTACCCGTTCGACAAGATCCTCTTCTATCCGAGTGACTTCGTCCGCGAGAACAGGGTGCTCGCGGTCCTACGCGACGCGCAGGTCACCGTCGTCCCCCGTCGGCCCGATTCGGATGTCGCCCACGCGGGCAATCGGAGCGACGGGTCGAGCACGATCTAGCAGCCGCCGGTTTCTCTCCGCCGACGCGGCGGCTACACGCTGGTGGTTGGTCCGAATCACTAGCGTGGCGCCGCGATGGGCCAGTCCGAACCGTCCGGGAACGAGCCGATGGCCCGCCCGTGGGCCTCTCCGCCACCCGGGCGGCTCGTCGGTCGCGGTCATCCGGCCGGCGACTTCCTGCAGGCATGGGCCTGGGACGTGCTGGACGAGTCACCGGGCTACCTGCGGGTCGAGGCGACGCTCCCCGACCACGTGAAGAACCCGCGCGGACAGCTCTTCGGCGGGTTCACGCCGACCTATGTCGACATGGTCGCCCTCTTCACGGTCCGAGCGGGCGAGGATCGTTCGGCTCCTCGTCCGATGCGATGGCTGGCGACGACGAACATGCGCGTCGACTACTTCGAGCCGATCACGGGGCCGCGGTTCGTCATCGAGAGCCGGCGCGAGAAGCAGCGCGGACGGACGCACTTCGTGAACACGCGCTTCCTCCAGGACGACGAGCTGGCGGTGTTCGCCCTGACCACCATGCGCGAGGTCGACCTCAGCCGCACGCTCGGTGACGCCTGACCCGCCACGATGTCGATCGGCTCGACGCTCTCGTCGCTGCGCTCCAGCCCGCGCGGGCAGTTCCTCGGCACGTTCGTGCTCGTCGCCGCGCTGACCGGCTTGTGGGGCCTGGCGACACCGCTCTTCGCCAACGCCGACGAGCCGGCGCACGTCGTCCGGGCGGCCTCTGTTGCCCGCGGCGAGCTCGTCGGGGAGACGCCGCGGTCGAAGGCCCTCAAGGGCTACACGTTCGTGCGCCTCCCCGCCATCTACGAGGATGCCGGGCGGCACCTCAATTGCTTCGCCCGCAACCCGAACCGCGACGCCTCGTGCGACACCTTCGTGGGGTCCGAGTCGAAGACGAAGGAAGTCATCACGGAAGCGGGTCGCCACCCGCCCGCGTATTACGCCGTGGTCGGCGGCGTGTCGCGCATCTGGCCGCGCGCGGTCGGCGCCGTCTACCTGATGCGCCTGACGACCGTGGTCATCACCGCGCTGTTCGTCGCCTTCGCGGTGCGGGCGCTGTTCCGGATGCCGTCGCCGCAGCGTCGCGCTGGCGGGCCTGGCGGTGGCGCTCACGCCGATGGTGTTGTCGTTCGGCTCGGCGGTGAACCCGACCGCACTGGAGACCGCCGCCGCCGTCGCCACGTGGGCGTGCGGCCTCGTGCTCGTGTCGGAGCTCCGCGCCGGCAAGCCGCCAGACCGCGGCCTGGTCGTGCAGCTCGGCGTCGCCGCGTCCGCGCTGGTGCTCGCGCGCCAGATCTCGATGTTCTGGGTCGCGTTCATCGCGCTGATCCTCGCCGGGATCCTCGGCAAGGACGCGCTTCGCCGGCTGTGGCGCTCGTCGCTGGCGCGCGTCTGGGTTGCGATCGTGGCCGCGTGCGCGGCCGCGCAACTCGCCTGGATCGTCTTCGCCGACGGGCTCGACCTGAGCGTCCCGATCGGGTTCAAGCCGACGCTGTCGAACGACGAGCTCGTTCGCGAGACCATCGGCAGGGTCGGCGGCTTCTACCTCGAGATGCTCGGCAACCTGGGCTGGATCGACACGACGCTGCCCGCCCTCACCTATCTGCTCCTCACGGTGGCGCTCGGAGCGCTCGTGCTCCTCGCGATCGCCATCGGGCCGCGCAGGTACGTCCTCGCCATCTTCGCCGCCGTCGTCGTCACGGTCGTGACGCCGATCGTGCTCGAGGCGTGGCAGTACAACACGTACGGGCTCTACTGGCAGGGCCGGTACACGCTCCCGGTCGCGGTCGGCGTGCCCCTGCTCGCAGTGTTCGCGCTCCAGTCCGAGACGGGCCGGAGCATCCTCCTACGCGGGTGGTTCATGCCCGCGCTCGGGACGATGCTCGTCGTGGCGCACGTCCTCGCGTTCTACCAGGCGGTGCGACGGTGGTCGGTCGGCGCGAACGGCCCCGTCCTCTACTGGCTCCACCCGGACTGGACCGCGATCGTGCCGCAGTTCCTCCTGATCGCCGCGTACGGCGCGGTGTTCGTCGCGTTCGTGGTCTGGCTGCTCGGTGGGCGTTCACCCGTCCTGCACGCGGACTAGGTGCACCAACCGGATGGCCATCGAATCCGAGGGTCTACTGCAACCAGCGTCGCTTGAGCCGGTCGATGGCTCCGTTCTCGCGCAGTGTCCTCAATGCGGCGTTGACCGCGTCGCGCAGTCCGCGGTTGTCGGGCGCGAACGCGATCCCGAGGAACTCGTTGGTGTGGATCTCCTGAACGACGTCGAGGTCGGGCCGGTCCTTGACGAGCCACGTGGCGACGGGCAGGAGCTTCATGAACCCGCCGATGCGTCCGGCCTCCAGGTCGTCGAGCGCATCGAGGACGCCGTAATACGGGTAGTACCTGATGCCCGCGAGCTTGTGGTGGGCCTTCAGCTCCTTGGCGACGATGTCGGACGTGTTCCCGATCTGGATTCCGACGACCTGATCGAACAGTTCGTCCGTCGACGTGATGTGCGGTGTCAGCGTCGTGTTGACGACCAGGCTCTGGCCGGCTTCGAGGTATGGCTCGGAGAACAGGGCGACCTTCTCCCGCTCGGGTGTGATCGTGGTGCCCGACGCCACAGCGTCGTACGAGCGGGTGCGCAGCCCGTCGAAGATCCCGTTGAAGTCGTCTTCCTCGTACTTCGTGAGCTGCCAGCGGAGCCCGATCTGCCCGCAGACGGCGCGCATGAGCTCGGCGTCGAAGCCGGTGTCGACGCCGTCCTGCACCACCTCGAACGGCGGGTCCGGGAATGCCGACGCGACGAGCAGCGTCCCCGCCTCGATCGTCTGCAATGCCGCCATCGTTGGGCCGCTCCCTGGAACATCCTCCCCCGCCGGCGCGCCGCCCGGGTGGACCTGGAAGGATGCCGACGTCTTTGGTACCAGCATCGGGCGCGCCCCTCTGGCTGCGGCCCTCGTAGTACACCGGAGCGTTGTGGACCGCCCCGAGCACGCGATCGTCTCCCGCCGGCGCCTGATCATCGGCGGGCTCGCGCTCGGCGTCCCCGCGCTCGTCGTCGCGTGCAGCTCGGGTGGCGGAGGGCGCACGAGCCGCACACCGCGAACTGCGGGCGACGCGACCGGCGCG
The DNA here is from genome assembly GCA_963781615.1 of uncultured Actinomycetes bacterium. Classification (GTDB taxonomy): domain Bacteria; phylum Actinomycetota; class Acidimicrobiia; order IMCC26256; family JACDBD01; genus JALZAA01. Next base: position 52,748 of record CAWAGI010000009.1, on the reverse strand, counting down.
TCACCGTCGACGCTCACGCCGACGCCCGCGTGTGGGAAGGGAGCGGGCACGGAGGCGCAGACCGAAGGGCCGTTCTTCGAGCCCGACTCGCCCGAGAAGGCGGACTTCTCCGGGGACGTCAGCAAGGGCACGCCCATCGTCCTCACGGGCACGGTCCTCACGACCGACTGCAGGCCGATCGCACGGGCGCTGCTGGACGTCTGGCACGCCGACGACGACGGCGAGTACGACAACGAGGGCTACCGGCTGCGCGGCCACTTCTTCGCCGACGACCAGGGGACGTTCCGCCTGACGACGATCGTTCCCGGCCTCTACCCGGGCCGCACCCGGCACTTCCACGTGAAGGTCCGGCCCCCCGGCGGCCGGCTCCTGACCACGCAGCTCTACTTCCCCGGCGAGCCCCGGAACGAGGAGGACTCCATCTTCTCGCCCGAGCTCCTCATGGACGTGCATGACGCCGGCCCCGGCAAGGACGCCACGTTCAACTTCGTCGTCTGAGCCGGTCGGCTAAGCAGTTGCGGTGACGTCCAACCCGCCGACCCCTCGCGTCGCCGTCGTGACGGGCGCGGGCGGCTGGCTCGGCCAGAACCTCGTGCGGGCGCTCGCCGGCGGGCGCGAACGCGTGCGCTGCCTCGTGCACGACGAGGAGCAGGCGCCGCTGCTCGAGATCGTCGCGCCGTCGGTCGAAGCGGTAGTCGGCGACGTGCGCGACCCCGCCACCGTCGACCGGCTCTTCGACGCCATCGGGGCGGCGACGGTCTTCAACTCGGCGGGCGTGATCCACCCCGAGGGTCGGACGCGCGAGCTGTTCGACGTCAACGTCGGCGGCACGCAGCTTGTGCTCGACCGGGCCCGGCGCGCCGGCGTCACCCGTTTCGTCCACGTCTCGTCGAACTCACCGTTCGGCGCCAACGCCACGCCGGAGGGCCGCTTCACCGAGGACTCGCCGTACAACCCGTACCTCGCGTACGGACAGTCGAAGATGGAGGCCGAGCAGCTCGTGCAACGCAGCTCCGACCGCGGCGACCTCGCGACCGTGATCATCCGCGCGCCGTGGTTCTACGGACCGTTCCAGCCCGAGCGCCAGACGCGGTTCTTCTCGGCCGTGCGGCGCGGCATGTTCCCGATCCCAGGCCCGGGCACCAACCGTCGGTCCCTCGCCTACACCGGGAACCTCGTGCACGGGCTCCTTTGCGCCGAGGCCGCCGACGGTGCCGCCGGCCGGGCGTACTGGGTCGCGGACGCCGAGCCCTACGAGCTGCGCGAGGTGATCCAGGGCGTGCGTGACGCGCTCGAGGCCGAGGGGTTGCCCGTGTCGCAGCGCCAGTCGCACCTCCCCGCGATCGTCGGGACGGCGGCGGCCGCCTTCGACGCGATTCCTCCAGGATCGCGGCCTGTACGTGCAGGCGCTGCACGTGCTGGGCGAGATCAAGGACACGATCGCGTGCGACATCTCGAAGGCACGCGCCGATCTCGGATACGAGCCGACAACCGGCCTCGTCGACGGGATGCGGGCCAGCGTGCGCTGGTGCCTCGAACGGGGAGCTCAGATCTAGTGGGCCGCTCGATCCTCGTCACCGGGGGAAGCGGCTACTTCGGCGAGATCCTCGCGGCCGGCGCCGTCGCCGACGGCGACCGTGTCCGCATCTTCGACATCAATCCGCCGGCGGCGAGCGCGCCGGCGGTCGAGTACCTCCAAGGCGACGTTCGTGACCGCGACGCCGTGCGCGGCGCGTGCGACGGCATCGACGTGGTCCTGCACAACGTCGCGCAGGTGCCGCTGGCACGTGACCGTGAGCTCTTCCGGTCGGTGAACGTGATCGGCACCGCCAACCTGCTCGTCGCCGCCCGCGACGCCGGTGTCGGGAAGGTCGTGCACACGTCGTCGAGCGCGGTGTTCGGGATCCCGGACGCGAACCCCGTCACCGAGGACACGCCGTGCCGGCCGCTCGAGTCGTACGGGCGAGCCAAACTCGAAGCCGAGGTTCTGTGCCACGAAGCGGTCGCCTCCGGGCTCGACGTGACGATCATCCGGCCCCGCACGATCCTCGGGCACGGCCGACTCGGGATCTTCGGCGTGCTGTTCGAGTTCGTCGCCGACGGCGCGCCCGTCTACGTCCTCGGCGCCGGTGACAACCGCTACCAGTTCGTCCACGCCGCCGACCTCGCCGACGCGTGCCTCCGGGCCGCGGGCCGCGAGGGACCGGCCGTGTACAACGTCGGCGCGACGGAGTTCGGGACCATGCGCGAGACGCTGCAGGCGCTCGTCGACCACGCCGGCACCGGTTCCCAAGTCCGGTCGCTACCGGTCGCCCCGGCGACGGCGGCGATGCGCGCCCTCGCCACGCTGGGCGTGGCGCCGTTCGCCCCGTACCACTGGCTGCTCTACGGCCACTCGCTGTGGTTCGACGTGACCCGGGCGCGCACCGAGCTGGGGTGGGAGCCTTCGCACTCGAACGCGTCCATGCTCATCGAGTCCTACGAGTGGTACCTCTCGCACCGCGACGACCCCGGGTCGACCGAGCGCTCCCACCACCAGTCCCCGGTCCGTCCCGGTCTCCTGCGTGTCCTGAAGAGAATCCGGTAGGAGCTCTAGGCCTCGGCGAGGAAGTGGTCGCTGTTACGGGCGGCGATCGCCATGATCGCCCCCTGCGGGTTGACACCCGGTGCGTCGGGCACGAGCGAGGCGTCGCTGACCCGCAGGTTGTCGAACCCCCACACCCGCCCGAAGCTGTCGGCCCCGGTGCGGGAACGCTCCTCGCCCATCCGCACGCTCGAGGTGAGATGGACGGTCATGAGATTGGTGCGGTTCCGGGTGACGGCTTCCCACCACGCCGCCAGCTCGTCGTGGCTGCGCACGACCGGACCGCCCGCCACCGACGGGTAGAGCTCCGTCGCGCCCGACGCGAGCAGGACCTCGCCCATGTGCACGAGGCCGCGCGCGAGGCGGCTCATGTCGCCTTCCGTCAGCCGGTACGTGACGATCGGCGCCCGCAGCCCGGGAACGGCGACGACCCGACCTCGGCCCTCGCTGCGAATCGCCGCGTAGTACACGGAGACGTGCTCCCAGTCGTCCAGCGCGTCGCGGTAGTCGGCGGTCGAGTCCGCCAGCGCCATGGCGACCTGACCCCGCCGGCTCGCGGATCCCCCGATCGAGAGATTCGGGCCGAACTCGGTGACGACCTGCATCGGCACGCCGCCGTGGTCGAGCGGGTGCGGGAAGCGCGCGGCGATCTTGATCATCGGGTGCACCTTCAGTCCCGACCCGATGCCGGCGCGGATGCCGCTGCGGTGAAGGAGCGCAGGCGTCTGGATCGCGCCCGCGCACACGAAGACGTGGTCCGCGCGGATCGTGAGGTCCTCGGCCACGCCGTTCTCGGTCCGGGAGCAGCGGACCTCGGTCACGCGTCCGCCGCGCCGGATCATCTTCCGCACGCGACAGTTCGGGATCACGGTCGCGCCGGCATCGATCGCCCGCGGCAACAGCGTGCGCGTCATGGTCTGCTTCACGCCGCGTCCGGCGGCGTCGTACCGGAAGAAGCGTTCGTACTCGACCGCCTGCCATCCGAGTTTCGTCGCGCCCCGCTCGAGCAGGGCTGACGAAGGCGGGGGAGCGCCCGGGAGTCGCGACACTGCCAGCTCGTTCTCGATGCGCTGCGCGTACGCCTCGAGCGAGCGGGCGTCGAACTCGTCGATGCCGTACTCGTGCCGCCACGACTCGGCGAGAGCGTCCGGCAGTCGGTGGTACAGGCCGCTGTTGATCTCGGTGCTCCCGCCGACGCAGCGCCCCTCGGCGAACGCGATCGCCGGGTTCCCGAGCGCGGCGGCGAGGCCGCGATGCCGGTACTTGGCGGCCATCTCCTCGAGGGAGAACGGTTCCAGGGCCTCGGGATCGATCCACGGGCCCTCTTCCACCACCGTCACGTCGCGGCCGCCGGCGGCGAGCGTGGCGGCGGTCGCGGCGCCGCCCGCGCCCGACCCGATCACGAGCACGTCGGCGTCGAGAGTCGCGGCCGGAGGTGTCACCGGGCCACTCCGGGCGTGAGCTCGTGCTCCGCGAACAGGACGAGTGAGTGGAGCAGCCGCACGTACTGGCGCACCGGATCGAACTTGCTCGCCTTCCAGCGCGCGACCCGCACGTCCATCGACTGCCGGTCGTAGCGGCCGAGCGCGTCCTGGAGCCTCGGCCACGCGCCGAACAGGAGCGATTCGGCCGCGACGCCCACCCGGAGGTGCTCGGGCATGGAGCGCAGCGAGTCGTCGACGTACGTCTCGACCGCCGATCGCTGGTCGTCGCCGAGGTTCGGGCTGACGAGGCTCGCGACGACCTCCCGCTCGAGCCAGAGCATGGCCTCAAAGCCTACCGGCGCCCTCCGGACGCTCAGCGGTCGTCAGCTCTTGGGTTGGGCCGACTCGGCGGTCTGGCGGCGCCCGGAGAGCGCGAGGGCAAGCCACGCGGCGGCGGCCGCTTCCTTCTGGTCCCGCTGCCACGGCGGGCCGAGCGCGCGACCGAGACCCGTCAGTTGGGCCTGCAGGGAGGTGTCGCTCGTGCCGACGTGGCCGGCGGCCTCTTCGTACAGCTCCTGTTGCACGAAGCGCATCAGCGGAAGTCCGAGGGACTCCGTCGCGTCCGCGAGCGCGTCGCGGAACAGCTGTCCCTCGGCGGTGTGGACGAGCGGGTGCGAGCCGAGGATCTCGGAGAGGTCGTCCGGCACCGCCCGGGGCGCGGCGACGGCCGCGCCCAGCACCCGGTACCCGGCCGCGTCCAGCTCGGCGACCGTCCGCCGCAGCTGCCACTCGGCCGCGGTGCGGGCGACCTCGGCAACCTGGCGCACGAGCCGATCGGCGGTCTCGAGGTCGAGCTGGCGGGCGGCGTGGTACACGCCCCGTGGGAGGTCGCCCTCGCACAGCTCGTACCGGCGGCGGGCCAGCACGACGGGGGCGTTGACACCGCCCCCGAGAGCGACCATCGCCGCCCACCCCGTGTGCTCGCGAAACCCGACCGCGGCGCGTTTCATGGCGGTTCGGTAGCGTACGCAGCCCCGTCGCTCTCCGTCACACCTCGACCACGGCGGGATCGAGGCCCCGCCAAGGGCGCCGGAACGGCCGATCGGGAATCTTCGCGCCGTGTGTAATCTTGTAATCGTCATGGCGACCGATCAGCTCGACCTCCCTCGCGTCCCTTCCGACGACGAGGCCCTCGACGCCTACTCGACCGTGGTCACGTCCGTGGCGGAGCGGCTGCTGCCCTCGGTGGTGCAGCTGCGCGTCATGGGCCGCCGGGACCGCCGCGGGCGCGACACCGGCGGCGCCGGCTCCGGCGTCGTGATCACGCCCGACGGCTTCGTCCTCACCTCGGCCCACGTGCTCGGCAAGGCCACCTCGGGCGTCGCCACCCTCAGCGACGGCCGCGAGCTGCCCTTCGACGTGGCCGGCACCGACGGCCTCTCCGACCTCGGTCTGGTCCGCGTCCGCGGCGACGGGCTGAGCGCCGCCGAGCTCGGTGACGCCGAGCACCTGCGGGTGGGCGAGCTCGTCGTCGCCGTCGGAAGCCCGATGGGCCTGGCCGGCTCGGTGACCGCCGGCGTGGTCAGCGCTCTCGACCGGTCGCTGCCGGCACGGGCGGGCTCGACGGTGCGCGTGGTCGAGAACGTGATCCAGACCGACGCCGCCCTCAACCCGGGGAACTCGGGAGGTGCGCTCGCCGACCGGCGGGGCCGTGTGGTCGGCGTCAACACCGCCGTGGCCGGGATGGGCCTGGGCCTGGCGGTCCCGATCAACGAGGCCAGCCGGCGGATCATCGGCGCGCTCATGCGCGACGGGCGCGTCCGTCGCGCCTACCTCGGCATCGCCGGAAGCCCCCGCGTCCTCGCGCCGCGGGACCGCGTGGCCACCGGGCGCGAGTCGGGTGTGCACGTCGCCGAGGTCATCGCCGACGGTCCCGCGGCCAAGGGCGGGATCCGCGCCGACGACGTCATCCTCGAGGTGAACGGCAAGCCGGTGACGACCGCCGCCGACCTGCAGCGGCTGATGTACGACGACGCCATCGGCCGGGGCATCACCGTCCGCGTGCAGCGCGGGAGCCGGACGCTCGACCTCGACGTGACGCCGGTCGAGCTGCCCGACTGATCGGTCCGCGGCGCGGGCCGCGGCGACGAGATCCCTCGAACCGAGCCGAGACGCAGAGAACCCCGAGCGCACGGGGCAGGGACGCACACCCGGGGTTCCCGTCCTGGTGGCCGCGGAGCCAATTCAACGGGGCCGGGCTGCTTCAGCCGCGAAACAAGCGTACGCCCAGCGTCAACTCGAACTGACTACGAGCGGCCGAACAGGTCGCCGATCTGAGCTCGCGTCGTCGTCGAGCTCCTCGGGGAGACGGACCTCGGTGACGATCGTGTCCGGGCGCTCGTGTAGGTCGAAGCGCAGGAACGAGCAGCACTCCGCCTCGGCAGCGATCAGCTCCCGCAGCCGGTGCCGGAGCTGCGGGTCGTTGGGGTACATCGCGACCACGCGCCCGCTGCTCGACCCGCCGGCTCGTCGCGCGCTGCACGACTTGCCGCCACGCGTCGGCGCGCGCCGTGCGCTCGTCGCCATCGAGGCTGCATGCAAGCGGTTGCGCAGATGTGTCCATACCCCCACCATGCAACGTGAAGTGCACTTGAAGTCAAGCGGAATGGGAACAAGATGCCGAACTTCAGCAAGGTCTCGCACACGTCCTTCTCGGCTCGCGACGCCGAGGCGAGCGCGGCGTGGTGGAAGGAGGTGTTCGATCTCGTCGAGCTCGACCGCAGCGAAGGCGACGGGTGGCACGGGATCCTCTTGATCCATCCCGCCTCGGCCACGGTCATCGAGTTCCAGCAACACGATGCAAACCAGGGCGAGTCCTTCGACCCGCGGCGGACCGGGTTCGATCACTTGGGATTCCTGGTGGACGACCGCGCCGCGCTCGAGGAGTGGCAGGCACACTTCGAGCGTCTCGGCGTCACCCAGTCTCCGATCGCCGATCGCGAGTACGGGTCGGTGCTCACCTTCAAGGACCCGGACAACATCCAGTTCGAGATGTTCCACCGAGAGGGTCATCCGTAGGGCCGCGACGGTCCTTCTAGGCGGACGGCTTCCACGTCTACGCCTCGGATCGCGCGTTACCAGGGCGCGGTCGATGCTCACGCGCGGCCAGAGCCTCCGCGGCCGGGCGCGCGCCCTGCCCGAGCGCACCCGCGTGCCGTCGACCTCCTGATCACCTCGGCGCCGCGACCACCACCTCGGATGCGATGCCCCACGCCACCACCACCCGGTGGTGGCGGATCTCCCACTCGCCCGGCACCAGCGCGTCGACGAGCCTGATCGGGCGGCAACCGCCGACGAGCGCGGGCCAGCGCGCCCACACGGCCCGCCCACGCGCGCGACACGACGCCGGCGAGCCCCTGATCACCCGGGGTGAGCCCGGTCGCGCACAGCAACCCGCCGGGCGCGAGGACACGGCGCGCATCGGCCAGCGCAGCGCCGGCCGCCTCCGCGCTCAACAGGTCGAAGACGTAGTTCGCGACGTACCGGTCTGCGGCGCCGTCCGCAGCCGGCATCCGACCGTCGCCGGCGACGAGGGCGGCGGTGGCGCGGTCGGACCACGGCCGCAGGCGGTCCGTCGTCAGCGCCACCATCCGGGGGCTCACATCGACGCCGAGGTACGTGGCGCCGGCGGGGAGGTGGCGGGCGAGCAGTGAGGCCGCGAACCGGCCCGTCCCGCAGCCGAGCTCGACGACGGCGTGGGCGGCTCCGAAACCGGCGTGGGCCACCAGGTCGACCGTCGCCGCGTCTTCGTAGAAGCGCTGCCAGTCCTGGGCCCGGGCGATGCGGTCGTAGACCCGGTGGGCCTGCTCGGGGGTCAACGCGGGCACCCCGGCATGATGGCGCGATGGCGGACCCGAGCGTCTCGGAGCTGGCGGCGAGGTCGTGGGACGTGGTCGTCGTCGGCGGTGGCCACAACGGGCTCGCGGCTGCCGCGTACCTCGCCGCGCGGGCCGGTCGGTGCTCGTGCTGGAGCGTCGTGAGCAGCTCGGCGGAGCCTGCACGCTGGAGCAGCCCTTCGCCGACCCCCGCTTCGTGGTCAGCCCGTGCGCGTACCTCGTCGGGTTGCTCCACCCGCTCGTCATCGAGGAGCTCGACCTCCCTCGCTATGGCTACCGGACCTTCGTGTGCGACCCGACCCAATGGACGCCGTTCGACGACGGCACGTCCCTGACGCAGTGGCGGGATCAGGCGCGGACGGCGAAGGAGATCGACGTCGCTCGGCGCGCCGCACGGGGATGTCGACGGCTATCTCGCCTACGAGGCGCTGTTCGCACGCATCAAGTCACGACTCCGCGCCAGCGGCGACCCGGCGCGGGACACGTGGATCGGCGACGCGCCCGACCGGGCTGCGCTCGGCGACCTCTTCGCCGACGATCCCGAAGCGCGCGAGGTCCTCTTCGAGGCGTCGATCGCGGACACCGTCGAGCGTCACGTGCGCGACGAACGGCTCCGCACCGCGCTCCACGGCCAGGGGATCATCGGGACCCTCGCCGGGCCGCGCGATCCGGGGACGGCATGGATCCACGCCATGCACAGCCTCGGCCTCATCGGCGGATGGAGCTACGTCGAAGGCGGCATGGGCCGGATCTCGCTCTGCCTCGGCGACGCGGCGCGCGACGCCGGTGCCGTGGTGGCGACCGGCGTGCCGGTCGCGACGATCGTCGCCGGCGAAGGGGTACGCCTCGAAGGCGGCGAGCTCGTGCACGCAGGCGCGGTCGTCTCGAACGCCGACCCCGTGCGCACCCTCGCGCTGTGCGACGGCGAGGTGCCCGAGCCCTTCCGGGCGCGGGTCGCGGCGTGGCGCTGCGAGAGCCCGGTGGTCAAGGTGAACTGCGCGCTCGCCCGGCTGCCCACCTTCTCCGCCGCGCCCGATCGGCCCGATCACGTGCACCGGGCGCAGGTCGAGATCGCACGCGGCATCGACGAGACCCAGGCCGCGTACGAAGCGTGCCGGCGGGGCGAGCCGGCGCCGGAGTGGTGCGAGGTCTACTTCCAGACCCCGTACGACCCGAGCGTCGCGCCGCCGGGCGCGCACACGATGAGCGTGTTCGCGCAGTACGCGCCGTACACGCTCGCGGAGGGAACGTGGGAAGCACGCCGCGACGAGATCGGCGATCGGGTGCTCGACGCCGTCGCCCGGTTCGCGCCCGACGTCGCCGAGTGCGTGCTCGAGCGTGAGGTCCTCGGCCCGCCGGACGTGGAGGACCGCATCGGCCTGACCGGCGGTCACATCTTCCAGGGCGAATGCCTGCCCGACCAGATGTGGGACCGGCGGTTCGCGCCGCGGACGCCGGTCGCGGGCCTGTACCTGTGCGGCGCCGCCACCCACCCGGGCGGCTCGGTGATCGGGGTCAACGGCCGGAACGCGGCGCAGGCCGTGATCGTCGACCTCGCCGGCGGGGCATGATGAAGGCCATGCCCGACCAGCGGCTACGACCGATCGAGCGCCGTGTCCTCGCCCTCAAGGAGGCCGGCGTCCCGGACAAGGAGATCGCCCACCGGTTCCGCCGGGGCCGGCGATTCATGGACCAGGTCGAGGAGCTGGCCCACCTGGATGGCCGGGACGCCGGAGAAGCGCCACGGCCGTCCGGGGTCGCTCCGTCCGGTCGAGCGTCGCATCCTGGCCTGGCGCGACCGCGGCATGCCGACCGACGAGATCGCAGAACGGTTCCGTCGCTCGCCCGAGTTCGTCTCCCGCGTCGAGAAGATCGCGCGCTACAAGCTGCGCAAGGCGGCCCGCGCCTAGCTCGCGGCAGCGGCCGGCAACGGGAGCGACAACTCCGGGCCGACCGGCTCGCCGAACCGGTCGACGCCGCACAGCTTCCGCCAGCCGCGCGGGACGCGGCCCTGCTTGAAGACACCCGTGTCGAGCAGCGTACGCAGGATGTTGCGCGTGGCCTGGTAGCGGACCGCGAGACGCTCCGGTGTGCGGTTCACCGCGCGCCACGTCTTCCATCCGGGGAGCCCGGCCGCCGTGTACACACCCGGGTGCACGAACATGTGGAACAACAGCCGGATCACTACCGGGGCGAAGTGGCGGATACGCAGGCGGTCGAGGCGACCGGCGCCCGCGTACAGCTCGGGCAGGGTGGCTTTGGCGAACGACAGGTGCCGCGCCTCCTCCTGGCGGTGATACCGGTTGACGGCCGCCAGCAGCGGGTCGGTGTCCGGGTGCTCGGCGGCGAGCTTCTGGAGCAGGTCCGGGATCTCCTCGCCCGCGAGCACCAGCACGAGCAGGAACGCCGGCATCTTGATGAACCGGCGGATGTAGAACTGCAGGACCCGCTCCACGACGCCGCCGGCGACCGGGTTCACCGCCTCCGGTTGCAGCTCCTCGATGAGACGGATGAAGGCACGTTGGTGGCGCGTCTCCTCGGCGATCTCGTGGAGCATGTACGTGATCCGCGTGTCGGCGACGTTCTCGGTCTCGGCGATCCGCAGCGCGAAACCGGCGTTGAGCACGGCCTCGAACCGGATGCCCATCTGGAGCATCGATGCGACCTCCTCGCGGGAGAGGCGCGCCCTCGCCTCGGGCGCCAGGTCCAGGTCGAGCCCGGAGGTCGTCAGCAGGTCGTCGCCGATGACCTGACCCGGGCCGAGCGAGCTCCAGTCGAAGAGCTCCTCCGGCTCGAGCACCTTGCGGACGGATGCGGTCGAGAGGCGGCCGATGCGCTCGTCGGCGGGGGGTGACGTGCTGGTCGTCGTCATGCGGTCAGCCTGCCCGGCCCGAATTGACGAGTCAAGGGAAACCTTCAATTCGTTGGAATATGCGTGCTGACCAGCTACGATGCCATCCGTGACCCAGCCCCTGGCGGTAGCGCCCGGCAAAGGCGAGCGGACGCGCCAGCGCCTCCTCGAGATCGCGGTGCGGCGGTTCGCGGAGGACGGGTTCCGGCGCACGTCCGTGTCGGACATCGCCCGGGCCGCGGGTCTCACCCCCGCCGCGGTGTACGCCTACTTCGCGGGCAAGGAAGGTCTCTTCCAGGCGGCCGTCGATGCCGACGCCGGCGCCCTGATCGACGCCGCCCGATCGGCTGCGCTCGGCGCGTCGTCCGCCCGCGAGCGTCTCTTCCTCTTCGTCGCCGCCCTCCGCGAACGGGTCGATGACCACCCGCTGGCGCGACGTGTGCTCTCCGGCCTCGAGCCCGAGGTCGCCGCTCGTCTCGTGACGATCCCCTCCCTCGTCGCGCTCACGGCCGAGCTGGCGGACGAGCTCGCCGAGGCGCAGTCCGCCGGGGACATCCGGCCCGACGTCGACCCGGCCGAGCTCGCGGTCGGCCTCGAGACGATCGTCCTCGCCCTGCTCATGGCCGAGCTCCAGACGGCCCTCACGGTCGAGCCCGAGCGCGCCGCGGGCGTGCTCGCGGTGATCGACGGCGCGCTCCGCCCGCCGATCTAGACGTCGAGCAGCGCCTGCCGGACCTGGGCGAGTCGCGCGTACGACGCCAGCACCTCGCCCTGGACCTCGGCCAGGTGGCGGACGATGACGTCGGTGAATCCCATGGCCGCGTAGGCACCGAGTCGCTCGGTGACCTGCTCGACGCCGCCGTACGTGCACGCCGAGGGGTCGAACCCCCGGTAGCCGGCGGCGACGACGGGGCCCGCGACGCGCTCGGCGTCGGCGTCGTCGGCACCCACGTGGACGTCACGGCGGATGGCCATCGCGCCGGGCGTGCGCCCGTGAACCTCGCAGCGCGTCCGGTACAGCTCGATCGCCTGTCGGGCCTGCTCCGGTGTGAGATGGGCGTCGGCGAGGAACCCGTCCCCCAGCCGGGCCGCCCGGTCGACGGCAGACTCGGCCGTCCCGCCGATCCACACCTCGACCGGCTCGAGGGGCACGGGCGACACACGCGCGTCGTGCAGGTGGTACGGCTCGCCGGCGGTCACCGTCTCTCCCGCGAGGAGCCGGCGGACGACGTCGAGCCCGGCCTCGAAGTGGCGCCCACGGTGGCGCACGTGGACGCCCATCGGCCCGAACTGGTCCTTGCCCCCGACGGCGAGCGGGAGGACGAAGCGGCCCCGACCGAGTGCCGCCAGCGTCCCGACCTGCTCGGCGAGCAGCACCGGGTTCCAGAGCGGCAGGAGGAACAGCGCGCCGAACGGCCCGTCTCCCCACTCGGCGAGGAGGCGGCCGAGCAGCGGCGTGTTCTGGTAGTAGGGGACAGGGGTGGCGTGGTGGTCGCCGACGAGCAGACAATCGAGACCGGCATCGCGGGCGGCGGCGGCCCGTTCGACGATCCAGCGGGCACCGACGCGCACGTCGTCGACGACGAACGCCGTTCGCAGCGAGACGCCGATCCGCACGCGGTCAACCTACCGATCCCGGCGCGAGGCTGACGCCGTGGAGACGTGGGAGCTCGAAGCCCGCGAGCGAATCCGCGAGACGGTCGCCGGCTACGCGCACAGCGTCGACGGCGGACGCTTCGACGACCTTGTCGAGCTGTTCGCCCCCGAAGGCGTCCTCGAGGTCGAGGGTGAGCCCGCGCACCGGGGCCGGGACGCGATCCGCGCCTTCGTCACCGGCACCGGCCGTGACCTTGCAGCGGGGACGGGGGCACCCCGGATCCGGCACCACGTCGGCAACCTGATGATCCAGATCGACGGGCCCGATCGGGCCCGGGCCCGCTGCTACTTCCTCGCCGTGACCGACCGGGGCGTCGACCACTGGGGCCGGTACCACGACGACCTCGTGCGGCTGGGCGACGTCTGGCGCTTCGCCCACCGCCGGGTGCGCACCGACGGGGCCGCCCCCGGATCCTGGGTCGAAGGGCGCCGCCGCCCCACCTGAGTACGGCCTCGCCCGGTTCGCGCACTTTCAGGCGGACCGGCCCGATTGTGCCGGATGTCACAGCGTTGCGATGCCAACGATCGGGCGGAGAGGGTTCGCCACTTGCACGCGGCGAGCAACTATCATTTGTGCCCGGAAGCTACGTGATCGCGCTGATAGCGGAGGAAGCGCTGATTTCCGGCTTTCGTTCCCCTTACCCCGATCGTGGTCCCGCGCGTGGAGCTTTGGCGGGATCGCTCCCGAACGGAGGTAATCATGCGCAAGCGGTTGCAGGCGGCCGTCGTGCCCGCCGTCGTCGTGGCGGCGATCGCGGGAGCCGCGGGCTACCGGGCCCAGGACTCCGGGTCCGGGAGGCGGCTGGACGAGCTCCAGTACGGAGCGGCCGGCCGCCGCTACGCACTTCCCCGTCGAAGGCGCTCTCGTCGCAGCCAGCCGGGCCGCCGACGTGCAGCACTTCATGGAAGCAGTCCAGGCACAGCAGCTGGACGCCTTCTACCAAGGGCTCGCTGCCCAAGCCGAGCAGGCCGCAGCGGCCGCCAACGCACGCAAGGCCAAGTCCGCCGCCCCGACCGGTCGTGGGGGTAGCGGCGGAGGCTGTAGTCCCGATTCCATCGTCCAGCGTGAGTCGAAGGGCGACCCGAACGCCGTGAACCCGAGCTCGGGCGCGGGTGGGAAGTACCAGTTCCTGCCGAGCACCTGGTCCGGATACGGCGGGTACGCCCGGGCGCAGGACGCGCCGGAGTCCGTCCAGGACGAGCGGTTCAACGAGGTCTGGGCCGGCGGCTCGGGCTCCTCGCACTGGGGCTGCTGACCACCACTTGTTCGACCGCGGCGTGTCCCCGGCTCGGGCCAGAGCTCGGGGGCACGGCGCATTTCCCGATACCCGAATGGAGGTACCTATGCGCAAACGACTCAAGGCGGTTCTCGTGCCCGCCGTCATCGTGGCGGCGATCGCGGGTGCTGCCGGTTACCGGGCCCAGGACTCTGGGTCACCAAGGCGGCTCGACGAGCTCAGTAAGGAGCGGCCGGCCGCCGCGAAGCACTTCCCCGTCGAAGGCGCTCTTGTCGCGGCCAGCCGGGCCGCCGACACGCAGCGCTTCATGGAAGCAGTCCAGGCACAGCAGCTGGACGCCTTCTACCAAGCGCTCGCTGCCCAGGCCGAGCAGGCCGCAGCGGCCGCCAACGCACGCAAGGCCAAGCCCGCCGCCCCGACCGGTCGTGGGGGTAGCGGTGGCGGCAGCGTCGGTGGCTCCTGCGGAGGCGCGACCAACGGAGCGGACCGCTTCATCGGCGCGGAATCAGGGGGCAACCCGAACGCCCGGAACTCGTCGGGTGCGTGGGGTTGCTACCAGATCATGCCCGGCACGTGGCGGAGCTCGTGCAGCGACCTCGGTCAGCACGGGAGCGCGAGCACGGAGGCCCAGGCGCAGTGCGCGTCGCGTCTGCCGTCGAGCTCGTGGGCCGCAACTGGCGGTTGACCCGCAACTGCGCACCACGTGCCGCATCGGCACGAGCGATGCGTCCCCGGTCCAGGTCAGGGCCGGGGACGTCTCGCGTCTACGTTCGTGACATCGACCGCTCCGTAGCCTCACCTCCGCCCGACCTCGCCTTTGGTGCCTTCAGCGAACGCGCACCGTGGGTCGTGGAGCTCGACAAGCTCCCGTGGCGGCGTGGCGTCGACACCGAGCGGGCCCGCACGCGAGCGTCCGTGCCCCGCCTGCTCCGGCCCGGCCGCCTTCCCCCCGTCGGCCGGCTCCTGCGCGTGGTGAGCAAGGTCGGCCCGGCTGTCGGCATGTGGTTCCTGCGCGAGCGCGGCCGACCGCGATCGCGCGCCGGTTTGTCCCGGCGGCTGCGGAGAGCGTTCGAGGAGCTCGGATCGAGCTACGTGAAGCTCGGCCAGATCCTGTCCGGCGGTGAGGGCCTGTTCCCCCAGGAGGTCGTGGACGAGTTCCGCAAGCTGCGGGACCAGGTGCCACCCGAGACGTTCGCCGACGTCCGCAAGGTCGTCGAGGACGACCTCGGCGCCCCGATCGAGACGCTGTTCTCCGAGTTCGCCGAGGAGCCGCTGGCAGCGGCTTCGATCGCGCAGGTGCACGCAGCCCGGCTACGCACCGGCGAGGAGGTCGTCGTCAAGGTGCAGCGGCCCGAAGTGGCTGCGCTCGTGCGCGCCGACATCGCGGCGATGGCCTGGCTGGCGCCCAAGCTCGTCGGCCGCATCCCGATCGCCGCGCTCGCCAACCCGCCCGCCATCGTGGAGCTGTTCACCGAGACGGTCGTCGAGGAGCTCGACTTCCGGCTCGAGGCGGAGAACATGCTCGACATCGCACACGTGCTCGCGCTCACCGATCAGCGCACGATCGTCGTTCCTCGGCCGCATCCGACGCTCGTGACCCGCCGCGTCCTGGTGATGGAGCGGCTCCGGGGCTTCGCGTTCGACGACGTCGAGTCGATGCACGAAGCCGGCATCGACACCAACGCGCTGCTCCGGGCGGGTCTCATCGCCTTCAACGAGGGAGCCATGCTCTATGGGGTCTTCCACGGCGACCTGCACGGCGGCAACCTGTTCGTGCAGCGCGACGGGCGGACCGCGCTCCTCGACTTCGGTATCACGGGCCGGCTCGACGAGCCGAAGCGGCTCGCGTTCCTGCGCCTGCTCGTCACCGGCACGGGCGGCGACGTGCGCGGTCAGCTCGCCGCCCTGCGCGACCTGGGTGCCTTCCCGCCGGACACCGACCTCGACGCCGTGTTCCGCGATCTGAAGCTCGACCAGCCCGTGAAGGACCCGACGACGATGTCGGCCGAGGAGCTGATCGGCGAGCTCGGCGAGATCACCCAGAAGCTGCTCGGCTACGGCGCCCGCATCCCCAAGGAGCTCATGCTGTTCGTGAAGAACCTCATCTTCCTGAACGGCGCGACGGCCACGCTCGCCCCCGACCTCGACATCCTCGCCGAGATCACCCAGGTGTACCTGTACTTCGCGCAACACCACGGCGAGCGGATCATGCGTGAGATCGGGATCGACCCGACGGAGACGACGGTCGACATCGACGCCGTGAAGGCCGGCTTCGGGCTCCCCGCCGACGTCGACAGCCTCACGTTCCGCGAGCTCCAGGAACGCCGCCAGACGATCTTGCGCCGCATGCAGGAGCGCGAGCGCCCACGCCGCCGCCGCGGCTCGGACGCGTCCTGAGCACCGCCGATACGATCCCGGCCATGGCAGACACGTACGACATCGAGGAAGTGGAACGCGCGTTCCGCGACTACTGGGCGAAGGGCGCTGTCGGCGAGGACTGGGACGCGTGGTCGGACCTGTTCACCGACGACGTCGAGTACATCGAGCACGTGCTCGGCTCCAAGCACGGGCGCGAGGCGGTCCGCGCCTGGATCAAGCCGATCATGGCCGAGTTCGGCGAGATGTACACGGCCTACGAGTGGCACGTCTGCGAGCCGACCGGCCGGATCGTCGTGTACATGCAGAACCGTCGCGACAACCCCGACCCGAAAGCCCCGCCGATCGACTTCCCGGGCATGACGGTCCTCCAGTACGCCGGTGACGGGAAGTTCTCGCTCGAGGAGGACTTCTGGTCGCTCGTCGAGGGCCAGCGCACGTTGAAGGAGTACGAGCAGGCGTGCGCCGAGCACGATCCCGACGCGCCGAAGAAGCGGACCCGGCGCAGCTGGGGCGACGGACCCGACTGGACGAAGGGCGCGTCGACGTACGCGGAGAGCGCGGGGGCGAAGAAGGGCGGGTAACGGGCACCCGGTACCTTGACGCGGCGACGGCGGCTTTGCCGACCGTCGCCGCAAAGCCGGAGCTTGCGACGGCGACAGAGGAGAAAGATGCCCGAGCTTCCCCAGATGCAGGCGCTGGCGGAGCGACTGCAGGGACGCGTCGGCGGCGCCGTGCTCGCGGGGGTCCAGCCGATCGGCTTCTCCGGCCTGAAAACCTTCGCGCCCGCGCCCGAGTCGCTGATCGGCCGGACGCTCGAGCACACCGGCCGGCGCGGCAAGTACCTGATCCTCGACTTCGGCGGCCCGCGCATCTTCGTGCACCTCTCCCAGGCGGGTCGGCTCGACGTGGAGGAGCCGCCGAAGACGACACGCGGCGGCAAGGGTGGCGTCGTGCGGCTGCGGTTCGACAACGACGTCGCGCTCCTGGTGCGCGAGTACGGCACGGAACGCAAGGCCGGCTGGTGGGTCGTCGGCGAGGGCGAGGTCGGCCCCGTCGAGGGGCTCGGTCCCGAGCCCGCGTCCGACGAGTTCGCCGAGTTGATCCTGCACGGCGAGGACCGCCGGCGGGTGCACACGATGCTGCGCGACCAGCGAACCGTCGCCGGCATCGGCCGCGGCCACGCCGACGACGCGTTGTGGCGCGCCAAGCTCTCGCCGTATGCCACGCTGGCGTCACTCGGACCCGAGGAGCGACACCGGCTGCTCGACGAGGTGCGCGGCGACGTTGACGGACGCGGTCGAGCGCGAGCGGGAGCGCACCGGCGGGTTGTCCGAGCCCAAGCTCGGCGACAAGTTCGTCGTCCACGCCCGCTACGGGACTCCGTGCCCCCGGTGCAGCGACACGCTCCGGCGCGTCTCCTACGAGTCCTACGAGGTCACGTACTGCCCGACGTGCCAGACGGGCGGCAAGCCGCTCGCCGACCGCCGCATGTCCCGCCTCGTGAAGTAGCGGCCCGCGGCGCTACCAGCCTCGGCTGCCGGGCCCGCCCTTGAACGGGCCGGTGACGGCGGACGTGATCCAGCCGCCCTAGAACTCGCCGGGCTGTGGCGTCACGCGTTCACCGTCGACGTAGCAGGCGTCCATGCGGCCCGCGTAAAAGGCGACGTGCCCGGTGAGCGGCTCGAAGCCCGGGCTCGGTTCGTCGTATCCCCACGCCCCTTCGGGCTCCACCTGTCCGCCGCCGCGCACGAAGTAGTAGTGCGACCGGCCCTTGAACTCGCAGAGCGACCCGCCGGGGGCGCGCTCGAGCACGCCGGGCGCGACGTCGTCGACCGGGAAGTAATAGTTCGGTGGGTGGCTCGTCTCGAGCACCCGGTACCCGCGAGTCGTGGCGGCGATCGTCTCGCGCCCGAGCACGACGGCGAGCCGCCCGGACACCGGCTCGAGGCGCGGCGGCCGGGGGTAGTCCCACACGGACTCCCGACCCGGACAGGGCGAGGCCGGCGTGCGCCGGGTCCGCAAGACGCTCACGCCAGTACTTCGGAGCGAGTCATGACGGTGCCGTGAGGCTAGAAGCGGACGCCGTAGGAGTAGCCGTGGCGGTCGGTGCGGGTGTGGGGGTCGCCTTCGGCGATCTGTTGGGAGATCTTGCCGAGGATGATGACGCCGGTGGGGCAGCGGTCGACGCAGAGGGCGCAGCGGGTGCAGACGTCTTCGTCGACGATGAAGGCGACGTGGTCGCTGGGGTCTTCGCCGGGCTGTTCGGTGTCGGTGGCATCCGAGATGGCGTCGACCGAGACCATGTGGATGCATTTCCAGGGGCAGATGTCGACGCAGCCTTCGCAGAGGATGCATTCGGCCTGGTCGATGTGGAGGAACTGCTTGGGCTTGACCGCCGAGGTGAGGAACGCCGGGTCGACTTCTTGGAGCTCGTAGTCGGTGACGAAGTCCGGCATCGGCGGGTTCGCGTCGGTCTTGGCCACGCCCTCGAATTTACCAGCCGACGGTGGGATTATTTGCCGGCTTCGAGCTTTCCCCGCAGCCGGGCCAGACGCCGGTCCCACTGGGCGCCGACCGTCGCCATCCATCCGACCGCGTCCTCGAGCGGCGCGGGCGTGAGGGCGTACCGCACCTCGCGCCCGGCGCGCGAAGGCGCCACGAGCCCGGCCTCGTCCAGAGACTGCAGGTGCTTCACGATCGCCTGGCGGCTGACGGGCTCGGCCGCCGCCAGCTCGGTCGCGGTGGCGTCCGGCTGGGCGGCGAGGCGACCGAGGAGGCGGCGCCGCGTGGGGTCGGCGAGCGCCGAGAACACCGCGCCGAGGCGCCGGTCGTCCGGGTTCATGCGACCGCGGTGGCGCGTGCCCGCGCCCGTGTCCGCGGCGATTCGACGAGCCGCAGGCGGGACCCGGCGTCCGACGGCTCGATGGTGATCGTCACCGTCGTCGTCCGACCGACCTCGGCGCCGGTGAGCGGCCACCACGTGAACACCAGCCGGTGGCCGGGTTCGACGTCGCGGACCAGTACGCGGCGCACCTCGCCGTCGGCGAAGCGGAAGCTCCCCGAGCCGCCGGGCCGAGGGTCGAGCTCGACGTCCGCCTCGAGCCAGTCGCCGAGCTCGTCCGGCTGCGTGACCGACCGCCAGACCTCGTCCGGCGGGGCGGGAAGGTCGATCTCCCGGGTCACGTCCTCGGGGCTCATGCAACCCCAGAGTTGCACAACAGGGGCGCCCGCGCCAACATGGTGCAACCCACCGATTGCACTATGCAGTGGAGGCGCCATGAGCCAGGTCCTCGTCCCGACCGTCGTCGAGCAGAGCACCCGCGGCGAGCGGGCGTTCGACCTCTACTCGCGACTGCTGAAAGAGCGGGTCATCTTCCTGACCGGCGAGATCGACGACACGGTCGCGAACCTCATCGTCGCCCAGCTGCTGCACCTCGAGTCCGAGGAGCCGGCCAAGGACATCAACCTCTACATCAACAGCCCCGGCGGCGAGATGAACGCCCTGTTCGCGATCTACGACACGATGCAGTTCATCGGCGCCGACGTCGCGACGACGTGCATGGGACAGGCGGCGTCCTCGGCGGCGGTGCTGCTCGCCGCCGGTGCGCCCGGCAAGCGCAGCACGCTGCCGCACGCCCGGGTGCTCATCCACCAGCCGTGGGGTGGCGTGCAGGGCCAGTCGGTCGACATCGAGATCGCAGCGCGTGAGGTGATGGCGCAGCGGCGGCAGATGATCGAAGCCCTGGCGCGCCACAGCGGCCAGACGGTCGAGCAGATCGAGCGCGACATCGACCGCGACTTCATCCTCCGCGGCCACGACGCCGTCGAGTACGGACTCGTCGACCATGTGATCGAGAGCCGGCAGCTCGCGGCAGTGGCGGCGTCGCCGAACGGATCGGCTCCGCCGGCGCGCTAACCGCTTTCTCGATCCCGACCTCTACGATGTCCGGCCGTGCCGGTCCTCGCGTCGATCCCGAGCCCCGATAACGGCGTCATCGACCTCGGCCCGATCCCGCTCCATGCGTACGGCCTCCTGCTCGCGATCGGCGTGCTCGTCGCGGCGTGGATCGCCGAACGGCGGTGGGCGGCCCGCGGGTACGACCGCAAGGCGTTCAACGACATGGCGGTGTGGATCGTCGTGGGTGGCGTCGTCGGCGCCCGCGTCTACCACGTGATCAGCGACTACCAGCTGTTCACCGACGACTGGCTGCGCGCGTTCCAGATCTGGAGGGGCGGCCTCAGCATCTGGGGGGTCATCGCCGGCGGCGCCATCGCGGTCATCGTGCTGACGCGCATCAAGCACATCGAGGCGCTGCCGCTCATGGACTGCATCGCACCCGGGCTGCTCGCCGCCCAGGCCATCGGGCGCTGGGGCAACTACTTCAACCAGGAGCTGTTCGGCGGCCCGACGGATCTGCCGTGGGGCCTCGAGATCTCGCCGGGCAAGCGTCCACCCGGCTACCTCGATGTCACGACTTTCCACCCGACCTTCCTGTACGAGTCGCTCTACTGCCTGTTCCTGCTCGGCGTCGTCCTGTGGGTCGAGCGACGGTTCCGGCTGCGCAAGGGTCAGATGTTCGCCCTCTACCTCGCGACCTACACCTTCGGTCGGTTCTTCTTCGAGAACATGCGCATCGACCCCGCCAACGAGATCTTCGGCGTTCGCCTCAACGCGTGGGTCAGCGCCATCGTCTGCATCCTGAGCATCGCCTGGTTCGTCTGGCTGGGCCGTCACGCCTCCGAGTACCCGCCCGACACCGTCCCGGCTGACGGCGGCGGCGCGGTCACCCGCGAGGAGCCGGCCGACCGGGCCGGGTAGGCAACGCAGCCGCCACAGTTCATCCGCGAGCCTTCCCAGCGACGTATGTCCAAAGTACGTTCGCGCCGATTTGCCGCACGGCGGGCACAGGAAGGTTCTGCCATGACGATGACCCCGGACCGGCAGAAGGTCGACCGCGACGAGGTCTTCCTCGAGTACACGAAGAGCATCTGTCCCGTCTGCAAGACGGTCATCGACGGCGAGGTCAACGCCAAGGACAACAAGGTCTTCCTGCGCAAACGGTGCTCGGAGCACGGCCAGTTCGAGGCGCTCCTCTACTCCGACGCCGAGATGTACTTCGACTCGCTGCGATTCAACAAGCCGGGCACGATCCCGCTCGAGACGCAGACCGAAGTGAAGGACGGCTGCCCGCTCGACTGCGGCCTGTGCCCCGAGCACAAGCAGCACGCCTGCCTCGGGATCATCGAGGTGAACACGAACTGCAACCTCGACTGCCCGATCTGCTTCGCCGACTCCGGCCACCAGCCGGACGGCTTCTCGCTCACGATGGACCAGGTCGAGTCGGGTCTCGACGCGTTCGTTGCGTCGGAAGGCGAGCCCGAGGTCGTCATGTTCTCCGGAGGCGAGCCGACCATCCATCCGGAGATCCTCGGATTCATGAAGATGGCCACCGAGAAGGGTGTGAAGATCGTCAACCTCAACACCAACGGCATGCGCTTGGCGCACGACCGCAAGTTCATGAAGGACCTGTCGGAGCTCCCGCAGCGGCCGAACATCTACATGCAGTTCGACGGGTTCGCCGAGCGCACGCACACCGAGATCCGGGGTCGCGACCTCCGAAACGCCAAGCAGAAGGCGCTCGACAACTGCGCCGAGTTCGGCCTCAACGTCACCCTGGTCGCCGCCGTCGAGCGCGACCTGAACGACCACGAGCTCGGCGACATCGTGCGGTTCGGGATCAAGCACCCCGCCGTGCGATCGGTGGCGTACCAGCCCGTCACCCACTCCGGCAGGCACGTCGAGTTCGACCCGATGAACCGGCTCACGAACGCCGACATCGTGCACGGGCTCGCCGACCAGTGCCCCGAGTGGTTCCGGGAGTCCGACTTCTTCCCTGTCCCGTGCTGCTTCCCGACCTGCCGGAGCATCACGTACTGCCTGGTCGACGGGGACGACGTCGTCCCGATCCCGCGGCTCGTCCAGATCGAGGACTACCTCGACTACGTCAGCAACCGCGTCATGCCCGACATGTCGGTCCGCGGCGCGCTCGAGAAGCTGTGGAGCGCGTCGGCGGTGCCGGGCACCGAGATGACCGCCGAGCAGCTCGAGTGCGCGACGTGCGGCATCGACCTGCCCGAAGCGCTGAAGAGCATCACCGACAAGGCGTTCATGATCGTGATCCAGGACTTCCAGGATCCCTACACGCTGAACGTCAAGCAGCTCATGAAGTGCTGCGTCGAGGAGATCACACCCGACGGCCGGCTCATCCCCTTCTGCGCGTACAACTCGGTCGGCTACCGCGAGGAGGTACGCGAGCAGCTGTCCGGCGTGTCGGTCCCCACGATCGTGCCGAACGCCGAGGAACTGCAGCCCGTGCTCCTGACGACGAAGTACGGCTCGAAGACCCACGGCAATGGAGATGCGAGACGGCAACGGCGACGCGGACGGCTCGGACCACGTGCCGGCGAACGCCACCAACGTCGGGAAGAACCTGCGATGAGCACCGCCGAGGCGATGCCCTCGGCCGAGGAGCTCAAGCTCTGCTGCGCCAGCGCCTACCAGCGCGACGCGGTGGCGCTCATCCTCGGCGACAGCTACCACCCGGGCGGGCTCGACCTCACCCGGCGCCTGGCTCGTTCCCTCGCGCTCCGGCCCGGTGACCGGGTGCTGGACGTCGCCAGCGGACCGGGCACGACGGCGTTCCTGGTCGCGTCCGAGTTCGGGGTCGAGGTCGACGGCGTCGACCTCGGCGATCTCACGGTGGTGAAGGCGAACGCGACCGCCGCGTCGGAAGGCATCGGCGACCGCGTGCGGTTCCACCTCGGCGACGCCGAGCGCATCCCGCTCCCGGACGCATCCGTCGATGCAGTCGTGTGCGAGTGCGCGTTCTGCACGTTCCCCGACAAGCCGACGGCGGCCGCCGAGATGGCGCGGGTCCTGAACCCGGGCGGTCGCGTCGGCATCACGGACGTGGCGCTCGATCCCACCCGCCTCGACGCTGAGCTCCAGTCGCTGGCGGGCTGGGTCTCGTGCCTCGCCGACGCCCGTCCCGTCGAGCAGTACGTCGAGATGCTGGCGGGCGCGGGGCTCACGGTCACGCACACCGAATCGCACGACGACGCGCTCGCCCGGATGGTCGAGCAGATCGACGCCCGGCTCGTCGCCTTCCGGATGGCGAAGGTGCCGGCACTCGCCGACGTCGACTTCGACCTGGCTCGTGAGCGGACCGCGCAAGCCGCCCGCGCCGTCCGCGACGGAATCGCCGGCTATTCGCTCCTGGTCGCAGAAGAAGGAGATACCGCGATGACCCTTGCTTCCCAACTCGACCGGGACGCCTTCGTCTCGACCCTCGACCGGTTCCGCGACCTCGGTTTGCTCTCGTCCGCCGAGACCGACGAGGTTCTCGCCCTCTTCGACCCCGACTTCCCGTACGCAGACGCGGTCGCCGCGGCAGAATCGATCCACGTGCACGTGAAAGTGGACGACGTGGACTCGTTGCCGCACGAGGAGATCAGGGCGCACGCCGTGAGCGCGACCAGCTGCACGGACGGCTACGTCAAGTACCCGTTCCCGGGCGGCATCAACATGATCTTCTCGTCGATCGACATCTCCGAGGACGACATGCTCGAAGAGCCGGTCGCCACCCCGATGCTCGACCACAAGGGGATCGATCTGCGAGACGAGCGCAGCGAGGTGCGCTCCGTCTTCGACGCCGTGGCGGACCGAGCCCACGAGGTCGGTTGGCGCCATGTACCCCAGGGCGGTGACGGGCAGCCCGTGTACTGCTGCCACACCGAGGTGAGCGGCAAGCACTGGGTGTACCCGGTTTCCGGCGAGGCCGGGCAGACGCGGCCGATCGAGTTCGCTTTCGGCGAGCTCGAGATCCACGACTCCAAGATGGGCTGCGACCTCCGACCGATCGACCCGGCTCACCCCCGGGCGGCGGAGGCGCAGGCCGCGCTGGCGGCGTGCGCCGCATCTCACGGACCGACGGAGGGCAACGGCGTGACGTCGGGCTACTACGAGCGCGGCGACCTCGGGCACTTCACTGATGTCGGCACCTACGCCAAGCCGCTGATGAACAAGTTCTGGGCCTACTACAACGGCGTCTTCGGCGAGGACGGCGCGTTGACCCGTCGTGAGAAGGCGCTCATCGGCTTGGCCGTCGCGCACTCGAAGCAGTGTCCGTATTGCATCGACTCGTTCACGAACACGTGCGCCGACCTCGACATCACCCCGGACGCGATGCACGAAGCGGTCCACGCGGCTGCGTCACTCGGCGCCGGCATCGACCTCGTCCACGGCGTCCAGATGCAGAACGCCTTGAAGCTCCGGGGAGCGATCTAGGCCCGCACCGACTCTGACGAACCGAGCGCGCCTCGAACCTCCGCGACGCGCTGCGGGCACGACCGACCACCAGACCCAGCGTCCGCGCTTCTCGCCGGTGATGAGCCCGGCGTCCGCGAGCACCTTGGTGTGATGACTGACCGTCGGCTGACTGCGGTCGAGAGGTGCGAGAAGCTCGCACGCGCACACCTCGCCCGAGGCCGCGATGAGGCTCAGCAGCCGAAGCCGGGTCGGGTCCGCCAGCGCGCTGAAGACGTGCGCCAGCTCCGTGGCATCGGATTCGGGCAGTGGAGCCTCGAGCACCGGTGCGCAGCAGGGGGCGGCGGCCTGCTCTCGGTTGGCCATGAGCGACCTCCTGACGTATTGACATCCGTCGATATATCTGCGAGCATCGATGCATCGACAACCGCAAATGTATACGAGGAGGAGCGATGAGTCGGGTGCAACTGGCGCTCAACGTGGAGGACCTCGACGAGGCGGTCGCCTTCTACTCGAAGCTGTTCAACACCGCGCCGGCGAAGGTCCGCCCCGGCTACGCCAACTTCGCCGTCACCGAGCCGCCGCTCAAGCTCATCCTGATCGCCGACCACGGCGACCCCGGGACGCTCAACCACCTGGGCGTCGAGGTCGAGTCGACGGATGAGGTCGCGGCGACCCAGCAGCGTCTGACGAACGAGGGTCTTCCGACCGCCACCGAGGACGAGGTGTCCTGCTGCTACGCCGTGCAGGACAAGGTGTGGGTGGACGCCCCCGACGGCGAGCCGTGGGAGATCTACACGGTGCTCTCCGACGTCGAGATGCCCGGTGGCGAGCTTCGGACGGTCGAGCCCGAGAGCGACGCCATGTGCTGCGACTCGGCAGCCGAATCAGCGGCGCGCTGTTGTTGACGACCAGGTGAACGTCGAACAACGCAACTTGACTCAACAATTCTTGAGCTAAATACTTGCGACCGGCATGACGGACCGGTTGTTGGGAGAGAGGGCACGCCGCCACGCGGCCCTCGGGGATCCCGTTCGGTTGGCAATCGTCGAAGGCCTCGTCTCGTCGGATCGCACGCCGCTCGAGCTGCAGGAGCGTTCCGGCCTGGCGTCCAATTCGTTGGCGTACCACCTCGAGGTGCTCGAGTCGGCAGGACTGATCACGCGGTGCCAGTCGAGCGGAGACGGACGCCGCTGGTACGTCTGCCTGGTGCCGTCCGCGCTGCCCGAACCGCCGGCTCCGGCCGCGGTCCGGCCGCAGCCGGCGCTGTTCGTCTGCACGCAGAATTCGGCGCGTTCACCCTTGGCGGCGGCCCTGTGGCGCCAGATCACGTCGAAGCCGGCAACGTCTGCCGGCACGCATCCAGCTGATCGAATCCATCGCGGTGCCGTTGCCGCGGGCCGCCGGGCGGCCGTCGATCTCAGCAAGGCGCGGCCACAACATCTCGAGGACATCGACGGCTGCCGGAGCTCGTCGTGACCGTGTGCGACCGGGCCCATGAGGAACTCGATCCACCGCCCGACTGGCTGCACTGGTCCCTCCCCGATCCGGTCGAGGCCGGCACCAGGGCCGCGTTCGACGCCACGGTCGAAGAGCTGCGAGATCGCATCACGAAGCTTGCGGACGCGCCCGCATGACCGACCTCGCCCGACTGCCGGAGACCGGGACCGGGAGAGTCGGGCTCGACCTCACGCGTCGACTCGTCGCCGAGGGACTCGGCACGGGTTTCCTGGTGATCGCCGTGGTCGGTTCGGGGATCATGGCCAGCCGCCTGTCGCCGGATGACGTCGGCCTACAGCTGTTGGAGAACGCCGCGGCCACCGCGGCCGCGTTGATCGGCCTCATCCTGGTCTTCGGCACCGTCTCGGGGGCGCATCTCAATCCGGTTGTGACCCTCGTCGACCGTGCGTTCGGCAGCATCTCGACGCGCGACACCGGCTTTTACATCGGGGCTCAGGTCGTCGGAGCGTGCGTCGGGACGATGCTCGCCAACCTGATGTTCGACCTCCCGGCCATCGAGCTCTCGACCAAGACTCGATCATCGGGAGCGCTGTGGCTGTCGGAAGTCATCGCGACGGTCGGACTGCTGCTCGTCATCCACGGCTGTGTCCGCAGCGGTCGTGCCAACATCGTCGCGTTCGCGGTCGGGATCTGGATCGGCGGCGCCTACTGGTTCACGTCCTCGACCAGCTTCGCCAATCCCGCGGTCACGATCGCACGCACGCTGTCCAACACGTTCGCCGGCATCCGGCCGTCTTCGGCACCGATGTTCATCGTCATGCAGGTGATCGGGGCGGGTGTCGCATTCGGTCTGATCCGGTTCCTCTACCCGGGCCGCGTCCTCGCCGAGCAATGACCACGAAAGGGCACCATGCCGACCGTTGACGACCTGAGCACCGCCCAGAAGCACCTCATCCACACGTCTGCCGTGCGACTCCAGGACAAGTTCGCGGGCATCTTCGGGCCCGAGACGATCGAGCGCTACATCAACGACAGCCTCGACCAACTTCTGCCGAACTCGGAAGTCGTGAGCTTCGTGCCGATCTTCGTCGAGCGCTTCGCGAAGGACCGCCTCCGTGCCCTCGCGAAGGTCGAAGGCAAGATGATCAGCGACAAGCCGAGCGTGATGTTCCTCTGCGTGCACAACGCCGGGTCGCTCACAGATGGCCTCGGGCTGGCTCAAGCATCTCGCCGGTGACCGCGTCGATGTTTTCTCGGGCGGCTCCGAGCCCGCCAGCACCGTCAATCCGGCGGCCGTCGAGGCCATGGCGGAGGTCGGCATCGACATCCGCACCGAGTTCCCCAAGCCGTGGACGGACGAGGTCATCCGCGCCGCCGACGTCGTCGTCACGATGGGCTGCGGCGACGCGTGCCCGGTCTTCCCGGAAAGCGCTACGAGGACTGGGTCCTCGACGACCCCGACGGTCTCGATGTCGACGCAGTCCGCCCGATCCGTGACGAAATCCGCCGACGCGTCGAGGGCCTGATGGAGGAGATCAAAGTCTCCCCAGAGTGACGATGTCACCTCCTGTTCGCGCGTAGGGTCACGGTTACCCCCAAAGGCAGGAGGAACACCGTGACGTCTGCCGTCGCCGCTTCGCAGCCCGCCGCCACCACAGTGGCCGTCCGCGCCGAGGAGGTCACGAAGATCTACGGCGTCGGCGAGGCGGCGGTGCGGGCGCTCAACAACATCTCCGTCGAGTTCGCCGCCGGTCACTACACGGCGATCATGGGTCCCTCCGGGTCCGGGAAGTCGACCTTGCTGCACTGCCTCGCAGGGCTCGACCGGGTGACCGCCGGCCGCGTGTTGCTCGGCGACATCGACATCACCGCCGTCTCCGAGAAGGAGCTCACCGTCGTGCGGCGCGACAAGATCGGGTTCGTCTTCCAGTCGTACAACCTGATCCCGACGCTGAACGCCATCGAGAACATCACGCTGCCCCTGGCGCTCGCCGGGAAGAAGCCCGACAAGCAGTGGCTCGACCAGGTGATCAGCACCGTCGGGCTCGCCGACCGGCTCAGCCACCGCCCGTCGGAGCTCTCCGGCGGTCAGCAACAGCGGGTCGCCGTGGCGCGCGCGCTCGCCAGCCGGCCCCAGGTGATCTTCGCCGACGAGCCGACGGGGAACCTCGACTCGAAGGCCAGCGCCGAGATCCTGGAGTTCATGCGCCAGGCCGTGACCGACCTGGGCCAGACGATCGTGATGGTCACGCACGACCCCGTCGCCGCCGGGTTCTCCGACCGCGTCGTCTTCCTCGCGGACGGGAAGATCGTGGACGAGCTCGAGAACCCGACGGCCGAGTCGATCATCGAACACCGCGCGAAGAGCCTGGGCGAGTAGTCGGTGGGGCGCGTCACGATCAAGGGGCTGCTCGCCCACAAGCTCCGCTTCGCACTCACCGCGCTGGCGGTGATTCTCGGCGTCGCGTTCATGTCCGGCACGATGGTGCTGACCGACACGATCTCGCGCACGTTCGACAACCTGTTCGCGGACGTGAACAAGGGCACCGACGCGTACGTGCGGAGCGCGCAGTCGTTGTCGAGCGGCTTCGGCGGCGCCGCTCGCCGGCAGCGGGGGCGCATTCCCGGGTCGCTCCTCCCCGAGATCCAGTCGGTCCCGGGGGCGAAGGAAGCGGCGGGCAACCTCCAGTTCTACGCCCAGCTCGTCGACAAGAAGGGCGACGCGATCGGCAACCCGCAGCAAGGGGCGCCGACCTTCGGGTTCAACTGGGGAGCGGTCAAGGCGCTCAACCCCTACCGGCTCGAGCCGGGCGGCCACGCGCCCCAGGGCAACCAAGTGGTCATCGACGCCGCGTCGGCCAAGGACGCCGGCTTCAAGGTCGGCGACCCGATCACCATCCTCACCCAGGGCCCTCCCGGACAGTACGAGATCTCCGGGATCG
This sequence comes from uncultured Actinomycetes bacterium, assembly GCA_963781615.1. GTDB lineage: Bacteria > Actinomycetota > Acidimicrobiia > IMCC26256 > JACDBD01 > JALZAA01. The sequence goes on along the minus strand of CAWAGI010000009.1, from coordinate 23,991 downwards.
CCAAGTTCGGGGACGTCGACAGCGCCGCCGGGTCGACGGCGGCGCTCTTCGACACGCGCACCGCGCAGGCGATCACGGGCGCCAGCGACCAGTTCGACTCGATCGCGGTGGTGGCCGATCAGGGCGTGTCGCAGCAGACGCTCAAGGACCGGATCGCCGAGAAGCTCGACAACAAGGCCTATCAGGTGCTGACCGGCGCGCAGATCACGAAGGAGAACCAGAGCGACATCAAGAACGCGCTGCAGTTCTTCAACGTGGCGCTGCTGGTCTTCGCCCTGATAGCGCTGTTCGTCGGCACGTTCATCATCTACAACACGTTCTCGATCGTGGTCGCGCAACGGCTGCGAGAGATGGCGCTGCTGCGCGCGATCGGCGCCAGCGGACGTCAGGTTCTGACATCCGTCCTGACCGAGGCGGTGCTCGTCGGGTTGTTCGCCTCGGTGGTCGGCCTTGGAATCGGAATCGTCCTCTCGAACGTGTTGAAGGCTGTGCTCGACGCCTTCGGGTTCGACATCCCGGCCGGTGGCACCGTGGTCAGCGCCCAGACCGTGATCGTGGCCTTGCTCGTCGGGACGGGCGTGACGATCATCTCGGCGATCGTGCCGGCCCGGAAGGCATCCCGCGTCCCGCCGATCGCGGCCATGCGCGACGTCGCCACCGAGGGGCGGCCGCACTCGGGCCGCCGCGTCGTCATCGGGATCGCGATCACATTGCTCGGCGTGCTCGCCCTGTTCGTGGGGTTGTTCGCCGATCAGGGCATCCAGTTCGTCGGGCTGGGTGCGCTCATCGTGTTCATCGGCGTGTTCGTGCTCGGACCGGCCGTAGCGCGTCCACTCAGCGACTGGATCGGGTGGCCGGCGGCCCGGCTGCGCGGCATCACGGGTGCGCTCGCGCGCGACAACGCGATGCGGAACCCGAAGCGCACGTCGGCGACCGCCGCTGCGCTCATGATCGGCGTGGCGTTGGTCGGGTTCATCACGATCTTCGCCGCGTCGGCGAAGGAGTCGATCAACGCCCAGGTCGACGAGGGATTCACGGCCGATTACGTGATCAGCACCGGCTCCGGCTTCGGTGCCGCCTTCGGCGGGTTCAGCCCGCAGCTGGCGACGGACATCGCGCAGCTTCCGCAGGTCGGGGCGTCGAGCCCGTTGCGGATCAACCAGGCCGAGTTCGACGGCTCGTCCGGCTTCTTCGCCGGCATCGACCCCCGCTCGGCGAACGAGGTCTTCAACCTGAAGGTGCAGGAGGGAAGGATCGGCGACCTCGCCCAGCCCAACACTCTCGGCATCTCGCGCGTGGCCGCCGATGACAAGCACTTGCGCATCGGGAGCCGGGTGTCGACGCAGTTCCCGAACGGCACCACCCCGCTCACCGTCAAGACGATCTATCGCAACGGCAACAAGGAGGGCCTCGCCGACTACGCGCTCTCGATCTCGACCATGAGCCAGCACTACACGAACCAGCTCGACAACTACGTGTTCGTCAAGCTGGCGTCAGGTGTGAGCCCGGCGGACGGTCGCAAGGCGATCGACGGCGTCCTGAAGGCGTACCCGAACGCCGAGCTCCAGGACCGCACCGAGTTCAAGGACGCGCAGGCGGCGCAGATCAACCAGCTGCTGGGTCTGATCTACGTGATGCTGCTCCTGGCGGTGATCATCGCCCTCATCGGGATCGCCAACACGCTGGCGCTCTCGATCTACGAGCGCACGCGTGAGCTCGGGCTGTTGCGTGCTGTGGGAATGAGCAGGCGCCAACTTCGCTCGAGCATCCGGTGGGAGTCGGTGATCATCGCCCTCCTCGGCACGCTCGTGGGGCTCGTCATCGGCTTCTTCTTCGGGTGGGCGGTCATCGAGGCGCTCAAGGACCAGGGCTTCACGCGCTTCGCGCCCCCAGCCGGGCAGCTGATCCTCGTCGTGATCGTCGGCGGCTTCGCCGGTGTGCTCGCCGCCGTTTTCCCCGCGCGCCGTGCCGCGAAGCTGGACGTTCTCAAGGCGGTCACGCACGAGTAGCGCGCGGCGCTACTCGAACTGCTTGCGGACGCCGTCGTCCTTCTCGCGGACGGCCTCGGCGAGCTCGGATTGGAACGTCTGCATCTGCCGGCGGAGCTCCGGGTTCGTCGCGGCGAGGATCCGGACCGCGAGCAGCCCGGCGTTGCGGGCCTCGCCGATGCCGACGGTCGCCACCGGGATCCCGGGCGGCATCTGCACGATCGACAGCAGCGAGTCGAGCCCGTCGAGCTTGTCGCGGGGGACCGGCACGCCGATGACCGGCAGCGGCGTCATCGACGCCGTCATCCCGGGCAGGTGGGCCGCTCCACCGGCGCCGGCGATGATCACGCTCAAACCGCGATCGGCGGAGGTGCTCGCATACTCGTAGAGCACGTCAGGCGTGCGGTGCGCGGACACCACGCGCACCTCGTACGCCACGCCGAACTCGACAAGGACGTCGACCGCGGGCCGCATGACCGCGAGGTCGGAGTCGCTGCCCATGATCACACCCACGAGCGCGTTCGGCATGTCCTCTCCTCTGTCGCCGTCGCAAGCTCCGGCTTTGCGGCGACGGTCGGCGAAGCCGCCACCGCCGCCCAAGCTAGCGTGACCCCATGAGAACTCGACTGACTGATGCCCTGCAGATCGAGCACCCCGTCATGCTCGCCGGCATGGGCGGTGTGTCGTACAGCACGCTCGTCGCAGCCGTCTCGGAGGCGGGCGGGTTCGGTTGCCTGGGCGCGTCCGCCATGACGCAGGACGAGATGGTCGACGAGATCCGCGCCGTGAAGGCCGGCACGAGCAAGCCGTTCGGTGTCGACCTCCTCACGGCGCTTCCCGAGCAGATGATGTCGAACATCGAGCTCGTCATCAGGGAGGGCGCGCAGGTCTTCGTCGCCGGGCTCGGCGTACCCCGTGACGCGATCAAGCTCTGCCACGACAACAACGTGCTCGTCGTCAACATGTGCGGGAAGGTTCGCCACGCCGTCGCCGCCGTCGAGGCCGGCTGCGACCTCGTGGTGGCCCAGGGCACCGAAGCCGGTGGTCACACCGGGACCGTCGCCACGATGCCGCTCGTGCCCCAGATCGTCGACGCCGTCGGCGACCGGGTGCCGGTCGTCGCGGCGGGAGGTCTGTTCGACGGCCGGGGCCTGGCGGCGTCGCTCGCGCTCGGTGCCGACGGCGTGTGGATCGGCACCCGCTTCATCGCCACGCCCGAGGCGCGGTCGACGCCCGGCTACAAGGACGCGCTGATCCGCACCGCCGAGGACGGCACGGTCGTCAGCAGGGCGTTCACCGGGAAGACGCTGCGCGCCGTCCGCAACAAGACCACGCAGTACTACGACGACCACCCGGACGAGGTGCGCCCGTTCCCCGAGCAGATCATGCGGGCGGTGGAAGAGGGGACGCTGCACCTCACCGGAGGCGACGAAGCCGCCGGCGTCGACCCCGACCGCGAGTGCTACCCGGCCGGGCAGGGGACGGGCGCGATCGACGGCCTCGTCCCGGCCGGCGAGCTCGTGCGGCAGTTCGTGACCGAGGCGGAAGCCGTGATCGAGTCGCTCGGCGGCCTGCGGGCGCAGACGCCGGCGTGAACCGCACCTTGGTGTGACCGAGCGGCTCGTCGTCATCGGAGGCGACGCCGCCGGCATGACCGCCGCGGCCCGCGCCCGCCGGCGCCGCAACCTCCACGACCTCGAGATCGTCGTGTTCGAACGCGGTCCGTACACCTCGTACTCGGCGTGCGGCATCCCGTACTTCGTGGGTGAGATGGTCACGGACATCGACGAGCTCGTGGCCCGCTCGCCCGAGGAGCACCGCAGGAACGGCATCGACGTTCGCACCGATCACGAGGTCGTCGCCATCGACGCGGAGGGGCGCCGGGTTCGCGTGCGTGACGCGGCCGATGCCGGCCGTGCCGGCCGCGCCGAGCCCTTCGACCAGCTCGTCGTGGCGACCGGGTCGGTGCCGACCCGGCCCGACGTGCCGGGGGCCGACGCGGCCGGCATCTTCGGTGTCCAGACGCTCGCGGACGGCGTCGCCGTGCGCCGGGCCGTCGACGAGGGCGCCCTGCGCCGTGCCGTCGTCGTCGGCGGCGGCTACGTCGGGCTCGAGATGGCCGAGGCGCTCGTCCGCCGCGGCCTCGAGGTCGCCCTCGTCGACCGGACCGAGCAGCCGATGGCGGCCACGCTCGACCACGACATGGGAGCGCTCGTCGCCGATGCACTCCGCGCCGTCGGCGTCTCGCTGTACCTGGGCGAGGCGGTCGAGGGTTTCGACGTCGCGAACGGGTCGGTGCGCGCCGTCCGGACCGCGAGTCGAACCCTGCCCGCCGACATCGTCGTGCTCGGCCTCGGCGTCCGCCCGAACAGCGCTGCTCGCGAGCGAAGCCGGCATCCCAGTCGGCACGAAGGGCGGCATCGTCACCGACCCGCGCATGGAGACCGGCATCGAAGGGATCTGGGCGGCGGGGGACTGTGTCGAATCCGTGGACCGGATCACCGGTCTGCCCCTCGTAGTCGCGCTCGGCACGCACGCGAACAAGCAGGGTCGGGTCGTGGGGATCAATGTCACCGGCGGCGACGCACGCTTCCCCGGCGTGGTCGGCACCGCCGCGTCGAAGATCTGCGTCTACGAGGTCGCCCGCACCGGGCTCACCGAGCGCGAGGCCGCCGAGCTGGACATCGACGTCGTCGCGGCCACGATCGAGTCCACCACTCGGGCGGGCTACTTCCCGGGGGCGGCGCCGATCACGGTGAAGGTCGTGGCCGAGCGGGCTGACGGCCGGATCGTCGGGGCGCAGATCGTCGGTGCGGAAGGCGCAGCGAAGCGCATCGACGTGGTCGCCACCGCGATCTGGAACCGCATGCCGGTCGACGAGGTGGCGAGCCTCGACCTGTCGTACGCCCCGTCGTTCTCGCCTGTGTGGGACCCGGTGCTCGTCGCGGCCCGCAAGGCGGCCGACGAGCTCCGCCCTTGGCGCTGTCACCTCTCCGTTCTCGGCGAAAAAGGACCGCAGAGCGACCGTTTCGCTGCCGAGAATGTCGGGCGCGACCCCTACCGCTGCGCGGCCGCGGCGCGCAACTGCTCCTCCTTGAGGTCGTTCTCGTACATCATCTGCACGAGCTCGCCGAAGCTGACGCGTGGCTGCCATCCGAGCAGCTCTCGCGCCTTGCTCGCGTCGCCAGTGAGGATGTCCACCTCGGCCGGCCGCATGAAGCGCTCGTCCTGTTGCACGAGGGGCTGCCAGTCCTCGAAGCCGGCGACCCGGGTCACGACGTCGAGCAGCTCGCGGTTGGTGTGGGTCTCGCCCATGGCCAACACGTAGTCGCCCGGCTCCGGCTGCTGGAGCATCAGCCACATCGCTTCGACGTAGTCGCCGGCGTAGCCCCAGTCGCGCGACGAGTCCAGGTTGCCGAGCGTGATCCGCTCCTGGAGGCCGAGCTTGATGCGCGCCATCGAGTTGGTGATCTTTCGCGTCACGAACTCGAGGCCGCGACGCGGCGATTCGTGGTTGAAGCAGATACCGGAGCTCGCGTGCAGCCCGTACGCCTCGCGGTAGTTGACCGTCGTGTAGTGGCCGAACACCTTGGCGACGCCGTACGGCGAACGCGGGTGGAACGGCGTCTGCTCGTTCTGCGGCGTCTCGCGCACCTTCCCGAACATCTCCGACGACGACGCCTGGTAGAAGCGGATCGGGTTGTTCTCGGTGCCGCCGACGACGCGGATCGCCTCGAGCATGCGCAGGACGCCCAAGCCCGTGATGTCGGCCGTGAGCTCGGGCTGCTTGAACGACAGCTGCACGAAGCTGATCGCGCCGAGGTTGTAGACCTCGTCCGGCTGTACCTGCTCGACCGCGGCGATCAGAGACGACAGGTCCTGGAGGTCGCCCTCGACGAGCTCGAGCGCGGGGTTCTCGTCCTGCACCATCTGCGCTTTGGGGTTGGCCTGGCCGCGCACGAGCCCGAACACCTGATAGCCCTTGCCGACCAGGAACTCGGCCATGTACCGGCCGTCCTGCCCGGTGATGCCCGTGATGAGCGCGCGCTTCATATCGATCGAGCCTCCGTCGGAAGCCATCGAGGCTAGCCGGGCCCGGGCTTCCCCTCCGGGTCGAGCTGGTAGAGGAACTCGGCGCAGCGCTGCTCCTCGTCCTGCTCACCGATCGCGGCGGCGGTGGCGCGCAGCCCGTCCAGCGCGCGGAGGAAGCCCTGGTTGGTCTCGTGACGCCACCGCACGTAGCCCGACCCGCGCCAACCCGACTGGCGCAGCCGGTCGAGGCCGCGGTGATAGCCGACGCGGAAGTACGCGTACGCCTCGACGTCGTCGCGGGCGAGCTCGCCGAGGCGGGCCCACGCGTCGAGGAAGCGGGGCCAGCGCGCCGCCACGTCCGCCACCGCGTCTCGCCGGTCCTCCGGCGCCACGGCCAGCGCGGCGTCGAGCGCCGCCAGCGCGTCGGCCGGCTCGGGTGACAGCACCGTCTCGGGCGGCCCCTGGGTGAGTCCCACCGGATCTCCGGTCATGTGCAGCACTGTACGCACCGGCCGGACGGCGCGGACCCGACGAAAGGACGCCGCGACCTCGCCGGTACCATCGCGATCGTGACGGACACCCAGACACGCGGCGAAACGCGTCCGGCCGAGCCGGCACCGGCCACGGCCGACGGGCAGGACGCGGCGAGTGAGGCGCCGAAGCCGACCACGCTCGTGCTCGTGCGCCACGCCGTCACCGAGCAGACGGGCCCGCTCCTGACCGGCCGCACCCCCGGCGTCGACCTGTCCGACGACGGCCGCAAGCAGGCCGCCGCGCTCGCCGACCGGCTCGCCGGCCTTCCGGTGGCGGCCGTGTACGCGAGCCCCATCGAGCGCACGGCCCAGACCGCGGCCGCCGTCGCCGAACGCCACGGCCTCGCCGTGCACACGCTGCCGGGCGCGCTCGAGGCCGACTACGGCGAATGGACCGGCGGCAAGCTCGCCGACCTGGCCAAGACCGAGCTGTGGAAGACCGTGCAGCGGGCGCCGTCGCGGGCGCGGTTCCCCGGTGGTGAGTCGATGACCGAGATGCAGGCCCGCATCGTCGGGTGCCTCGAGACGGTCGTGGCCGACCATCCGGGCGACATCGTCGTCGTCGTGTCACACGCCGACCCGATCAAAGCCGCCATCGCGCACTACACCGGCCTGCACCTCGACCAGTTCCAGCGCATCGTCGTGTCACCCGCGTCGGTGACCGCGTTCCAGCTCTCGGCGCACGGCGCCGCCCTCGTCAAGTGCAACGACACGGGCAACCTCGACGAGCTCCGCCCCCCGCCCCCCGAGGAGAAGAAGGAGGCCCAGGATGGATGAGAACGAGATCGAGCTCGAGACCGTCGACAGTCTCGGTGCCGGCGCCGTCGGCGACCCCGGCGACCGCGAGTTCTTCCTCCAGGCCCGCACAGAATCCGCGCAGCTCACGGTGCTGGTCGAGAAGGAGCAGGTGGCCTTGCTCGCGACCGAGGCCGTTGCCTTCCTCGACCGCATCGCCGAGGACTACCCGGAGGACGGCCCGGACGTCGCCGAGCCGGTCGTGCGCCAGGCGGGTTTGCGGGAGCCCACCGTCCCGCTGTTCCGCGCCCGGCTGATCGGGCTGGGCTTCGATCCCGAGCGCCAGCTCGTGCTCATCGAGCTGCGCGAGCGCTCGTCCGAGGAGGAAGAGGAGGGCGAGGCGCCGGTGGCGGAGGAAGCCGACCTTCCCGACGTCGCCGCCGACGAGACCGACGAGGACGAAGAGGGCTACGTCGCGCGGATCTACGCCACGCGCCCGCAGGTCCGGGCGATGGCGGCCAAGGGCGCGGAGGCGGTCGCCGCCGGCCGGCCGCTGTGCCCGCTGTGCGACATGCCGATGGATCCCGCCGGGCACCGGTGCCCCCGCTGGAACTGAGCGACGCCGACGCCGGCGAGGTCCTGGCGCGGGGCGAGCTGGAGGTGCTCGGCCGGATGCCCTGGGCCTCGAACGCGACGCTGCTCGCCATCGTGCGCGCGGACGGCGTGGAGGTGCAGGCGATCTACAAGCCGCGCCGGGGTGAACGTCCGCTGTGGGACTTCCCGAGCGGGACGTTGTGCCAGCGCGAGGTCGCGACGTACGAGCTGTCGGACGCCCTCGGTTGGGGCCTCGTACCGCCGACCGTGTTGCGCGACGGCCCGCTCGGAGTCGGGATGGTGCAGCGGTTCGTCGACCACGACCCCGAGGAGCACTACTTCACGCTGCTCGACGAGCACGAGGACCGGTTCCGGCAGTTCGCCGTGTTCGACGTGCTGGTCAACAACGCCGACCGCAAGGGCGGTCACTGCATCCGCAGCCGGCCCGACGGCGCGATCGTCGGCATCGACCACGGTCTCACCTTCCATCCGGCGTGGAAGCTGCGCACCGTGATCTGGGACTTCGCCGGCGAGGCGGTGGCGCCGCGGCTCGCCGACGACGTGTGTCGCATCGCCGTCGACGGGCCGCTCGGCGCCCGCCTGACCCCCTTGCTCTCGACCTTGGAGCTCGATGCGTTACGGGAGCGGGCGAACGAGCTGGTCGGGGCCGGCCACCTGCCCGACCCGGACCCGGGCTACCACTCGCTCCCGTGGCCGCTCGTGTGAGCCGATAGCCGGAGGTGACTCGGCCGGCTATGACCGGTCCACGATCTCCGCCGGCAATGGTGGTGGCGCGTCGGCGCGCCGCTTGTAGACCCCGATGCCGTCGACCGACTCCACGTAGTCGTAGTCGCGGTACACGACGCGCGCGAGGGACGGGTACCGGGCGATCGTGTAGTACCGCGCGCCGCGGATGCCCGAGTACGCCGTGTCCAGGATGTACGTCGGCGGATGGGCGGCGAAGTCCTCGAAGAACAGCTCCCACGCCCCCGGCGTCGCGTCCTCGACCTTGGCGTCGTTTCCGGGACGACCCGGTTCCCACCCCGACAAGAACCCGGACGTGAGGAACCGGGTCGCCGGGCGCTTGCCTGACGCCCAGTAGATCTCGGGCACGTGTCCCCACACGAGGATGCGGTCCTGGGGGCCGGCCCTCTCCTTCAGGTACTGGCTCACCGGCTTGTACTGCGCCTTCTCGTTGAACGGGCGGACCAGGAAGCCGAGGGCGGCGGCGATGGTCGCGATCCCCGCCGCCAGAGCGATCGTGCGCTTCACCGCGCGTCCGCTCGAGCGCATCAGGACGCTTGTCGTGATGAGGACGAGGGGTGGGAGGAGTTGCAGGTAGTAGTGGCCGAAGAAGCGGAGTCCGACCGCGACCGACAGAACGGCCGACAGGAGCCAGAGCCAGAGGTCCGTGTCGCCGCTGCCGGCCGTGCGGCGTTCGCGCCACGCGCGCGGGAGGGTCCACACGATCGGCAGGTTCACCACCGCGAACGCCGCCGTCATCAAGACCAGCGTCAACAGGACCAAGCCCCACTGTCCGCTGATGCCGAGGTAACTGCCGTTGCCGATCGTGGTCCAGAACAACAACTCGCCCGGGCCGACCAGGAGCGCGACCAGTGCCAAGGGCAAGGTGAACCCGCCGAATGTCTCAGCCACCCCCCGTCGGCCTCGTAGTCGCCACACGAGGTAGAGGACCGGCAGCAGCGTCGCGGCGCCCGTCTGCTTGGTGAGGGTGGCGAGCGCGACGGCGGCGCCCGACGAGAACGCGCGGCCGCGACGCGCGAGGAGCACCGCCGCCGTCATGCTCGGCAACATGAAGATCTCGAAGTTCGCCGCCTGACCGTCCTGGGGCGCGAACGCGACGGACGCCAGCACCATCAGCACGCCCGCGATCCAGGCGGCCCGGTTGCCGTAGCGTCTTCGAGCCTCGAGCGCGAGGAACAACGCGGTGAGCGCGACCGCCAGCATCGCGAGCACACGCACTGACCACAGAGCCGTCGTGCCGAAGACCGCGAACGTCGCCGCGTAGAGGTAGGGCACGAGCGGCGGCTTCCGGTCGGCGGCCTCCTCGTAGAGCTTGCCCCCGTGATTGATGACCTCGGCTTGGGCCCCGAGGAACGACTCGTCCGAGTTGAAGACGTCGACGACGAAGGCGGAGGTCCGCAGAGCGACCGTGAGGAGAAGCAGGACGGCGAAGAGGCGCAGCGTGGACCGACGGCGCGCCGATCGCTCGTCGGGTGCGCTCACAGTCGCGACCGGAGGCAGAGAAGATACCGGTGCGACGTCGGTCTTCATCAGCGATGTGCTCCGGTTGTCCTGCCGACGGAGCAGTCATTGTGCCAGGTCAGAGGCCTGTGCCCGACGCGCCTCGCTCAGGCGGGGGCCAGCTCGTCGCCCAGGTAGCGGCGCCGGCAGAGCGAACGCTGCGGCTTGCCCGAGGACGTCTTCGGCAGCGTCCCGGGCCGGACGAGCACCACGTCCTCCGGCGGCACGCCCACGGCGTCGGTCACGCGGGCGGCGACCGCGTCGCGAACGGCCGCGATCTCCTCGAGCTTGGTCTCGGCGACCACCACCACGGCCTCCCGCCCGCGCCGCCCTTCGGTGCCGAAGGCGATGACGTTCCCGGCGCGAACGCCGTCGACCGATTCGGCCGCGCGCTCGACGTCCTCGGGGAACACGTTGCGCCCGCCCACGATGATGACGTCCTTGATGCGCCCGCACACGACGAGCTCACCGTCGACCACGTACCCGAGGTCGCCGGTGCGGAACCAATCGCCCCGGCGCGAGTCCTCCGACGCCTGCGGGTTGCCGTAGTAGCCGGGCGTCATCGAACTGCCCCGCAGCTCGACCTCGCCGACCTCGCGGTCGTGCATCGTCTGCCCGGTCGCGGGGTCGCAGACCCGCATCTCGAGGCCCTCCAACGGTCGCCCGAGGCGGGGGAGGCGGCGGACGTTCCCGGCATCGCCGTCGTCGACGGGCGCCGCGTACTGGTCGGTCTCGAGGACGCGCTGGTCGATCGTGTCGATCTGCATGCCGGTGCCGGGGGCGGGGAACGTCACCGCGAGCGTGGCTTCGGCCATGCCGAACGCGCAGAAGGCGGCGCCCGGCGCGAGCCCGTGCCGCGCCCCGGCGCCGAGGAACGATTCCACGGCGTTCGGATCGACCGGCTCGGCGCCGTTCAACGCCAAACGCCAGCGTGAGAGGTCGAGCTGATCGAGGCGCCGGAGTGCCCGGGCTGCGAGCGCGTACGCAAAGCTCGGACCTGCGGTCACCGTGCCGCCGAACTCCGAGATCCACTCCACCCACCGCGCGGGCCCGGCGAGGAAGTCCTGCGGCGACGCCAGCACGAGGTCGAAGCCGTGCAGCATCGGCGCACCGAGCAGCCCGATGAGCCCCATGTCGTGGTACAGGGGAAGCCACGACACCGCGACGTCCACGTCGTGGTCGAAGGCGGCCGCCTCGACCGCAGCGTCGAGGTTCGCCGTCATGCACCGGTGCGGCACCATCACGCCCTTGGGGTCGGCGGTGGAGCCGCTCGTGAACTGGAGGATGGCGAGCGCGTCGGGATCGTCCTTCGGACGCTCGTACGCGCCGGGGGCGCCGCGCAGCTGGTCGAGGAGGACGATCGGCGGGTCACCGGGTCGAGGATCGAGGAACTCGCTGAGCTGGGCGTCGATCACCACGATCTGCGCGTCGGCATGGACGATCAGACGGCGGGTCTGGGCGACGAAGTCCTCGATCGAAGCCAATCGCATCGGGAGCGGGAGCACGACGACCGTGGCGCCCGCCAACCAGGTGGCTTGGATCGCGGTGACGAACGGCCGGGTGGTGGCGCCGAGCAGGGCGACGTGGCTCCCCGGCCCGACCCCCCGGGCCTGCAGGGCGGCGGCCATGCCGCGGGCGTCCTCGTGCAGGCGCCCCCATTCGACACGCTCGCGGCCGTCGGCGCCGGCCGAGCCGACGAAGGTGATCGAGTGGGCGGTCTCCGCCGTCGCCTCGAGGCGCGGCAGCAGAGACGTGGAGCGGGTCACTAACAGGATCGGACCGTTCCTACCCGGCGTGCGTTACCGGAAAACCGGCCTATCCGCCGATCGCGGCGGCCGGATCGTGGAAGAAGCGCGAGCGGGGCAGCGCCTCGTCGGCACCCTCGGCGCGGGCGGCAGCCAGGGCCTCGGGGTTGTCGTGGCGTCCGTAGGCGACGATCCGAGCTTCGGGTGCGAGCCGGCGCGCCGCCGCCACCGCGCCGGGGTGAGCCTTCACGTCGATGACCACCGCGTCGGCGCCGGCGCACTCGTCTGCTCCGCCCGCGAAGCCGGCGTCGGGTACGGCGGCCGCGATCTTCGAGCGGTCCATGAGGTCGCCGACCAACGCGACGACGCGCACTACTCCCCGCCGCGAATGTGCTGCGCGAGGTACACGGGCTCGCCGAGCTTGGCGATCAGGTCGAGCTGGGTCTCGAGCCAGTCGATCGACTCCTCGCCGTCGGTGAGCATCGGCTCGAAGATCAACCGTGATCCGTCGTCCCCCACTTCGCGGCACAGCGCGATGGCCGCGACCAATCCGTCGACGGTTCCTTTCTCGAGCGTCAGCTCGTTCTCGAACTGGTCGGTCACGCCCTCCCCGACGCGGATCCGGTTGAGCCGTTGCAGGTTGGGGGTCTTCTCGAAGTAGATGATGCGCTCGATGAGCTTCTCGGCGTGACGCATCTCCTCGATCGAGTCGTCGTAGGCGCGCTTTGCGAGGTCCGGGTAGCCCCAGTTGTCCCGCATCTTGGCGTGGACGAAGTACGTGCTCGACGCCGACAGCTCGGCCGCCAGCAGATCCGCCAACGCCTCCAGCACTTTCGGATTTCCCTGCATCAGCCACCTCCGTGCTGGAGCGTACGTCGTGCTCTGCGAAGGAGCAGCCCACTGCCGAGACCCCCGGCGATCACCGAGGCGGCCAGAATCCCGAGCTTCGCCTCACTGAGGCTCCGGCCCTCGAACGACAGGTCGGCGACGAACAACGAGACGGTGAATCCGATGCCGGCGACGGCGCCCACGCCGAAGACCTGCCGGAAGGTCACACCTTCGGGGAGGCGGCCCAGGCGGAAACGCAAGGCGATCCCGGTCGCGGCGGCAATGCCCACGATCTTGCCGACGACCAACCCGCTGACGATTCCCCAGGTGATGCGGCTCGATGCGGCGTCGCGGAGCGCGTCGACGCCGACGTCCACGCCTGCGTTGGCCAGGGCGAAGACGGGCACGACGAGAAGGCTCGTCCAGAGGTGCAGCCGGCGCTCGAGTAGCTCCAGCACCCGCCGATCGCGGAACGAGCCTGCGGGGGTAAGGAGGCCGAGCGCCACGCCCGCGATGGTGGCGTGGACCCCCGACTCGAACGTGCAGACCCACAGGACCAGCGCCGGGACCACGTACCAGAGCGGGTGGCGAACCCCTAGCCTGCGCATGAGGAAGAAGAGCGCCAGCGCGGCCGCCGCACCACCCAGCCAAGCTCCCTCGATCCCCTCCGAGTAGAAGACGGCGATGACGATGATGGCGCCGATGTCGTCGACGATCGCCAACGTGAGCAGGAACAGCTTCAGTCCCGGAGCGACTCTGGATCCCAACAGTGCGAGCACGCCGAGTGCGAATGCGAGATCGGTCGCCATCGGGATGCCCCAACCCCGACTGCCCGCGCCGCCGAGATTCCACGCGAGGAAGATGAGCGCCGGGGCGAGCATGCCGCCGACCGCGGCGATGACCGGGAGCCGGGCCTTCCGCATGTCGTTGAGCTCGCCCTCGACCAGCTCGCGTTTGATCTCGAGCCCGACGACGAAGAAGAACACCGTCATGAGCCCGTCGTTCACCCAACCCCGGAGGGTCTCGCTGATCGCGAAGCTGCCTACGCCGATCGTCAGCTCGCGATTCCAGACACTGGAGTACGAGTCGCTCCAGGGACTGTTCACCCAGACGAGCGCCGCCGAGCGCGGCGAGGAGGAGAACGATCCCCCCGAGCGCTTCCACCGAGGCGAACGAGTCGCCGACGGGAGTGATGTACCGACCGGCGAACGGAACGCGGATGTGGGTTCGGCGACCGGTCATCGGGAAGCCCTTTGGCGCGACGTTGCGATTAACGCCGACCAGACTTCCCGGCACGCCGGGAACGAGTGTACCGGGCTTACGCGCCGACGAGTCGGGCGCGTCGACGTGCGCGAACTCCGGCCACCGGGCGCGCTGCTTCTTGGCCAGCTTGTGCAACAGCTCGAGTGCGCCGAGATCCTCGTCGGCGCCGCGCACCTCGATCCATCCGTCGCGCTCGAGACCTTCCATGATCTCCCGGCCGGCGTCCGTGCGGACGAGGGTCAGCGTCCAGTCGTTGAACGCGCCGATGCCGCCGGTCGAGATGTCGGCGTGCTCGGCGGCGAAGTCCGGGCACAGCTTGCAGCCCTCGCGCGTGAACGCGTGGCACTCCTTGAGGGGCACTTCGACGTACCGGCCGTCGTGCATCCAGATCTGCAGGCGCCCCTTGATGTTCATCTTCTTGATCTCTGCCCGCTTCAAGCCGTACTTGGCCTCGAGCAGCTCCTCGAAGATCGCGTCGTCGAAGGTCTTCGAGCACAACAGCCCGATGTTGAGCACCATGCGTCGGCCGACCTTGCCGGCCCTCCGCTGGTTCATCACGGGCGGCACCGAGCTCTGGCAGCTCATCCCGACCAGCGCGAGTTTCTCGGCGCCGCTTTCGATCGCCTCGTCGTACGCCATCGTATTGGCGGAGTATGTGTAGCGACTCCCGGCCGAGGCGATGATGTCCTCTTTGTTGCGGGCGACGCCCGGCTTGGCCTTCCACGTGGAGCCGTCGCCCTCGAGGTACGAGACGAGCGCGGCGTCGATCACGTCGTGCTCGAGCGCGTAGAGCAGGATCGCCGAGACGAGGCCGCCGTCCTGTCCGACCTCGGCCAGGACCGGGTCGGTGGCCCGGGCGAGGACGATGTCCTTCGAGACCCCCTCGACCTCGATGGGCTCGCGCTTGCGCCCGTACATGAACTCGTCGATCTCGGGTTCCCAGGCCCGGAAGCGGGGGCACGCCCGGGTGCAGCTCGTGCAGCCCTTCTCGCCGTGGCTGCAGTTGTCCGGGCCCCAACCTTCCTCGAACTGGAAGGGCTTGTAGACGCCGTTCTCGTCGTTGTACCCGAGGACATCGTGCGGACAGACGATGACGCACCCCGCGCACCCCGTGCACAGCCCGGTCGTCACGACTTCCTGGTAGAGCTCTTTCCACTGGAGCTTCTCGGGCGGCATCAACGCTCCTGCGTTGGGGAACAAAGAGTCTGTCATTCGGCGGCCACGCGGGCGAAACCTCGATGCGCGTAACCTGCCCGCGCGCGGCGACGGCGGCTTTGCCGACCGGCGCCGCAGAGCCGGAGCTTGCGACGGCGGCACGAGGAAGAGTCAAGGAGACAGCACCCCATGAGCCAACCACCGCCCCCGCCGCCGCCGCCCTCGTCGGGCCCGGACCCGCAGATGCCGGCACCGCCGCCTCCGGCGCCGCCCCCCGGCTACTACTCCGAAGGCACGGCGGCGTCACCTCCCGGAGGCCCTCCCTCGGCGGCGTACGCGCCGCCGGCGAGATGGCGCAGCTTGCGGGGCATCACGACCACGCTCACCTGGCTGTTCGTCGCTCACATCGTGCTCACGGGCTTCTTGATCATCGGCGTGTTCAACCACCTGAGGGTCCTCAGCGACAAGGAAGCCGGCGGTTTCGTGTTCGACACGAAGGCCGTGAACGACGCCAACGCGTTCCCCGCCGCGATGATCATCCTGTCGGGGATCGTCGCGATCACGATCTTCGTCCTGCTGATCATCTGGCTGTTCCGCGCCGCCAAGAACAACGAGGCGCTCGGACGGCAGAACCCGAGACTGAGCGCGGGGTGGGCGATCGGCGGCTGGTTCATCCCGTTGGCCAACTTCGTGATCCCGTTCATCATCATGGACGACGTGTGGCGTGGATCCGACCCGTCGATCCCGCGCGGCGATCCCAACTGGCGTCGCTCGTCGACGTTGGGCGCGATCTGGGCCTGGCTGGTCACCGCCGTGATCTTCACCATCCCGAGCGCGATCGCGAGCTCCACCGGAGATGTTCGGCAGGACGAGCCCGAGAAGGTCCGAAGGGACGACATCCTGCGCATCGTCGGCGCCGTGGGGGCGATCATCGCGGCCGTGTTCGCGATCATCGCGACCCGGCGCATCGCCGCCCGTCAAGAGGAGTGCCTGCGCGCCCAGCAAGCCGCCGCGCCGGCCGCTTGAGCCCGGGGATCATGTGACGCCGGACGAGCTGCGCGCGCTCGTGCGTCGCCACATCGAAGACGGGTTCAACCGGGACGACTGGTCCGTGTGCGAGTCGACGCTTGCCGACGACTACACCGCGTACTACGGCGCCGAGGGGAAGGCGAACGTGGGGCGCGATGCGTACGTACGAGCGTGCAAGTTCCTGCGCCAGTCGTTTCCCGACGTGAACATCACGATCGAGGACCTCGTCGTCGAGGCAAACAAGGTCGTGATGCGCTACACGGAGCGCGGCACGCTGACCGGCCGGTCGTTCCTCGGCATCGACCCCGCCGGGCAGGCCTACGCCAAGCCGGGCACGACCGTGTACCGGGTGGTCGACGGTCGCTTGGCCGAGTCGTGGGGCGTCGAGGACACGCTCGGCTGGTTCCGCCAGCTCGGCGCCGTGCCGACGATGCCCTAGACCTTCAGCAGGCGCTCCACGGCCTGGACGGCTTCGGTGAGCTTGGCGTCGCCCTCGGCGCGGCTCGACTCGGCCGCCTCGCGCACGCAGCCGCGCAGGTGCTCGTCGAGGAGTCCGAGGCCGACGCCCTGGAGCGCCTTCGTGACCGAGACGATCTGCGTGAGGATGTCGACGCAGTACTCGTCCTCGTCGACCATGCGCTGGAGCCCCCGGACCTGCCCCTCGATCCGGCGCAGCCGGTTGCGGTAGTCGTCCTTGTGCATCGAGTAGCCCCGCATGGCTCGCTCCCTGTTTGGTCATTATGGGGTACGGGGGTAGAGTACCACCCGTGAGCCGCGCTGCCGAAGAGACGAAAGCGCGAGGCGGCCTCCGGCGGGTCGATCTGCCCGTGGACGGCATGACGTGCGCCTCGTGCGCGGCGCGCATCGAGAAGAGCCTGGCCGGGCTGGACGGTGTCGCCGACGCGCACGCCAACTACGGCACGAAGCAGGCGACCGTCGTCTACGACCCGCGGAGCACCGGCACCGACGACTTCGAGGCCACGATCGCCGGGCTCGGCTATTCGGTCGCCCATCCCGCCCGGCCGGAGGAGCGCGATCCCGAGGCCGAGGAGCTGCGCAACCTGCGCCCACGGCTGTACCTGGCGATCGTCCTCACGATCCCGGTCCTGTTGGTCTCGATGGTCCCGCCACTCATGTTCGACGGCTGGCAGTGGGTCGCGTTCGTGCTGTCCACGCCGGTGATCCTGTGGGCGGGCTGGCCGTTCCACCAGGCGACGCTCGTGAACCTTCGGCACGGCGCTACGACGATGGACACCCTGATCTCCCTGGGGACGCTGGCCGCGTACGCGTGGTCGGTGATCGCGCTCGTGTTCCTCGGCGCGGCCGACGGCGGCGTGGCGATGGGCGGGATCTTCGGCGGCGGCGACGCCGCCCACGTGTACTTCGAGACGGCGTCGGTCATCGTCACCCTGCTGCTGCTCGGGCGGTTCTTCGAGGCACGGGCCCGCCGCCGGTCCGGCCACGCGCTCCGCGCACTCCTCCAGCTCGGCACGAAGACGGCACGCCTCGAGAACGGTGACGAGGTGCCGGTCGAGAGCCTCCAGGCCGGTGACCGGTTCGTCGTGCGGCCGGGCGAGAAGATCGCGACCGACGGGCGCGTCGTCGACGGCTCCTCGGCGGTCGACGTGTCGATGCTCACCGGGGAGCCGGTGCCCGTCGAGGTGAGCGCGGGCGCCTTGGTCTTCGGCGCGACGGTGAACACGTCGGGCCGGCTGGTGATCGAGGCAACCAAGGTCGGCAGCGAGACCGCGCTGGCGCAGATCGCCCGGCTCGTCGAGGAGGCGCAGGGCTCGCGAGCACCGGTGCAGCGGCTGGCCGACCGCGTGTCCACGGTCTTCGTGCCCGTGGTCATGCTCGTCGCGTTGGTGACGCTGGCGGCGTGGCTGGTGGTAGGCGCGGGCGCGAACGCCGCGTTCACCGCCGCGGTGGCCGTGCTGATCATCGCGTGCCCGTGCGCGCTCGGGCTGGCCACGCCGACCGCGATCATGGTCGGCACCGGCCGGGGCGCTCAGCTCGGCATCGTGATCAAGGGCGGCGAGGTGCTCGAGGCGACCCGCACCGTCGACACCGCCGTGCTCGACAAGACCGGCACGATCACCGAGGGCAAGATGCGCCTCGTCGACGTGCTGACCGCGCCCGGGACGCCGGAGCGCACGTTCCTCGACCGTGCCGGGAGCGTCGAGGACGCCTCGGAGCACCCGATCGCGCAGGCCGTCGCCCGCGGTGCCCGTGAAAGGGGTGCCGCGATCGTCCCTCCTTTGTCCTTCGAGAATCTCGCCGGCTCAGGCGTGCGCGGGGCGATCGACGGAGTCGAGGTGACCGTCGGACGGCGCGAGCTCGTCGGATCGGTACCCGAAGACCTGGAACACGCCGCGGCCGCGGCCGAGGCCGAGGGCCGCACCGTCGTGTTCGGAGCGTGGAGCGGCGCAGTGCAGGGGGCGCTGGTCGTCGCCGACACGGTGAAGAAGACGTCGAGGGCGGCGTTGGACGAGTTGCACGAGCTCAGGCTCGAGACGGTCATGGTCACCGGCGACCAGCAGGCGCCGGCCGAGACGGTGGCGCGTGACGTCGGCATCGATCGCGTGGTCGCGGGTGTGATGCCCGGCCAGAAGGTGGACGTCGTGCGCGACCTCCAGGAGAAGGGCCGGCGCGTCGCCGTCGTCGGCGACGGCGTGAACGACGCCCCGGCGCTCGCGCAGGCCGACCTCGGCATCGCGATCGGCACCGGCACCGACGTCGCCATCGAGGCCAGCGACCTCACGCTGGTCTCGGGTGACCTGCGCGCCGCCGCCGACGCCATCGCGCTGTCGCGGAGGACGCTCAGCACGATCAAGGGCAACTTGTTCTGGGCGTTCGCGTACAACGTCGCCGCCATCCCGCTCGCGGCCATCGGTCTCCTCAACCCGGTGATCGCGGCGGCGGCGATGGGCTTCTCGAGCGTGTTCGTCGTGACGAACTCGCTTCGGCTCCGGGCGTTCCGCGGCTTCCGGCGTTAACTGCCTCTGGCGATCCAGTCCCCGAGAAGCTCCGCCTCGGCATTGGCGTGCTCCTCCAAACCGTCGGCGATGGCGCGCTCGACGCGTCCGCCGACGAGCGGCACATGCACCTTGAGCTCCCCCGTGATGAGACGCCGGGCGCTGTCGCCCAGTGGCTCGAGCGTGACGTCGTAGCTCGCCTGGAGCCGGTCCGCGTAGTTGTCGGGCAGGATGCGGTGGCGGCTCGTGTGGTTCGTCAGGTCGTAGCGGGCGTCGTCGATCCACGTGAGCTTGCCGGGATCGACGACGCGGGTCACCGCCCCCGACAGCTCGGCGGTGAACCGGTACCGGATGCGCTGGTGGGCGTGGTCGCCGTCCCGCTCGTTCTCGAGCAGCTCGGGGGCACCGAGCTTCGGGAGCTCGGCCGTGGCGGCGATGAAGTCGCGGTCCAGCAGAGCGGCTTCGACGGCCGCCAGCGGTGCCGGGATGCGTTGGTCGATGCGGAAGTTCACGACGGGCCCATCTCGTTCGCCTGCACTACACCAGCCCCCTACGCTCTGGCGCCAATGGCCAAGATCAGCGACATCCTGCAACGGGGTCTCAGCTTCTCGTTCGAGTTCTTCCCGCCTCGCACGCCCGAGATGGAAGAGACGCTGCGTACCACGCTCGTGGAGCTCGAGACCCTGGCCCCGTCGTACGTGTCCGTCACCTACGGCGCCGGCGGCACGACGCGAGAGCGGACGCACGAGATCGTCGTCGACATCCTGAACACGACGACGATGACGGCGATGGCGCACCTCACGTGCGCAGCCCATACGAGGGCCGAGCTCGCCGAGATCATCACCCGCTACCGCGACGCCGGGATCGAGAACGTCCTCTGTCTCGGCGGCGACCCGCCCGCCGACCTCGACCTGCCGCCGGGCGAGCTGCACTATGCGGTCGAGCTCGTCGAGCTGGTGCGAGAGATCGGCGACTTCTCGATCGGAGTCGCCGCCCACCCCGAGCCGCACCCGAAGTCGCCCTCCCGCGAGACCGACCGCTACTGGACGGCCCGGAAGCTGGAGAAGGCCGACTTCGCCATCACGCAGTTCTTCTTCGAAGCCGAGCACTACTTCGACCTCGTGGCCGGGTTGCGCGCCAACGGCGTGGACAAGCCGGTCCTGCCCGGGATCATGCCGGCCACGAACCTGCGGTCGATCACGCGTATGGCCGAGCTGCAGGGTTCCCAGTTCCCGGGGTGGCTGGCCGACAAGCTCTACGCCGTCGGTGACGACAAGGAGGCGGTGCGCGAGGTCGGCATCGCCGAGGCCACGAAGCTGTGCCAGGCGCTGCTCGACGGCGGCGCGCCCGGCCTGCACTTCTACACGCTGAACCGCTCGACCGCGACTCGCGAGATCTTCGCCCGCCTCGGCCTGCGCGAAGGCGTCGGCTGAGCCGAGCGTGACCGAGGCGTCCTGGTGGGACGACGCCCGTTTCGGGCTGTTCGTCCATTGGGGAGTGATGTCGCTCCCGGCGCGGGGCGACTGGCTGATGCAGCGCGAGCACATCCCCGTCGCCGAGTACGAACGCCTCGGGGACGACTTCACGGCCGACGCGTGGGATCCCACCGTGCAAGCCGAGCTCGCGGTCCGGGCGGGGATGCGATACGCCGTGCTCGTCACCCGTCACCACGACGGGTTCTGCCTCTGGGACACGGACACCGACCATTTCAAGGCGACGAACACGCCCGCCCGGCGTGACCTCGTCGCCGAGTGGGTCGACGCCTTCCGATCGGCGGGGCTGCGTGTGGGCCTCTACTACTCGCTCCTCGACTGGCGGGCGGAGGCGTACTGGCGCGGCCCGTCGGCCGACCCGGAGGGCCTGGGCCGTGTTCCGAGCGGGTGTCCACGCGCAGGTACGGGAGCTCCTGACGGAGTACGGCGACATCGCCACGCTCTGGTACGACGGCTTCTGGCCGCACTCCGGCGACGCGTGGGGATCGCTCGAGCTCGAGGCCATGGCACGCGAGCTCCAACCCGGCATCCTCATCAACGACCGCTCAGGGATCCCCGGTGACTTCGCGACGCCGGAGCAGTCGATCAGCGTCCTCCCGCCGTTCGGTCGGTGGGAGGCGTGCATGACGACGAACGACACGTGGGGTTGGCACGCGACCGACCACCGGTGGAAGAGCGCCGAGCAGATCGTCCGCGCCCTCGCCGTGTGCGCGGCCGGAGCCGGCAACCTGCTGCTCAACATCGGGCCGAAGGGTGACGGCTCGCTCCCGCGGCCGAGCTTGGAGCTCCTCGACGCCGTCGGGAGCTGGCTCACCGTGAACGGCGCGTCGATCTACGGCACGACCCGAAGCCCGTGGCTCGCGCACGCGTACGGCGTGATGACGTGCACGCCTGGCCGCCTCTACCTGCACTGCTTCTCGTGGCCCGCCGACGGGCAGATCCGCCTCGGGTTCCTCGACAGTCGCGCGACCGCCGCGCGGCTGCTCGCCGACGGCGAGAAGGTCGAAGTCGACCAGCAGGACGACGTGATCACCGTGCGGGGTCTCCCGGACGCTGCGCCCGACGACCTCGACACGGTGATCGAGGTCGACCTCGACGGCGGCCCGGAAGCGCTCCCCGGTTCGTACCTGTTCTGGGCGGGCGAAGCGCGCTACTGACGGACGGTCAGCGCGCGCGCCAGGTGATGGGCGGAGGCCCAGTACGACGCCGCGGCGGCGCGCTCCGCCGGTGCGTCCCGCCGTTCGTCGGCCCGGACGACGGCCGGCGCTCGTGCGCGTGGACGTCGATGGGCGACGGCCGGCGATCATCGTCCCCGCTCTGGAACCGTGAGCGGACCTGCGCGTAGGCGTCGTCGAACCGTTCCCACGCCTCTTGCGTCACGGTCGCGGCCACGGCATCAGCGAGAGCGCGCAACGAGACCGCGAGGATGATCACCTGCGATTGCGCAGGCGCGCGCCACACGACGGACTCGTCTTCGCGCACCGGCGTCGACGTGGCGCGGCGCGCGATCGGCGCGGTGCCGGCCGCGACCGGCTCGCGGATCTTCGACAACGGCTCGTCGATCTCCGC
This sequence comes from uncultured Actinomycetes bacterium, assembly GCA_963781615.1. GTDB lineage: Bacteria > Actinomycetota > Acidimicrobiia > IMCC26256 > JACDBD01 > JALZAA01. Next base: position 1,787 of record CAWAGI010000009.1, on the reverse strand, counting down.
GGGCGCGCCGATGTACGCGGGCTCCTCGATGTCCGCGGGCTCCTCGATGAACGTGGGCTCGTCGACGTCCGCGGGCTCCTCGATGAACGCGGGCTCGTCGATGTCTGCAGGCTCGGCGACCACGACCGACTCGGTGAGCTCGACCGACTCGGTGGCGACGTTCGCCCGCGGCGCGTGGCCGTCCGCAAGCTTCGACTCGCTCCAGCTGATCTCGGAGCTCGTCAAGGTCAGCTCTCCGGTCAGCGTGGCGTACGGATCCGAGCGGTCGACGTCGTAGCCCTCCTCCCGGAGCGCCTCCATGTCGAACGACGACCATTCCGCCGGGCCCACCACGGAGCTCTTCGGCTCGCCGCGTGCCTCGGCGAACGCCACGTGCATCTCCGCTTCCTCCCGCCGTGCGTGCCTGACCGTGCCCACGATCAGGACGCCAGCGGCGACGAGGAGCCCGACGAATCCTCCCAGCAGGATCGCGAGAGCCATGAGCCATCCCCTCCTCCGGCCGCCCTCGGGCGGACATCATTGTTGGTTTTTCGGCCCAAGTCGAAAGGAGATCTCCGCAGGCCGGGGAGTGGCGGAGGGAGTGGGATTTGAACCCACGGTGCCCGGAGGCACAATGGTTTTCGAGACCATCCGATTCGGCCGCTCTCGCATCCCTCCGGCGAGGGAGTGTAACGAGATGCCCTCTCGGCCAGCCCCCGAAAGGAGACGCCCATGGTGCAGGCATCGGAGACCCCGCGATGGCGGGGCATCAACCATCTGGCCCTCGTGACGCCCGACATGGACGCCACCGTGAGGTTCTACGCGGGAGTGCTCGGGATGCGGGTGGTGGCGACGACGAGGGCGGGGCCGATGCGCCACTACTTCTTCGAGATCGGCTCGGAGAACACGGTGGCGTTCTTCGAGATCGACGGGATCGGCACCTTCGCCAAGCCTGCCGGCGCCCCGCCGTCCCAGACGATCCAGTTCGACCACCTGTCGTTCAACCTGCCGGACGAGCGGGCGCTGCTCGACCTGCGGGAGCGGCTGCTCGACACGGGCTCCGAGTGCACCGAGGTCGTCGACCACGGGTTCGTTCGCTCCGTGTACTTCACGGACCCGAACGGCATCGCGCTCGAGGCGTCCTGGTGGGCGATCGACGCCACCGGGCGCCCGGCCGACTACTCGGACGAGCGCGTGTTCGCGGATCCGGAGCCGGTCCCCGCGATCGACGAGCTCCGTCGGCACGGCCAGGTGCTCGAAGCGCCCGTCACCCGGCTGACGAGCGAGGAGATCGTCGACCCGGTCTGACCCGGGGGCCGCGTCAGCGGCGGTCGGCGAAGAACGCGGTGAGGAGCGCGCCGCACTCGTCGGCGCGCACGCCGTCGACGACGGTCGCTTCGTGGTTGAGCCGGGGGTCGGCGGCGAGGTTGTAGAGGCTGCCGAGCGCGCCCGCCTTCGGGTCGGCGGCGCCGAAGGCGACGAGGCCGAGACGCGCCGCGACGACCGCGCCGGCACACATCGGGCACGGTTCGAGCGTCACGACCAGGGCGCACCCGTCGAGTCGCCACGAGCCCTGCGCCTTGGCTGCGTCGCGCAGGGCGAGGATCTCGGCGTGCGCGGTCGGGTCGTGGTCCTGCTCACGCAGGTTGTGGCGGCGGGCGACGATCTCGCCCGTGTCCGTGCGCGCGACCACGGCGCCGATCGGGACGTCGCCGTGGCCGGACGCGGCGCGCGCTTCCTCGAGCGCGACCCCCATGAGCTCGTGCAGCCGCTCGCGATCCACGACGGCAGCGTACGGGCCGCTTCGG
>CAWAGI010000008.1:0-76958 GCA_963781615.1 uncultured Actinomycetes bacterium | reverse complement strand
CGGCGTGCTCGGCGACGACGTCGTGGCCGGGAGCGAGCAGCGCTACGAGCCGGCCGCGGTCGCGGTGCTCGTGTGGCCGTCGGACGCAACCGACGGCGACATTCATGCCTGGCCGCTGGGTGATCTCGCCGGGACCGAATGCGCGGTGCACACAGGCGCCGACCTCGCGAGGGCACTCGACGCGGCGCGCACCGCACACGAAGGCGACGCCTGGGAGTCGGCCGGCGCCACGTACACCGTGACGTTCCGGCCGCTCCTCCCAGACGAACGCACTTGCGCCGCCGTGAGCCCGAACCGAAGGGAGTTGCGACGGCACCGCTAGCGAGCGGGCTTGATGTTCTGGTTCAGATGGAACAGGTTCTCCGGGTCGTACGTAGCCTTGACCTGCGCGAGACGCGCGAGTTCGCGCCGTAGTTCGCCTCGACCCGGTACTGGTCGTCCTCGCTCATGAAGTTCACGTACCCGCCGTCGGTACCCGAGAACGGGTGGATCGCGGACCAGTAGTCGCGCGCCCACTTCGTGTTCGCCTCGTTGTCGGCCGGGTCCGGCCAGATGCCGGCGATGACGCACGCGAAGCTCACGTCGCGGTACGCGAACGCAGTTTCGTCGGGACGCACCCGCTGCACCGCCCCGTCGATCGGGTACAGGTGCATCAGCGAGTTGACGGTCGGGACCTTCGACCCGTGCTCGACGTGGATCGGGATCGCGTCGTCGGTGAGCTCCTTGACGTAGTCCGCCTTCCAGTACTGCTGGAGGCCGGGCGGAACGAGCGCATCGAACGCGCTGTTGAGCGCCGGGTACGGCATCGGCCCGACGTGCTCGGCCACCACGGGACCGGCGTCCCGAAGGGGCTTGAGCACGGCGGCGCTGTCGCCCTCGGGGCCCGTCCAGCACGTGACGACACCGCACAGTGTGTCCCCGTGCCGCTCCTCGGGGATGAACGGCAGCGGCGGCGCGATCTGGAACATGAAGAACGCGCCCAGCTCCTCGGGAGCCTGTGCGATGTACTGCCGGTAGAAGTCCATGACGTCGGCGGCGGCATCGAGCTCGAAGAAGATCGGGCCCCCGACGATGTTCTCCACGGGGTGCAGACGGAACTCGAGCGACGTGACGACGCCGAAGTTGCCGCTCCCACCGCGCAGCGCCCAGAACAGGTCGGTGTTCTCGTCGTCGCTCGCCCGGAGCAATCGACCGTCGGCCGTCACGACGTCGGCCGCGATCAGGTTGTCGCACGACAAGCCGTGTTTGCGCGCCAGGTAGCCGATTCCGCCACCCAGCGTCAGGCCCCCGACACCGGTGGTCGAGATCACGCCACCCGTCGTCGACAGCCCGAAGGCGTGCGTGGCGTCGTTGAAGTCGCCCCACAGTGCGCCGCCGCCCGCGCGCGCCACCGCGTTCGCCGAGTCGACCTGGACGTTGCGCATCCCCGAAAGGTCGACGACGAGGCCGTCGTCGACGGTGCCGAATCCGGGGACGCTGTGGCCGCCGCCCCGAACGGCGAGGTCGAGGCGCTGGTCGCGGGCGGTTTCGACCGTCGCGATCACGTCGGCGGCGTCGACGCACCGGACCACGGCTCGAGGCCGTCGGTCGTGCATGCCGTTGTAGACCTTGCGAGCTTCGTCGTAGCCCGGAGCGCCCGGCTCGACGACCTCACCGCGGACCCGCTCCTGAAGGCTCTCGATGCTTGCGCCCATGGCTCCTCCTCTAGGTCTCCTGCCTGCGGGACAACCATGAGCCGTCGGGCTCGGTGCCGCATCGGCGGGACACCCCACCGCCAGAGGTCACAGCGTGGGGGATTTCCCCCACGCGGGTCAGGTCGTGGCGGCGACGATCTGGTGCTCGAAGGCGAAGGCGGTGGCGGCTGCCCGGTTCGAGACCCCGATCTTGGTGAAGATGTTCGAGAGGTGCCGTTCGATGGTCTTCTCGCTCAGCCCGAGCGCGGCCGCCATCTCCTTGTTGGTCTTGCCCGACGCCACGAGGCACAGCACCTCGGCCTCCCGGCCGGTAAGGCCGTTGGGCAGTGCCGGGGCGCGCGTTTGCAGGGCTCGGGCGCGGGCGCACTCCGCGTCCGCGCCGAGCCGCTCGAGGATCTCCGCCGAGGCCCGGAACGACGCCGCGGCGGCGTCGTCATCCCCGACGGCCCGGTACGCCGACCCCAGCAGGAGGCGTGTATGCGCTGCCTCGTACGGGATGTCCAGCATCTGCATCTGCTCCAGAGCGCGGCGCAATGACCCGCACGCGGTGTCCGGATCGCCGGCCGCGAGCTCGAAGCGTCCCTGCGCCTGCGTGGTGACCGCGACGAGCCACGGGGTGGGGTACTCGTCGCGGACAGTCTCGAGCTCGTCCAACGCCGCACGAGCGACGTCGAGCTCGCCGGCCGCGACGGCGATCTCCACGCGGGCGGGGAGAAGCTTCGCCCGCGCCAGCCGATCCCATGTCACATCCCCGAGCGCGGTGGCGATGCTGCGCGACGCGGCATCGCCGCGGCCCTGGGCGAGGCGGAGCAGCGCGAGACCGGGTTGCGGGGCGAACCCGAGCTCCTCCGCGCGCCGGAACTCGTCCTCGGCGCCGTCGAGGTCGCCGAGCCGAAGCCGGATCTCGCCGATCTCGTAGTACGCCGCACCGGCGTTGACAACGTGCAGATTCGCCAGCTCCGAGCAGGCGCGGCGGGCCTCCGCCTCGGCCTCGGCCCAGTCGCCCTTCAGCCTGAGCAACTCAGCACGGTGGACCCGACACAACCCCGGATAGAAGGCAGACGGATGGTCATGCGCCCATTCGCTGCCGACCTCCGTCCATTCCGCGGCGCGCTGCAGCTCGCCGAGCTGATCGCACGCCGAGATGAGGCTGCAATAGATCTTGCCGACGACGAACGTCCCGAGTCGTCCTTCGGCCGCGAGCAGCATCGCCTCGTCGAAGAGGGCGAAGCCGTCGGCGGTCTTGCCGAGGCTGATGAGCACGCGGGCCTTGCACTGGAGAGCTTCCGCTTCGATGTCGGGATGCCGGAGGCGCCGACCGATCGCCAGCGCGTGACCGGCCTTCTCGAGAGCGAGCTCGAGCGCACCACTCCCGTTCGCAACTTCGGCTTCGCGTTCGAGCAGTACCGTGTGCTCCGGAGTGTCGGACTGTTCTTCGAGGATGCGCTTGGCCCGCTGGAGCCACGCGTTCGCCACCGCGCGGCGCCCCTTGAAGCAGTAGTAGTCGTAGAGATAGAGAGCGGACCGCGCACTCCCCCGCCCGTCGTCGTCCGCCTCGAACCGCGCAAAGGCAAGCTCGCGCGCGGCGATGCATTCGTCGAGCTCGCCCGCGACCCATGCCGCGTCGGCGACCGCCTCGAGCGTCGTCGCGTCCTGCTCCTCTCGAACCCCTGCCACTGGCGAATCACCTCCGAAGGGAGATTCTGCCAGACGAACGCACCTGCGCCGACGTGAGCCCGAACCGCTAGCGCGCCGGCGACGGCGGCTTTGCCGACCGGCGCCGCAGGAGCCGGAGCTCGCGACGGCGACCGGCTAACGAGCGGGCTTGATGTTCTGGTTCAGATGGAACAGGTTCTCCGGGTCGTACGTCGCCTTGACCTGCGCGAGACGCGCGTAGTTCGCGCCGTAGTTCGCCTCGGCCCGGTACTGGTCGTCCTCGCTCATGAAGTTCACGTACCCGCCGTCGGTACCCGAGTACGGGTGGATCGCGGACCAGTAGTCGCGCGCCCACTTCGTGTTCGCCTCGTTGTCGGCCGGGTCCGGCCAGATACCGGCGATGACGCACGCGAAGCTCACGTCGCGGTACGCGAACGCGGTTTCGTCGGGACGCACCCGCTGCACCGCCCCGTCGATCGGGTACAGGTGCATCAGCGAGTTGACGGTCGGGACCATCGACCCGTGCTCGACGTGGAGCGGGATCGCGTCGTCGGTGAGCTCCTTCACGTAGTCCGCCTTCCAGTACTGCTGGAGGCCGGGCGGGACGAGCGCATCGAACGCGCTGTTGAGCGCCGGATACGGCATCGGCCCGACGTGCTCGGCCACCACGGGACCGGCGTCCCGAAGGGGCTTGAGCACGGCGGCGGCGTCGCCCTCGGGGCCCGTCCAGCACGTGACGACACCGCACAGGGTGTCCCCGTGCCGCTCCTCGGGGATGAATGGAAGCGGCGGCGCGATCTGGAACATGAAGAACGCGCCCAGCTCCTCCGGCGCCTGTGCGATGTACTGCCGGTAGAAGTCCATGATGTCGGCGGCGGCGTCGAGCTCGAAGAAGATCGGGCCCCCGACGACGTTCTCCACGGGCTGCAGACGGAACTCGAGCGACGTGACGACGCCGAAGTTTCCGCTGCCACCGCGCAGCGCCCAGAAGAGGTCGGTGTTCTCGTCCTCGCTCGCCCGGAGCAATCGACCGTCGGCCGTCACGACGTCGGCGGCGATCAGGTTGTCGCACGACAAGCCGTGTTTGCGGGCCAGGTAGCCGATGCCGCCACCCAGCGTCAGGCCGCCGACACCGGTGGTCGAGATCACGCCACCCGTCGTCGACAGGCCGAAGGCGTGCGTGGCGTGGTTGAAGTCGCCCCACAACGCGCCGCCGCCGGCGCGCGCCACCGCGTTGGCCGGGTCGACCTGGACGTTGCGCATCCCCGAAAGGTCGACGACGAGGCCGTCGTCGACGGTGCCGAAGCCGGGGACGCTGTGGCCGCCGCCCCGAACGGCGAGGTCGACGTGCTCGTCGCGGGCGGTTTCGACCGTCGCGATCACGTCGGCTGCGTCGACGCACCGGACGACGGCTCGAGGCCGTCGGTCGTGCATGCCGTTGTAGACCTTGCGAGCTTCGTCGTACCCCGGAGCGCCCGGCTCGACGACCTCACCGCGGACCCGCTCCTGAAGGCTCTCGATGCTTGCGCCCATGGCTCCTCCTCTAGGTCTCCTGCCTGCGGGACCACCATGAGCCGTCGGGCTTGGTGCCGCATCGGCGAGACACCTCATGCAGCCGATCCCGGCGCGTGGGGGATTCCCCCCACGCCGGTCAGGTCGTGGCGGCGACGATCTGGTGCTCGAAGGCGAAGGCGGTGGCGGCGGCCCGGTTCGAGACCCCGATCTTGGTGAAGATGTTCGAGAGGTGCCGTTCGATGGTCTTCTCGCTCAGACCGAGGTCAGCCGCCATCTCCTTGTTGGTCTTGCCCGACGCGACGAGGCACAGCACCTCGGCCTCCCGGCCGGTGAGGCCGTTGGGCAGTGCCGGGGCGCGCGTTTGCAGGGCTCGGGCGCGGGCGCACTCCGCGTCCGCGCCGAGCCGCTCGAGGATCTCCGCCGAGGCCCGGAACGACGCCGCGGCGGCGTCGTCATCCCCGACGGCCCGGTACGCCGATCCCAGCAGGAGGCGTGTGTGCGCCGCCTCGTACGGGATGTCCAGCATCCGCATCTGCTCCAGAGCACGGCGCAATGACCCGCACGCGGCTCCCGGATCGCCGGCCGCAAGCTCGAAGCGTCCCTGCGCCTGCGTGGTGACCGCGACGAGCCACGGGGTGGGGTACTCGTCGCGGACAGTCTGGAGCTCGTCCAACGACGCACGGGCGACGTCGAGCTCGCCGGCCGCGACGGCGATCTCGACGCGGGCGGGGAGAAGCTTCGCCCGCGCCAGCCGATCCCATGTCACGTCCCCGAGCGCGGTGGCGATGCTGCGCGACGCGGCATCGCCGCGGCCCTGGGCGAGGCGGAGCAACGCGAGACCGGGTTGCGGCGCGAACCCGAGCTCGTCCGCGCGCTGGAACTCGTCCTCGGCGCCGTCGAGGTCGCCGAGCCGGAGCCGGATCTCGCCGATCTCGTAGTACGCCGCACCGGCGTTGACGACGTGCAGATTCGCCAGCTCCGAGCAGGCGCGGCGGGCCTCCGCCTCGGCCTCGGCCCAGTCGCCCTTCAGCCTGAGCAACTCGGCACGGTGGACCCGGCACAACCCCGGATAGAAGGCAGACGCGTGGTCATGCGCCCATTGGCCGCCGACCTCGGTCCACTCCGCGGCGCGCTGCAGTTCGCCGAGCTGATCGCACGCCGAGATGAGGCTGCAATAGATCTTGCCGACGACGAACGTCCCGAGTCGTCCTTCGGCCGCGAGCAGCATCGCCTCGTCGAAGAGGGCGAAGCCGTCGGCGGTCTTGCCGAGGCTGATGAGCACGCGGGCCTTGCACTGGAGAGCTTCCGCTTCGATGTCGGGATGCCGGAGGCGGCGACCGATCTCCAGCGTGTGACCGGCCTTCTCGAGGGCGAGCTCGAGAGCACCACTCCCGTTCGCAACTTCGGCCTCGCGTTCGAGCAGCACCGCGTGCTCCGGAGTGTCGGATTGTCCTTCGAGGATGCGCTTGGCCCGCTGGAGCCAGGCGTTCGCCACCGCGCGACGCCCCTTGAAGCAGTAGTAGTCGTAGAGATACAGCGCGGACCGCGCGCTCCCCCGCCCGTCGCCGTCGGCCTCGAACCGCGGATAGGCGAGCTCGCGCGCGGCGATGCATTCGTCGAGCTCGCCCGCGACCCACGCTGCGTCGGCGACCGCCTCGAGCGTCGTCGCGTCCTGCTCCTCTCGGACCCCTGCCACCTGGCGAATCACCTCCGAAGGGAGATTCTGCCAGGCCGGCGGGGTCGGTTACCTCGCGCTGATCCCGAGCGCCATGGAAGGGAAGTCGTACCCGTTCGCGGTGAGGAACGGAGCCGTCTTCGCTTCCACCGCCGATCTGACCGCGTTGACCTCATCCGGAGGCAGGGACGAGATCAGGATTGCAATTGGACCTGCCACTTCACTCTGCAGGTTCCAATAGGCGTCGAAATCGTCGAAATGGAGCGTGCTCTCGATCTCCTGCAGACCCAGATCCGAGAATCCCAAACCGTCGAACAATCCCCGATTGGCGTCCGGGCTCGCGAGCGAAAACGGCCCGGCGGGGCCGAACGGATCACCCTCAGGCGCGTGCCCGCGTTCGAGGATCGCGCCCGCGAGCAGCGTCAGCCATGGGTTCCGGTCGGGTGGGCCGAATACCGCGTAGGCGAATCGACCGCCGCCGCGGAGAACACGCCGTGCTTCGCTCACGACCCGTCCCGGCTCCGGGGTGAGCATCACGCCGAAGCGCGAGATCACGCCGTCGACACTCTGGTCCGGCAGCTCGATGTCCTGCGCGTCCATGACGCGAGCTTCGATGTTGGTGAGACCGCGAGCTTCGGCGCCGCGGCGGGCCGCATCCACCATCCGCGGGGAGAGGTCGGTTGAGATCAGGCGCCCTGCTGGTCCGATGCGTTCGGCGACGAGGAAGCCCGTCTCGCCCGGTCCGGCAGTGAGCTCGAGGATCGTCTGGCCCGGCCGGAGGTCAATCTGCTCGACGAGCCACTCGGACACTCGGCGCTGGCCCTCGAAGAGACGGTCCCGGTGGCGCTCCCACGCCGCCGCAACGAACTCCCCGATCTCGGCCGGTTCCGGCGGCTCGGATCGAGTCACGGGCGAAGGCTAAATCATCTCAGGCGGGCGGGATGTTGCGGTTCACGCGGAACAGGTTGTCGGGGTCGTACTCGGTCTTCACGCGCCGGAGGCGCTCGTAGTTCTTGCCGTACGCATCGGCCGGGCCCTGGTCGTCGTCGTCGGTCTGGAAGTTGACGTAGTTGCCACCGGTTGCGAACGGCCGGATCCGCTCCCAGCCGGCGCGGATCCAGCGGCGGAACGCATCGGCGTCGGGCTCGCCCGGCTCCCACAAGCCGTTCACCCCGATGGCGTACTGCGCGTCCCGGTTGCCGACGGCGCCGTCGTCCCAGGCGCGCTCGTTCAGCGCGCCGCCGAGGTGAAGGAGCCCGATCTGCGCGTCGTGGATCGGACAATCGGCGCCCAGGTCGCGCAGGATCGGCAGGAGGTCTTCCGGCAGCTCGGCCAGGTACTCGGTCTTCCAGTACGCGTGGATGCCCTTCGGCTCACTGTCGTCGAGGAACGACTGCTGCATCGTGTACGGCCACTCCTGCAGCAGGTCGACGGCGGGATCGCCGATCTCCCGGATCGGGGCGATGGCGGCGTCCTTCGCATCCGGATCGCCGCTGTAGCACAAGGCAATCACGCAACACCGTTTGCCGTGGTACTCCTCCGGCACGAACGGCTCCGCCGGCGCGCGGATGAGCACGAGCCACGCGGAGAGCTCGCGAAGCGCCTCGGCCGTGAGCTTCCGGTACGCGGCGAGAACGTCGTCGGCGCGGTCAAATGGCCATGCGATGAGCCCCCCGAACACGGCCGGTCCGACGTCGTGCAGGCGGAACGTGAACCTGGTGACGGCGCCGAAGTTCCCGCCGCCACCCCGCACCGCCCAGAACAGGTCGGCGTGCTCCTCGCGGTTGGCGGTCCGCACCGTGCCGTCGGCGGTGACGATCTCCACTTCCTCGAGGTTGTCGACGGTCCATCCGAAACGGCGCGTGAGGTAGCCGAGGCCGCCGCCGAGCGTGAGGCCACCGACGCCGACCTCGGAGATGAAGCCGAGGACCGTCGCCAGGCCGTGCTCCTGTGTCGCGCGATCGACGTCCTGCAAGAGGCATCCCGCCTCGACGTGGGCGAGCTTCGCCTCGGCGTCGACGGTGACATTGCGCATGCGGGACATGTCGATCATGAGGCCGCCGTCGGGGATGGCGGTGCCGGCGATGTTGTGGCCACCGCCTTTGACACCCAGGAGCACCTCGTGCTTTCGCGCGAACTCGACCGCCGCCGCCACATCGCGCGCCGACTTCGGCTGCACGACCAGCTCTGGGGTCTTGTCCACCATGCCGTTCCAGATGAGAACGGCATCGTCCCAACCGTCGTCACCTGGATGCAGCACCGGGCCTTCGATGCGCTCGAGGTCACCAGTGATCGTCGTCTCCATCGTCATGCGCTCCTTTCGGTGGGCGCGTCTGCAATCGCCGAGAGCTCGGCGGCGAACGCGTCGGGCTGTTCCATGTGCGGTGCGTGAGCGGCGCCGTCGACCACGTGGAGCGGCCAGCCGAGTCGTTCCGCTGCGCCCTGGGCCAGGGCGAGCGGGACCATCCGGTCGTGGCGGCCCCAGAGCAGCGTCGTCGGCACGGCGATGCGACGGAGGTCGGCATCGGGGATCTGCTTCGTCTCGGTCGCGATCAGCCTGCTCATGGTCCGCTTGACGTGCCGCAACGTGGCTTGCGACCTCGCGTACACATCGAAAGCGGCGAACCACTCGGGGTCGCGACGGCGATTGGCGTCGAGGTCGAGGAGCGCGAAGCGATCGAACCGCTCGGCGTTGCGGGCGCTCGGCCGGATGCCGAAGCGGATCGCCACGTATCGAAGGCGCATCGGCATGCGGTACGGCCCCACACCGGGGGCGCCGTACACGACGAGTCCGCGCAAGAGGTCGCCCCGCCCAGCGGCAAAGCGCGCCGCGGTGCTGCCCAGCAGCGAATGGGCAACGAGCATCGGTCGCACGCACTGCATGTTTTCGAGCACACCGGTGAACCAGGCCGCGAACGTGTCGTCGTCGAGGCGTTCGACGGGTGCGGACTCGCCGAGCCCGGGGGCGTCGGGCACGACCAGCCGATGACGCTCCGCGAGCCGTGCGATGACCGGCGCCCAGTACGCGCCTCCGCATTCGATGCCGCCGTGCAGCAGGAGCAGCGGCGGTCCGTCGCCGGCCTCGAGGACAGTGGTCTCGACGCCGTCGACGTCGAGCACCCGTTCCGTGATCGGCAGCCCGGCGAGCATCCGCGCCCGCGCGACGGATGCGCTCACGGCCGGATCATCGGCGCTTCGGCCGCGTGCCGGGCGCGCAGCTCGTCGGTCCATTCGCCGGTGCAGTACACGGTGACCTCCGCGATCCTCCCACGCACGACCTCGCAGAGAATGAGGCGGCGCGGCGGAATGGTCCTCGCCGTCGACGTCCTGGTGCTCGACGTGCTCGGTCACGAATCCCGAGGTCGTCGGCACGGTCCGCAGGACCTCGACCCGGGAGGGACCCTCGTTGATGCGTTCGAGCTGCGCCGCGAATGCCTCTCGCCCTTGCAGCTGGAAGCGCCACTCGGGCATGTTCAGGTCGCAGAACACGTCGGGCGTGAAGGCGTCGTCCCCGGCTTCGAAGGACCGGAACGCGTCGTGGAACCGCTCGCTCAGCCGCTCGGCGGTCGCCTGTTCGATGGTCTTGGTCTCGGATGTCGTCGTCATGGTGACGACGATGATCGAGTCGGCACCGCGTCGCATCGCCGGAATGGACCAATTCGCCGACGACGGCGCGTGGGTAATTCTGTGTACGCGGCGCCTAGGTGAGGTCGTGCTCGTAGGCGTACGCCGTCGCCGCCGACCGTGACGACACGCCGAGCTTGGTGAAGATGTTGCTCACGTGGCGTGCGACGGTCTTTTCGCTGAGGAAGAGCTCGGCGGCAATGCCGCGGTTCGTCTTTCCTGTGGCGACGAGCCGGAGCACCTCCACCTCGCGTGGCGTGAGCCCGGCCGCCGTCGCCGAGGCCGCGGAGCCGGTCAGCTCTCGACCCGGGCGAGATCGGGCGCGGCCTCGAGGCGCTCGAACGCAGCTCGGGCGGCGTCCAGCTCCATGCTCGGCCGTGTCGATGTCCCCGAGGGCGCGGTACGACGAGCCCGATGTGGACGCGGACTCGTGCGACGTCGTACGGGGCGTCGAGCTCCTGCAACCGCGTGCCATGCGCGCCGCAGAGGCTCGAGCGCAGCCGTGGCGTCGCCCTCCGCGAGCAAGACGGCGCCGTCGGCATGGTCGGACAGCGCGCATCCAGGAAGCGGCGCCCCGAACTCGGCGGCGATGCGAGGAGCTCGTCGGCGGCGGTGCGCGCCGCCTGCAAATTGTTGCCGGCCAGCGCGATCTCGACCGACGCGCCGAGGAGCCTGCTTCGGCTGACGCGGTCCGGTGCTTCGCTCAGCGCCTGCCTGATCGTCGGTCGCGGCCGCTGTCGATCTGTCCTTGCGCGTAGCGCAACAGTGCGCAGCCCCGGATGCGGTGACTGCCCGTACCCGCTGGCTTCGCGGTACGAGTGGTCGGCCGCGTCGTACTCACCCCGCAGTCGCTGAAGCTCGCCGCGCCGGTAGAACGCCCTGCCGACCGCCGGGTGCGGGGGTTCGGCGAGGCGCTCGCAGGCGCGTTGGGCTTCGTCGATCGCGTCGGGCCAGTCCCCCTGCAGCTCCAGGATCTCGGCCCGATGCACCAGGCATTGGCCGCGGTACGGCACGAGCTCGGGCTGCGACTCGCACCACCGACTCAACGCCGTCGTCCACTCACGTGCGCGGCGAACGTCGAAGATCTCCTGGCAGGTCTCGATCACGGCGCAGTACACGAGGCCGGTCATGGTCGCCGACGGCTCGTCGGCCGTCACCGAGACCATGGCCTCGTCGAGCAGCGTCAGGCCGTCGGCGGTGCGCCCGAGCATGATCGCGGTCTGACCCTCACCGAGTCGCGCCATCGCCGTGACGTCCGGGTCGCCGAAGCGGACGCCGATCTCGGCCGCGCGGCTGTACATGGCGTTGGCTCCCTCGGCATCGCCGGCGAACATGAGTTGGACCGCGTCCCCGAGAAGCAGGCACCCCTCCTCGGCGTGGCCTTCGACGTCGCCGGCGAAGCGTTGTCCGCGGGCGAGCCACCCGGCGGCGGGCGCCAGCTCACCCCGCAGCATGAGACCGAGGACGAGCCAGAAGGCGCACCGGACCGCCCGCGCCGGGTCACCGGCGCGTACGCACTCCTGGTGCGCCGCGCACCCAGGCGTCGGTGCTGGCGGCGTCGTCGCCGGTGAGGTAGGCGGCCACGGCCAGCCGCTCGAGGTCGTCGACATCGAGCGGAGCCTCGCGGTCCGCCGCCGACAGCTGGGTGTACGCGTCCGCCCACTCCCGTCGCCGGAACGCCTCTCGACCTCGATCGAGCCCGTCGGCCATGCCCATAGGCTCTCTCAGGTCTCCGGGTAGGCGCACATAGAGGTGTCGACATGACGGAACTCGGAGTCGTTGGAGTCTCGGACCTCGACTGGCCCGCGCTCGGCGGGGAGCTCGACCGGTGGGGCTTCGCCGTGACGCCGTCGCTGCTCGACGAGGAGCAGTGCCACGAGCTCAGCGACCTCTTCGAGGTCGACGAAGCCTTCCGGAGCACGATCGTGATGTCACGGCACGCGTTCGGCGAGGGCACGTACCGGTACTTCGCCGACCCGCTCCCCGACGTCGTGCAGCGGCTCCGGGTCGAGCTGTACGGGCCGTTGGCGCAGATCGCCAACCGCTGGGCGGAACAGCTCGGTACACAGTCGTTCCCCGACACGCTCGACGGCCTCGTCGAGGTGTGCGCGTCGGCCGGGCAGCACCGGCCGACGCCACTGCTGCTGCGCTACTGGGCCGGCGGGTACAACTGCCTGCACCAGGACCTCTACGGCGAGGTCGCGTTCCCGCTCCAGGTCACGATCATGCTGAGCGCACCCGACGTGGACTTCACCGGGGGCGAGAACGTGCTCGTGGAGCAGCGTCCGCGCCAGCAGTCGCGCCCGGTCGTGGCCCGTCTGGAGCGCGGGCAGGCGCTGCTCTTCCCCACGCGCGATCGGCCCGTGCCGGGCAAGCGCGGGCCGAGGCGGGTGGCGATGCGCCATGGCGTGAGCACGATCCACACCGGCGAGCGGACCACGCTCGGGATCATCTTCCACAACGCCGAGTAGGCGTACGTCAGTCGGGCGGCACCAGGCTCAGCGGTGCGTAGCCGTTCACGAAGGCGACGACGTCGTCCGGAGGATTCTTCAGCGTCGACGCGCAGTTCGGCGGCTGCGTGAGGTCACCGCCGGTCGCCGACGGCACGTCGATCGGCCCGCGTACCTTGCCGGTCGGGCACGTCGGCACGTTGATGTTCGCAACCGCGGTCGGAGCCTTCGGGTTCTTCTTGGTGAGCGCCTTTCGGTGCTCCTTCACCCACGTGACGGCCTGGCGCACACCGGCGGCATAGTCGGGCTCCACGCCCTCGGTCGTGCCCTGGCTGATCGCTACCGCCGGCACGCCGTGGCGAACCGCAGTGCGGGCCGCGCCCACCGTGCCCGAGATGCGGGTGACGGGGCCCAGGTTGGCGCCCGCGTTGATGCCGGAAGCGACCAGCTGTGGCTTCGTCGGGATGCCGCCGTCGAGGGCGAAATCGACCGTGTCGGCGGGGAAGCCTTGGACGGCGATGGCGGGATAGCCGCTCGTGGTGGTCGCCTGCGTCGTCGTGAGGGGCCCGGGCGTCGTCATGTCGCTCGAGCCACTCTTGTTCTCGGCGGGCGCGACGACCGTGACGCGCACCCCGTTCAGCTTGCGCAGCCCTTGCACGAGCGCGTCGATCCCGGGCGCGCCGACCCCGTCGTCGTTGGTGACGAGGACGCGCAGCGTCGGCCGCTTGGGCGCGGCGGCCGCGTCGGGCACCGCCGAAGCGCCGAACCCGAGCGCGGCCGCGCACAACAGCGCTGCGGCGGCAACACCCGAGAACCGACCTGCCGGCTTGTTCATGATGTGGCGTAGTACCTATCACGTAGCGCCGCGTACGCGCTCCGCATCGCTCGGGTGTCGGTGCTCAGGTCGGGTTCGACCGGACGGCCCGTGCCGAGGTCCCACGCGGCGGCGACGTCACTCGGCGCGGCCTGGTGCAGCACGGCAGCCGCTTGCACGCAGGCGCCGGTCGCGACCGGCTCGCCGCGCGGCACGACGATCGAGCAACGTGTGAGGTCGGCGAGCACACGTTGGACCGAACGCAGGCGGGCGCCGCCGCCGAGGAGCAGTGTGCCGTCGGCGGGCCGCACCTTGACGCCGCCGACGCGCAGCGCCTCGAGGGCGTCGAGCAACCCGCACACGACGCCTTCGACGGCGGCGCGCGCGACCTGCTCCGGCGTCACGTCGGGTCGTAGCCCCGCGATCGTGCCCGACGCGTCGGGCAGGTTGGGCGTCCTCTCGCCGTCGAGGTACGGGAGGAGTACCAGCCCGCCCGCGCCCGGCTCGCCGGCCAGCGCGAGCTCGTCGAACGTGGTCAGGTCGACACGGAGCAGCCGGGCGAACGCATCGATGACGCGCATCCCGTTGAGCGTGCACACCAGCGGCAGGTACCGGCCGGTGGCGTCGGCGAACCCGGCGACGTAACCCTTCGGGTCGGTGACCGGCGCGTTGCTGACCGTGTACACGGTGCCCGAGGTGCCGATGGAGATCGCGACCTGCCCGGGCCGGAGCGCGACGCCGAGGGCGGCGGCCATGTTGTCGCCGGTACCGGGCCCGATCATCACGCCGTCGCGCTCACGCACCGGCTCCGTCGGTCCGAGCACCTCCGGCAGGCACTCGTCCCAGTCCTTCGTGTCGTCGACCACGTCGAGGAGGTCGGGGCGCCAGCGGCCCTCGGACGGCGACCAGTAGCCGGTACCGGAGGCATCGCCGCGGTCGGTCGTGAACCGGCCGCTCATCCGGGACGTCAGCCAGTCGTGCGGGAGCAGCACGCGGGCCAGGCGGTCGAACGTCTCGGGCTCGGTGCGGTGCAGCCACGAGAGCTTGCTGATCGTGAACGACGCCACCGGCACCGACCCGCACGCCTTCACCCACGGCTCGGGGCCGCCGAGCTGCTCGACGAGCCACTGGGCGTCGGGGGCCGACTCGGTGTCGTTCCAGAGCTTCGCCGGCCGGATCACCCGACCGTCGCAGTCGAGCGCGACGAGGCCGTGCTGCTGAGCGGCGATTGCCATCGCGACGACCGCCGGCGCCCCGGCCTGATGGCGGGCGTCGACGAGCGCCTGGCGCCACGACTCGGGATCCTGCTCGCTGCGCGGCGGGGAGGTCCCTGGATGCGCGGCACGACCGGATCCGGCGAGAACACCGGTATCGGCGTCGCGGATCTCGACTTTCGTCGATTGAGTGGACGAATCCACTCCCAGGACGAGTGCCACGCAGCCCTCCTGCTCGAGCTCAGCGTGCGACCGGACAGTGAAGCACGTTTGCCGACCGCGGCCGGGAACGGCCGTGCTCAGCGAACTCTCAGCGAACGCCGAGGAGCAGCTCCGTCACGAGCTGGTCGAGCCGCTCGTGCCCGTAGCCCCGGGCGGCGAGGGCGTCGACGTCGATCGCCTCCCCGCGCAGCGCGGCAATCGCCTCGGGCGAATAGCCCTGGGGCAGGATCCGCTCGGCGAGCCCCTCGGCCTGCGCCTCGAGCAGCGCGTCGGCGATGTCGGGGTCGGCGGCGAACCGCGCCGCCTTCTCCTTGAGAATGAGGTACGACCGCATGCAGCCGCGGGCGAACTCCCAGACGCCATCGACGCTCTCGGTGCGGTACGCGTGCGCGTCGAAGTGTCGCATGCCGTCCCACTCGGCGTCCTCGAGCAGCTTCACGAGGTAGAAGGCGTCGCGGACGCCCTCGGACCCGAAGCGGAAGTCCTGGTCGTACCGGCCGGGCGACTGTGCGTTGAGGTCGATGTGGAAGAGCTTGTCGGCCCACAACGCCTGCGCGACGCCGTGGTGGAACGACAGCCCGGACATCGTCTCGTGGGCGAACTCCGGGTTGAGCCCGACCATGTCGGGATGGGCGAGCTCGTGGATGAACGCCAGCGCGTGCCCGACGGTCGGAAGGAAGAGGTTGCCGCGCGGCTCGTTCGGCTTGGGTTCGATCGCGATGTCGATCTCGTAGCCGCGGTCGACGATGTAGTCGCAGCAGAGGTTGATGGCCTCGGCGTAGCAGTCCAGCGCGGTGGGGACGTCCTTGGCGGCGTCGGACTCGACGCCCTCGCGCCCGCCCCACATGACGTACACCTCGGCGCCGAGCTCAGCCCCGAGATCGATGGCGTCCAGGGTCTTGCGCAGGGCGTGCTTGCGCACCTTCGGGTCGTTGGCGGTGAACGCGCCGTCCTTGAACACCGGGTTCGAGAACAAGTTCGTCGTCGCCATCGGCACTTTCATGCCGGCGTCGTCGAGAGCGCGCCGGAACCGCTTGAGGATCTGCTCGCGCTCCGCCGGCGACGAGCCCGGCGGCACGAGGTCGTCGTCGTGGAAGTTCACGCCGTAGGCGCCGAGCTCCGCGAGCCGGCCGACAGTGTCGACGGGGTCGAGCGGCGGACGGGTCTCGTTACCGAACGGGTCCCGCCCGCGGTTGCCCACCGTCCACAACCCGAACGTGAAGTGATCCTCCGGCGTCGGCGTGTACTCGTCGGCCATGCAGCCGCTCCGATCGTGCGTCCGTCGACCGGAACTGTTCCGGTTGACGTACGCATCATGGTCGCACCCTCGCTAGGGTGCACGCCCATGACGACGACACCACCGCCCCCGCCTCCCCCGCCGCAGCAGCCGCCTCCCCCGCCCCCGCCACAGCAACCGCCCACGCCGGCCCAGCAGCCGGGCGCGCCGATGCCGGCGACGACCCCGGCCGAGCGGTTCCGCTACGCGTACAACGCCCGGGCGCAGACCGACTACTACTTCGACTGCCTGGGGATGGTGATCTTCCTCACCATCATCACGTGCGGCATCTTCGGGTTCTACGTCTTCTACCAACTCATGCGGCGCATGCGGGACCACAACCGGCGCCGGCTCGACCTGCTCGAGTCGGCGACGGAGGTCGCCTGGCAGCAGGCGAGCGCGCAGGGCGTCGCCGAGGAGCTGCGACCGAACTTCGAGCGCATCGCCACGAACGTGGCCGTCATGCGCGGGCTGACGACCGAGTTCCGCGACCCCGGCATCTGGGTGCTCATCGCGGTCCTCACGTCGATCGCCTATTTCGTGGGGTTCGTGTTCCTCGACGGGGACCTCATCAAGCACGACCAGGCCGAAGGCGCGGTCGAGGCCGAGCTGAGCGCGATCTTCGCCCGGTTGGGCCAGAACGTCCCCGCCCCCGACCCCGCCCGCCAGAAGGGCAAGCAGAACTACGCCGGCCGCATCGTCGCCAGCATCTTCTCGTGCGGCGTGTACTTCTACTGGTGGATGTACAACCAGATGGACGACGTCAACAAGCACTTCCTGTGGAACTGGCCGTGGGAGGACTCGCTCGCCGGCGCCGTCAACGCCGTCGCCCCCCAGGCCGCGTAGCGGAATAGCAGGCCGCCTCGCGGCCTTGCACCCGGCATGACGCAGCGCTCCGTGGCTCAGGTCGTGCCCGCCACGCGCACGGTCGAAGGCGGCGGGTTCGTGGTGCGGCGGACGTTCCCGTCCGCCCGGCTCGACATGGTCGATCCGTTCCTCCTCCTCGACCACATGGGCCCGGCGGACTACGCGCCGGGCGAGGCCGTCGGTGCGCCCGACCATCCGCACCGCGGCTTCGAGACCGTCACCTACATGCTCGAGGGCGCCTTCGAGCACCGGGACTCGAGCGGAGGTGGCGGCTACCTCGGGCCCGGCGACGTGCAGTGGATGACGGCGGGCGCGGGCATCGTGCACTCCGAGCTCCCCGCCGAGCGCATCCGGCGCGAGGGCGGCCGCGTCCACGGCCTCCAGCTCTGGGTGAACCTGCCGCGCGCCGACAAGATGTCGTCGCCTCGCTATCAGGAGATCAAGGCGGACGAGATCCCCGTGATCGAGCCGGCGCCGGGCGCGCGGGTCAAGGTCGTCGCCGGCGACGTGTTCGGCGCGCGGGGCCCGGTCGACACGCACAGCCCGATCGTGTACCTGCACGTGACGTTGCAGCCCGGTGCTTCGCTCGACGTCCCCATCCCCGAGGGGCACCAGGCTGCGGCGTACGTGATCCGGGGCCGCGGCCAGTTCGGCGACGACGGCAGGCTGGCGTCGGAATCGCAGCTCGTGCTCTTCGCCGGCGATCAGGGCGACGTGCACCTCGAGGGTCCCGACGACGTCGAGGATCCCCTCGATGTCCTCGTCATCTCGGGCGTGCCGCTACGCGAGCCGGTGGCGCGGTACGGCCCGTTCGTCATGAACAGCCGGGACGAGCTCGTCCAGGCGGTCGAGGACTACCAGTCCGGCGCCATGGGCCACATCGCCGCGACCTCCTCAGCCGCGCGTCACGACGGCGCGTTGATCTGCGTGAGGTCGGCGCTCCACCCCATGCGACTCGCGCACACGTCGTAGGTGCTGTCGAGGAAGTCCAACAGCGCGCGTCTCGGATCGGGCGTCGCCCGCATCTCGTCGTACGGGAAGACGAACTCGCCCAGGTCGTCGTTCCACCCCGCGTTCGCAGGTCTGATCGACGCCTGCTCGACGCCGGCCGGCGAGGGATACCCGTACGCGAAGAACGCCGGGCTCGTGTAGTGGGGATGGCCCGGCCAGAAGCCGCCGCAGATCTGCTCGGCGTCGCCCCCGTAGCGCGTGATCGTGTCGGCGCCCGCGGGCGGCTCCACGGGACGGCCGGAGAAACGCGTGACGACGAGGTCGAAGCTGCCCCAGAAGAAGTGAGAGGGCGACGTCTTGCCTCCGAAGCGGCTGCGGTGCTCCTTCAGGACGACGTCGGTCGCGGAGAGGACGCGGAAGAACCGGTTGGCCTGCTCGGGCTCGTAGGAGTGGTGCGTCCGATCCTCGGCGAACGGGATGGGGTCGGGGACCTCGGACGGACCGGGCGAGATCGTCACGTCGAGCCCGAGGCGGCCGAGCGCGTCCATCACGGCGGCGTAGAAGTCGGCGACGGCCTGCGCCCGCAGCGGGAGCTGTTCGATTCCGCCGTCGTTGGCGCGCAGCACCAGCCGGTGGTCGACGAAGTCGAACTCGGCGTCGAAGGTGCGGAGACCCAGCGGGACGGGCGATGTCGTCAGCCCCCGCGCGGTGACGTACAGCGGCACGTTCGCCCACTCCGGCTCGAACGGCGAGAGCGCGAGCCGCAGCTTGCCGACGACCTGCGTGTACATGTGCAGCGTGTCGCGGGTGGGGCGCCAGTCGTCGTAGGGCAGCGCGGGCCACTCGTCCACGGCATCACCCTCGCGCGTCGACGCCGCCGTGCGCTCTCTCCGGGCTCAGAACAGCTCGTCGGCCTCGTGGGCGGCGACGTCGCCTTCGAGCTCGTCCTCGTCGCCGCCGCCGGCGGGGGCGCCGCCGATCTCGCTCTCGAACACCTCGAGGTCGGTGACGATGCGGTTGACGTCCTCCTGGGCGCGGGAGATGCGGGTGCGGCACAGCTTGATCAGCTCGGCGGCCCGGCGGACGCGCTCCGCCAGCACGTCCACGTCGAGGTGGTCGCCCTCGAGCTCGTCGAGGATCCCCTCGAGCTCGGTCATCGCCTCGGCGTAGCCGAGGTCGTCGCCGCTGCCGTCGTCGGCGTCGCCGCTCGATGTGCTCATGACTCGCGCGTGTCTACCTCGTGCACGACGGCGGCGGCGGTCCCGTCGGCGAACTCGGTGACGAGCCGGTCCCCGGAGCTGAGGGCGGCGGCCCGCTTCACCACCTGGCCGTCGCGGTCGCGGGTGATCGTGTAGCCCCGCTCCAGCACCCGCGCCGGGTCGAGGGCGCGTAACCGGGCTTCGCAGGCAACCAGTCGCCGGTCCTCGGCCCGGGCGAGACGTCCGCCGGCCGCCGACACGGCACGCTCGCTTCCGTCGAGGCCGGCGACGGCCTGCTTGACCGCCCGCGTGCCGAGCTCCTCCGCCCGGCCCCGGTGGCGCTCGACGACGGCGAGCTCGCGGGTCAGCGCCACCGGCGGGCCGCGCCGGGCGCGCCGGGCGCAGTCACGGAGCTCCCGCAGTGCGAGCGCGCAGTTCGAGCGGGCGTGGTGCACGACGCCGCGCGACAGGTCGTCGAGCCGGTGGACGAACTCCATGACCTGCTCGACCAGCACCTGCGCGGCCGCCGTCGGGGTCTTGCTCGCCGTGTGCGCGACCTCGTCGGCGACGGAACGATCGACCTCGTGCCCGATCCCGGTGAGCACGGGGAGCGGCATGGCGGCGACGGCGCGGGCGACGTCGTCGGTGTCGAAGGGGGCCAGGTCGGCGCGGGAACCGCCACCGCGAACGACCACGACGGCGTCGAACGCATCGGCGATGCGGGCGAGTCGGCGCAGTGCCCACACGACGCGGCCGGGCGCGTTGGCACCCTGCACGCGCACGTCGCACACGCCGACGCGGAACGCGAAGCCGCTGGCGTCGAGCTCGTCGAGGAAGTCGTGGTACGCGGCGCTGCCGGCGCTCGTCACGAGCCCGATCCGCAGCGGGACCTGCGACAGCTCGTGGACGGCGTTGGCGCGCAGCAGGCCTTCGGCCTCGAGCTGGCGGAGCACGCGGTCCCGGTTGGCGGCGAGCGCGCCGGCGGTGAACACCGGGTCGATGCCGGTCATGATCAGCTGGAGACGGCCTGTCGGCGGGTACACGTCGATGTGGCCCTTCACGCGCACCTCGACGTCGTCGGCGAGCTCGATCCCGGGCACCTTGCGCAACGCGGCGTGCACGGTCATGAGGTGGCTGCGGAACAGCGCCACGTCGAGCGCCGCCTGCACGCGGTTGCGGCGCTCGTCCTTCTCGACCAGCTGGAAGTAGACGTGCCCGGCCCGTGACTCACGCAGCCCCTGCACCTCGCCCCGCACCCACACGTTCTCGGGGATCGCTTCCCGCAGCGCGTCGCGGATAGTCGTGTTGACCTCGGTGACGGAGAGGGTCGGTTCGTCCACGTCCCGCACGGTAGCGGCGCGCTCGGGGCGGCCGGGACACTGTTTCTCTTCTTCTCCGACTACTCCTACTTCCTTCTCCGACTACTCCTACTTCTCCGACTGCTCCTACTTCTTCAGGTAGTTCTCCAGGAACTTCACCGTCTGGTCCCAGACCTGGTCCGAGTACGCCCGGGAGTGCGCGGTGCCGGGGAGGATGATCTCCTGGTTGGCCACACCCGACTTGTCGAGGGCGGCCTTCATCGCGTCGGCCTGGGACTTCGGCACCAGCTCGTTCGTCGAGTTCACGATCAGCATCGGCGAGTCGGTCTTGTCGACGTGCGTGACGGGCGACGCCGCGGCATAGGTGTCCGCGCACGCGTCGGGGAGGCACCCGAGGAAGGTGCGGATCGAGCTGCCGGCGTTCGTGCCGGCGGCGGGCGCAAGGCTGACGAAGTCCATCGGGCCGGACCACGACACCACCGCGGCGACGCGGTGGCCGGTCTTGAGCGACCCCTCGCCGTCGGTGGCGAGCATGCCGACGAGGTGCCCGCCGGCGGACCCACCGAGGGCCCCGATGCGCTTCGGGTCGACGCCGTAGTCCTTGGCGTGCTTGCGCACCCATGCCACCGCCGCTTCCACGTCCTCGACTGCGGCCGGGTACGGATGCGCGGGCGCGAGCCGGTAGTTCACCGAGAACGCGACAAACCCGCTCTGGGCGAGCTGGTTCGCCTGCTGCGCGAACCACGACTTGTCGCCGACGCTCCACGCGCCCCCGTGGACGATGACCACGGCCGGCCGGTCCTTGCCCTTCTTCGCCGGCTGGTAGACGTCGAGCCCGAGCTGCTCGCCGTCGATCGTGCGGTACGTGACATCCTTCTTGACCGTCACGTCGCCCTGCGCCGCGCCCGCGGCCGGCGCGAACGCGACCGTGATCATCGTGGCGGCGGCCGCGATCCCGGCGGCGCCGCGCATCCAGCGTCGTCTCGTCATGGCGTCAGCATCATGGCCGTCAGCATCATGGCCGTAAGCATCGTCGTCCCGGATGATGCCCCGCTCAGCCGAGTGTCAGCGGGTCGTGAGGCGGTCGCTACCCTGCTCGGCGTGACCCAGACGGAGACGCTCACGCCGGCGCAGGCGCCCGAGCGGGAGCGCACCGACGAGGGCGACCACGACCGGTTCGCCCACTACGCCAAGAAGGACGCCATCGCCCGGGCGTACGTGACCGGTGAGGCGATCGTGGCGCTGTGCGGGAAGAAGTGGGTCCCGACCCGCGACCCGTCCCGGTACCCGATCTGCCCGACGTGCAAGGAGCTCAAGGACGCCGGCTGGACCCTCCGCTGAGCCGCGGCGGTCGCCGGCGTCAGATCGCGGTCTGATGGCGCGGCTGGTAGAGCTGCATCTCGACACCACCGGGCAACAGCATCATCGTCACGATGCCGAAGCCCTGGTTCTCGGGCTCGCCGCGGAACTCGATGCCCTTGGCGCGCAGTTCGGCGACGGTCGCCTCGATGTCGTCGCACATCAGGCTCATGTGGTGCGAGGGCGCCTCGCCCGGGTGCACGCCGACCTCCGCCGGCGGCGACGCGAAGATCAGCCACCCGCCGCCGGCATCGACGTGCTTCCAGCCGAAGACGTCGCGCAGCACCGCGCGCAGCTTCTCCGGCTCGGACGTGTACAGCAGCATGTGCGTACCGGTGATCGCCATGAATCTCCTCTTTTTCAAGGCCGAACGGATGGTCAATACCCCATGCGCCGCCGGCGACGACGCCGGAACACGATGATCACCGTCGCGGCCACGAAGGCGCCGACGAGGACCGCGATCGCCGGTGCGAGCAGATCGCTGCCGTCGTCGCCGACGCCGATCGCACTCGGCGGCCCCGGCTCCGTGCCGCCGAGCTCGCGCCGCAGGAAGTCGAACGACGGCTGCTCCACCCGCCCGACGATGCGGACGTCGTGCCCGGCGTTCGGGAGGAGGAGCAGCTGGTGCCCGACCCCCGCGTTCTGGAGTGCGTCCGCCATGTGCACCGCCTGTTGCGGCAGCACGAGCTGATCCTCCTCGCCTTGAGCGAGCAGGATCGGCGCGTCGCTCGGGTCGACGTGCGACATGGGCGAGGCGGCGGCGATGGCCGACTCGTCGCACGGACCCACGATGCAGTTCAGGTACGCCTGGACGTAGATCCACCCGGCGTCCCCGACCTCGTCGCGATGGAGGTCCATCGGGCCCGCCCACGACGCGGCGGCCGCGACACGCGAGCCCTGGTCGTGTGGGCCCTCCCCGAGGGTGGCGAGCATGGCGGCCAGGTTCCCGCCGGCGGAGCCGCCGATCGCGCCGATCCGCGCCGGATCCAGACCGAAGTCGAGGGCGTGGTCCCGCACCCAGGCGACGCTCGCCTGCACGTCCTCGACCGCGGCGGGGAACGGGTGGAACGGCGCGAGCCGGTAGTTCATCGCGAACGCGACGAAGCCCTTCTGGGCGAGCACGCGCGCGAACGGCCCCGCAAGCTCCTTGCTCCCGAGCACCCATCCGCCGCCGTAGATCACCATCACGCCGGGACGCACGCCGCCGCCGGCGGGGATGTAGGCGTCGAGCTCGAGCTTCGTGCCGTCGACCTCCTTGTACGTGAGGTCGCGCCGCACGTCGACGTCGGCAGCCTGCCGCGGCGCCGCCGCACGAGCCGAAGCCGACGCCGCCGTCGTGCCGAGCCCCAGGAGCGCGACGGCGACGGCGATCGCCGCTCGCCGCATGCGCCCTCCTGGGTTCGGTCAGCCTGACAGGGACAACGCAGTCTTACCCGCCGCCGTCTGACACACCCGTCAGGTGTGCGCGAGGCTGAGCAACCCATGGCCGGCGCGCTCGACGGCATCCGCATCCTCGACCTCTCATGGGGCATCGCGGGCCCGCTCGGGGTGCTGCTGCTGGCCGAGCAGGGCGCCGACGTCATCAAGGTCGAGCCGCCCGGCGGCGACCCGTTCCGCGTCTACGACGGCTACAAGGTGTGGACGCGCTCGCGCCGGTCGGTCACGTGCGACCTCAAGTCCGAGGCCGGCGTCGCCGCCTTCCGCAAGCTCGCGGCCACTGCCGACGTGCTCGTCGAGAGCTTCCGGCCCGGCGTGATGGACCGCCTCGGCGTCGGGTACGACGCGCTGCACGCCGAGCTCCCCCGCCTCGTGTACTGCTCGGTGCCGGCGTACCCGCCCGGGCACCGCCTCGCGCAGCGCCCGGGGTACGACGCGCTGGTGCAGGCGTCGTCGGGTCAGCAGTGGGAGCAGCCGGGATGGCGGCCGGGACCGATCTTCCTGCACATGCCGATGCCGAGCATGGGCGCGATCTTCCTCGTGCCGTCGGGGATCCTCGCCGCGCTGATCGCCCGCGAGCGCACGGGCCGGGGCCAGCAGGTCTCGACGAGCCTGCTGCAGGGCGCGTTCCTCTACACGACCCAGATCTGGCAGCACGTCGAGAAGGCGAACGCCGCCTTCCACGAGCTGATGGGCAAGAGCTACCCGCCCGGCGTGCACCAGGGGATGATCTTCGAGTGCGCCGACCGAGAGTTCGTGCACGTGAGCGTGATGAGCGGCCTGCCGCCGAAGAAGAGCATGGACGAGATCCTCGGGGTCGTGCCGCCACCGGCCGAGGACCTCGAGGGGCTCCTCCCGCTGCAGCAGCAGGTACTGATGAACGAGCGGCGCCGCGACACGTTCAAGGAGTGGAAGCGCGCCGAGCTCGTCGACGAGTTCCTGGCCAACAACATCGCCGTCGAGGCGGTCATCACGATGGAGGAGGCGTTGACCGCGCCCCATCCGCAGCTCGACGCCAACGGCATGGTGGTCACGGTCGACGACCCCGACCTCGGCCCACTGCTCCAGGTCGGCGTCCCGATCAATCTGTTCGGCACCCCCGGCGAGATCCGCGGCCCCCAACCGCGAGTCGGCGAGCACAACGACGAAGTGTGGGGCGAGGTCGGCGTTGCCGACCCGGCGGGGGTGACGGGAGGGAGGCGCGTGACGTGACCGGCGGGACGAACGGCGGCGGGCCGCTCGAGGGGCTGCGGCTCATCGACTTCGGCCAGTACCTCGCGGGCCCGTTCGGGCCGATGATCCTCGGCGACCTCGGCATGGACGTCGTCAAGGTCGAGCCCGCCACCGGCGACGGCATGCGCATGGCGGGCAAGCCGTTCTTCGGCTGCCAGCGCGGCAAGCGCGACATCGCGCTCAACATCAAGACGCCCGCGGGACACGAGCTGGCGATGGAGCTCGTGCGCCGAGCCGACGCCGTGCACCACAACATGACGAAGGGCACGGCGACGAAGCTCGGCATCGACTACGAGGCGTGCAGGGCCGTGAAGCCGGACATCGTGTACTGCAACACGTACGCGTACGGGTTCGAAGGCCCGCTGTCGCACTTCGGCGGACTCGACCCGCTGTACCAGGCGGCGACGGGCCTCGAGTACGAGGCGGGCGCGACCCAGCTCGGCAACGACCCGCTCTACTACCGGTTCGGGATGTGCGACGCCGCCAACGCCATGCTCAGCGTGGTCGGCGTGCTCGCCGCGCTCCTCCACCGGGCGCGCACCGGCGAGGGCCAGGAGCTCTGGACGTCGCTGCTGGACGGCGGGGCGGTGTTCGCGTCGGACGCGATGGTGAAGCCCGACGGCACGCCCGTCCCGCGGCCGCACCTCGACCAGCAGACGACCGGCGTCGACCCCGCCTACCGGCTGTACGAGACCCAGGACGGATGGCTCCAGGTCGCGGCGCTCAAGCCCGGCCAATGGGACGCGTTGTGCACGACACTCGGTGTCGACCCGTCGCTCGACCGGTCGACCGCCGGCGTGCAGCTCGAGATGCGGTTCCGCACCCGTACCGCAGTGAGCTGGAGCTACCACCTCGACGACGCCGGCGTCCCCAACGAGATCGCCGTCGACCCCAAGGGCGGCGACCTCGCGCTCTTCGACGCCGACAACGAGCGCCTCGGCCTCGTCGTCGACTACGAGCATCCCGATCCTCGGCGCCATGCGCCAGTTCGGGAGCACGATCGACTTCTCCGACACGCCGTTCAGGCCCCACCGCCCACCGCCGCGCATCGGCGAGGACACCAAGGAGATCCTCTCCTGGCTCGGCGTCGACGAGGCGCGCATGGCGGAGCTGAAGGACGACGGCGTCGTCAGCTGGCCCGACGAGAACTACGCCGCCGCCTGGTAGCGCCGGCCTGCCTGAGGGCCGGCGGATGTGGGTAAATGGCCCTGACCGAGCAGCACGCGATGGAGGTGGCTTCCGTGGCTGAGACGGACGAGAAGGAAGAGAAGGACAGGCCGGAGACGGCGGTCGAGCGGGCGGCGGAGCGGGTCGGTGAGGCGATCGGCCAGGCGCAGCGGAAGGTGACGAAGGCCATCCGCAAGGCGAAGAAGCGCACCAAGAAGCAGACGGCCAAGGCCCGGGCCACCGGGAAGGCCGCCCTGGAGAAGAGGAAGCGGTCGCCGGCAGCCAAGAAGGGCGCCGGCACGAAGAGCGCGGCGAAGAAGCCGACGAAGAAGAAGGCCGCCACGAAGAAGACCGGGGCGAAGAAGACCGGTGCCCGGAAGACGGGCGCGACGAAGAAGAAGACGACCGCCAAGAAGAAGGCCACGAGCAAGAAGAAGTCGACGGCGAAGAAGTCGCCGTCCAAGCGGAGCCGCTGAGCGTCTCCGCTCCCTCGATCAGAGCAGCGGCGTTCCGAACAACGGAAGCGTGATGGGCGGGAGCAGCGTCGGCGGCGGGGGCGGCGGCGGCGGAGATGTCTGCGGCGGTTGCGTCGGGGGCGAGGTGGCCGGAGGGGCCTGACCACCGCCACCGCCGGTCGGCGCCCCGCCACCGGGCGACCCTGTCGTCGGCGCCGCCGCGCCGTTCGTCGCCGATGAGGGCCCGGTCGCCGGCGCCCGCCAGGCGAGCGGGGCCGCCGTCGTCGTCGTCGACGGCCAGCTCAGCTTCGAGAGCTCGTCGGCGACCTGACCCACCGGCGCCTCGTCGCCCGCGGACGCGTTCTTGGCGGGCGCGGCGCGCTGGGCGGGCGGGTTCGCGCTCGCAACGCCGGAGCGATCGGACCCGCCCCCGCGGACGAACAAGGTGCCGCCGAGCGCAGCTGCGATCGCCAGCACGACGGCGGTCGCACCCGGCGCCACCCGGCGCCGCAGCCTTCCGCCGTTCCGATGCACGCCGCCGCCGTTCGTGTCCATGCGCTTGAGCCAGTCGTTGGCGGCCTTGTCGAGCGCGGCAGTTTGCGCCTCACCGGTCTGCGTGAGCGCGTCGGCGATGTCGCGCTGGAGGTCTTCGATCCCGTCGCGGATCTCGACGGCAGCGGTCTCGAGGCTCTCGACGCGGCTGTTGGCCGCGCGCTCGATCGTCGTGCGCGCAGCTGCAATCATCTCGCCGAGTTCGGTGGCGCGGCCCTCCGCCGCCTGTGCGAGCCCGGCCTCGGCCTCCGACAACGCGTCCAACAACTGGTTCTTCGTGACGACGCCGGCGACTTCGAGCTCGCGCGTGTGCTGGTCGGCCGCGGCGCGCAGCCTTGCCTCGAACCCGTCGGCGGCGGCGGCGAGGGACGCCTCCAGCTCGGCGACATTCGGGCCGTGCGGTTGATCGGCGCGCGCGAGGCGGTCGTCCATCGTCTCGGCCGACACCGCCACCTCGTCCTCGAGGTCGGCGAGGCGTTGTTCCAGAGCCCGCTGCGCGGCTTCGGATCGCTCGACGTGCCCACTCAGGTCGGCGAACCGGTCGTCGGCGAGGGTCTCGATCCCGACGGGGCGGCCCTGATGGTCGAGCCCGCGCAGGTCGGGCGTCGAAGCCGCCACGGGCCCGTCCGCAGCCGGTGCGACGCCCGCCGCGAGGCCCGGCGCGAGGTCCTGCACGAGCGTGCGGACCTGGCGTTCCATGGCGGCGTCGAGATCCGGTTGGCGTTCCTGCGCGTCCCGCAGTTCGACCACGAGTGATCGCATCTCGTCGATCTGCCCGGTCGTCGTGGCGTGCAAGTGCGTGAGCTCGTCGACCAGCTCCGAATGCGCACGGACGGCGTTCTGCAGCTCGACGACCCGGCGTCCGGCGGCCTCGTCGAACGCGGCCGTCTCTTCGTCGGCGGCGCGCCGCAGGTCCTCGCGCGTCTGCGCCGCCTGGGCGCGCAGCGCGTCCTCGAGCGCGACGAGCCTCGCCCGCATCGACTCCTCGAAGGCGACGGATTCCTTGTCGGCCGCCTTCCGCATCTCGTCCTGCGACACCGCGACCCGCTCGTCGATGCGACGCGCTTCGGTCGCTACGGTCTGCTCGAGCTTCTCGCGGGCGTCGTGCAGTCCCTTCTCGATCGCCTGGGCCCGGCCGGAGCCGGCGTTGCGGATCTCGTTGGCCTTGGCCTTCACGGCCGAGTCCAGCGCGGCGCGCTGATCCGTCACGAGCAGCTCGAGCTCTTCCGTTTGCGCCTTGCCCACGGCGTCGAGCTCCTGGCGATGCTCGGCGGCCACCCAGTGGATCTCGGCGGCCCGATCGGATGCCGCATGCTCGATGGCGGTGAGCTGCTCGGCGGCGACCCGCTGGACCTCGGCGGTCTGGGCCAGACCCTCGCTCCGGATCACCTGGCGCTGCTGCTCCAGCGCGTCCTCGAGCTCGCGGGCGCGCCGGGCCATCGCATCCTCGAAGGAGTAGCGATGTCCCTCAGCCATGGGCGTCATCCTCGGCGCCGGGTGCGGAGGCAACCCGCGCGGGAGCCACCGCAACGGGGACGGGCTGTGTTGGGACCTGCTCCGGGCTCAATGCGAACGGCCTCCGCTCCGTCGTGCGCCCGCCCTGGCCCTGTACAGACCGGGAGATCCTTTC
This sequence comes from uncultured Actinomycetes bacterium, assembly GCA_963781615.1. Lineage (GTDB taxonomy): Bacteria > Actinomycetota > Acidimicrobiia > IMCC26256 > JACDBD01 > JALZAA01. Next base: position 48,649 of record CAWAGI010000008.1, on the reverse strand, counting down.
ACGATCCGGGCGAATCGGACAACCCGGCGGAGCAGCCGCGCCGGCCACCTCCTACAGTCCCGGGCGGGGGAAGACATCGTGAGCAGGGGGATCGACCGCCGCACCTTCCTGGGTGGGCTGGCGGGCATGGGGGTCGCGGTCGCGAGCAGCGGCCGACTGGCCGGCGCGCTCGGTCGTCGCGCGGGCGGGGCGCCGGCGTTGCCCGCCGATCCCTTCCAGCTCGGTGTCGCCTCTGGAGACCCGCTGCCCGACTCGGTCGTGTTGTGGACGCGGTTGGCGGTGGACCCGATGTCGCCGGAGCCGATGCCGGCGGTGCAGGTGCCCGTCCGATGGGAGATCGCGTCCGACGAGCGGTTCCGAAAGGTCGTCCGCTCCGGGAAGCGGACCACCGGTCCGGACCTCGGGCACTCGGTGCACGTCGACGCGCGCGGTCTCGACGCCGGGCACGACTACTTCTACCGGTTCCGCGTCGGTGACTACGTGAGCGCGACCGGGCGGACCCGCACCGCGCCCGATCCCGGCCGCCGGCTGGACCGGGCCGCGTTCGGCGTCACGAGCTGCCAGTCGTACCAGGCCGGCTACTACACGGCGTACGAGCAGATGAGCCGGGACGACCTCGCCTTCGTCGTGTTCCTCGGCGACTACATCTACGAGCTGCCGCTCGGCGGCGTGCGCCAGCACGGCCTGCCCCCGGCCGTATCGCTCGACGACTTCCGGCGCCACTACGCCGCCGCCCATGCCGACTCGCAGCTCCAGGCCGCGCACGCCGCCGCGCCGTGGATCATGACGTGGGACGACCACGAGGTCGAGGACAACTACGCCGGCCTCCACCCCGGCGAGCTCGGCAAGGCGCGCGCGCCCGACGAGGCGGCGAACTTCCCCGCCAAGCGCGCCGCTGCGTACCGCGCGTGGTGGGAGAACGTGCCGGTACGGGCGAAGCCACCGGGCAACGACGGCTCGATGCGGATCTACCGGTCGTTCCGCTTCGGCGACCTCGTCACGCTGCCGGTCGTCGACGACCGCCAGTACCGCACGCCCCTCGCCACCGAGGGTCAGGGCCCGGGCTCCCCGCCGGGTGGCTATCCCCTCCTCCCGGCCGCGCTCGACTCCGGCGCCACGATCCTGGGCAAGGAACAGGAGCGGTGGCTGCAACGCACGCTCGACGGGTCCGGCGCGCACTGGAACGTGCTCGCGCAACAGACGCAGATGGCGGCAGTCGACCACACGCCCGAGGACGGGTCGTCGTCGGGCTACAGCACCGACACCTGGGACGGCTACGTGGCGGCGCGCAACCGGCTCCTCGGCCACGTCGAGAAGGCGAAGGTGAAGAACTTCGTGACGCTCGGCGGCGACACGCACACGAGCTCGGTGGACGACCTGCGCCCCGACTACCAGAAGGACGGCTCCCCCGTCGTCGGCACGGAGCTCGTCGCGCCGCCGGCGACGTCACCCGAGAGCCTCGCCCAGCAGTACATCGACGGCGCGCTGCGCAACCCGTGGATCCACCTGTTCGACACCACGAACAAGGGCTACCTGCACGTCGAGGCGACGCGCCCGCAGCTGCGCGCCGAGTTCCGCTACGTCAGCACCGTCCAGCAGCCGCAGGCGGAGCCGATGGCGGGCACGTCCTGGGTGGTCGAGGAGGGGAAGCCGGGCGCGCAGCAGGCCTGAGCACGACGACAGGAGGCCCGGCCTTGCCGGACCTCCCGCCTTCGTGTGTCCCGCGCCGCGCCGTTGCGGGGCGGTCTTGTGCGCCGCTACCCCTCTCGAGGCTCGAGGTCTGTCACCGTGACGGTGAGGCCTTCGCACGTCCGATGAGGCGGGCTGCCCGCCCTCACCAGCACACAGGCCTTGCGGCGCCTCACGACGTTCACCCGCTCACTGACGTTGAGCAGCCCGATCCACGCCCGCATCGTCGTGACGAAGGCGGCGGTCGCCAATGCGAGCGAACCACGGGCAACCCCTCCGTGCTGTTCGTGCGCGGGAAGCATCGTCGCTCTCCTCACGAGCTGAAGTGTGTGGTCGCGGTCGCACAGCCCACGCCCTGGATCCAGACGTTCTGAACCCCCGGGATGTCCGGCGCGAGCTCGTTCGCCGAGACGAACGTGTTGGCCGTGAACGACGCATTCCTTCCATCGCCCGCTCGGAAGAAGCCGGCACGGGCGAGCACGGCGGCCGCACGCGCGAGCACGCGGGTGTGCCTCGAAATCGTTCTGCGCATTGCGTGACTCCTGGACTCGGGGGGATCGTTCATCGTCGGTACGACGCAGGGCCTCGAGATGGTTCGCGAACCGAATCGGCGCCGCCGCCGTACTGACAGTGAGTCCCCATGTGCGAGATATCGGTCGAGTCGAGAAGCGGTCCATGCCGACGCAGTCATTGCGTGCCTGCGCGCCGTCCGTCGTAGCGTCTCCACGCGTGGACCAGTCCGTCCTCGCCGCGTTTCGGCGACGTGAAGCCAGCGGCGTCCGAGCCATGTACAGCCAGTACGGACGCCTCGTATACGCGGTGGCGCACCGTGTGCTCGGCCACCACGACCTGGCCGAGGAGGCGGCGCAGCAGACCTTCGTGCGTGCGTGGCAGGCGGCCGATCGGATCGACGTCGAACGCGATCCGCGGGCTGGCTGGCGACGATCGCGAAGCGCTCCGCCATCGATGTCTACCGACGCGAAGCACGCAGACCGGCAACCGCGCTCAACGATGTCAACGCAGACGACCCCGCACTCGTGAGCCTGCCTCCGGACCTCGACGTACTAGACGCCGTGTGGCACGTGCGGCGCGCAATCGACGCTCTTCCGCCGCGACGAAGCAACGGTCGTCCGCTTGCAACATCTCGACGGCCTCACGCACAGCGAGATCTCCGAGAAGCTCGGCATCGCATTGGGAACAGTCAAGTCGAGATCACATCGGGCGCATCAGAAGCTTGCTGCGCTGCTGGGCCACCTCCGGGAGGTGCCTCATGACTGACCGGCCGACGAACGAAGAGCGGGAGAAGTTGATCGCCGACGGGCGGGACGGCGCGCTCGAGTCGCGGGAGGCCGCCGAGCTGCCGCTGTTGGCAGAGGTCCTCTCCGACTCCTCGACGTGGGCCGAACCGGACCCCGGGCTCGAGGACGCAGTCGTGCGCGCCGTCGCCGATACCGACGCGACCACCGCGAAGCCGCCGACACCCGTCGCGCGCCGTCAGGCGCGGAGTCGTCGGTGGCCACGAGTGCTCGTGTCAGTCGCGGCCGCGGCGGTGATCGCAACCGTCGTCACGACCGTGCTGGTGACGCGAGGTGGTACGAGTCCCGACTACCAAGCAAAGCTCACCGCGACGGGATCGGCGCCGCGTGCCCACGCGTCTGCCGACATCACACACAACGACGCCGGCTTCGAGATCGAGCTGTACGCCGAGCATCTCCCCGCGCTGCGGGGCGGCGAGTTCTACCAGGCGTGGCTGAAGAACTCCGCCGGCGCCCTCGTGCCGATCGGAACATTCAGCTCGAGCGACGGGCGCGTCACGCTGTGGTCCGGCGTCTCCCCGAAGGACTTCCCGACCCTCACCGTGACGATCGAGGCACCCGACAACGACCAGACTTCCTCGGGCCGTCGAGTGCTCACGGGCGAAGTACGCGCCACGTAGCTCGTCAGTGCCCGCGCGCGATCCATTCGTCGAGGTGCGGTGCCTCGGCGCCGATGGTCGTGGAGTCCCCGTGGCCGGTGTGCACCGTCGTGTCGTCCGGGAGCACGAGCAGCCGGTCGCGGATCGACTCGATGATCGTCGGGAAGTCGGAGTACGAGCGGCCGGTCGCGCCCGGGCCGCCGTTGAACAGCGTGTCCCCGCCGAACACGTGCCCGTCGGGGCCGAGGAGGCACACACCACCGGGGCTGTGACCGGGCGTGTGCACGATCCGAAGACGCTCGCCGGCGACCTCGAGCTCGTCGCCGTCGCGCACGGCATCGTCGGGCTTCCGATCGGGATAGACGACGTCCCACAGCATCTCGTCGTCGGGGTGGAGGAGGACGGGCGCGCCGCCGGTCGCCCGCGACAGCGCATCGGCGGCGTTGATGTGGTCGTTGTGCCCGTGGGTGCACAGGATGGCCCGGACCGAGCGGTCGCCGACGGCGGCGGCGATGGGCGCGGCGTCGTGGGCGGCGTCGACGACGAGGACCTCGTGGTCGTCGCCGATGAGCCAGATGTTGTTCTCGACGTCGAAGTCCTGGCCGTCGAGCGAGAAGACCCCGGTCGTCGTGACATGCTCGATCCTCAGTTCCGGTTCCGCTAGAGGACGACGACGGAGCGCAGCACCTCGCCCCGCTCCATCTTGTGGAAGGCGTCCTCCACGTCGTCGAGGCCGATCGTCTCGGACACGAACCCGTCGAGGTTGAAGCGGCCCTGCAGGTACAGGTCGACGAGCAGCGGGAAGTCACGGCTCGGCAGGCAGTCGCCGTACCAGGACGGCTTGAGCGCGCCCCCTCGGCCGAAGAAGTCGATCATCGGGATGTCGGGGAGCGCCATGTCCGGGGTGGGGACGCCGACCTGCACGACCGTTCCCGCAAGGTCGCGCGCGTAGAACGCCTGCTGGAGCACTTCGGGCCGGCCGACCGCCTCGATGCAGATGTCGGCACCGTTGCCGTCGGTGAGCTCCCGGATGCGCTCGACCGCGTCTTCCTTCGACGCGTCCACGGTGTGCGTCGCGCCGAACCCGCGCGCCCACTCGAGCTTCCGAGCGTCCGTGTCGACGGCGATGATCGTGCGCGCGCCGACGAGGCTCGCCCCGGCGATCGCGGCGTCGCCGACACCGCCGCAGCCGAACACCGCCACGGTGTCGTCGCGCTGGACGCCACCGGTGTTCACCGCCGCGCCGAAGCCCGCCATCACCCCGCACCCGAGCAGGCCGGCGGCTTCGGGGCGAGCCGACGGGTTCACCTTCGTCGCCTGCCCCGCGGCGACGAGCGTCTTCTCGGCGAACGCGCCGATCCCGAGCGCCGGTGAGAGCGTGGTCCCGTCGTCGAGTGTCATGGACTGCGTGGCGTTGTGCGTCGCGAAGCAGTACCAGGGCTTGCCCCGACGGCACGCCCGGCACTCACCGCACACGGCGCGCCAGTTGAGGACGACGAAGTCGCCCGGTGCGACCACGGTGACGTCGGCACCCACGGCGTCGACGGTGCCCGCGGCCTCGTGGCCGAGGAAGTACGGGAAGTCGTCGCCGATGCCGCCTTCGCGGTAGTGGAGGTCGGTGTGGCAGACGCCGCACGCCTGCACCGAGACGAGCACCTCGCCCGGGCCGGGGTCGGGCACGACGACCGTCTCGATGCGCACGGGTTCGCCCTTGCCCGGCGCGATGACGCCGCGCACCTCACTCGCCATACCGCGGACGCTAGCGCCGCTCGACGCGATGGAGCATCCAGACGTTCGGCTCCCAGTAGCGGCCGTCCCGTCGCGCACCTCGAGGGGAGCGAGACCGCCGGGGAGGACGTCGTCGCCGTCGCCCGGAAACTCGAGGCCCGTCCAATCCGCCCACTCGTCGACCGATCCGGTGATCGGTGTCCCAGATCAGGAACTGCAGCTGCACGTGCTACGGCACGAGCGCGCCGAAGTACTCGCCGGCTACGTCGCCGTGCTGGTTGTACTCGGGCCAGACGTCGTGAAACGCGGGCTCGGCCTGCTCCCACAGGTCGGGACGCGCGTCCGTGGTCACGACGACGAGGCCACGCTGCGTGGCCGGCACGTCACTCATGCATCAAGGCTCGCGGGAGATCCACCGTTCGGCAGATGCGTTCGGTCAGGATTGCACCGTGCCCGAGTACTGGTGGGTTGCAGCACTGGCGTTGCTCGCGGCGGCGGGCTGGCTGACGTCGGTGTTCATCGCGGTGCGACAGGTTCGCCACGAACGACGCATGCGCGCGGACGTCGAACGTCGCGCCCAGGCCGAGCACGTTTCCGGATGGCCGGAGCCGAGCGCCGACCCGCAACCGGTGGCGTTGCTCAACCACTCCGACGAGCCGGTCTACGACGCAGTCGTCACGTTCGTGTTCATCGACGGATCCGGTCCGACGCGCGGCGAGGACATCTCGCCGTCGCGCGGCGGATGGCGAATCAGAGTCGGGGTGATCCCGCCCGGCCGCTGGCGGGTGTGCGTCGACGGCGGCTGGAACGGCATGTACTCGCGCCTCGGCATCGAAATGGCGTTCACGGATTGCGGCGGAGTGCACTGGGTACGACGCGCCGACGGCGGCCTCGAGCAGCTTCCTCGCAGTGCGTTCGAGTACTTCCAGCTGACTCGCCCGCTGGAGTTGACGCCGCCCGAGCGGGACGACGCCTCCGAGCCCCGAGTCGCCCATCACGCCCGTGTCAATTCTTTCTCTCTCGGCGACGGGCTCGGCCGGCGCTGGTCGGCCCGCTGCTCGTGCGGCTGGCTCGTCACGACCACGACGCATCCGGCTGCGTGCGACGAGTTCGCCGAGCACCATCGGGAGAGTCGTGGATCGGTGGCGGTGGGTGCGGACGCGCGGCCCGGCCGCGCCGCCGCCTGAGCCCCGTCGCATCGCGTCGCTCGTCGCCTGACGGCGGCGGGTCGGGATCATCGGGTGGGACGAGGTCCCAGTTGCCGGGCTGCCCGACCACCCTCCAGCCGTCGTACGTCTTCAAGGAGTGGTGATGGGAGCAGATCCGCCACGTGTTGTGCACGTTTGGTCTCGCCCCCGTCTTCCAGCGGCACGACGTGGTCGATCTGCAGGAACCGGTCGTTGGCGCACCCTTTCACGCCGCAGACCGGGAAACCGGCCTCGAGCGCGCGCCGCAGCTTGATCGGGATCGTGCGCTTGGGCGACGAAACCGCGGTGATCTCGTCGCCGTCGCGCACCAGCACCCCGACTGACGCGTCGTCGAGCATCGCCCGCGCCGTCGTGACGGGTACGCGGCCGACCCGATCGATCTCGCAGCGCTCACCCGGTTCGGTGTGCCCGCGGGCGAGCGCGGCGCTGTCGACGGTCACGCGCACCTCGACCGGCTTGCAGGGGCCTTCGGTTGCGAGCGCCACGAGCGCGTCCGCCGCGTACGCGGCGCTCGGCTCGCGGACACCGGCCCGGCGCGCGTCGCGGAAGATGCGGTCGACGTGCGCCTGCCACGCTGAGCTGAATCGGGCGCCCGCGTCGGGCGCCAGCCGGGCCTCGACGCGGTAGAAGCCCTCGGGATCGTTCCAAGAGTGCGCGCGCCGCTCGAGGTGCAGGCGGCGCGCCCACGCCCGATCGTCGGCCTCGGCGCCGGCGCGCACCTGCCGACAGCGGTCGCGCAGACCCTTCACGCTCGTGCCACCGGCGGCGTCGAGCAGCTCCGACTCCGCAGCGGGATCGGCGCCGGCGGCGCTGGCGATCTCCGCTGCTTGTGTCGGTGACAGCCTGCCGGCACGGAACGCGGCATCGGTCTCGGGCAGCGCGTCCAACGCCCGCGCCGTCTCGAGCGTCCGGGACGCGGCGCCGACGGTCTCGCCCGTCGCTTCCGCGACCCAGTGTGCGGCGCTTCGATGCCCGGACTCCCGCCAGACCTTCGTCTCCTCGATGCGTCGGGCCAAAGAGAGCCTTCATGGCGCCGCACACGCGCTCGCCCTCGCTGACAGCGTCGAAGAGCGCGGTCGGCGTCGTGGCCGTCGATACGGGCGGCGTCGAGCGCGTGTGCCGTCGCCTTCAGAGCGTCGACAGCGCTGCGGACCTTCTCGAACCCGAACACGCTTCCTCCGGCACGAACGAACGGACGGGGGGAAGCGGTGGGGAGTGCCCCATGAACCTAGACGAACATACGTTCGCACGTCAAGGCCTTCATCCCCCGCGAGACGCGGAGCGGGCGGCCCCCGATGCGAGAGCCGCCCGGTTCCGGGTCGTTCACGTGTTTCAGGCCGCGACGCGGTCCCTTCCGCCGTACTCCGCGAGGCCGTAGATGACCAGCACGGACATCAGCACCACCAGGAAGGAGTAGACGGGCTTCGGTCCGAAGAGCACCGGCAGGTGGCCGAGGGCCGCGAGCGTGGCCATGATGATGCCGAACCAGCGGGAGAGCTGGCTCCGGGCCAGCACTCCGAACCCGGCGATGACCTCGAAGATGCCGAGGATGAGGATGACCCAGCCCCACCCGTCGACGTTGCCGATCACGACGGTCCCGGAGTCCCGGGCGGTCACGTAGATGTTGTCCCCGGCGATCATGGTCAGGCCCAGCACGGCGTTGAAGAAGCCGACGATCACCAGGATCACGAAGGCGAAGAGCAGCCAGCCCTCGCCCTTCTGATAGCTCTCTGTAGCCATTCCTTCTCCCCTCCGGGCCGCCCTCGATCCGGACGGCCGATCCACCAACACGGCGAATCGAGCGTAGGTGTGGGCCCAGGCGATCTGGTGGATGCGTCGCATTCCGGACTCGCGGCGTCGCCGGGGGCCGGGCCGCCCGGGCCCGCCAAGGGGTGGCCCGGCCCCGTGGAAGCGAGCGGCGGCCGGGTGTTAGCGTCCCCGGCTGGCGGCGCCCGTAGGCGGAGCGGGATCTGAGCGGCGCCCGTCATCGATACCGGCCTAGCGGTCGACACATCCCTGATGGAACGCGTCCTCGCCTCACCTCATTGGAGCTCGCGTGTGCGCCGGCGGTCGGTGCGCACAGCGCTCGGCTTCGCCGCGCTGTTCAGCGTGGTGTTGATCGCGTTGCCGGCGTTCACGCCGGCGGCCGGGGTCACAGGCGGATCCCGTCGCCCGTGTCCGCCAGCGGCTGGCGCAGGCGCAGGACGACGCCGCCGCCGCGCAAGGTCGCTACGACCAGGCCGTCAACGAACGCAACGCGGCAGACGTCCGGCTCGCCGAGTTGCAGCAGACGATCTCCTCGACGCGGGCGCAGGAAGCGGCGTTGCGCTCGGAGGTCGTCCGGCGGGCGATCGCCCTGTACAAGAACCCCGACGCGAGCGGTCTCGAGGCCCTGAGCACCACCGACCCGATGGAAGCCGGGCGCAGGACGAAGTTCAGTGAGTACGCCGACAAGTTCTACGAGCAGCAGGCCGAGCAGCTGCACGAGACGGCGGACAAGCAGCAACAGGCACAGGACGACCTCGAGCAGAGGCGCAGCGAGCTCGACGAGGACGTCCCCCGCTTCGAGAAGGAGAAGGCGGAGTCCGCGGACAGGGTCGCCAAGGCACAACGCGCCATAGAGATCGAAGAGAAGCTCGCGCCGATGCGCGCCGCGGGCGATCCCATCATGGGCCCGACCGTGCTCAACGCGACCGAGATGGCGGCGTGGCTCCGAACGACCGGGTCCTCACCCCGGCTGTCGGGCAGCATGACGCTCGAGCAGATCGCTCAGATCTTCGTCGACGAAGGCACCACCGAGAACGTGCGCGGCGACGTCGCGTTCGCGCAGGCGTACATCGAGACCGGCGGGTTCAGCGCCGGCGGCAGCGACAACAACTTCTCCGGCCTCGGCGCCTGCGACGGCTGCGGGGGTCAGAACCGCTTCCCGACCGCGCTCGACGGGATCCGCGCGCAGATGCAGTTGTTGAAGGCGTACGCGGGCGGCGGTGCGCTCGTGAACCCGGCTTCGCCCTACTGGTGGGGCCCCGACCCGATGACGGCGGCGAGCAAGTACGCCAGCTTCGGCGGCACGGGCTCGGCAACGACGTGGCGGGCGATGGGCGGCGGCAAGTGGGCGTCGGACGGCGGCTACGCCGGGAAGGTCCTCGGCACCTACGACAAGATGATCTCTGCCGCCGAGGGGTCGTAGGCGCGACAGCCGCGGCCGCTCCGCCGCCGCTTGCTCGAGTGGTACGCGCAATTTGGTCGGAGATGTGACGTTGCGCGCGCCGCGCGGCAACGTCTGCGGTTACTTCGCCGCGGCGCCGGGTACCGACGAGAGCAAGAGCGTCCCAGTCGAAGGAGGAACTGTGATCGGTGCGCTCATCCTCGGCCTCGTCGCCGGCGGAGTGGCTCGATTGGTGATCCCCAACGACGCGTTCGAGCGCATCCGGGGTTGGAGGTCATGGGTCGTGACGATCGTGCTCGGCTTGGTCGGCGCGCTCGTCGGATGGCTCATCTTCACCGGGCTCTTCGGCATCGGGGACACCGACGTGTTCGATCTCGGCGGCGTCATCGGCGCGATCATCGGGGCGATTCTCGTGCTGGTCCTCGTGGGCTTCGTCGTACGCCGCACCCGGCGCTTCGAGCGCTGGGAGTAGACGTCACGTCAGCGCCGGCGGCGCATCCCTGTGTCAGACGGACCCGAACACAGGCAGCCACGCGCCGCGCAACGTACCGGCCTCTTCGGAAACCAGGAAGGCGACGACGGCCGCGGCCACGCTCGGTTGCACCCATCGGGTGAAGTCGGCCGACGGCATCGCGCCGCGGTTGGCGGGAGTGTCGAGAACCGAGGGCGCAATGGTGTTGGCAGTGACACCGCTCCCGCAGCACTCGTCGGCGATCACCTCCGCCAACGTCGCCACGCCCTCCTTGGCCACCGTGTACGCCGACTGGCCGTTGCGGCCCTCCCTCGCCGTGCGACTCGACACCATGACCAGGCGACCCCAGCCCTCGTCGAGCATCTCGGGGAGCACGGCGTGAGCGCAGAGGAACGCCGAGGTCAGGTTGAGATCAGTGAAACGCCTCCACGTCTCTAACGACTGGTCCTGGACCGGCTCTCCGCCGTGCCAGGCACCGACCAGGTGCACGAGCACCTCTACCGAACCGAGCTGGTTGTGAAACTCCGCCATCGCTCGCCCGAACGAGTCCTCATCGGTGACGTCGGCCTCCATGACCGCCAGATCGGCGTCGAGGTCGCGGAGCGTGGTCTTGAGCTCCGCGACCTCCCCCTCGTGCCGGCACGTGACCGCGACACGATGACCATCTTCGAGCAGCCGCTTCGTCACGGCGGTGCCCAGCGCTCCGGTCCCCCCGGTCACGAACACTCGTCGACCCATGTTTCAACTCCCCCGGCTGAACTCGCCCGCACATCGAGAGGCTGGCTTCGAGGATGTACGCCCCGGCGCCGGCAACGGATTGCAGGCAACGAGGTCGTCAACCGTCCGGCATGAGCCGCGACGCCTAACCTCTCGCCATGCCTCCCGGATTCGGCCGGCAGCGGCTGGGAGGCCGCCGACCCGACGGGGCCCACACATGAGCATCCTCATCGCCCCGACCCGCTACGTCCCCCACGTCGGGGGCATCGAGACGCTCCTTCGCCACACCCTGCCCCTGCTCCGGGACCAGGGCTACGAGCCGGTGATCGTGACCGAGGTCGACGACGACGGGCCTGCGGCCTCCGCCGTCGACGGCGTGCCGGTGTATCGCCTCCCATTCGTCGCCGCGGCGCGCTCGCCCGATCCGGCCGCGATCCTCGACGTCACGCGTCGGCTCCGTGACATCGAAGCACGGCATGGCGTCACGCTCCGGCACGTCCACGGGCTCGACTTCAACACCTTCTTCGTGTGGCGGCGCCACCAACGGGCTCCACTCCCGCTCGTCATCAGCGTGCACGGGACCATCGAGGAGCCTGCCCTGTTCAACCGCGTCACGAAGCGCATGCTGGCGACCGCCGACGTGGTCACGACCGTGTCGAGCGGCGTCCGTGAGTCGGTTGCCGCAACCGTCCCGAAGCTCGACCTCGACCGGGTGCAAGTAATTCCGAATGCGATCGAGGCGCCGAGCGACTCCGCACCGTGGCCACCGACCGGCCACCTGTTCGCCGCCGGTCGGCTCCAGGACCAGAAGGGGTTCGACCTCGCGATCGAGGCGCTCGGCCGCCTGACGGGGCGCCGCCCGGGCCTGTCGCTCCACCTCGCCGGCACCGGCGAAGAGGAGCACAACCTGCGGACACAGGCACAACGGCTCGGGATCGCGTCGCGTGTGCGGTTCCTCGGCAGCCTGCCGCGCGAGGAGATCCTGCGCGAGATCTCGCATGCATCGATGGTGCTCGTGCCGTCGCGAACGATCGAGGGCTTCTCGCTGGTGGCACTCGAGGCTGCGCACCTGGGCCGCCCGGTCGTCGCCACCCGGGTCGGCGGGCTACCGGAGACGATCGAGGACGGCCTCACGGGGCTCCTCGTCTCGCCGGACGACGCCGACGCTGCTCGCGGCGGCCGTCGACCGGCTCCTCGCCGATCCCATGCGCACGAACGACATGTGCGAGCGGGCGCGCCGGCGGGCGGTGCGATTCGACGTCGTATCGTGCGCGTGCGCGTATGCGGACGTCTACCGGTCGCTCGGGCACGAGAGCCTCGACTCCGTCGTGATGCGAAACGCCCCCGGGATCGTTCACGAACGTCTCGACAACGAGGTCGTCGCCATCGATGTCGAGCGCGGCACGTACTACGCGATGGCAGGCAGCGCCGCGGACGTCTGGAGGTCGTTCGAGCACCCGGCGACACTGGGTGGCGTGGCCCGTCGGCTGACGCGGCAGTACGGCGCGCCGCTCGAAGTGGTGAAGGCCGACGTCATGCGCCTCACGTCCCGACTCGAACGCGCGGGCCTGCTCGCGCGAGCGGCAACGGTCGACGGCTCGCGAGGGCCCGACGGCGCCGAGCCCGTGGGCCGGAGGTGGGAGGCTCCGGTGGTCGAGGCGTACGACGACATGGCGCACCTGCTCATCCGGGAGCCCCGCCTGCTCGTCGACGAGGCCGGCTGGCCCCGCCTTCCGGAGCCGGCACGATGAGCAGCTCGTCCGCCCGCCGGTACTTTGCCGGCGCGGGCGCGCTGTTCGACGCCGCCGCCGAGGCCTGCGGGCGTCATGACCGCTGTTACGAGATCGCGGGCAAGCAGGTGCTCGTGCGCGCCGCCGGCGCCGAGCTGGTCGCGCGCACCGATCCGGCGCTCGCGCGCCCGTCGGCGGAGATGGTTCCGCCGACTGCACCGGACCTGGTCGTCGACATGTTCGACAGCGCGACCTCGGGCATGCCGATCGGCGAGGCCCCCTGGCACCCCGAGGACCTCCGGCCCCTGGGGCTGGTCAAAACGTACTGCGACGAGCGATTCCTCACCGCGGTGGACGTGCACACGGCGTCGCTCAGCCTCTTCGACCGGGCGACGTCGCACGCCCGCTTCTGGATCGAGGACGCGCGGCTCATGGCCTACTGGCAGTCGGCGTCACCCTTGCGGCTCATCCTCTCGTGGTGGGCTGCGTGTCGCGGCATGCAGCTCACGCACGCGGCGGCCGTCGCCGGTCCGGCGGGGGCCGCGCTGCTCGTCGGCGGGGCAGGCGCCGGCAAGTCGACGACGTCCTTGACGTGCTTGCGCGCGGGCATGCAGTTCTTCGGGGACGACTACTGCCTGGTCGACGGGGGCGCTCCGCCGGTCGTGCACCGTGTGTACACGACCGCGAAGCTGCAACCGGACGCACTCGAGCGGCTTCCGGAATTCCGCCCGACGGTGCGTAACGCGGACCGCCTCGACCGCGAGAAGGCGATCCTCGACCTCGCCGGCTCCTACGACCGTCTCCTCGCCACGAGCGCGCCCCTGCGCGCCATCGTCGTCCCGCGGCTCACCGGACGCGTGCGCCTGGAGCCCACCACGCCCGGCACAGTCCTGCGCGCGATGGCGCCAAGCACCGTGTTCGGCCTGTTCGGCGCGACCCAGCACACGCTCTGCCTTCTCGCTCGGGTCGCCGAGTGCGTTCCGGGATTCGTGCTCGAGCTCGGCGACGACGCCGACGAGATCGCCGACGCCGTCGCCGGCCTCGTGCACTGCACCTGAATGGGACGTCGCACAAGGTTCAGCGAACCGGGCCCGCGCGACCGTCTCCTCCTCCGTGCCGCCGCAGTGTCGGGCCCGCAGGCGCGCGCCGTGTGGGAGGAGTGGTTCGCGGGCGTCGAACTCGACGACCTGCCGTTCGACGAGGCGCGGCTCCTCCCCCGCGTGTACGCAAACCTCGCGGCCCAGGGCAGCGCCGACTGCCTGCCGCCCCGGTTGCGGGGCAAGTACCGATGGGTCTGGACGGCGAACCAGCTTCGCAGCCACGCCGTCGCTCCCGCGTTGCGCTCGCTTGCCCACGCCCGCATCCCGACCGTGCTCATGAAGGGTGCCGCACTTCTTGCCTCGGGGCGATGCCCATGGGGCGCCCGTGAGATGGGCGATGTCGACCTGCTCGTCCCCGCGGGAAGCGCGATGCAGGCCGCCCGGGCGCTCGATGCGGCCGGATGGGTCGCACGGGGCGGGGTCTCGTCCGAGTTCCTCGCCCGGCGGCTGGTGCTGCGACGCCATGGCTGGAACTACGAACGGGGCACGCCTTACGACAATTTCGACTTGCACTGGCACGCGTTCGAGGCGGTGAGAGCGGGCAGCGTCGACGACAAGCTGTTCCGCCGCACCCGCCGCGTCTGCTTCGGGGAGATCGAGTTGCTCGCGCTCGACGAGGCCGACCAGGTTCTGCACCTGATCGAGCACGCCTCGCACAGCGAGCCCGCACACCGCCTGGCATGGATCGCAGACGTTGCCGGCGTGCTCGACCACGTCGACGGGCGACAGCTCGCCCGTCGCGCTCGCGAGCTCGGCGTGCACGACCTGGCAAGCGAGGCACTGGACACCATGGCGAGGGCGCTCGGCGCCTCCTCCATTCGAGGCGCGGCGGCGGAGATGGATCGTGACCGAGCGGGGGTCCGTGAGTGGCTTCTCGCCGCGAACGGAGACGGGCACGATCCGCGGCCGATCCTTCCCGCGGCTGAGCGAGCTGGCGCGCGCCGCCGCCGTGCACGGCGACGAGACACGTCCAATCCGAGCCGCACGCGACATGTTTCGGCGGCGCATCGAGCCTGCGCTCTGCCGGTATCCGGCGGTCAGCGCCGCGCTCGCGCTCGTCGGGCGGCCGCGCCGAATCGAGGTGGCGGCGCTCCGCGGGCTCGGCCCGTTCGCCCGCCCGCCGGCGCCGCGCGCCCTCCGTCCCGGGGAGTGGATCGAGCTCACGACCGCAGCCGCGCTCGATCGCGTCGCCGGATCGGGTTGGAGCTGGCCGATGCTCGATGGCGTGTGGACGGACGGGGCAGAAGCGCGCCTGGCGCTCGACACCACGGTGCCGCGGGGGCGGCAGCTCGCAATCGAGTTCCGCTTCGGCGACGACGCGCACCGCAGCCCCAACCCGCGCGCGGTCGTGCTCGTGAACGGGCGGCCGCTGGCGGAGTGGCGGTTCGGGAGCAGCGGCGACTACACGCCGCCGCGCCTGGACGTCCCGGGCTGGCTGGGTGACTGGTGCCGGCCGATCGACGTGGTGATCCGACCGCAGCAGCCGTTCGCGCCGGCCCGGAGGGATCGGGGCCCGGGTGATGCGCGGCCATCGGTCCAGCTCCGTGCCGTGCGCGTCGTCGAAGGGTGACGAGGTCTTCTCAGCTCGACAGCGTGCGCCGACGATGGGCGCGCACGACGCGGACGAGGTCCTCCGTCTGTCGCCGGCGCTCGGTGACGCCGAGGTTCGATCCGTGGAGCCGTCGCAACGCGACGACGTCCTCGACCAGCGCGGTGCGCACGTGGGCGGCGCGAGCACGCGACGACCAGTCGATGTTCGCTCCGATCACGTAGTCGGTGGCGAGGGCGCCGACTCGGTCGAAGGCCTCGCGCCGGATCAGCATCGTCTGAAACATGGGCGCGTGGACGGGGGCGGGGTCGAACCGGAATGTGCTCGCCGCGGCCGGGCCGAGCTCTGGGCTCACGAACTGGGCGATCCGACCGAAGACGGCGTCCGGCCGGTCGGGAATCGCGAGGCGGGCGAGCCTGCACTCGAGCGAGGTCGGGGGCCACACGTCGTCGGCGTCGAGGAACGCGAGCATCTCGCCCGTCGACGCCGCGATCCCGCGGTTCATCGCGGCAGCGACGCCCTCGGCCGGCTGTGCCACGACCCGGACCCGGCGCTCGTACGGCTCGAGCACCGCTCCAGTCCCGTCGGTGGAGCCGTCGTCCACGACGACCACATCACCCGGCGGAGCGGACTGGCCGAGGATGCTGTCGAGCGCCTCGGCAAGGTAGCGCTCCCCGTCGCGGACGGCGACGACGACGCTGACGCGGCCGGCATCGTCGGTGGCCAACGCTCTGCCCGGCTACCGGTCGGCGGGAGTGGCCGGCCAGCCGGCCTCCTCGACCTCGTGAATCGGGTCGAGCACGAGGAGCTCCTCGAGGTCGTCGAAGCGCTCGATGGCCGGCGGCTTATATGCACGGTCGTCCTGCTCCGTGTGCGGCACCCGGGCGTGTTCCGGTGACCCGTCGGCCGGCGCGAGCAGTCCGACCCGGACGAGCTCGTCGACGAAGCCCTCGACGTCACGCTGCACGGTCTCAGATGCGACGTCGAAGCATGCGACGGTCGCGTCGACCGCCGCGTCGAGGGTCCCGCCGGCGGCGAGGATCGACCAGCAGACAGCGGCGACGTCGTCCAACGCGAAGTACGCGCCACTCTCGAGGTCGATCGCGATGACCTCGTCGTCGAGGCGCTCGTGCCTCACGGTCGGGCGTACCTCGAACACGGATTGCGCGTGCCCCACACTCGCCGTCACGCCGGGGCACGCTAGCAAAGGCCCTTCCCCAGGACACGGTGGTAGACGAGCTCGTAGTCGTCGACGCAGCGATCGAGCGAGTAACGACTCTCGGCGACAGCGCGTCCGCTCCGGCCCAACTCGCCGGCGCGCCGAGGGGCGGCGAGGAGCTCGGCGATGCCCTTCGCCAGCGCGTCGGCGTCCTCGGCCGGGACCATCACTGCGGTCTCACCGGGCACGACGGCGTCGGTCAGACCAGGAGCCGCGGCCGCGACGACCGGTCGCCCGGCCCACGCCGCTTCCAGCGCGACGAGCGGCAAGCCCTCGAACCGCGACGGCATGACGACGGCGGTGCACGCGTTGAGCAGCGCCCCGACCTGCGCTCGGTCGACCTCGCCGACGAAGTCGACCCGGTCGTCGACGCCGAGCGAGCACGCCAGTGCGATCAGACGATTGCGCTCGGGCCCATCACCGGCGACAACGAGCCGGACATCCGGGCACGGGCCGCAGAGCCGCTCGAATGCGGCGATGGCGATGTCGAAGCCCTTTTGCCGGTCGAGCCTTCCCATGCAGAGCAATTTCGGTGGGCCGTCCGGGACCGCCGATGCGTCGCGCACCGGTGGCACGATCCCGTTGACGATGACCGATGTACGTGACGCCACCGAAGGCTCGTACTCGAGTACGTCGTCGGCAACTGCCTGCGACACGGCCGTGATCCAATCGGCGTCGCGGAGCATCTTTGCAAGCACGGGGAGCACCGACGCGAACTTGCGTGTCATCACGTTGTGCAACGTGACGACGAGCGGTCGCGGGTCGCGGCGTGCCACCCGCGAGTACATCCACAGGACCGGGCCCGCGTCGTGCGAATGCACGATGTCCGGCGCGAAATCCCGGGCGAACCGGAGGATATCGAGCTCGACGCGGAGGATCGCCGCCGCGTCCCGGGCTTCGACGACATCGTGTGCGCCGACGCGGCGCACTGGCACACCGTCGACGACGTCGTCGCCGGAGGCGACCTCGCGACCGTGCGAGGTGACGATCGCAACATCGTTACCCCGTGCTTGGAGCGCACCGGCAAGCTGGCGGACGAGCGTCTCGAGGCCGCCGACGTGCGGAACGTACAACGGGGTCAGGAAGAGGATCCTCACGACGGAAGCATCCTCGCACGCGTGTTACCGTGGCCGGGACGGGGGGATCCGGCTATGGGCCAGCCACGAACGACGATCGCTGTGGTGCCGCGCGAGTCGTACAGCGTGACACCGCGGATGCTCGAGACGTTGGTCGAACGCACGCCCGCGCCCAGCCGGATCGTGGTCGTCGACGGCGGTGCACCGCGGCGGATCTGGCGACGCCTCGCACATCTCGCGGACGATCACGATTTTACGCTCATCCATCGCGACGCCGTGATGACGTCCAACGAGGCCCGCAACGAGGCCATGCGCCACGTCGACACCGAATACGTGTGCTTTCTCGACAACGACACGTTCGTCGACGACGGATGGTTGGAGGGGTTGGAGCGATGCGCGGACGACACGGGCGTGGTGTTGGTCGCGGCGGCCGTCCTGTGGGGGCGACGGGACCGCTGGGAGATCCACTTTGCCGGCGGAACGTGTCGGATCGTGAGCGACGGGACGGCTCGGCGCTTCGAAGAGCACAACACGCATATGCATCGCCCCGTCGGCGCTCTGGCCGAGCTCACGCGAGCCCCGACCGAGTACGTGGAGGCGCACGGCCTCCTCGCCCGGGTGGGCGTGCTCCGGCGCATCGGCCCCTTCGACGACGGCCTGATCGCGGCGCGGGAGCATTCGACCCTCTCGCTGCAGGTTGTGGCCATAGGCGGCGAGATCTGGTTCGAGCCGTCGGTCGTGGTGCGGTACCCGTGGCCGAAGCGCAACACGCTGGCCGACTACCGCTTCTACCTGCCGCGCTGGAGCGACGAGTGGGCCGAGCGATCGTTCCGCCGGTTCAACGACTCCTGGCAGCTCACGGACCTGGCCATCGACGACATCTTCCGTCAGGGGCATCGCGAGCGGCGGCTCGGGCGACGACAGGAGTCGGGAGACGGCCTCCGTGGACGCATACGCGCTGTCGTCCACCGCGCGCGTGCCGCGCTCGATCGCGTCGTGACACCGCGCGTGGTCGCGGCGTGCGAACGCCGGCGAGCCCGTGCCGGCCCGGCTCGCGTGATCCACCGTGCGAGCTGGGACACCGCGTGATGCGCGCCGGCGCCGCGTGCACCTCCGCCGTCGCATGACCGAAGGGGCGCCGCGCCCGAGCGCACGATGCCGGAGGTTCGTGCGCGTCGTGTTCCTCGCCGTGGTCGCGCTGCTCATCGCCCAGGCCGGCTACGCGTACGCCGCGCAGGAGCCCTACCCCAGCTTCGTGTTCCCGAGCTTCCCCGGCGCTCCTGACGACGGTGAGCGCGGTGCGGCTCGTACGCCCGACGCTCACGGTGCGGTTCAGAGATCCCGACCGGCTCGTCGTCGTGCCGTACCAGCAGCTGCTCCAACCCGCTCCCGGCGTCGTCGCCGACTCGATCGTTACACGGTGCTCGCGCCCCGCTCGTCGGAGGCGCACCCCACGTCGACGCCGGCGCAGTTCCGCCTCTTCCTCCAGCAGCCCTCGTTCCGATCCGGCGCCCGCAACCTCTCTGCGACGCTGCGCGACCCGGGGACCGTTGCCTGGTTTCGCGACCGAATCGCGAAGCTCTATCCGGGGCAGACGCCGCGTTCGCTCGAGATCACTTGGGACGAGCACCGCTACGCCGACCAGCGCGCCACCGCGTCGATGGTGAGGCCCTTCGCCCGGTTGGTCGTGCCTCTCGGCGACTAGCGCGATGGGTCGCCGTCTCGACCACTGGATGTTCGATTCCTTCACGCCCACGCCTCGATCGCTCGCGATCTCACGGATTCTCGTCGCGACGTATCTCGTCCTGTAGCGATTCCCGGACGTGCGCTGGATGAGCTCGCTCCCGGAGGCCTTCTACCGTCCACCGCCGGGGCCGTTGCGGTTGATCGGTGACGTGCCGTCCTCTGGAGCGCTCACAGCCCTCTCCGTCGTGCTGTCGGTGACGACCGTCGCGCTCCTCGTCGGTTATCACACACGGCTCGCTTCCTGCGTGACGGGACTGCTGCTCTTGACGGTCGACGGGTTCACGTACTCCTTCGGCCACATCCACCATTCCGGCACCTACCTCGCGGCGGTGCTCGTGATCATGGCCGCGTCCAACTGGGGCGATGCCTACTCGGTCGACGCCGTCCGCCAACCCGGGCGCGCCGAGCGGCAGGCCGAGGCGTGGCCAGTCGCGCTCGCGGCGCTGGTGCTGGGGTTCCTGATGCTCACGGCGGTGCTGCCGAAGCTCGCCTCTGGGTGGATCGATCCCTCGACGCTTGCAGTGCGCTCGCATGTCGTGCACTACCACTTCGTGGCCCCGGACGACGGCCTGCTCGGCACGTTGCCGCTCGAGTCGACGAGCGCGCTGCTCTGGAAGCCGCTCGACTACCTGACGGTGCTCTTCGAGCTGGGATTCGCGATCGCGATCGTCTCACCGCGACGGCTGCGCCTGTTCTGCGCGGCGGCCGTCGTCTTCCACTTCGCCATCTTCCTCGCCTTCGGCATCGACTTCACCGGGAGTGTCGTCGCGTACTCGATCTTCTTTCCGTGGTCGGCGGTCGGCGACCGGGTCCGAATCCCGCGGGCCGTGCACACGGTGAGCGACGACCTTGGTGCCATGCTCACACGCTCGCGAGTGGTGCTCGCTGCTGCCGTACTGCTCGCGGGCGCGGCCTTGTTCCTGCTGCACGACAGGATCGGCACGCCGATGAGGCACCTGGCGCCTCCCGTCGTCTCCAACGCCGACCAGGCGGCCACGATGGTCGTGTTCGCCATCGCACTTCCGCTCTCGCTCGCCTATTTCGGGTTCCGAGTGATCAATGCCGCGCGTCACGTCCGACGGCGTGACGCGGAACCTGTCCCCGTCCTCACGTCGGCACCAGGCGGCCGCTGAGCGGCGACGTTGTCGTGTCCGGGACTGCCTGCCCTCCTCATCGGTGTCGTCGCCTACTTCCTCGCCCGGATCGCGGATAGGCCGCGCGTGCGGCGTGTCTCTACGCGTGTGACCGCGCTCGCGCTCAGTGTTCTCATCGCCCTCGTCAAGACCATCCTCGTCGCGCACTGAGACTTGACGGAGGACTCAGGAGCGTAACCTCGGCTCTACCAGGTAACGACGACCGGGAGCGCGATGCAGGAACCGGCGGGACGAATCGGCATCACCGGCGGTTCGGGGTTCATCGGGTCGTGCGTGGCGGATCGGATGACCGCTGCCGGCTCCGACGTGGTCGTCCTCGATCAGCACCGCCCCCAGCGATCGGACCTCGCGTACCGGCACGTCGACGTGCTGGATCTTGCGGAGCTGGTCCAGGCGACGCGTGACCTCGACACCGTGTTCCACCTGGCGGGGATGTCCGACGCCGGCGACGCCTTGGCGCGTCCGGTCTCGGCCGTCCAGGTGAACGTCGCGGGCGCGGCGAACGTCTTCGAGGCCAGCCGGCGCAACGAGGTGCGCCGGACGGTGCTGGCGAGCACGGCGTGGGTCTACGCCGGCGCGCACGGCGACGCCCCGATCGACGAGGACGCGCCGTTCCATCTCCCGAGCGCGGGGCACATCTACACGTCGTCGAAGATCACCGAAGAGCTCATCGCCCACAACTACTGCGAGCTCTACGGCACCCCGTTCACGATCTTGCGCTACGGCGACGTGTACGGGCCGGGCATGTCGGAGAACCTCGTGATCCCGCGGTTCGTGCGGCAGGCGCTCGAGGGCCAGGCGAACACGGTCAACGGCGACGGCTCGCAGTTCCGCAACTACGTGTACGTCGACGACCTCGCCGGCGCCCACCTGGCCGCGCTTTCCGGCGACGCCGAGAACGAGGTGTTCAACCTCAAGGGCCCCGAACCCATCACGATCCGGCGGATCGCCGAAGAGGTCCGCGACCTGCTCGGATCGCCGTTCACGATCGAGGGCGGTCCGCTCAGCCCGGGCGACTACGAAGGCCGGGTCATCTCGGGCGAAAAGGCGAAACGCGTGCTGGGGTGGGAGGCGGAGACACCTTTCTCCGACGGGCTTCGCCGCTACGTCGACTGGTACACCCGCACGGCCTCGCTCGCACGCTGAACGCTCGTTCGTCGAACGTCTCTCGAATCATCCCGCCGGGGTGATGCGTTTTCCGGTGCTCCTTCGTACGGTCAGTTCGGAGCAGGTGCTCACATTCCCCCCACCGACGGAGGAGTCGAGAAATGGCTGACCGACCCGTGTTCCTCTACGCCGCGGTGTACGACAACATCCCTGATGCCGAGAGCGACTACGACGCCGTCTTCGATCTTCACGCAGCGAAGGCCATCGGGACTTTCGACGCCGCGGTGATCGAGAAAGAGGACGACAAGGTCCACGTTCACAAGCGCGAGAAGCCGACGCAGCACGGCGCCTGGACGGGCATCGGGGTCGGCGCGCTCGCCGGCATCCTGTTCCCGCCGTCGATCGTCGGCACCGCCATCGTCGGTGGCACCGCCGGGGGCGTGATCGGCCACCTGCGGAAGGGCATGTCACGCGGCGACCTCAAGGACCTCGGCGAGGCGCTGGACGAGGGCAACGCCGCGTTGATCGTGATGGGCGAGTCGAGGATCGACGAGGAGATCCAGAAGGCCGTCACGCGTGCGCAGAAGGTCTTGCAGAAGCAGGTGGACGCCGACGCGGCTGAGCTGAAGAAGGAGATCGAGACCGCGGAGAAGTAAGGAGGCGGTTGAACCGCGCCGTCGAGGCGCGGTTCAGCCCGCACGGTTGATCGTGGTTCGTCAGGCGGCCGCGAGGTCGTGAGCGTGATGGAGGATCTCGGCCGCATCCTCGTGGTGCTCACGGTGAGCGATCGTCTCGGCTTCCGCGAGAAGAGCCGCGTCGCCGTCAGCCCACTGCTTCATCACGACGGCGGCGCGTCCTGCGCCGTCGAGCGCGATGCAACTCTGGGCCGAGGAAGGTTGCGAGGGAGACCAGGTCGCCGAGGTCGTTGCCGCGGCGCCGGTCTCCGTCGATGCTGGCGTACGAGGTGCGATCGGCGGGCTCGAACACGCCGAGATCGAAACGTCTCATGACTCCGCCCCCTTCTCGAGCGTCTGTTCAGCCTTCCCCGGCGGCCGCGGCCAGAAAACGGCAGGTCAGAGCGCGGGATGGGGCGACCCGGCCCAAGGAGCCGAGGGGTTTCGGATCACTTTCCGCCGTGTGCGCGGACGGCGGCCAGGACGGCTGAGGCCATGCCCTCCATGCCGGCGGCGTTGGGATGGAGCGGGACCCCCGAAGCGTCGAACACCGGCTCGACCCACCTCACTGCCTGTGGCTGACACGCGTCGTGTCCGATGCTCGGCTTGTACGTGTCGACATAGATGCCCCGGTTCGCCTTCGCCCGGGCTCGGAGCATGGCGTTGAGCCCGCGTTGTACAGCCCGGAGATACGGCACGTCAGGGTCGGCGTACGGCAGGCGCGGCCAGCAGCCCGTCCCCGAGTCGGGCAAGATCGCGGGGTATCCCACCACGTAGATCCGGGCGTGGGGTGAACGGGCGTGAATCCGACGCAGCACGTCTGTGACTCTCGGGGCGACCGCCGCGATGCGTCGGCTGAGCTCGTCGGTTCCGTTGCGGACGTAGTTGTCCTGGCACGGGGTGGCGCCGGGGTTGTAGGCGGCGCACCTGTACGCGATCTCGGAGAATCCGATGTCGTTCCCGCCGACCTGGAGGGTCACCACGCGGGTGTTGGCATCGAGGCTGTCGAGCTGCGCCGGGTTCGGCGACGAGCCGACGTCGTGACTCTGGGGCGAGGCGATGTCAGACGTGACGGCGCCGATACAGCTCGCGTCCCGGAACGCGCTCTGCCTCAACGACGGGGCAACCAGATGGGCGTAATTGTGATCGGATCGCGCGCACCCGGGCGGGTCGCCCACTTGTTGGGGGATGCCGGGCCCCGCGGCGTAGGAGTCACCGAGCACGACGTAGCTACGCGGCATCGGTGCAGCAGCGGCGGCGCTCGCCACCGGGTAGAGGAACAAGCAGGCGAGAGCGAGACAGACCGACCGCCGCCACAGCTTCGGAGCATTCACGCGATCACCCACCCCCGGAGCATGCCGCGTGCGGCGGTGCCCTACCGAAGACCTTGGGATCGCAGCTTGCCACGCCGAGTACCGTTGGCGTCTTCTGTCACCGTGCAGGAGGGCACGGCGATGAGGCGGTCGTTCGAGGGATTGGAATCGTGACAGGGCATGACGACGATTTCCTCGCGCGAACCGAACCCTTCGCGTGGTCGCGCAGTGGCGGGGCGGAGAGCGGTTCGCCGGGGTACGCCGACGGTCTCCGGCATACGAGAGCGACGCGCCCGCGTCGCGTCACAACGAGAGACACGCGGCGATGCGCAAAGCCATTGTCGTGGTTGCGGGGGTCATGGGCGCGGCCGTCGTAGTGGCAGCGGTGTTTGTGGTTCTCGCGTTCGCAGGTCTGTACACCATCTCGCCCGGAGTGAGCGGGGGCCACCGCGCGGCGACTCCCGTGCAGCGACCGTCCAGCACCACACCTCCGTCGTCGTCCTCACCGGCCACGACTACCGACCCGCCGCCGCCTGACACGACCACTGACCCGGGTCCGCCCAGCACCGGCGTGCAGACCGGGCGTGCACGCCTACCGCGTTCCAATTCCTTGGCGAATGCCACGGCGGGCGTGCAGGCGCCGGCGCGGCCGTCATCGGACTCGAGCGGTTCGCAACTTTCCTCGGCTTCGTCGCCCCCTCCTAGCGACGCGTCTGCCCCAGGCTCCTCGACTTCTCGACCAGCTTGCTCGAAAGGTCTCAAACACGGTCAGCCTTCCATGTGTTCGGGTGGCTGAGCGGGCGTTTCGGGAAGCACTCCTGCTCATCGCCTCTATCGCCCGACAGTGTCGGGCTGTCCCATGGGTATCAGTGGACCTGATGCAGAAGGGCCCCCGCCTTTCAGCGGGGGCGCTTCCGCAATGTATCGTTTTGGGAACCGCTATCCGGTGAGCGTCGGCACACCCCGTACCGCGGCCGCAGGCGCAGCAGCCGACGGTGCAGCAGCCGACGATGCAGCGGCTGGACCGGGCGGCCCGGACGGTCCGGGCGGCGTCACCGGCGCAGCAGCGCAGCGGTCCTCGTCGCTCGTGTCCTTGGGGTTGCCGGGACCCTCGTCTTCGCCGCCTGCACCCCGGAACTTGGATCCGGTGTGGCAGTTCGAGTGCACGTCCCCGTTGGCGTCAGGGTCAGGGCTAGGTGTTGCCCCAGCCACCGAGATCCAGCCCGCAGAAGCGGTCAATGCGGCCGCCGCCACGAGGGTCACGAACGTCTTCTTCATTCGATCACCATCCCGTATTGGGCTGTTTGTCCTTCTCACCCAAAGAACCGTCCGCAAACCCCCCTCCGTTACAGGACCACGAGGAGGGAACACGACCCTTGCTCGGCGTTGCAGAAAGGACGCCTCGCCACGGAGGAGTCGACAGAGCGGAGTAACGGGAGGAACGCCCTGAGCGTTCACCTCAGGTCCGTCGGGAGGTACGCCGGCGGAGACGCCTCCCACACCCAACTGCTGCTCACAATCGCGGGTCTGTCGCGGGCACCAAGGCACACCCTGGACCAACACCGCCAGGTCGGATCACCGGCCTTCGAAATGCGGTGATTCCTTCGTCATCATCGCCCGGAGCGCTTCACGACTGTCCTCGCTCGAGAGGCCGTGCAGCGCAAGGCGGATCTCCTCCTCGAGGTGCGCGGGAAGGTCGGCCGGCGTCGTGACCCGGCTGACGAGCCGCTTCGTCTGCTGGGCCGCGATCGGAGCGGTCGCAGCGAGCATCCGCCCGTAGGCGAGGAAGCGGTCCTCGAAATCGGCATCGCTTTCGGTGACCTCACCGACCAGGCCGATGTCGCGCGCCTCCGCCGCGGACACCATGCGCTGCTCGAGGAAGAACCGCATCGCACCCTCGTAACCGAGTGCCTGCGAGATCGTCAGGGTGGCCCCTCCGTCAGGTGAGGTCGCGACACGGGCATAGCCCGGATGGAACCGCGCTGATGGCGCCGCGATGCGGATGTCCGCGGCCATGGCGAGCGACACGCCGATCCCGACGGCCACGCCGTTGACCCCGGCGAGAATTGGCTTCTCGCACTCGACCCGCATGACCATTGGGAAGTTGTCGGCCCCGTCGTCCGGGGACGACGTTTCCTCCGCACCGGCGTCCGGGTCGGAGTCGTTCGCCGCCAGGTCGAGACCGGAACAGAAGGCGTCACCGTTCCCCGTCAATGCGAGGGCCCAGACCTCTTCGTCGTGCGCGGCATCGCGAACCGCGCCCACGATGGCTCCGAGGAGCTCGCCGTCGAGCGCGTTCTTCCGCTCGGGACGGTTCAGGCGCAGCACGCGCAACCGCCCGTCGTTCTCGACTTGCAGACTGTTCGTCATGACGCAGACAGTACGGCGACATAGCGTCCGTCGCGCGGTCAACGACCGGCGGTGGCGAAGAAGGGAGGATCATGATCAAGGAGCTGACCGACCTACCGGCCGGCGTCATCGGATTCGAGACGGCCGGCAAGCTGCACGCCGAGGACTACCGCGACGTCCTGTTGCCCGCGGTCGAGCGGGCGGCACGTGACGGCGACGTCCGATGCGTGATCGTCATCGGCGAGTTCGAGGGACTCTCGGCCGGCGCCCTCTGGGAGGACCTCAAGATGGGAGTCGAGCATCTGCGCGCCTGGAAGCGCATCGCGCTCGTCACGGACATCGAGTGGATGGTGCACATGACCACGATGTTCGGGTGGATGACGCCGGGTGAGGTGAAGCACTTCCCGCTCGCAGAACGGGCCGCGGCAATCGCCTGGACGGCGAGCTAGACGGGCGTCCTCGGGCCCCTGGGCATTGACAGATACCGTCAGGTATCCGATACTGAGCGGTATCAGATACCCGTCGGTATTCCCAGCGCCCCGGTCGGCATGATCGAGTCCGGCGCCCCGGTGGCCGGCTTCGATCCGTTCGAGCTGCCCGACACGATCCAGCTCGGCACCGCCGACGACCCCTACCCGCACCTCGCCGCCGCCCGCCGGAAGGGTCCCGTCCAGCTCGAGTGGCCCCTGCGCCGACGACGTGGGAACCGTCGACGAGGACCGCGATCCGTCGTTCAACGTGCTCGGCCACGACGAAGTGATGACCGTGCTCCGTGACCACGAGACCTACTCGTCCCAGATTCTCACCGAGATCATGGGACCGGTCCTCGACCACACGATGGCCACGAAGCTCAACCACCTCACGGACGCGCTCGCCGCCGAAGAGCTGGAGCTCACCGACGACGAGGTGAAACGCCTCGAGGAGCCCTACCTACCGCACCCTGTCCTCGGTCACTTCTAACGGCTCGCAGCGAGTGAGCATGGACATCGAAGAGTTCTACGACCAGGACCCACGACGGCGAGCTTCGGACGAGATCGAGTTCGGCCGGGAGTGGTCCGAGAACGACCGGCGGTTCGAGGTCTCCTGGATCGCCGACACCGGCGAGGTGTACGTCATGGCGGAGCCGTACAGCCGGCGCGAGATCTCGACCGAGTCGGTGACCGTGGAGGTCTTGGGCGTCATCGATGGGGGAGACGCCATCAATTCGGCGCTGGCCGGATGGGAGGAAGCGATGGCGAAGCCCGAGAGCCTCGCCTGGGTGCGCGAACGTGTCGCGGCATCGGCTTCTGGTTGACCCGTCGTTGCATCACCGGACGCCAGGAGCGTTCGTGGGGTGCTTCACGATCGACGGGCGGCCTCGCTCTCGGCCACGTGCTTGAGGCTCTCGAGCGTGACGCGCATGTCGGGACGGCGATCCGCGTGGTGGGGCATGCGCCGGAGTGCCCACGCGTCTGCCACGTGAACTCGTGGGCAGGCTCGCAAACGAGGACTTCGCAGCGCCGAGACCATCGGATCCGGCGCACTCGGTTGTGGCCACGGAATTGCGCACCCACCGCGGGGCCGGACGCGCCGCCTCGGCGAGCAGTACGAACGCTGGCTCCTCGAGGTTCTGAACCGGCCCCTGCGCCCCGAACGGCGCGACCCCTGACGATCCTCGACGGTCGCCCTCGTCGCGTTCGCCGGGAGGGCAGGTCTGGTCTCCGACGCAGGGTCGGGGATCGGGCGGACGAGCGGCCTGGCGTACCTCACAGAAGTCCATCACACCAGTCCTGCTTTCTCGCCGGGAGTGACGTCGATAGCTTCCGCGAGGAGGATGTGTGCTCGGGACCGACTTCGTTCTCAAGTCGCTGGTGGCCGACGGTGTCTCGTACCTATTCATGGTGCCGGGTGGGCTCGTCGATCGGTTCCTGCCGGCGCTCCGCCGGGTGCCGGAGCTGACGCACGTCGTCGCGGCACAGAAGGGCGGCGCGGCGTTCTCCGACGAGGTTCCAGTGCCGACAATGTCCGCGTAGGCGACAACCCACGCTTCCCACCGGCGCAAACGGGACGATGAACCGGGCCTGATGCTGGTCGTCGTCCTCGTCGCGACGGCCTCGTGCGCGCTCGTGCTCGCAGGTCGCAGGGTACGCGGGTCCACGACTTGGCGCGCCACCGTCACCCCGTTGGCGTCCATCATCGGGAGTGGCTTCCTGGTGCTGGCGCCGCTCCTTGCGGAGACGGTGGGCGCCTGGGCCGCGCCGGCGATGGTCGGCATCGTGCTCGCGGCGTACGCGATCGGCGCGGCGCTGCGCTTCAACATCGTCCACACCGAGGCCTTGCTGGCGTCATCCGACGCGCCGAAGGTGGCGCGCGACCTCGAGCGAATCTCGCGGGTCGCGCTCGGATTCGCGTACACGATCTCGGTCGCCTTCTATCTACGCCTCCTCGCGTCGTTCGTGTTGGAGAGCGTGGGCGTACAGAACGAATTCAACGACCGTGTGATGACGACAGGCATCCTCGTGGCGATCGCGACCATCGGCATCGTCCGCGGGCTGCACGGAATCGAGACGGTCGAGATCCCGGCCGTCGACGTCAAGATCGCGGTGATCGCGGGGCTGCTCGCAGGCATGGCCGTCTTCGACGTGGTTCACGGCTCGGCGACCGTCACCGCCTACCGACACCACCCGATCACATTCGACGGCCTCACCGTCGCCCGTCGACTGGCGGGGATGTTGCTCGTCGTCCAGGGCTTCGAGACGTCACGCTACCTCGGCCACTACTACGGCCCGGCCCTCCGAGCGCGGACGATGCGTCACGCCCAGATCATCAGTGGCGCGATCTACGTCGGCTTCGCCGCGCTCGTCGTGACGTTCTTCGATGATCTCGGCGCAGGGCCCCGCGAAACGTCGATCCTGGACGCCGCGCGCGTCGTCTCGCCAGTGCTCGTTCCGATGCTCGTCGTCGCCGCGGTCGCGAGCCAACTCTCCGCCGCCACCGCGGACACCGCCGGTGGCGCCGAGATGCTGACCGACCGCCCCCGCCACCAGCCCCAGAACATCGGGTATCCGGTCGTAGCCCTCGGCGCCGTGCTGGTCGTGTGGTTCGTGGATGTCTTCTCGATCGTGAGCCTCGCGTCTCGGGCGTTTGCCCTCTACTACCTGTTCCAGGTGATCCTGGCCGCCGTGGCTGCCCGGCGGCTCGCCATCCCGCGCTATCGCCGCGTCGTTGCCGCCAATCTCGCGCTCGCCGCCGCGCTGATGTTCATCGTTGTCGCCGCGACACCAAGCGGGTAAGTCCCAGCAGGTCGACCGGTGGCCGACACCGTCAGGCGACTCTGAAACGGCAGGCCTTTGCGACGTCACGCAGCGGCTCGTCGACCTCGAAGCTCACCCAGCGCTGATGGACCGGGCTCATCCGGTGGGGCGTCGAACTCCTTCAGCTGGACATGGTGTCGGCGGCGAGCATCTCAGCCGCCTTCTCGCCGATCATGATGGAGGCCGCGTTGGTGTTGCCGCTGGACCACGTTGGGCATGACGCCGACGTCGGCGATGCGGAGATCGGCAGTGCTGTGATCACTACCGCGTCTTGATGGAATGGCATGCCCGAGAAGACGGGACTACCCAGTGGATTGACGGCGCTCCACGAGTCCGAGCAAGTTCCCTTCGGAGTCCCAAACGAAGGCCATCCATTCTTGGGTGCCGACGGGCCCGAACAAGCCTGACTCGTCTGTGTGCATCAATCGAGGTTGTCCCTCGAAGCGAGCACCCGCGGCGCTGAGCGCGCCGACAGCCTCATCAATGTCGTCGACTTCCAGAAACAGCGACGAGGAGTAATGATTCGGGCCGAGCAGGAGGCGGGTCGACCCGAGGTCGAAAAAGGCAAGGCATTGCGCATCGAACCGAGCGATGAGGCGAAGGCCCAGCACTGAGCCGTAGAACTCAACGGCTCGATCGAGGTCCTCGACACGCTGCGCAACCTGGACCAGTGACCGGACACCCACCAGCGCATATTGCCCTGATGGAGAGTCTCGTGCAGACGCGACGAGGTTGCTCGTAGCGTCCGAGGGCCTGACCTAGCGGTCGTTCTGGTACGGGTAGCGCATCCAGGATCGTCACAGCCTCGCCCGACAATGTCAGTCAGGTGGGTCCCCTTCGCCTCTTCGCTTTATCGAACTCAGCGAAGCTGCCCTCGAGACGTCGCCACCTCGGCGGCGACGATCGCGCTCGTCGTTTCGGCCGCCTCCGACGCCCACACGCGTGGGTCGATCCAGTTCGACCTCGGACAGGCCGCGATGAGCATCGTCCTCGCCGCCGCCGACCTCGGCATCGGCAGCGGCCACTCCGCCGTCGCGGACCAGGACCTGGCCCGTCGCATCCTCGGGTTCCCCGACGACCGCTCGTGCGCGTTGCTGATCCCGCTCGGCTACCCAGCTGGCAGGCCACTGCGCCCGATCCGCCGTCCGAGCCGTCGCCCCTTCGACGAGGTCGTCCACCGGGAGCGGTGGTAGCTCGGCGCACGAGCCGACTTTCCTCCCGGGCGACCGGTCCATAGCCTTTGGCGATCGGGGGTCGGGTGCGGAGTGCCGATCCCCAAGCGCGATCCACCTGGTCCCTGGATACGCCCAGAGAAGTCCGAGCCATGCCACGACGTGCTCCGATTCTTGCGAGGTTCGCGGTCATCATCCTGGCCGGCGGGTTTCCCCTCGCCGTGTGTTTCGCCGCGCTGATCCCGGGCGCGCGCCAGATCGCGCAGGCGAATCGCTACACCCCCACGGTCGGGAGCCTCGGCGAGCTCTCGCAGCCGACGACGGTGTACGACGCGACCGGCGCGCAGATCGGCAAGCTCGGCGTGCAGGACCGTGAGCCGGCCGGGCTCGACGAGGTGCCGCAGATCCTGATCAACGCGGTGATCGCGACCGAGGACAAGACGTTCTGGACGAACTCGGGCATCGACGTCTCCGGCGTGTCGCGTGCGTTCGTCGAGAACCTCACGAAGGGCGAGATCAGCCAGGGCGGGTCGACGATCACGCAGCAGCTGGTCAAGAACCGGATCCTCGGGAACAAGCAGGACCTGCAACGGAAGGCGAAGGAGCTCGTCCTGGCCTACCGGCTCAACAACAAGTACTCGAAGCGGGAGATCCTCAAGCAGTACCTCAACACCGTCTACTTCGGGCAGGGCTCGTACGGCGTCAAGGCCACGGCACGCCGCTTCTTCCTCACTCCCGATCCCTCGGCGCCGTTCGGCATTCGAGGCAAGCAGCTCGGCGAGCTCACGGTGGGCGAGTCGGCGTTGATGGCGGGATTGATCCAGAACCCCGAGGGTGACAACCCCTTCGTGCACCCGGACCGCGCGCTCGAACGGCGGGCGGACGTGCTGAAGGGGATGGTCGAGGAGCAGTACATCACGCAGGCGCAAGCAGACGAGGCCAACAACGAGCCGTTGCCGACGGTGAAGCCCTCGGCGGAGCTGCGACCCGACAACGCCTGGACCCAGAAGGCGCAGGACATCCTGTTGAACGACCCGCGGCTGGGCGCGACGCCGGAGGAGCGTCGCGACAAGCTGCTGCAGGGAGGCTTGAAGGTCTACACGACGCTGGACCCGAACGCTGCAGCAGAAAGCCGACGCCGCCGTCTCCCAAGGGCTGCGATCGGCCACCTCGGGGTTCGCCGCCGCGCTCGTCTCCATGGATCCCAAGACGGGCTACGTGAAGGCGATGACCGACAGCCGCCCGTACGGCGAAGCCAAGTTCAACCTCGCCACCGACGGCGCCGGGCGCCAGGTCGGGTCGAGCTTCAAGATCACGACGTTGGCGACGATCCTCCAGAACGGCTACTCGCGCAACGACCAGGTCGACGGGACGGCGCCGTGCAGCGTGCCGGGCTTCGGCGGGTCGACCGACAACGCCGAGGGCGGCGGGGGCGTCATGACGATCGACCAGGCGACGGCCGAGTCGGTGAACTGCGCGTTCGTGCGTCTGTCCACCAGCGTGGGCCTCGACAAGGTCATCGACATGGCCCAGAAGATGGGCATGCGATCGGTGGTCCCCGGGCGCCAGCCGGTCAACGAATGGCGGGTCCTCACGTTCACGCTCGGCGTCATCTCGGTCACACCGCT
Organism: uncultured Actinomycetes bacterium; assembly: GCA_963781615.1. Taxonomy (GTDB): domain Bacteria; phylum Actinomycetota; class Acidimicrobiia; order IMCC26256; family JACDBD01; genus JALZAA01. The sequence goes on along the minus strand of CAWAGI010000008.1, from coordinate 16,641 downwards.
CGAGATGGCGAACATCACGGCGACCATCGCCGGCGACGGCGTCCACCACGACCCGATCTTCGTGTCCAAGGTCGTGGAGCCCGACGGCAGGGTCCTGTTCGACGAGGCCGGCCGTCCGGGTACCCGCGTGCTCGACCCCAACGTCGCCCACTGCGCGGTGAGCATCCTCCACGGCCCGATCGACGACCCCAGTGGGACCGCGTCGGGCAAGGGGATCCCGGGACATGACGCGTTCGGCAAGACCGGCACGAACGACCGCAAGGTCAGCTCGGCGTTCCTCGGTGGGACGCCCAACCTCGTGACCGACGTGTGGCACGGCATGCCCGACCAGGACGTCCCCGGCGCCGGGTTCGGCGCCGGCGTCCCGAACGGCATCTGGCGCGGCTTCATGGTCCCCGCGCTCCGCGGCACCGCCGACGCTCCCTTCCCGGCGCCGGGACCGGCCTGCGCCGCGCCGGGCAAGTTCGTCGACCCGGTCGCCGGCCGCACGACGTACGTCCCACCGCCGGCGCCGCCCGACACGGGCCCACCGCCGCCCGCGCCCGCACCGGGGCCCAACCCGCGCGACCGCGGCGGCGACCGACCCGCGGCGGTGGGGCCGGCGGTGGCGGCGGGGGTGGCGGTGGCGGCGGCCGGGGCGGTCGCTGAGACACCGAGCCCAGGTTGCCCATTGACCACTGTCCGTGGTGGGAGCAGACTGTGGATAACTTCCCCAGCCCGTCCCACAATCTCCGCCTTAGGGACGCTCCGGAAGTATGGGAGGCGGGAGAGGTCCAACACGACCGGATCCCCCGCCTCCCGCGTCCGATCCCCGCCTCGTCGACGCCTCCGAGCTGACCTCAGCTTGTCGTGATGAAGGAATTGACCGACCGAGCGGATCGAGGCGCCGCCATCGCCCGGGCTGCGAGCTCGAAGTTCGAGAAGGACGACTCAGAGCTTCGACTTGGCGATGCAGATCGCCAGGTGGGCATCGAGCACCGCCTGGCGAGTGCCGTCGGCGGCACCGGCGTCCGCCTCGGCCGCCGCTTTGGCGCTGTCACCGGCCTGCTCGAGCTCGATGACGGCGCCGCGCTCGTCGTCGGCCGCTGCTGCCTTCGCACCCTTGGCCGCGAACTCACCGACCACGGCGACGAGAACCGGCGACGCCTGTTGATCGGCACGGACCGCCTCGAGCGCGATGTCGATCTTCGATCGAACCTCGCGTAGTTGCTCCGCGGTGTCCACAACCGCAGGCTACGTCGGCCGCTGCCGGTCCGAAAGGACGGCGTGGTCGGTCCCACTCGTCGACGTGTTCGATCTCGCTGCGGGCGGACTACGAAGGCCGGGTCATTCGTCCAGGTAGTAGTCCATCCCGAGGTGCGTGATCTGCTCCTCGCCCATCATCCAGCGGAGCGTGTTGCGGAGCTTGGTCTGCTGGATGAACAGGTCGTGCTCGGGATAGAGCCCGGGCGCGACCTGCGGGGACTTGAAGTAGAAGCTGAGCCACTCCTGGATGCCGCCGAGCCCGGCCCGGTGCGCCAGATCCATGAACAGGCACACGTCGAGTGCGAGCGGAGCGGCCAGGATGGAGTCGCGGCACATGAAATCGATCTTGAGCTGCATCGGATAGCCGAGCCATCCGAACAAATCGACGTTGTCCCACCCCTCCTTGTTGTCGCCGCGCGGCGGGTAATAGTTGATCCGGACCTTGTGGTACACGTCGCCGTAGAGCTGCGGGTACCGGTCCGGGTCGAGCACCTCCTCGAGCACCCCGAGCTTCGACTCCTCCTTCGTATGGAAGCTCTCGGGGTCGTCGAGGACCTCGCCGTCGCGGTTGCCGAGGATGTTGGTGGAGTACCAGCCCGACAATCCCAGCATCCGCGCTTTGAGCATCGGCGCGATGACGGTCTTGATCAACGTCTGGCCGGTCTTGAAGTCCTTCCCGGCGATGGGCACGCCGTGCTCGGTGGCGTATTGACGCAGCGCCGGGACGTCCACGGTCAGGTTGGGTGCGCCGTTGGCGAACGGGATTCCCTCCTGGAGGGCGGCGTACGCGTAGAGCATCGACGGGGCGATCTGGGAATCGTCGGCGTCGATGGCCTTCTCGAAGCGCTCGAGGTCGGCGTGCGCGGGTCCGGGCTCGATGTAGATCTCGGTGGACGCGCACCAGATCATGACCAGCCGGTCGAGGAGGTGCTCGCTCCTGAAGCTCTCGATGTCGGCGCGGATGCCTTCGAGCATCTCCCGCTTGCTGATCGTGCCCTTGACGTTGGGGCCGTCCAGGCGCTTGACGTACGCGTGGTCGAACGCGGCGAGCATCGGACGCACTGCTCGGAGCTCGGCGCCGATCGCCTCGAGGTGCCGGCCGGCGTCGAGCACCCCGGCTTTGGAGGCTGAGACGTAGGCGTCGTCGGGGAAGACGTCCCAGGCGCCGAACACGAGATCGTCGAGGTCCGCCAGCGGCACGAAGTCGCGGATCCGCGGCACGCGGTTCTCGGTTCGGGTGCCGAGCCGGATCTGGCCCAGCTGCGTCAGCGAGCCGATCGGCTCGCCCATCCCGCGCCGGGCGAGCTCGACGCCGGCGATGAGCGTGCTCGTCACCGCGCCCAGCCCGACGCACAGGACACCGAGCTTCCCCTGGGCCGGGGAGATGGAGGCTGGTGGCGTGACGGTCATGGCGGTGTGCATCCCCTTCGACGGTCGGGCGCATCGACGAAGCGCCGATCCTCGCGCTCAGAGACTGCGAGAGCGAGCGCGTCCGAGGATGACCACTCCTCAGTGGTGGAAGCTCTCGTGGGTGGGCTGCGGCAGCGGCGCCTGGAGCTGGTCGAGGCGCGCCATGTGCGTCTTGAGGTCGGCGATCAGGAGGTCGGCGAGGTCGCGTGACATCCCGTTCCGGATCACGACCCGGAGCGCGGCCAGATCCTGGCGGTTCTCCGGGAACGTGTACGCCGGGACGAGCCAGCCGTTCTCCCGGAGGCGCTCGGACACGTCGAACACGGTGTACGGCCCGCCCGGATTCTTGAGCGAGAACGCGAACACGGGCAGCTCGCTCCCGTCGGTGATGAGCTCGAAGGGCCCGAGCTCGCCGATGGCGTCGGCGGTGTAGCGGGCGACGTCACGGCACGTCTGTTGCACCTGCCGGTAGCCGTCCATCCCGAGACGCAGGAAGTTGAAGTACTGCGCCGCGACCTGATTGCCGGGTCGGGAGAAGTTCAGCGCGAACGTGGGCATGTTCCCGCCGAGGTAGTTGACGTCGAAGACGAGGTCGTCGGGTAACGCGTCCGGGTCCCGCCAGATGATCCACCCGACACCCGGGTAGACGAGCCCGTACTTGTGGCCCGAGGCGTTGATCGACTGCACGCGGGGAAGACGGAAGTCCCACACGATGTCGGGATCGATGAAGGGTGCGATGAACCCGCCGGAGGCGCCGTCGACATGGACGGGCACGTCGAGACCGGTGTCGGCCTGGAGCTTGTCGAGCGCGGCGCAGATGTCGGCGACGGGCTCGTACGAACCGTCGAACGTCGATCCCAGGACGGCGACCACGGCGATCGTGTTCTCGTCGCAGTGCTCCGCCGCTTGGGCAGCAGTGAGGTGATAGGTGTCCCCCTCCATCGGGACGAGGCGAGCCTCGACGTCCCAGTAGCGACAGAACTTCTCCCAACAGATCTGGACGTTCGCGCCCATCACCATGTTCGGGGCGTCGGTCGGCTTGCCGGCCTTTCGACGACGCTCGCGCCAGCGCCACTTCAGGGCCATCCCGCCGAGCATCGCGGCCTCGCTCGATCCCGTCGTCGACGTCCCCGTGGCTTCCTCTTCGTCGGGCGAGTTCCACAGGCGGCTCAGCATGTTCACGCATCGCTGCTCGAGCTCCGCGGTGCGCGGATACTCGTCCTTGTCGATCATGTTCTTGTCGAACGTGTCGGCCATGAGCTGCGTGGCCTGGGGCTCCATCCACGTGGTCACGAACGTGGCGAGATTGAGTCGGGCGTTGCCGTCGAGCATCAGCTCGTCCCGCACGAACTGATACGCCGGTGTCGGGAGCGAGCTCGAGATCCGGGATGCGGTGGCGTGGTGCCCGCACCGCCTCACCCGGACGGGCGTACATCGGGCCCAGGACCAAGGGCGTGAGGTCTTCGACGAGCTTGCGGTGCAGAGCCACGGGGAACCTCTCTCCTCCCGGCCTCCGGCAGCCGGGATGCGAAGCGGCACCCAGCGTGGCCGCATCGGGCCCGGAGCGCATCGCCCGGAGCGGATGATTCAGGCGGCGATTCCCGGCGTCGCCGGCGACCGGTTCGGGTACATCAGTCACGACCGCCCGTCGAGAAGGGAGCCCTGTGAACACGACTCGCTACATCAAGCCGCCGTTCATGCAACGCCTCGTGGGCAACCGCATGTCGGTGCTCTTCCGGCCGTCGCTGGTCTTGAAGCTGTCGGTGCGCGGCCGCCGCAGCGGACGGTGGCACACGACGCCCGTCGCCGTCCTCGACCACGGCGGCGAGCGCTATCTCATCTCCTACCGGGGCGCGAGCGACTGGGCCCGCAACCTGGAGGCCTCACACACGGCCCGCCTCGCCCGGCGCGGCGACGTGGAGGAGATCGAAGTCGCAGATGTGCCCGTCGCCGAGCGCGGCGAGTTGCTCGATGCTTACCGTGATCGCTACGGCAAGATGCCCACGGTCGGCTCGGTACTCGATGCACTCCCCGACCCGGCCGACCATCCGACGTTCCGGATCACCGCATCGCGGCCAGCGGCGTGAGTCTCGGGACCCGTTCAGTGCGCCGCGAGGATGCTCTTGACGAGGGCGATGAGAACGCCGAGAGCCAGAGCGGTGATGCCGTAGAGGCACGAGATGACGCGCGGGCGTCCCGCGATCCGGGCGACGACATACGCGACGATGCCGATCAGCAGTGCGGGTACGTCGCCCGTGGTCTCTTGAGCACGCACGTCTGAGAGCACGAGCACGGGCACGCTCGAGACGGCGGCGACGAACATGGCGCCGCCCACCTGGACGAGGCCGATGAGAGCGGCGTGGCGGGTAGGCCGTTCCCCGCGAAAGAGGGGCGCAGCGAACTGGAACGCGAACCAGTGGGCGAGCGCGAGCCCGACGGCGGTGCCCCACAAGATCGCCAAGAGCTGTCCCTCGACCGCGCCCGTGACCCGGCCGTGCGCGAAGTGGCTCTCGGGGAGCGCCGCGAGCTCGGCGACCTCGACGACCGACACGTACAAGACCATGGTGATGGCCTCGCGAAAGAGCTCGGCTCGAGCCTCGCTCCCCGTCGTGGCCCGGCCGAGCCTTGTCGAAGTCACGTGAGAATCGCGTCAGTGCGGTTTGCGTGAGGCGTCGGGAAGCGCGCCGCGGCAGCGCCGGCCGTCAGCTGGGAGGACAGAAGAACTCGAGCGCGATGCCGTCGGGATCGCGGAAGCTCACGCCCGAGCCGTATCTCGCATCCTTGATGCCACCGTGCTCGATGCCGAGCTCGTCGAGCCGGCGTGCCCAGGTCTCGAGCTCGGCGTGGTCGGCGCAACCGAAGCTGACGTGGTCGAGGCCGGCCCGGAACTCGCTGAACGTCTCGTCGGGCGCCGGCGTCCCGTGCTGGTGCACACCGAACAGCGTGCCGTTTCCGATCATGTACACGGTGTGATGGAAATCGGGGTCGGTGTCCTCGTCGAGGACCGGTTTCGAACCGAACAGCGCTTCGTACCAGGGCACGCTGACCGAGAGATCTCGCACGGTGACCGCCACATGGGTGAGCGGCGGAAAATCTGCCATGGGTTACTCCTTTGGGACAAAACGCAATGGAGCCAAAGCGCGATGCCGCACCTGCTCAAGGCTGGTCCGTGACCATAGTTGCGAACTCACGCTCGCCGGTATTGTGGCGCGGTGGGCAGTGCGGACGCGACGAGAGACGTCTGAAGTCGTGCAGTCTCCGGAGCAGGCGTTCGAGGCGTGGGGGTCGTACGACCAGGACGACCCGTACCCGCTGTTCGCCGAGGTCCGCGAGCTCGGTGCAGTGCATGAGGTGACGCTCGTCGACGGGCACGACGCCTGGCTCGTGGCGCGCCACGACGAGGCCAAGGCGCTGCTGAACGACCCGCGGCTGTCCAAAGACATGCAGGCGGCGCTGGCGTCGAGCTCGGAGACCGTGGCGGAGGGCCTTCCCGGGCCGGACTTCGCCCGGCACATGCTTGTCGTCGACCCGCCCGACCACACGCGGCTGCGGCGCCTCGTGTCGGCGGCGTTCTCGGTGCGTCGGATCGAGGCGCTACGGCCGCACGTCCAATCCATCATTGACGATCTTCTCGACGCCATCGCGGCACAAGGACCGGACGCGCGTGTCGACCTCGTCGCCTCGTTCGCGTTTCCGTTGCCGTTCACGGTCATCTGCGAGCTGCTCGGCGTGCCCGAGCCCGAGCGAGCGCCGTTCGGACGCGGCGCTCGGCGCCCTGTCGATGCCGACTTCGACTCCGGCCGAGTACGAGCGGGCGAAGGCGGGGTCCGACGCCGTCGTCCGATCGCTGACCCAGCTCGTCGAGAGCAAGCAGGCCGACCCCGGGGACGACCTCGTGAGCGCGCTCATCAACACGCGTGACGGCACCGACTGCCTCGACCAGCGCGAGTTGCTCTCGACGATCCTCCAGCTGATCATCGCCGGGCACGACACGACCACGAGCCTGATCGGCAACAGCGTCGTCGCGTTGCTCCGACATCCCGACCAGCTCGCGGCACTGCGGGCGAACCCGGACGAGATCGCGCCGGCAGTCGAGGAACTGCTCCGGTACGACTCGCCCGTTCCTCACTCGACGTTCCGCTACGCGACGGAGCCGGTGGAGATCGCGGGGGTGACGATCCCGGCCGGTGCGCAGGTCATCATCTGCTTGGCGGCATCCAACCGGGATGCCGACTGTGCCATCGACTCGGAGACACTCGACCTCGACCGCGGCAACTCGCACCACATCGCGTTCGGGCACGGCATCCACTTCTGCCTCGGCGCCGCACTGGCGCGCATGGAAGGCCAGCTCGCGCTGCGTTCGTTGCTCCTCCGCTTCCCGCAGCTCCGACTCGCCGTCCCCGACGAGGAGCTGCACTGGGGTCACGGCGACGGGCTCGTCCTCCGTGGCCTCACCGAGCTCCCGGTCATCCCCGGGCCGGCCGCAGCAGCCGACGGCTTGACTACCGGGCCGTCACACGCGGCCGAATCGGGAAGTGCACGCACGCGCGCCGACTGTCTCGACGACCAATTGTCCGAAGGCAGCGCCATGTCGGTCTCGCGGAAGATCGACGGCAATGCTCCGCAGCTCGGCTGGGTTCTGATTACCCTTCGTGTCGAGGATGAAGACGAGGCGAGTGCCACCACCGTCGTTCCGCTCGATTCCGAACCTTGCGATCCTGTGGAACGGCGCAACGATCATTCCGGGTGTTCCCCCCTCATAGGGCCACACATCGACATAGAGCGCACGATTCGTCAGAAACACAATGCACGGCTCATCGGCCGAGTTGCCGGCTGACCCTCCGAGAATCCAGGCCTTGCACGCCCCCAGCTTCTTGTCAGTCCGATCCATCAACCGACGCGGGGCCTTCCAGTCCCGCGCCCGGACGCGCCTTCTTCGCCCGAGCACGGCCTTGGACCAGTCCTCGTAATAGCCGAGACTCATCCGGCTCCTTCTTCCGCATGGATTCTCAAAAGCTTGTCATCGGCGCTCGCAGCATCGACGGATGGTCGCCGGTCGAAGTACGCGAGGTCCTCGCGGCGGGCTCACGCGGATGGCCCATTACGGTTGCGGTCGTATGCGGCGGGTGGCGAGCGTCGTGCTGCTCGTGGTCGCAGGCGTTCTGTTCCCGGTGGGCGTCCTCGCGACCTGGGCTCACTCGACGCTCTACGACAGCGAATCGTTCAGTGAGCGGGCGGTCGAGCCGCTCAACTCGCAGGCCGTGCGGACGGAGCTCGCGCGCCGGTTGACGGCGCAGCTCATCCAAGCCGGGAACCAGCAGGCGACCGAATTCCGGCCTGCGTTCGAGCTTGCGGTCGAAGGCCTGATCGACACCGACACGTTCAAGTCGATCTTCCGCAACGCGGTTCGCAGGACCCACGAGGCGGTCATCGAGCAGGGGGACGGCGGAGGCCGGAACGGCCTCGACCTCGGCGCCTCCTTCTCTCTCATCACGAGCAGCCTCCAGGCCGGCGCCGGAGGGGGTGGGACCGCGCCGGGTGCGAGTGGTCTGGACAACAGCCTGAGCGACGTCACCAGCAAGATCGACGACTTCGGCCTCTGGACCGCCGAGGGCACCATCGGCCAGGTTGCCGCGGCGGCCCTCGTCGTCGGGCTGGCTTCGGCCATCGGCAGCATCGTGCTCGCCGAGGATCGACGGCGGGCGGTTCGCCGCCTCGGCATCGCGGCGCTGATCGGCGGCCTGTTCATCGTGGCGCTCCTGTTCGTCGCGACCTGGCTCGTGGGTCGCCAGATCGAGGACGCCCGACTCGCCGATGCCATCAAGGGCGCGCTGCGCGAGGCCACCGGCGACCTGCGCCTCATCGGTCTGTGGATCGCGGCCTACGGACTCGTCGTCGCGGCCGCCGCCACCAGCACCGAGCGCCGTTACACCCCCACCGAGGTCTGGAACCGGACGCGCGGCTGGGTCGAGCGGCGCCGGCAGACCACGGGCGGCACGATCGTGCTCGGTGTCCTGGGGTTGTTCATCAGCCTCGTCTTCATCCAGGAGCCGCTCGGCAACCTCGAGCTCCTCATCCGCGCCGCTGCGCTCTGGGTCGGCTACCTCGCCGTCACCGAGATCCTCCGCCTCGTCCGCGCGATCACCGCGACGCGGGCACAGCGCCGCGCCCTCTGGCCGCGCCTTGTCGCCGTCGGGGGCGCGATCGTGGTGATCGGCGGTCTGGTCACGGCCGGCTTCGTGCTGACGACGCGAGGTGCCACGAAGGCCGCCGAGGCGAGCGACGAGCAACTCTGCAACCGCGACAACTCACTGTGCGATCTCAGGCTCGACCAGGTGACGTTTCCGGGTGTGCACCACGGGTTTGCGTCCCCCGACTACCCGGGCTTCCTGTTCGCCCAACAGACCGGGACCATCACGGATCAGCTGAACGCCGGCGTGCGCGCGGTGAACATCGACACCCACTACGGGGTCCCGTCCGCGGCGCGCATCCCGGGCGAAGACACGCCGATCGTCCTCACCGACAGGGCAGCCGAGGTGGTGGCCCGGAGCGGGCACAGCGAAGAGGATGGGACAGCGGCGAAGCGGGCGGCGCAACTCGCGGCCGCAGCACCCAAGGACGCCGACGCCGAGCGCGGCATCTACATGTGCCACAGCAACTGTGAGACGGGTGCGATCGAGCTCGAAAAGGGGCTCGGTGAGATCAAGGACTTCCTCGACAGCCACCCCGACGACGTGCTGATGCTCACCATCCATGACTTCACGAGCCCGGCCGACACGGCCGCGGTGATCGACGCGGCCGGGCTCGGCGATCGTGTTGCCACCCTGCGACACGGCGAGCCGCTCCCGACGCTCCGGACGCTGATCGACAGCGGACGAACGCTGTTGGTGTTCGCCGAGCGCGGCGACCCCGGCGGGCCGCCCTGGTACCACAACATGTACGACTGGTTCCAGGAGACCCCGTTCTCGTTCACCGACAAGGCGCAGTTCGACTGCGCGCCGAACCGGGGACGTCCCGACGCCCAGCTGTTCCTCATCAACCACTGGGTCACGCTGTCGCCGCCCAATCCGGCGGTGGAGGCGACCGTGAACTCGCGCGAAGTCCTCGACCAGCGCATCCAGCAGTGCCTCCGCGAACGAGGCCTCGCCCCCAACATCGTCCAAGTGCAGTTCGCCGAACGCGGAGACCTCTTCTCCACCGTGCAGGACATCAACGACGAGCACCTGAAGGAGGAGCGCGCCAAGGCCAACGAAGCGCAGATCCCCGCCGAGCCTCCGCCCGACGCGATGCCGGCCCCGGGCTCGCCCGACGTCGGGCAAGTGACGCCGCTGCCCGAGGCGAGCGTGATCACGACGCTGACCGGGGGCGACCCGGTGCGCTTCTGCCGTGTGCTGCGATCAGCGAAGCTGAGCCTCAGCGCGTGGGCCGTCGCCGTTCTCCAGGCCGACCCCGACGATCCCGGCCTCACCGACTTGGCGTACGCCCCGGCGCTCGCCCAGGACATCGGCCCGTATGTCGACGCCGCCCCGCAGGAGCTGGTCGAACGGGCCATGCCGATCCTCGACCGCGCCCGCGCAAGGGGTGGCCAGCCTGCGCGCCCTCGGCCTCGGGGACCGCGACATCAAGCGGCTCGCCGACGCTGCACCGGACGCGCTGCTCGGTCCGGACGCCCCCGACGGGACGGCGGTCCGAGCCAAGCTCGTGGAGCAGCTCGAGAAGAAGGTCGACCCCGCACAGCTACGCCAAGCGGCCGCGGAGTTCTTCGCCGCCCACGGCGACGCCACACCGCTCCTGGACCTCGGCTTCGTACCGCCCGAGGTCGGCGTCGCCGCCGGCTATCCCTGCGCGTCGGAGAAGTAACCGCGGCCTCTCGTTCCGCCCCGCATTACCCCGCCAGCCGGCGGGCTGCGCGCCTCTCACCGGCGATCTGTGCGCATGGCAAGCAGCCGAGTAACCCTTGACGTCAAGGGCGTCGCGCGGTTCCGAGGATGTGGGGGGATGTGACATCGATTGGATTCGGTCGGAAGCTGAAGCGCTCGGTCGTCTCGATGACGAAACCGGCTGCCTCGATCGCGGCGAGCGTGTCGCGTCCGGCGTGACAGCCGCCAGAGAGGAACGGGCGGATCGTGCGATCCGCGAGGCGTTGCACGCGGGCTGGTCCGGGACGGTTCGACACGACGTGCTCGAAGAAGCGCAGTTCACCACTTGGGCTGATCACGCGGCGGAGTTCCGCGAGCGCCGTTGACTGATCCGGAACCGAACACAGCACGAGCGACGCGATACCGGCGTCGAACATCGCGTCTGGGACAGGAAGAGCGTCAGCCGTTCCATCGAGGATCGTGATCGGAATCGAGACCGAGCGAGCCGCTTCTCCAGCTCGGGCGCGCAGGAAGGACTCGGGTTCGATTGCGACCACCTCGGTCACCGTGCTCGGATAGTGCGAGAAGTTCAGACCGTTGCCCGCTCCGACTTCGATCACCCGGCCGTGCAAGCCGGCGAGCAGTCGACCCCGGTAGTCGCTCGCGCCCTTCGCTTCGGCAACGTGACTGAAGCGTTGGTAGACGCGAGCGAAGACCGGGTGCTGGACTCTGTTCACCGTTTCTCGATGCTATGAGGATCGGCGACACAGGCACCGGTAAGCCGTTCGTCTGTCTGCAGACGAACCCGCGGCCGGACAAGCTGCAGTCGAAACCCCACCCCGAGATGAGGGCGCGATGGCGTCAGCTCCCCCGTCGAGCGGACAATCTTGACGCCGTCGCAAGGTCCGGCTGTTGTGGTACCGGTCGGCCAACGGAGGGCCGAAGGTGACGACGATGCGGGGGAAGAAGCTCGGGCGGCTCCTCGGAGCGCTGGTCGCCGTGGGCCTGGCCTTCGGCGCCACGAGCCAGCACGCGTTCGCCGGTGGCGTCCACTCGGGGAAGACACCGCCTGACGTTCCCGGCTTCGACGGCACGACCATCAAGCTGGGAGTGATCACGCCCACCAGCGGGCTCGCCAGCGTGATCGGCAAGCCGCTCACGGAAGGCAACCGGGTGTACTGGGACGCCAAGAACTCCAGGGGCGGCGTGACCGGCAAGTACAAGGTCGAGCTCCTCGTCGAGGACAGCCAGTACCAGGTCGAGAGCGCGTTGCAGGCCTACGACAAGATCAAGGATGACGTCGTCGCGTTCCAGCAGATCCTTGGTACCCAGATCACGAAGTCGATCCTTCCCAGGCTGAAGCAGGAGCAGCAGGTCGCCGCGCCGGCCACGCTGGACTCAGCGTGGATACGGGAGAAGAACCTCGTGCCGCTCGGCGCGCCGTACCAGGTCGAGGCGGCCAACGGCGTCGACTACTACCTGAAGAACGGCGGCCAGGGAAAGAAGATCTGCGCGATGGCTCAGGACGACGAGTACGGGGCCGCCGGCCTCGACGGGCTGTCGCAGGCCTCCAAGACGCTGAAGTTCAAGGTGGCCAAGGCCGTGCGGTTCGCGACGACGTCGGACGTGAGCGCCCAGGTGGGTGAGCTCGCCGACGCGAAGTGCGACGCGGTGGTCCTGGTGTCGGTACCGAACGACACCGCCTCGATCGCCACGAAGATGATCGGCCGGAACTTCTCGCCGCAGCTCATCGGCCTGCTCCCGAGCTGGCTGTCCGGGTTCGAGAACGACCCGAACAACGGGAGCTTCTTCGCACAGCACTTCCTGCTGGTCGTAGAGGGCCCGGCGTGGGGTGACACGAGCGTCCCGGGTATGAAGCGGCTCATCGACGAGCAGCAGCAATACGCGCCGGACCAGAAACCGGACCACTACTTCGGAGCCGGATACGTCGAGGCGTCGGCAATGGACCAAGTCCTCGAGCAGGCCGTGAAGAACGGCGATCTCAGCAGGGCCGGGATCCAGAAAGCGCTGAAGCAGGTCGGCACACTCGAGTTCGACGGGCTCGCCGGCGACTACAAGTACGGGAGAACGGCGAAGGACCGCAACCCGCCGCGGGCATCGACGATCGCCAAGGTCGTGGCCGGGAAGCCGATCGGCCTGGAGATCGTGGCGGCCAACTACACCTCGGAGGTGGCAACGGAGCTCAAGTTCCAGGCCCGCTGACGACCTCCGGCGGTTGTCGACGGTTCTGACACGTCGGGTCACTTGAGCGCGTCCGCTGGTACCGGCAGATCTGCACGTCCGTCCCCGCCGTGGAGTGAGGCGGACACGAGGTCGAAAGGGCGTGCCCCGCCGTCCGTCGGAAAGATGGTCTTGCCGCCGCCTCGAAGCGCTGCGGCGACTCGTCGGCTTCACCACAGGTACCCGGCTCCGCGGGACCTCCGTCTAGGGCGACTTCAGAGCGAGGACGTATGCCCGCCGCGTTTGTGCCTCCACCTCGGGCCGGTACGGATCTCGCACGGTGCATTGGAGAATCTCGAAGCCTGCGGCTTCGAGTCCGGCCGCCATCCGCTCGCTCTCATAGAAGTAGAAGTCGAGGTCGACCGGCTCGGACAACATCTCGTCGATGTGGAGCGCGGCGTCGCCGACTGCGGCTCCATGATCCGCCTCGGCAGGCGGTGTGACGTGGAACGTCACGGCCAGGTGCCCTTCAGCGGCGACCACTCGTCCTAACTCAGCGAGGGTGCCGTCCAGCTCCGTGGGCGGGATGTGGATGAGCGAGTAGAAGGCGATGGCGCCGGGGACGGAATTGTCGGCGAACGGCAAAGCCCGCATGTCGGCCTGGAGTCGAGCACTCTCGCCCAGGAGGTTGGCCGCCACACGAAGCATCTCGAGGGAAAGGTCCACGTTCAGGATGCGCAGGCCTTTGACGCCGAGATACGCACCGACCTGGCCCGGACCCCCACCCAGATCGACGAGCCAGCCGTTCCGTCGGTTCGCAGCGGCGACGTTGTCGAGGAACTCGCGGTCGAATGGCTTGCCATCAAGCTCGTGCTCAAAGCGCTCCATATAGCGAGCAGCGATACGGTCATAAGACCTGCGTGTAGCGGCCGTGCTCGGCTCAGTCTCACGGGCCACCCGTTCACCGTGTACCTCTCAGGCGCCGAGATCCAGCGCATCATCCCGTTCGGCCCCGCGTCCGTGAAGGCGGCGAGGAAGCGGACGGCCGTGGGAACGAAGGCTGCTGCGGCCACGAAGAAGACAGCCGCCGCGACGAGAAAGAAGGCCAGCGGGACGCGCAGGCGCGCCGCGGGAACGAAGAAGAAGGCTACGGCGACCGTGCGCGGCACGAAGAAGCGCGCTGCGAAAAGGACGGCCGCGACTCGTAAGAAGGCGATGGCGCCCAAGCGAACGCGGTGAACGCAACCCGCTAGGAAGGGCTTCCCCGCTCCGCAACCCTTGCCGGCCGACACTCGCACGAACCGGCTGCGATTCGCCCATATTCAGCTCGTGAGGCGCACAGAATGACGCCGTTCTCTCGGCGCTTGGCGCGCACCGAACCGGCGATGTGTATCAGCCCCGGATGGTTTTCGTGTCGACCTTCTGCGCATCGATTCGGGCGTCGGTCCAGGCGACCGTGCGCCAGTTCTTGGCCGAGAAGCGCTGGGTGGCCTCGAGGTAGTTGGGGTCGGTGCGGTCCTCGGTGTTCGAGTAGTCGAGGAAGACTCGCGCCCGGGGCCCGTTGTCGGTGAACGCCAGCGCCATCAAGAACGACGTGCCGTTGTTGACCAGGTACCCGGTGTCGGAGCCCACGTGCGCCAGTTGGGAGTTCGGCGCGACGGGCTGGCGCTTGATGTCGTCGAACGCGGGATCGAGGATCGAACCCGGCGTGCCGAAGCCCACGACGTTGGTCGTGCCGTCGAAGGCGTTGCCGCCGTGGATCGGGACCTTGGTGCCGTTGCGCAGGGCGAACTGGGCGTCGCCGAGCGTGACGTCGACGGGGAGACCGGCCGCCTGGAGGGTCTGCACGGCTCCCGCCAGGAACTGGAGGATCGGATCGGGCCCGTCGGGGGGTGCCGGCGCAAAGCCGCTCGGCGTGTCGACCGGGTGCTCGGGGTCGAACGGCTCGGCCCACAACCGCCCCTGCTCGCGCAGCTCGGGCGCGTCGAGCTGCGACATCATCTGCCGCCACACGACCGGACCGGCGCGGTCGAGGTCGTAGACGCCGTCCCACGCCGCGAGGACTGCGCAGGCGGGCGCGATGTCAACCGTGCTCGCCGACCGCCCGTCGCCGGTGGTGACCCCCTGGCAGCGGGCAACGACGTCGTCGAGCAGCTCGCGCGACGTGTAGCCCCGGTTCTGGAGAGCGGCATGGGCGAGCTCGTTGAGCGTGAACTTGCCGTCCTTGCCCGACGGCCCAGTGGCGGACGTGTCGCCGAGCACGGCGGCGTTCTCCCGCGTGCGCGGTGAGCGGGCGGTCTCCTGGCGGCCGTGCAGCGGCGAGTAGTCGCCGGCGAGCAACTTCTTCGCGTGCGGCACCCAGAACGAGTCGTTGGCGTTGAACACGTAGTCGCCGCGCTCGATCTTGGGCATGTCGCGGTACGGCACCAGTCCGGGGTCGCGGGCACCCTTCTCCTCGACCCACTCGAACATCGGGTCGGACCCGTCGAGGAGCACCGCCCCCGAGTCGGCCGCCAGCGCCACGATGCCGTCGGTCTTGATCGACGCCTCGTAGGCCGCAATCGCCTTGTCGGACAGGTTGGGCGTGGCCGACGTGTCGGCGTACCAGGCGCGCCCGTCCTTCGACACCGCGATGGTGTTGAACAGCGGCACGCCCTGGTACTTCTTGTGCACGGCAACGAACTCGTCGAAGTCGTCGGCGCTGTCCATACCGAAGTACTGATCGGCGAACTCGTCGTTGTTGATGTTGGCGTCGCGGTAGGTGATCGCGGTCTCGGCGGTCCAGCCCACGCCGGGGAAGTCGAGCATCGGGCCGTAGTGGCTCGAATACATCGTGCGGGTGACGGGCGCGACCGTGCCGTCGGGCTGGAGCACGTCGACGGTGACGTCGGTGGCCCTCATCGGGCGCTGCTCGTCGCCGTACATGTAGGTGGTGGGCGAGCCGGGCACCAGCCTGAGGCGGTAGGCGGTGAAGCGGTTGCCCGCCGACACCGTATGGGTCCAGCCGAACTCGTCGGTGAAGCCGATGCCGATGCCCGGCAGACCGGAAAGCTGGGCGCCGTAGATGTCGAGCTCGCCCGGGACCGTGAGGTGAGCCTCCCAGAACCGGCGCTCCCCCTCCCACGGGAAGTGCGGGTTGGCCAGCAGCAGGCCGCCGCCGTCGGCCGAGCGGTCGGCGCCGATGGCCCAGCCGTTGGAGGCCATCTTCGGGGCGCTCAGAGCGGCGGCGGGTGCGGGCGTGGCGGAGACGTCGGTCGGCGGCTGGGCGTTGGCGATGTAGTTGACGACCGCCCCGCTGCTGGCGCTCAGCGCGACCGAACGCGCGTAGGCGTACACCTCCGCCGGCTCGATCGGGCGCACCCAAGGCGCGCCCGCGCACCACCCGCTCAGACCCGCGATGCCGACGTCGTCGAGGTGCGCGTTCCAGCCAGCAGCGAAAGCGTCGAACGACTCGACCGTGCGGCGCGACGCGCGCTCGAAGTCCTTCGACGCCCGATCGAAGATGCCGATGACCTTCCAGGCGATGTCGGAGTCGATGTTCTTGTTGCCCTCGCCCGGTCCGAACCAGCGGGCGCGCTCGCCCCGGATCTTGAGGACCTGGTCGGCGAGGTCGCAGCTGCGGTCCTCGCCGCTCGCCCATCCTTGGCCGAACGTGACGTCGGCGTAGGTGTCACCGGTGATGTGGGGCACGCCGCCCTCGGTACGGGTGATGACCGCCTTGTACTCGTGGGCCTTGCCTCTGGCCGCCCTGCCCTGCTCACGGGCACCGACGACACCGCCGGGGAAGCACGCCGCGGCGACGACGAGGAGCGCCGCGGCGCCCGCGACCGCTCGCCCACCGCCGGTCCCCCCGCGGACCATAGCGACACCGTACCAAGCGGCACCGGGCCAGCCTGATGCTCTACAGGCCCTTGGATGACTTCCAAAGCAGATGTCGCAACTGCCG
>CAWAGI010000007.1:0-386806 GCA_963781615.1 uncultured Actinomycetes bacterium | reverse complement strand
CAAGGCCATTGACGCGTGGACGTCCGATGCTGGAGTCTGGCGCCGGTCGGGGGGTGGACATGAAGCGGCGGACCGTCAGCAGCGCGATGAGACAGTCGCCGCCGCCGTTCCCCGCCATGGACGAGCTCTCCGGCGACGAGGACGCGATCCTCCGCTTCCTACGGATCCAGCTTCTCCAACAGGCGTCGCACGCCCAGGTGGCCGAGAACGACCGGTATCTGCGCGCCGAGATGCAGCACGACGCGAACGGGACCCGTGCCGTGCTCGAGCGGCTCGCCGATCGCGGCTACGTCGAACGCCGGACCGGCCGGTTCGCTCGCGACGGAGCCAGGACGTATGCGTACCGTCTGACCGAGGCGGGCGAGGAGGCCCTGCGCCGCCCCGACTGAGACGAGGGGCGGGCGTCGAGCCCGTCAGCGCTTCGTTGCGACGCCGTCCTTCAGCTTCTTGAGCGCCGTGACCTTGGCGGTCTTCGATGCCGGACGGGCCTTGAACGTGGTCGGCTCGCCGGTGAAGGGATTCGTGCCCTCGCGCGCCTTGCGTGCCTTCACATCCTTGCGGCTCACCTTGATGAAGCCGGGGCGGATGGTGATCGGCTCACCCTTGCGAACGTTGCTCGTCACGACTTCCTGCATCGCATCCAGCACCGCCGCCGCCGTGCGCTTCTCCACGCCTGCGGCCTCGGCGACGGCGCGCTCGAACTCGGTCTTCGTCACGTCTTTCTCCTTCGGGTCCTGCGCCGGGAAGCCTCCTTGGTAGCACCCCGGGGTCGTGCGATGAGCGATACCCGCACGCCTGGGACCTCATCCGGGCTTCCCGAGTGGCCTTCGCCCCCCGGTGCCGGCCTATTGCCACGAATCGGACTTTTCGCCTAATATCGACCGCATCGTGAGGGAGGGCACGTCCTCGGGCGGAGGGCGCTCACGTCGCCGACCGGGCGCGGCATCAGAGGGTCCGGCGTGACCGAGCAGCGCACCCGCTACATGCCGGCATTGGACGGCCTGCGCGCGGCCGCGGTCATCGCCGTCCTGCTCTACCACGGGGAAGTCTCCTGGGCCCGCGGCGGGTTCCTCGGCGTCGACCTCTTCTTCGTCCTGAGTGGGTTCCTGATCACGGGCCTGTTGTTCGGCGAGTGGCGCGCGACGGGGCGCATCAAGCTCTCGGCGTTCTGGGCGCGGCGCGCCCGGCGCCTGCTTCCGGCGCTCCTCCTGGTACTCGGATTCGTCGCGCTGTACGCCGCCGTGTGGGCGCCCGACGACGTGCTGCACCGCCTGCGGAGCGACTTCGGCGGGACGCTCGGGTACGTCGCCAACTGGCAGCTCGTCGTCTCCGGGCAGTCGTACTTCGACCAGTTCGCGACGCCGTCCCCGCTGCGTCACGTCTGGTCGCTCGCGATCGAAGAGCAGTTCTACCTCCTGTGGCCACTCGTCTTCCTCGGGCTGCTTCGCGTCACCCGTGCCTCGCGCCGGCTCCTCGTGCCGATCACGCTCGCGCTCGCATCGGCGTCGGGGATCCTCACCGTCGTCCTCTTCTCACGAGGCGCCGACGCGTCCCGCGTGTACTACGGAACCGACACGCGGGCCCAGGCCCTGCTCGTCGGGGCCGCGCTCGCGTTGCTGCTCGCCGGCCGCCGCGACTCCGGTCGCGCGAGAACGCCGTGGGTGTTGCACGCCTTCGGGCTCGTCGCCGCGGTCGTGCTCGGGTGGAGCTGGGTGACCACTTCGGACTCGTCCCCGGCGCTCTACCGGGGAGGCCTGGCCGCGACGGCCTGCCTCGCCGCGGTCGTGATCGCGAGCGTGACCCACCGTCGACCCGGGCCGCTCGGCGCCCTGTTGTCCGTTCGCTCCCTGCGCTGGATCGGGACCATCTCGTACGGGCTGTACCTGTGGCATTGGCCCGTCTACGTCGCCCTGGACCCGGCGCGGACCGGGCTCGACGGCTCCTCCCTCCTCGCCCTCCGCCTCGCGATCACCTTCGTGCTGGCGACGCTCTCCTACTACCTGGTGGAGTCCCCGATCCGGCGCGGCGCGCTTCCGGGATGGCGCGTGCGCGCGCTCGCACCGGCCGCGGCCGGCAGCGTGGCGGTGGCCGTCGTGCTCGTGACCGCGAACCTCGCTCCCAACCCGCTGGGCGCCGCCGCCGGCGCCCAGGTCGGGACGGCCCCGGCGCTGACGCATCCCGCGCCCCCGCCCCCACCCAGAGCGGTGAAGGGGATGCTGGTCGGCGACTCGGTCGGCTTCACGCTCGGCGTCGGCCTCGACGAGATGCAATCGCCGACCCTCAGTGTGCAGGACGGAGCCGTGCTCGGCTGCGGCGTGATCAGGGGGGACTTCCTGATCGCCGGCAAGTGGAACCGAGACGCGCCGGAATGCTCCGGCTGGCTCGAGCGGTGGCGCGACCGGGTCGTGAGCGAGCAGGACGACGTCGTGGTCGCGCTGTGGGCGATGTGGGACCTCTTCGACCGCCGAGTGGACGGTCAGGTGCTCCGATGGGGGACGCCCGAGATGGACCGCTACCTCCTCGCCGGGCTCGACGGTGCGGTCACGACGCTCACGTCCACGGGCGCCCGGCTCGTCCTGCTGACCTCGCCGTACTACGAGCCCGCCGATCTCGCGACCCGCTCCGACCGCCTCGGCACCGCGTTCGAGAAGTCGCGCGTCGACCACTGGAATGCGCTGCTCGCCGCCGTTGCCCAAGCGCACCCCGGCGCCGTGTCACTCGTCGACCTCCACGCCTACATGTCGCCGGGAGGTCAGTCCGTGAACACGATCGACGGCGTCGACGACGTGCGTCCGGATGGCATCCACTTCTCGCCCGAGGGCGCAGGCGTGGTGGCCCGGTGGCTCGAGCCGCAGATCGTGCGGTTCGCGAACGGCTCGACCGGTTAGAACCCGGTCGGGACGAGATCGTCGAGGGCTTCGGCCCGGGGCCAGATCCCGTTCCCGCTCGAAGACCATTGCCCGCCGGCGCGCGGGTCACGGTTCCACAGCCCTTGCAACGCGATGAGCACTTCGCGCGCGTACAGCTCGTCACCGCCGCCGGCGAGGTGCAGACAGTCCGGGTCGCGCACGAGCTCGACCTTGCCGTTCGGGAGTCGGACCTGGTCGTTGTACTCGGCCGGGCCTTGCTGGTTCGGGCCGACGAGCGGCGTCAGCACGTTGCCGTTCACCGTCTTCACGCCCGTGTTGGGCACCAGATCGTTGAACACGAACGTGCGGTAGCGCTCGTAGCCGTCAACGGTGTACGGATCCGACCAGTTGCACCCTCCGGCGGCGCCGAGGGGAGGCAGCGTCCACCACATCGGCACGCCGTGCTCCTTTGCGACGTCGACCATCGCGTACGACTGCTCGATGTTCTGGTCGGTGGTGACCTGGCCGGTGTTGCCCTGGAACCATGCGACGACGGCGTCGTAGTGCCGCTGGTCGAGGGAGTCGCGAAGGAGGTCGGTCCAAGGCCCCTGCCGGCCCTGCATCCATGTCGCGAGCTGGCCGGCGGGAGCCGATCCGGGCACGCCGAGCACGTGCACGTCGGCGCAGTAACCGTGGTCCGCGAACACCGTCTGGAGCGCGTTGCGCGCCTGGAGCATCAACGAGTCACCGGCCAAGAGCACGGATTTGCACTCGCCGGACGCGGGAGGATCGAGCTTCGCGGACGGCACGTAGGCGGGGACCGCCGAGCGCGGTGCCGCCGGGGTTCCCACCTCGAGGGGCGTGCACGCGGCAGCAAGCGCGAGCACGAACACCACAGGAACAACGAGAAGGGTCCGGTGCCTACCCACCAACGAACGGTAAGGAGCGCCTCCGGCCCAGGCGTCCCTTTCTTAGGGAACCATTGGAGACTTCTTAGAACCGCCTTACTTATGAAGGGCTTAGGAATCACTTAGCCCGACGGGTCAGACTGGCCCCGTGCGGGTCCTCGTGGTGGACGACGAGCCGGCCGTCCGGCAGGCGGTGCAGCGGGCGCTGACGTTCGAGGGATACGAGGTCTCGGTGGCGAAAGAGGGCTCCCAAGCGCTGGAGCTGCTGGCGCTCCAATCGGTCGACGCCGTCGTGCTCGACGTGCTGATGCCGAACCTCGACGGCTTCGAGGTCTGCCGCCGCCTGCGGGCGGCGGGGAATTCCACCCCCGTCCTGATGCTCACCGCGCTCGGCCGGGTGGACGACCGGGTGACGGGTCTCGACGCCGGCGCCGACGACTATCTGGCGAAGCCGTTCGCACTGCAAGAGCTCCTCGCGCGGGTCCGCGCGCTCCTTCGGAGGAGCACGCCGACCAACGACGTCCTGCGATTCGCCGATCTGAGCCTGGACGTCGACGCCCGCGAGCTACGGCGCGGCGATCGGCTCATCAGCCTGACCCCGACCGAGTTCCTCCTGATGGAGCTCCTGCTGCGTCACCCGCGGCGGGTGCTCGCACGGGACGTCATTCTCGAGCAGGTCTGGGGCTACGAATTCTCCTCGAGCACGAACTCGCTCGACGTGTACATCGGCTACGTGCGGAAGAAGCTCGAAGCCAACGGCGAGCCGCGCCTGGTGCACACGGCGCGCGGTATCGGCTACGTCCTGCGTGAACCATGAGCCTGCGCACACGCCTCACGATGCTGACCGCCATGGCCGTCGGGGTCACGGTTGTGGTCGCGGCGGTGATCGCGTACTTCCTCGTCGACAGCCGCCTTCGCGGGGATCTCGACGACTCGCTTCGAGGGACGGCAACGAGCCTCGCCGCCCTTCCCGTGCCGGAGGCGGCGCTTCCGTTCTTTCGCATCCCCAACCCCGGCCCGACGTTCTACGCCCAGGTCGTACAGAAGGACGGGCGCGTCCAGGAACCTGAAGGACAACAGGTGCACCTCCCGGTCCCGCGGGAGACGCAGCTCGTCGCGGCTCGAACAGACCACGAAACCGTCATGGCCGACGCGACGGTCGACGGACAGCACCTCCGCGTGGCGACCGCGCCCGGTCGCGGTGGCCGATCGGTGCAGCTCGCTCGTTCACTCGGCGACCTCGAGTCGACGATGGACCAGCTCCGCACCGCGTTGCTGATCGTCGGCGGGTTGGGCGTCCTCGTCAGCGCCGGACTCGGGCTCGTGCTCGGTCGCGCGATCCTTCGGCCGGTCGCGCGCCTGACGGTGGCAGCCGAGCGGGTGGCGAGCACCGAGGACCTCAGCGCCGCGATCGACGTTCGACGAAAGGACGAGCTCGGCCGGTTGGCGGCGAGCATCAACAGGATGCTGGCGGCCCTCGACGCGTCCCGGAAGCAACAGCGGCGGCTGGTCACCGACGCAAGTCACGAGCTGCGTACCCCGCTGACGAGCTTGCGCACGAACGCCGAGCTGCTCACCCACAACCCGGCGATGAGCGAGGCGGAGCGAAACCAGATCGTCGCCGACATGACCGCCCAGACCGAGGAAGTCACGACGCTGATGGACGATCTCATCGAGCTCTCCCACGACGCCACCGCGCCGCACGAGGCGATCGTCGAGCTCGACGCCGATGCGATCGTCACGTCGGCCGTCGAGCGCGTCCGCGCTCGCGCGCCTCAGGTCTCGATCGACATCCTCGAGCTCGAGCCAACGCGCGTTCGCGGGAACCCGCAGGCGCTGGAGCGCGCGCTGGTCAACGTGCTCGACAACGCCTGCAAGTGGAGCCCCGACGGCGGCCGTGTCGAGGTGCGACTGGCCAACGGCACCGTGACCGTGCGTGACCATGGTCCGGGCATCGACGGCACCGACCTGCCCCACGTCTTCGACCGCTTCTACCGGTCACCCGCAGCGCGGTCGTCACCCGGGTCGGGCCTCGGCCTCGCGATCGTCCGCCAGGTCATCGACGACCACGGCGGAGCCGTCGATCTCGAGCCCACCCCCGGCGGTGGGACGACCGCGAAGATCAGCCTCCCCGCATCGCGGTAGACGAAGATGAGCGCGGAGTCGCAAGCGTTCGGGGCGATCGTCGCCGATCTGGACAGTCCGGCATACGTCGTGACCACGGCAGCGGGAGACGAGCGCGACGGCTGCCTGGTCGGTTTTGCGTCGCAGTGCAGCATCGATCCCCCGCGTTTCGGCGTCTGGCTGTCGAAGGAGAACCGGACGTACCGCATCGCCCTGTCGGCCGCGACCCTCGTCGTCCACCTGCTCCGCCAGGGTGATCGGGACCTGGCGCGCCACTTCGGGGGCGAAACCGGCGACGAGGTCGACAAGCTCGAGAGCGTCGAATGGCGTCCGGGTCCCGACGGCTGTCCCGTGCTCGCCCGGTGCGACTGGTTCGCCGGTTCGGTCGTCGAGCGCGTCGACACCGGCGACCACGTCGCGTTCGTGCTCGATCCCACACGGCGGCCGCTGCGAGCGATCCGGCACGCGACAGCTCGGCATGCACGACCTCGGCGACATCGAACCCGGGCACCCGATCCCCGAGAGTTGAGCGCGTTGGACGTCGACCTCCGACGTCGACCCGTTCGACGCACCGTGGGCGCAGGTGCGCGAGGCGGTCGGCGCTGCGGTCGACGCCGGGTTCGCGGGCATCTGGACGCCGGATCATCTCGACGGGCGCGTGTTCGGCGCGACTCGGGTGCTCGAGTGCTGGACCACGTTGACCGCGATCGCCGTCTCGACTCCCGACGTCAAGGTCGGCCCGCTCGTGTTGAACGTCGCCAACCGTGATCCGGCTCTGCTCGCGACGATGGCCGCAACCCTGCAGGACGTCTCGGGCGGCGTCTCCTGCTGGGTCTCGGCGCGGGTGGTGGCGCCGGCGTGTCGTTCCAGAGAGAGCAAACGGCGATCAGGCGCACCGTCCCGGCCGATCCCGTGCGCCGGGCGCAGGTGGAGGCGTGCGTGGAGGAGATGCGGCGCCTCTGGAGTGCGCCGGGGTTCCTGCAGACCGGACCCTGCGCCACCCGTCGTGATCGCCGCCTTCGGTCCGAAGATGGCCGAGCTCGCCGGGCGCGTCGGCGACGGGATCAATGTCTCGAGCCGGCGCATCCGCGACTGCGTGAGCTGGTCGGGACGGCCCGCGACGCGTGCGCGGGCGCCGGCCGCGATGCCACCCGCTTTCTCGTCACCGTGTACGCGGCGTTCGACGAGCCATGGCTCGACGCCGACTCGCCGGCGCGCGCCGAGCTCGCCGCGCTGGGGGTCGACCGCCTGATCCTGTACCTCGGGCCGCCATTCGACGCGATCCGGCGCGGGTGACCGTACGCTTGCCCGGATGACGAGCGAGGAGCAGCACGACGTCGTCGTCGTGGGTGGCGGCGTGGCCGGGGTGAACTGCGCGCTGGAGTGCTTCGACATCCAACTCGACACGATCCTGGTCGAGGCGAGCGCCACCTTGGGCGGTCAGCTGCCGGAGATCCTCCATTCGGTCCGCAACGTCGCCGCCGGGCGCTTCGACGACGGCGACTCGCTGCAACGAGCGCTGTTGGAGTCGGCCGAGATCCTCGGCGACCGGGTCCGGCTCTCGACACCCGTGTCAGCAACGTCGACCTGGAGGCTCGTGCGATCGACGTCGACGGCGTGCGATTGTCCGGCGGGGCCCTGGTCATCGCCACCGGCACGCACAAGCAGTTCCTCGACGCCGCCCCCGACGGAGCATTCGGCGGTGACATCACGTACCAGCTCGAGCCGGTGCTGGCGCACTTCGCCGGGCGTGACGTCGCCGTCATCGGCGGCGGTGACAGCGGGACGCTGGACGCGCTCGAGCTCGCTCGCCAGGGCTCGACCGTGAAGCTGATCCACCGTTCCCCGAGACTCAGCGCGCGTCGGGACATCCGTCGCCAGCTTCGTGACCAGCCACGGATCGAGGACCTTCCCGGGTGGGAGCTCGAAGCCGCGGAGGGCGCGGAGCGGCTCGAGAGCATCGTCCTCGTGCGACCGTCGAGCGGCGAACGGCAAGAGATCCCGGTGCAGGGGTTGGTCGTCAAGATCGCGCGCGCGCCGAACACGGCGCTGTTCACGGGCCAGCTCGACCTGGACCGATCGGGAGCGATCGTGGTCGACCAGGAGTTGCGCACGTCCCGGCCCGGGGTCTTCGCCGTGGGTGACGTCGTCTCCGGCGCCTACGCACGGGTCGCGGCCGCGCTCGGGCAGGGCTCGCGGGCGGCGCGGTCGGTCCTGCGCTACCTCCAAGAGCGATCGTGAGCCGGGAAGCCGCGTCAACGGGCGATCATCTCCCGACGAGCGACCACATCGTGGCGGAGTTCCGGCGTGCGCTCGGCGACCCGACGCACCGGTCGGCTCGCCCCCTCGACGGGCTCCTCCTCGACCTGCTCACGCAGCAACCTCGACCAGTGGGACCTGGAAGACAAGGGGCGCGGGCCCGGGGTGGACGACGCCACCGTCGCAGACACGAAACGCGCGATCGACCGGCTCAACGCGGGGAGACACCACCTCGTCGAGGCGATCGACGCCGCCATCGACCGAGAAGTCGCGCAGACCGCCTCGGCCCCACTCGTCACGGAGAGCCCGGCGATGGCGTTCGACCGTCTCTCCGTGCTCGTGATCCGGATCCATCACACCGAACGGGCAGCGGGCGGTGAAGCACCGGACACCGATGCCTATGCCGCCCGTCTCCCGGTCTTGCACCGCCAGCTGGCAGACCTCCAGGAAGCCATCGACAGGCTCATCGAGGATGTGCGCGGCGGGACGCGGCGCTTCGTGCCGTATCAGAGCCTGAAGCTGTACGGGCAGTAGCGCGACTCACGCGCCGATCGCCGAGAGGGCGACGGTGTGGAGCCGGTATCCGCCGCGGTTGAAGCCGTAGAGGATGCTGTCGCCCACGAGCGCGGCGTGCGCGATGCCGAGCGAATCGGCGGCGAAGGTGTCGGTGCGGGCCCGGGGTTCGCCGTCCGCAGTGCCGTAGACGTCGAGCTCGCCGGCCCGGCCGATCCCGCAGACCAGCCCGGCGGCGATGACCACCGCGGTGCCCCCGTTCCCCCACGCGAGGTCGTGCGCGAAGCGGCGCCGGACGACGGTGCGCCCGTCGGTGACGTCCAAGGCGGCGAACCCGCCGCCTCGCAGCTTCTCCCAGTCGTAGTCGTCGATCCCGGCGGCGCTCGAGCTCGGGGCCCGCGACCCAGAGGTGCTCGTCGTCCCACACGAATCGCAGCCGGCTCGAAGTCGACGCCGACCTCCCAGCGCATTCCGCCGACCGCGCCGCCGTCGATCGGGGCGAGGCCGACGCGGCCGTTGCCGCCGACGGCGACGCAGTCCTGTCCGCCGGTGTGGACGGCTCCGAGCGCCGTGACCATGCCCCACGTCTCCAGCGCGACGCGCGCGTCCAGCCGCGGCCCGGCGGCGGTCGCGGTGACGGGCTCGGACACGAGGACGCCTCCCACCTGCTGTTCCCGCGGTCGCGAACCGATGAGGCGGTCCCCGACGGCCACGACGCGCTCCATGTCGTCCGCGAAGGTGCGGGTCCACACGGGCTCGAGACGGCTGACGGGGCCCGGGGCCCGGATCTCCGAACGTCGGAACGCACGCAGCAGTCCGAGGTGGTTCAGCACCACGACGATCCCGGCGGACGGGACGTCGAGGATCGCATGCACGTCGAGGTCGTATTGAGACGGCTCGTCGTCGTCGGGGAACTCCGTCTGGTCGAAGACCGCGCACGGCTCGAACGTGCGTGAGGCGAACACGACGTTTCGACCGAGGTTGTTCCACGCGCAGACGTCGCCGAGGTCGGCGACTCTCCCGATCCCGGCGGGTTGCGAGTTCCGCACCCGGCTCTCGGGATACGAGTCCAGCTCGGTCACAGCAGCTCTCCGAGCGCGTCGATCACGTCGGTCGGACGGATCTTCTCGAGGCACCGTGCTCCGACCGGGCAGGTCCGCTCCTCCCACGCCGACGCAGGCGAGCGCACCCGGGCGTTGTACGCGTAGGCCCGTTCGATCGACTGACACGTCTCGTCGCAGCGATCGCCGACGACCGCCCGGCAGTGGGGCCACGGCCGGAAGTAGACGGGCCGGTCGCGAGAGATCCCGACGGTCGGCGTTCCCTGCTGGGCGGCGATGTGGGTCAAGCCGGTGTCGATGCCGACCACGGCGCAGACACGACGTGAGCAGGTCGACGGTGTCGCCCGGGGTCGGAGCCCGGACGGCGTCGATCCCGGTGCCGAACATCTCGGCATCGGGCTCGTCACGGGTGACCATGCCCACGTCGTTGCCGCCGCCTCGGATCCCCTTCGCCAGTTCGGCCCACCGTTCCGGGGGCCAGCGTTTCGTGCCGTCGCTCTCGGTCACGAAGAGGACGGCGTCACGAACCTCTGGTCGTGCGCGCCGTGTGAGCAAAGGCTCCGGCTGCGAGAAGTCGGCGTCGATCCCGAAGTCTGCGCAGATGCGGCCCAGGATCTCGTTGATCATGAGCGGCCCGACCGCGCGGTCGAACTCGGGCGACCCCCACCAGTAGTCGCGCTGGAGCGGATGATCGCGCAGATCGAGGACGCGACCATCGGCGCGGTCGGGGTCGAAGTCGTCCTCGTGCACGCAGCCGCCGAGCCGGGCGATGCGATCCGACCAGCTCAGCCTGACCCGGCGCGCGCGCCACCAGCCACGTCTCCCCGGGCTGGTTCTCCGCGACCAACGCCTGGATCGCCGGCAGCGAGACGACCAGATCGCCGAGGCCGAAGGAGATCGGAGCAATGTAAGTGCGGCGCATCGGGATGCCCCTCGGGATCCTCAGCGACTCGCATAGGTCGTGACGTCGGCGATCGAGACCTCGGCGAACGCGCGTTGACGCTCGGCGCACTTGTTGCACCGTCCGCAGTGAACTCCCGCGCTCGGGTCGATGCACGAGAACGTGTGCTGGAGTTGGAGGTGCCGGCCGAGCTCGAGCACCTGGGCCTTGTTGAGGTCGGAGAACGGCGTCGCGATCTCGAGTCGATGATCCACCGCCGTGTCGACGAGAGATGCGAAGTCGTCGAAGAACTCACGACTGCTGTCCGCGAAGGGATTCCCCTTCAGCGTGCCGAGCGCGATGACCGGATACTCATGGAGCGCGCACCAGATCGACGTCTTGGCCAAGAGGAGCACGTTCCTGCCCGGGAGGTACACGGCTTCGTCGGGTGTGTGCGCGTCGGGGACGTCGTCGGCGGAGAGGCTCCAATGCGACCCGTACGTGTCGGCGACCGGGAGGTCGAGTGTGACGAGCGACCGGAGGTCGGAGCTCGTGAGTGTGTCGAGGAAGCGCCGGAGGTGCGTCTCCTCGGTCGCCTCCCACGCGAGACCGAACCGGACGTAGATCGGCTGCACGACGCGGCCTTCGCCGAGGAACTCCGCCGTCAGCACGGCGCTGTCGAGACCACCGCTGGCCAGGACCGCGACGCCGCCGTCGCTCATGCATCACCCCGGTAGACGCACCCCGAGGTGCACGTCTCGTGGACGACGACCTGCGACAGCTCCGGGAGAGAAGGAGCGAGCCGATCCCAGATCCACCGGGCGATGAGCTCGCTCGTCGGGTTCTCGAGCCCGGGAACCTCGTTCAGGTAGTAGTGGTCCAGGCGATCGAGCACGGGCTGCATCGCGCACGTCACATCGGCGAAGTCGCGAACCCAACCGCTCTCCTGGCCGACCGGCCCGTCGATCTCGACCCGCACCCGGAACGAGTGCCCGTGGAGACGGGCGCACTTGTGATCAGGAGGGACGTTCGGAAGGCGGTGCGCGGCCTCGAACGTGAACTCCTTGAAGATCTCCATATCGGACTCCTGGCGACTCGCGGCTGGCAGCGGCGCCTCGTGGATCGTAAGGCATCCGAGATTCGGGAAGGTCTAGCGTGCGGACATGACCGTCACCGATGTGGTCGACCCGGAGTCGCTCGGCATCGACGCCGGACGGCTCGACGAGCTGCGCACCCGGGCACGGCGGGAGATCGACAGCGGGCTGTTGCCGTCGTGCCAGTTCGCGCTGGCCAAGGACGGGCAGCTGGCGGCGTTCGAGGCCGTCGGTGACGCCGGCCTGGACACCCGCTACGTCATCTTCTCGGCGACGAAGGCGTTCGTGGCGAGCACCGCCTGGCAGCTCATCGGCGACGGCAGCCTCGACGTCGACCGGCGCGTGGCCGAGTACATCCCCGAGTTCGCCACCAACGGCAAGGAAGTCGTCACGGTCGAGCAGGTCATGCTGCACACGTCGGGGTTCCCGCGGGCGCCGCTGGGGCCGCCGGCGTGGGCCGACCGCGACCGGCGCCTCGAGGCGTTCGCGAAGTGGCGGCTCAACTGGGAGCCCGGCACCGCGCACGAGTACCACCCGACCTCGGCCCACTGGGTGCTCGCGGAGCTCATCGAGCGGATCTCCGGGCGCGACTACCGCGTCGTCGTCCACGAGCGGGTGACGGGCGCGCTCGGTCTCCCTCGCGTCGTCGGCATCGCGCCCGGCGACCAGGACGGCATCGCCGAGCTCGAGTTGAGCGGCGAGCCGGCGTCACCAGAGGAGCTCCAGGAGATCTTCGGTGTGCCCGAGCTGCCCGTCACCGAGGTGACCGACGACGCGTTGCTGTCGTTCAACCGCTCCGACGTCCGTGAACTGGGCGTCCCCGGCGGGGGCGGCATCGCCACCGCGGCCACGGTGGCGCTCTTCTACCAGGCCCTGCTCCACAACGAGGACGGGCTCTGGGACGCCGGCGTCCTCGCCGACGCCACGAGCCGCGTGCGCAACAACTTCCCCGATCCGCTGCTCGGCGTGACCGCCAACCGCGCCCTCGGTGTCGTCGTCGCCGGTGACGACGGCAACGCCAACCGGCGCGGGTTCGGGCACACGCAATCGCCCCGCACGTTCGGGCACAACGGCGCCGGCGGTCAG
Source organism: uncultured Actinomycetes bacterium (assembly GCA_963781615.1). Lineage (GTDB taxonomy): Bacteria > Actinomycetota > Acidimicrobiia > IMCC26256 > JACDBD01 > JALZAA01. The sequence goes on along the minus strand of CAWAGI010000007.1, from coordinate 374,032 downwards.
ATCGCCTGGGCGGACCCCGAGAGCGGACTGTCCTTCTGTTACGTCACCAACGGCCGCGACCTGAACCCGATCCGTGAGGGCCGCCGCGGGATCGGCCTCTCCAGCCGCGCCGCCGTCTGCGCGACCTCCTGAGTCAGCGCTCGTAGGTGCCCATCAGCGTGGCGGTTGCCCGAACGTGGCCGTCGATCGCCGAGCGAAGCTCTTCGACCGTCGATCCGGGTTCGAGAGCGAGCGACTGGTCCAACGCCGACAGCGTGAACTCATACCGATGCGGGCCGTGTCCGGCTGGCGGACACGGGCCCCGGTAACCGCTCGAGCCGAATCCGTTCCGGCCGTCGCGGATCGCCGGACCGGCATCGGCAGCGAGGCGCCCGCTCGACGGATCGATCCCCCACGCCACCCAGTGGACGAAGGTCCCGCCGGGCGAGTCGGGATCCTCACAGGTCAACGCGAGCTCGACGACACCGCTCGGCACGCCGCTCCAGTGGAGCTCGGGCGGCGAGTCCTCACCGTCACACGTACGCGGACGCGGAATCCCTTCGCCCTCTTCGAACTCCGGACTCGTCAGATCCATGCTCCGCCCTCGCCGTCGTAGGCGCCTACCCAGAGGATAGGTGGACGCAAACGGCGATGACGCCTTCGCAGCTAGGTTGGTCCACACGTGACCGACAGCCGTCCTGTGAGTGCGGTGCTCGCGAGCCTGGCGATCACGGCGGGTGTGCTCGCCGCGACCGCAATGCCGAGCGCAGCCGAAGAGCGCGCGCCCCGCCAGCCGTTCCCCGACGTCGACCAGCCCGGCGTCACGAACAGCGAGATCCGCGTCGGAGGCGTCGTCTCGAAGACGAATCCGCTCGGCGGTGACTACGCGTCCGCCTTCGACGGCGTGAAGGCGTACTTCGACATGGTCAATGCGTCGAAGGCCAAGGGCATCTACGGGCGCAAATTGCAGCTGACATCCCAGCGTGACGACCAGGTCGCGATGAACCGGCAGGAGGTGCAGGCCCTCCTGTCCGAGGACGACGTGTTCGCGGTCGTGCCGGTCGCGGTGCTCCTGTTCACCGGAGCCGACCTGCTCGCCCAGGCGGGCGTCCCGACCTTCGGCTGGAACATCAACGCCGAGTGGGGCTCCGAGCAGGGGGCGGGCCCGCCGAACCTGTTCGGAGAGAAGGGCTCGTACCTGTGCTTCACCTGTCCGGGCCAGCCCGTGCCGTGGCTCGCGAAGCAGGTGAAGGCCAAGAAGGTGGGCGTGGTCGCGTACCAATCGCCGCAGTCGGCCGACTGCGCCACGGGGCTCGAGGCGTCGTTCGACAAGTACCCGTCGGCGCGGATCGTGTTCCGGGACACCAGCCTGTCGTTCGGGGTCGCTGACCTGAGCACCGACGTGTCCCGCATGAAGGACGACGGCATCGACCTGGTGGTCAGCTGCATGGACACCAACGGGACGTTGACGCTCGCGAAGGAGATGAAGAAGCAGGGGCTGGCGGCCCCGCAGTACCTGGCGAACGCCTACAACCACGAGTTCATCGAGCAGAACTCCCCGTTCGTCGAGGGGTCCTACGTCTCGACGTTCTTCACGCCGTTCGAGGTGAAGCCGAAGCCCACCGGGTTGAAGGAATTCCAGCGATGGACGAAGCGCGGCGGCTTCGAGCAGAACGAGAACTCGCTCGCCGGCTGGATCAACGCCGACCTCTTCTACCGGGGTCTGCAAGGCGGCCGGGCCCGAGTTCACCCGCCAGAAGGTCGTCGACGCCATCAACGCCATGACCGACTACGCGGCGGGCGGAATCGTGGCCGGCATCGACTGGACCACCGCGCACGCCCAGACTCCGCCCCAGGGCTGCCACGTTCTCTCGAAGGTGAAGAACGGCCGGTTCGTTCCGACCTTCGGAGAGCCGGGCAAGCCGTTCGTGTGCCTCCAGGCCAACCCGCTGCCGGACACCCTCCAGTCGAAGCCCACGCTCAAGTAGCGTCGGCGCCGGACGGGCTGGAGATCGGGGGCAGAAGATGGCCAAGGCCACGACCGACGAGTTGCTCGCACAGGTGCCGCTCTTCAAGGACCTCTCGAAGAAGCAGCTCCGTCAGGTCCGGAGTCTCGCCACGCGAGTCGACGTCGAGCCCGGGCGCGTGCTCGCCCGCGAAGGCGGCATGGGGCACGAGTTCATCATCGTCCTCGAGGGTGAGGTGGAGATCCGTCAGGACGACGACGTGATCGCGACCTGCGGCGCCGGCGACTACGTGGGCGAGATCGCCCTCATCGAGGACCGGCCACGCACGGCGACCGTCGTCGCCACCTCGCCGGCGGTGCTCGACGTCATCGGCCAGCGGGAGTTCGCCGAGCTGCTGGTCGAGGAGCCCGAGATCGGCGAGCAGATCCGGGCGACCGCCGCCCGCCGCCTCGAAGAGGACGCGCGCCGGCAGCAGTGACCGCACTGCCGGCGCACGCTCCCGGGCTCAGGCGGCCCGCCGTGCCGCGAGGAGCTGCAGCGACGGCTGCTCCGGGTCGACGGCAGGGATCTCGACGGCCTCGCCGTCCTCGAGCAGCGAGATGTTCGACCACACCCGCAGCTCCGTGGGCGGCTCCGGCGGGCCGGTGGCGATCCCGAGCACGCCGTAGGCCTCGCTGACCAGGACTAACGGCGCCGTCTCGATCAGGGAGACGTCGGCACGCCGGAGCACCGCAGCCAGCCGGTCGGGCCGGGCGATGACCAGGGCGACCTGGACGTGATCGGACAGCCGGGCGACGAGCGCGTCGCGGTCCAGCGCCGAGACGAGACGCGCCGCGTAGGACCCGCCTCCGGGCCGGAACGCGTTGCGCGCTTGCGTGTGGTGCACGCGCTCGTGCATCGGACTGTCTCCCCATTGATCACGGCATGCGTACCGTATCGATGGGGTGTGACACGCACGAACGAATTACCGCGGTGGGCGCGTCAGTACAGCCACGGATCCTTCAGGTCGATGAACTCGACGCCGGCCATCAGCTCGTCGAAGCCGGCCATCTGGTCGGCGAGCTCGGGCGGCGGCTCCTTCTTCTCTCCCTCGCGTGCGGCGGCCTCGCTCGTGAAGTAGTTGACGTCGGTGTAGCCGTCGGGCCCGGTCCAGACCCGGAACACGCCGATGAGATCCGGCCGCCACGACCCTGCGACCTGCTCGAAGGCGGCGTCCATCGCGTGCAGCTGGTCCCGGTCGGCGGTCCCCCGCATGATCTGGACGAACCCGGCGTCGTTCGACCCGCCGCCGAGGAATGTCTCGGTCTCCTCCGAGTCGGTGAACGTGACGTCACCCGAGTAGCACTTCTCGGTGTCGGCCCACCACCGACCCTGCTCGGGACGCTCGCTGTTGGCCTGGGCGGCGGCCGCCGACTCGAAGCGCGCGAACGCGATGCCCTTCCCGTCCTCGGTGACGCCGGCGGTCGATCCGAGGAAGCCGGTCGCGCCGGGCCGGAGATCGGTCATCCACTTGTCCATCTGGCGGCGCAGCCCGTCGCGGTCGGACACGCGACCTTCGATCACCTGCACGAACATGCGCACCACCTCCGGGGACGGCTTTCGCCGCGAATGATCGTCCCGTGGACGTATTGCCGCAACCAGCGCCCCGACCGGGCGACGTAGCGTGGACTCGTCGGTCGGGAGGTTGCAGCGATGCAGCAGGCGTTCGTGTTCGAGAAGGTGGCCGTGATCGTCCGCACCTGGCAGGAGCCGATGGACCCGCCCGAGCGGGGTGCCCGGGTCGAGGTCCGCTTGCTCGCCGACGAGCCGCAGCGAGGCTCGCGCTCGGCGGCGCAGCGCCTCGTCATCGACGAGCCCGTCTTCCGCGCCGATCTCTTCGACCGGGTCGACGAGCCGCCCGGCAACCTGCGCAGCGCGCACTTCCATCCCCGCTTCCACGGCGTCGAGCCGTGCGATCGGACCTGGAGCGACGAGATCCGCGCCGACCCGAGCGGCTGGCTGGCGGCGCAACTCAGTGACCTGCACCGGCTCTTCGAAGAGTCCGGGGTCGAGGTGACCGACGCCGAGTGGCTCGACCGGGACGCGGCGGACGTGCGCGCCGTGGTTCCCCGGATCGTCTCCGCAGTCGAGCAATCCTGGGACGCGGTCCGCGTCTGACGCGGACGCGCCCTCAGCCTTCGCCGCGCCCGAGGGGTTCCGGCTCGGGCGGGGCCTCACCGAAGCCTTCCGGCTCGGGCGGGGCGTCGCCGAAGCGCTCCGGCTCGGGCGGGGCCTCACCGTCATGGTGCCGACGAGCGCGCTTGGCAGCTTGCTTCTCCTGCCGCTTGCGCTCGCGCTCACGCTTTCCGAACGACGTGCGCTGCCGACCAGCCATGGCTACTCCTCTTCTTCTGCTTCCCTCTTCCCGCGAGTGCCGGGGCGGCGGCGATGCCGCGACCCGGCGCCTCGCGTGAAGCTCGTCAGATGACTCGGACGTTCTGGGCTTCCTCGCCCTTCCGGCCCGGGGCCACGTCGAACTCGACGCGCTGCCCGTCCTCCAGGGAGCGGTAGCCGTCGCCCTGGATCGCCGAGAAGTGGACGAAGACGTCATCGGCGCCCTCGCGCTCGATGAATCCGAAGCCCTTCTCCGAATTGAACCATTTCACTGTGCCTTGCGTTGCCATGTTCATTCCTTGACTTGTTCTCGCCCCTGAATGCCGGCGTCAGCAGCCGGCTGCCAGGGACACGTGCCGTATCGAATTCGGCTGCGTGACGGGGACGACGCGGACAGGTATCTCACTGGGGCGAACCGTTTCCCCGGGACACTGCCCGCATGCGGGAGCGACAAAGAGAATGCGGTACCAGACCGTCGCGTTCGTTCGCGATCTCGCGACCGAAGCTGACGGTGACAGTGTACCAGCGGGGAGCGGCAGGGCTGGCCGCGGGCGAATCTCCCCCGTGGCAGCATGACCCGATGACCGAGAAGTCGGCATTCACCGACGAGGAATGGAAGGCGCTCACCGAGGCCCCGCTGCTCGTCACGCTGGCGCTGTTCGCCGTGGGCGAGCACGGGCCCATCTCGGTGGTCAAGGAGGCGACCGCGAGCGTGCGGACGATCGCCCACCCGCCGGCGGGTGGCCCCGCCGACGAGCTCGTCGCCGAGATCGCCAAAGAAGCCGAGAGCAAGGAAGCCCGCCACAACGCGAGCCAGCATCAGGTGGCGAACCTCGAGCAGGTCGCGGAGGCGTCCCTCGCCGATCTCGGCGGCGCCGCGACCGCGCTGCGCAAGCTGCCGAACGAGGAAGCCGCGCAGATCGGCGGCTGGTTCGTCGACATCGCCAAGGCGGTCGCGGCAGCGGCCAAGACCGTCACGCCCGCCGAGCGAGCGACGATCGACAAGATCACCGCGCTGTTCGAGATCCCGGCGTGAACATCGACCTGCTCGACCCGGCGTCGTTCGCGAACGGCCAGCCCCACGAGCAGTTCCGCTGGCTGCGCGACCACGCCCCCGTCTACCGGCACCCGGAACCGGACGGGCCCGGCTTCTGGGCCGTCACCCGCTACGACGACGTGCGCGAGGTCGGGCGCGACCCGGAGCACTACTCGTCGATGCCGACGATCATGATCCCCGACCTGGCGAACATCGACTTCGGCGACCACCAGATGATGATCACGTCGGACCCGCCGCGTCACACGCGCCTGCGACGCATCATCAACAGCCAGTTCACGCCACGCTCGGCGGAACAGTTGCGGGCCCGCATCGACGAGCTCGCCGCCGGGATCATCGACGCCGTGATCGAGCGGGGCGAATGCGACGCCGTCACCGACATCGCCGGCGAGATGCCGTCGTTCGTGATCGCCGAACTGCTGGGTATCCCGCTCGACGACGGGCGCAAGCTCTACCACCTCACCGAGACGATCCACGCCGCGCCGGAGAGCGTGCCGGAGGGCGCCGGGCTCACCGCGATCATCGAGATGTTCAATTACGCGCGGGACGTCGCCGAGAACAAGCGCGCGCACCCGGGCGACGACCTCGCGAGCCGGATCCTCACCGCCGAGGTCGACGGCGAGCGACTCGACGACATCGACTTCAACCTGTTCTTCCTGTTGCTCATCGACGCCGGCGGCGACACCACGCGCAACCTCGTCGGCGGCGGGTTGGTTGCGCTGTTCGAGCATCCCGAGGAACGCCGCCGTCTCCAGGACGACCTCGACGGCATGCTGCCGACCGCCGTCGAAGAGATGCTGCGTTGGGTGAGCCCGGTGATCTACATGCGGCGCACCGCGACCCGGGACTGCGAGCTCGCCGGCACACAGATCGCGACCGGCGACAAGGTCGTCATGTACTACGGCTCGGCCAACCGTGACGAGCGTGCCTTCGCCGAGCCCGAGCGCTTCGACGTCGGGCGGTCACCGAACGAGCAGATCGCGTTCGGCGGCGGCGGCCCGCACTTCTGCCTCGGCTCGCACATCGCCCGGGTCGAGATCCAAGCGCTGCTGCGCGAGCTCCTCACCCGGCTCCCCGACATGTCGGCGGCCGGTCCCGTCGAGTGGCTGGCGTCGAACTTCATCTCCGGCCCCAAGCACCTGCCCGTGACCTTCACCCCCACCGGCGCCCGGCGGGCCACCGTCTGACGGGGTCCGCGGTCAGGCCACCACCACAAGCTACGGTGGCGAAATCCCGGTTCTTCCCCCCTTGTCTCGACGCGCGCGGCACCTCGCGTCCCCACGCCGCTGGCTGGCGGCGGCCGTCATCGCGGCCGCGCTGCTCGCGGTCGGGTGCTTCCCGTCCGACTCCAGCGGCTCTCTGAGCACCCATCACAACGACCCCTTCCTCACCTGTGTGCGCCAGCACGAATCGGGCGGCAACTACCAGGCCGTCTCGCCCACCGGTCTGTACCGCGGCGCGTACCAGTTCCTGCAGAGCACGTGGGACGCCACCGCCAGGCACATCGGCGCCAACGACCAGGTCGGCGCCGACCCCGCCCGAGCCATCCCCACCCTCCAGGACGACATGGCCTGGCAGCTCTACCAGTGGCAGGGTCCGGGGCCGTGGGCGGGCTCGGGCTGCTGACCCAGGCGCCTCGGCTCGCCGGCGGATCGCCGGGTCAGATGCGGGCGTCGACCTCGTGGAGACGCCGCGCCATGCCGCGGAGGAGCGCGTCCCGCATCGCCGGGATGGCGTCGAGCGCGGCCTGGAACCGGTCCCGCTCGAGGACTGCCATGGTGACGGGCACGTCGGCGGTGATCGTGGCGTTCCGCGGCGCGGGATCGAAGAGCGCGAGCTCCCCGAAGTAGGCGCCGGGCTCGAGGCGCGCGACGTCGTGTCCGTGGCGGCTGACGTGTGCGATGCCCATCATCAGCACGAAGAACTCGTTGCCCGCGTCGCCCTCGCGCACGATCTCGGCGCCCGCCTCGACGGCGCGGGGTGAAGCCAGGTACGCGACCGCGCTCAGCTCGTCCTCGGAGCAGGCTCCGAACATCGGCACCTCGCCGAGGTACGTCTGGAAGATCGCCTCGTCGTAGCTCACGGTGCTCCTTCCGTCAGGGGACCGGTTCGGAGTCCACGTCGAAGTACTCCTGGTAGCGGTGGGCCCGATCGCGCACGACGCCGGCGTCGAGCCCGGTGTCGGCCCACGCATATTCGTGTGCCCCGTGTTTGTCGGCCCGGTTCTCGTCGAGGAAGCGACGCATGCGCGATTCGGCCTCGGGCGTGAGCTCGGCGCCCATCCGGTCGTAGATGGCGCGAATCGTGCGGAAGGGATCGGCCATGAACTCGCGGTAGTGCACGTCGATGACGCGGTCGGCGGGAACCGTGCCGTTCTCGCGCGCGGTCACCGAGCGGTCGAGGGCGTCGAGCACCGGGCCCGACCACTGGGCGGCGACGTCCGCCATCGTCACACCGTCGCTCGCGGTCGCCTGCACGACGGCGAACAGCGACGACAGCGATGCGACGATCCGCAACGGATCGCGATGCGTCTGGACGATGAACGCGTTCGGGTACTCGCCCATGAGCGCGGGCAGCGCCCACAGGTGGGCGCCCGTCTTGAGCACCCAACGCCCGCCGGGATTGCGCCACTGGAGCAGCTGCAGGAACCGGCGGTGCCACCGGTACGCCGGCGCCATGTCCGCCTGGCTCGTCACCCACCGGAGATACGACGGGAGACGGAACTGGCTGTTGAAGATCGCGCTGGCGAACTCGTCGCCGGTGATCACGATGCACTCCTGGCCGAGGCGGGCGCCCATGGGGTGCATCCACCGCAACTCGGGGCGCATCTCGTACGCGAGGTCGATCCCCGCCTGCGACTCGTCGATGCGCGGGTCCGTCTCGTACGTGGCCGCCTCCGGCGGCGGGACCGGGCGGTCCACCTCCCACGTGCGCGGGACACGGTTGGCGGGGTCCTGACCGAAGAGGTCGTGCAGGATCGTCGAGCCGGTACGGCCCATGCCGATCATGACGATCGGCGGCGTGACGTCGGCTGCGCCGATCTCGGGATGTCGCCGGTGCCAGTCGGTCACCTGGAGCCGGTTGGTCAGGTGACCGAGCACCCCCATCGGCGCCATCGCCTCGCCGACCTCGTTGAGCTGGGCCTCGCCGTCGAGGCCGTCGACGAGGCGATCGAGCCCGACGCGGAACGAGTCGGCGCCGAAATCATCGAGGCCTGTCTGCTCACACGCCGTGTCGACGAGCCGGTCGGCGGCGAGCCCCTGCGCCATGGGCCGGATCGTATGCCTGCGGAGACAATCTCTCAGCCGATCCGGGCCGTAGTCTCTAACGTGTACGTACTGCGAAAGGACAGGGATGATCCACGGAACAGCAAGCGCCGGTTCGGGGGTGGCGCGCGGTTCCCGTACCCGGAGGCGGCGTGTCGCAGCACTCGTCGCTCTGGGCGCCGCCGGCGCGATCGCGCTGGCGGCCTGCGGCGGGTCGAGCGACTCGAGCTCGTCGAAGAAGACGACGACGACCACGGCCAAGAAGGGGACGGCGACGACCGCGGTCGTGAAGACCGCAAACAGCTCGCTCGGCTCGATCGTGGTCACGAAGGACGGCAAGACCGTCTACACGCTGACGAGCGGTGGCCAGCAGGTGCCGTGCTCGGGACCGTGCCTGCAGGTGTGGCCGGCCGTGTCGGTGCCCGCCGGGACGACCAAAGCCACGGGCACCGGCGTGAAGAACGTCGCCGTGAAGGGCACGCAAGTCACGATCAACGGCGCGCCTGTGTACACCTTCGCCGGTGATGCCCAAGCGGGCAACACGAACGGTGAGGGCATCAACAGCTTCGGCGGCACGTGGAACGTCGTGAAGGCCGGCGGCGGCAGCGCCGGTGGCGCCGGTGGCGGCGGGACCGCCACGACGACTCCCTCCTCGCCCGCGACGAGCAGCAGCTCCGGCTACTGACGCGCCGCTAGCGTCCACGCCGTGGACGCCGACATCTGCGTCATCGGAGCCGGGTACGCGGGGCTGAGTGCTGCGCGCCAGGTCACGCGCGCGGGCGCGAGCGCGATCGTGCTCGAGGCGCGCGATCGCGTCGGCGGTCGCGTGTGGACCCAACCCGCGCCCGACGGCACGCCCGTCGACATGGGCGGCACGTGGCTCGGACCCGGGCAGGACGCCGCCTACGCGCTGGTCGCCGAGACGGGCGGGAGCACGTATCCGACGTGGAACGAGGGTGAGACCGTCTTCGCCGGACGCGACGCGATCAAGCGCTTCGGCGGCCTCGTCCCGCCGATCAACCCGATCGCGCTCGCCAGCCTGTCGCTCGGGATGGCGCGCCTCGACGGCATGGCCAAGCGCGTCCCGCTCGACGAGCCGTGGACGGCCCGCCGGGCCAAGGCGTGGGACGCGCGCAGCGCCGCGCAATGGATCGACACGGCCACGGTGCCGGCGCGCGACGGGCAGGGCCTGCTCGCGGCGGCCGTCCGGGGCCTGTTCAACTGCGACCCGGCCGAGGTGTCGCTGCTGCACGTCCTCTACCTCATCCGGTCGGCGAACGGGCTCAACGTGCTGCTGTCGGTCGAGGGTGGCTACCAGCAGGACCGCGTCACGGGTGGCGCGCAGACGATGGCCGACCACGTCGCCGCCGAGCTCGGCGACGCGGTGCACCTCGGGCGCCCCGTGCGCGAGATCACCCAGGACGCCGACGGCGTCGTGGTGCGCGGCGACGGGACCGAAGTGCGCGCCCGGCGACTGATCGTCACGATCCCGCCGGGGCTGTCCGCGCACCTGACCTACGAGCCGCAGCTCCCGGTCGACCGGGCGCTGCTCGTGCAGAGCATGCCGGCGGGCTCGATCCTCAAGGCGTCGGTGATCTACGAGGAGCCGTTCTGGCGGGCGGACGGGCTCAACGGCCAGTCGGTCGCGACCAACTCGCCGATCGAGATGACCCTGGACGCGTCGCCGCGCTCGGGCGTTCCCGGCGTGCTCGCCGCGTTCGGCTTCGGCCCGCACGCCCGCACGCTGGGTGCCTTGGAGAAGGACGAGCGCCGTCGTCTCGTGCTCGACACGCTCGTGACACGCTTCGGGCCGCGCGCCGGCGCGCCCGTCTTCTACGAGGAGATCGACTGGGCGGAGGAGCGCTGGACGCGCGGCTGCTTCATGGCGCACATGGCACCGGGCGTCCTCACACAGTTCGGACGCGCGTTGCGCGCACCCGTCGGACGCATCCATTGGGCGGGCACCGAGACCGCCACCGTGTCGCACGGCAGCATCGACGGCGCGATCCGCTCGGGCGAGCGCGCCGCCAACGAGGTACTCGCAGCCGACTGACTCGGCGCGGTTGCGGTGCACCGGCGACCATCCACCAATCGCGTCGCCGCGGTCGTTACCTTGCAATAATGCCCCGGAGAAGAATGACGGCCCGCGCTCGAGCCGTCGCTTGGTGGCGACGGAATCACGCCGATCCCGAGAGGCGCGCGTTCCGCCGCATCGGCATCATCTCCTTCGGCGTCGTGGGCCTGTCGGTCGTGCTCGCCAAGCTCGTGCAGGACACACCGGTCGCGGGCGTGGTCAGGGCGCTCGCGATCACGATGTTCGGACTCGCCGCCATCGCGCTGCTGGGCGTCGCCATCGTGATGGGCGAAGACGTCGTCGACGAGATGGACGCGACCGACCCGATGCGAGCGCGCCACGGCGGTGCCTACGGGCCGCGCATCAAGCAATCCCTCCGGGACGCCCGGCGCGGGACCCGCGAGTGGATCGTGTCACTCCCCCACAAGGTCGCCTCACTCCCTGGCAAACTCGCCGACCTGCGCCACGACCTGACTCGAGAGTCGTTCTCCCGGCTCGCGACCGCGTCGGCGCATGCCCTGGGCGGCATCCCGCCCGCCGACGTCGGACCACCGCGGGGCGCCGGGCGACTGGCCCGCCCCATCGCCACCCCTCCGGCGCCGGAGCCCGAGCACGGGTCGGCCCCACCCGAATCGCAAGAGGTGCCCACCGACTCCCCGCCCCTACGGAAGCGCCGGGCGCTCACCGCGTCGGAGCTCGCCGACCGGCCGCGCGCAGGAGCATCGCGTCCGCCGGGGAACGTCAGGTCGTCGCGTGCCCTGCGGCCGACCCGGCGATCCGGGCGCGGCGCGCCTCGCACCGGTCGCACGCGTAACACCGGCGTTCGATCACAGCCCTGATCGCGCCGACCGCGGCGAGCCGGAGACGCGGGGCGCGGCCGTACACGGACGGCGCGGCGAACCCGAGCCCCTGAGAGTCATCTACCGTGTCGACGATGACCGCACCTGAACCGGCACGACCGCAGGCCCCGCGCATCCCGCCGCTCCGCGACCAGGACGCCGACGAGGAGAAGCGGGCGCTCCTCGAAGAGGTCCGGCTGCCGAACGCCGAGGCCGTCAACATCTTCGCCACGCTCGTCCGGCACCCCGGCCTGTACCGGCGGTGGATGCCGTTCGCCGGCAAGCTGCTCGCCGGCAAGCTCCCGGACCGCGACCGCGAGCTCCTGATCCTCCGCTCGGCGTGGCGCTGCGCGTCGTCCTACGAGTGGGGCCAGCACGTGCGGCTGGCGAAGGCGGCGGGGATCTCCGAGGACGAGATCGACCGGGTCGCCGCCGGCCCCGACGCGCCGGGATGGGAGCCCTTCGACCGGGCGCTCCTCACCGCCACCGACGAGCTCCACGACGGCGCATGCATCACCGACGCCACGTGGGCGACGCTCGCGGCGCGCTACGACGAGCGGCAGATGATCGAGCTACCGATGCTCGTCGGGCAGTACCACATGCTGGCGTTCGCGTTGAACTCGATCGGCGTGCAGCGGGAGCCGGGCGTCCCCGACCTGCCCGACGGGCGCGCGTAGCGCATGGGCGCGGAGCTGCCCGAAGAGGCGACGGGACGCGCGCCGGGCCGGGGCCGGCTCGACGGGCGGCGGGTGCTCGTCGTCGGCGCGGGCACGTGCCACAGCGACGAGCCCGACGCGCCGATCGGCAACGGGCGGGCGATCGCCGCGCTGGCCGCCCGGGAGGGCGCCGTGGTCGCGTGCGCCGACCGCGACGAGGCCGCCGCGCTGGCGACGGCCGAGCTCATCGGCGCCGACGGTGGCAGCGCCGACGTGCTCGTCGCCGACGTCACACGGCCCGAGGACTGCGCGGCGGTGGTCGCCGGCGCCGAGGCTCGCCTCGGCGCGCTCGACGGCCTGGTGCTGAACGTCGGCATCGGCCAGGGCCGCCGGCTCGAGGGCACGAGCGTGGAGGACTGGGACACGACGTTCGCCGTGAACGTGCGGGCGCACTTCCTCGTCTGCCAGGCGGCCGTGCCCACGCTGGCCGACGACGGTGCCGTCGTGTTCATCAGCTCGATCGCCGGCATCACGCCCGGCAGCGGGCTGCCGGCGTACGACACCTCGAAGGCCGCCATCGGCGGGTTGTGCCGGCACGTCGCGCACGAAGGCGCCCGCCGCGGCGTCCGGGCGAACGTCGTCGCGCCCGGCCTCATCGACACGCCGATCGGCCGGGCGGCATCGGCGGGCCGGCCGTCCCGCGACCGAACGCCCGTCCCGCTCCAACGCCAGGGCACCGCATGGGAGATCGCCTACGCGACCGTCTTCCTCCTCTCCCACGAGGCGAGCTACATCACCGGCCAGACCCTCGCGGTCGACGGCGGCCTGACCGCGTTGCGCTAGTCGCCGGCGGGGGTGGGTCCGCTCGGTGAACGTCGTCGGGCTGCTCGATCTCATCCGCAACAGCAGAACCCCGGAAGCTCATGCTGAACCCCCGGCGGCTGCCCTCGTTCCTCTTGAGCGATTGCCTGATGACGCTTCGTACGCGACTACGCCCAGATGTCGACCCCCCCCCCTTCCTTCTGCTCGACGAAGCGATCCTCGGCCCGCCTGACGATCTGGCCGCTCGGGGAGGCGTGGAGCAGCGGAGCCTCCCACCTCTCCATCTCACACTGACCCTCCACGAAGTCGGGCGTGACTGCATGTGGCCGATCGCCGCTCGGTACTCTCCGCCGCAGCCGCTACCACCATCGGGTCCGCAACAGACCAAGTCGATTCGAACAGGAACGCCCTGGCCAGCGCGTCGACGGGGCCGCGCCCTCGCTCGGCGGTCACGACCAGCCGCAGGCCCGGCTCGATGCGCGCCATGGACGGCGGCCCGAACAGCGGATGCGTCGCCAGCAGGTTGGCGTCGGGCGGGAGGACCTCCTGGAGCAACGCGGTGGCGCGCTGCTTGCTCGAGACCACGTCCATCACGACGGTGTCCCGACCGAGCACGTCTCGGATCTCGCCCAGGACGCCGGCGAGCGCCGAGAACGGCACCGCCAGAATGACGGCGTCCGCCGCCGCGACCTCGTCCAAGGAAGCCGGTCGTACGCCATCGGGCGCGTCGGCGACCTTCGTCTCGTCGGCGTCGTAGACGAGAACCTTGCCGTGCTGGGCCAACGAGGGCGCGAGGAACTGCCCGAAGTGTCCGTAGCCGACGATCCCGAACGTCTCGAAGCGCATGTCCCTTGGAGCGTACCGGGGGCGAGCGCGATGCCTTCTACGGGATTAGGCGCGGGCTCGTGCCCGAGACCTTCTCGGCGTCGCCTTTCGCGCCGACGACTTCCTCGCTCCTCGCTTCTTCGCCGTACGCGACGTGTTCGTGCGTCGCGCGCTTGCTGGTGGTCGCGCGCTTGCTCGTCGTCGCGCGCTTGCTCGTCGTGGCGCGTCTGCTCGTGGCCGCGCTTGTTCGTGGTCGTGCGCTTGTTCGCCGTCGAGCGCTTGCGGGTCGACGTCCTCTTCTTCGTCGTGCGCTTCGTGCCGCTGGCCCTCTTCCTGGCCGAGTTCGCCGAGCTCTTCCGGGGCGCAGCCTTCGCGCGCGTCGCTCGCTTCTTGGTCGTGTTCTTCCGCCGTTGCGACCCGGTGCGGTTGGATCGCTTCTTCGCCGTGGCCTTCCGGGGGCCGGACTTCCTGGCCGCCGCAGCTCTCGATCTCGTGCCCGTCGACCGCGTGCCCCGAGATTTCTTGGTGCCCGTCGCCTTTTTCTTCGCCGGCGCCTTCCGAGACGGTGTCTTCCGTGCACGCGCCGTGCGAGCCGGCGGCCGGCCGAAGGTGTCGATCAAGAGCGGCTCGCCGACCAAGAGCTCCGGGGTCGCCGCGTACTCGGGCAACTCCTCCTCCGCGCCGAGCGGGCGCCGCGCACCACGCCACCCCGCGATGATCACCGCGCCGAGGCCGTAGGTGGACACGAAGAACCCGATCACCAAGCCGAGGCCCGGCACGAGGGCGGCGAACCGAAGGATCCCGAATCCGGCGAAGAAGGCGCCGAGCCGTCCGCCCGTCCCGCTGCGGTGCACCATGAGCCGCCCGAAGATCAGGGCGCTGGCGACGTATCCGAGCGGTCCGAGCACCGCGAGCGCCCCGAGCACGGCGACGCCGAGCGGTATGCCCACGACGCTCGCCATGACGACGATGCCGAAGACCGGAAGGACGACCCCGAGCAACAGCCCGAGGAAGAACGACGCCCAGAAACGGCGCCCGGCGATAACGACGGCGTCGGCCGCACGCGGGAACAGCCACACGAACAGCACCCCGAGGATCAAAATCGACAGGGTCACCGCCACCCACAGCACCGCCAGGATCACGACGACGAACCCTGCGAACAGGCTGTCGACGTCGAGCTTCTCGACGTGGCCCTGGACGGTCCCCCGCGTGGCCGTCGGCGCCGTACGCGAGGCGACGTCGCCACCGACCCGCGCGCCGGGCCGCACCGTGGCCTTGCCGTTGAGGACGGTCACGCTGCCGCCGACGCGCCCGCTGATGAAGGCGTCGCCGTCGAGCACGAGCGCGTCGCCGGTCACGCGGCCGTCGACCACGAGGTCGCCCCGGCCTACGTAGACCGCACCGTTCACGCGGCCGTCGACCAGCGCCGAGCCGTTGGCCGACACCGCCGGTCCGTCGACCGTCTCGCCCCGTGCCACGGCGAGCCCGCCCGTCACGCTGACGCGCCGCCCCTGCTCCGGCCCGGCTCCGCCGTCCTGGGCGCCTGCGGCATGCGCGCTCCCGAGCAGGAACACGAAGACAACGGCTGTCGCCGCGAAGACCCGACAGCGCATGCGGCGATCGTAACCCTGGGACGCGCGTTTTCCGGGGATACGCGCGGCGGTCAGCCCTCGGTGATCGTCGTGGTCGACGCCTGTTCGCCGTCCTCGGACGCTTCGACCGCGGCACCGAACGCGTCCGGCGCGGGGCCGGCCTCGGCCGTGCCCTCGCGCCGATTCCGCGCTCGCCACGCGACGTAGATCGCGGCGACGACCGCGCCGGCGAGCACGAGACGCACCACCCACGCGGCGCGGCCGGCCGTCCGGCCGCGGCGTCGCTTGTCGACGGGCGTGTCGACCGGCAGCTTCTTCGCTACCTTCTCGAGCCGGCGTTCGAGCTTGCGGCCCTTGCGCTTCGCCTTCCGCTGCACGCGCTTCCGGCGTTCTTCAACGGCCTCGTACGCGGAAGCCGCCAACCGCTTCCCCGCTTGCTCCGCGAGCTTCTTGCCCGCCAGCTCCGCGAGCCCGTGCTCCTGCTCTGTGTCCACATCCACGATGGCCACCGCGATCAGCTCCTCTCGAGCGAGAGACGTCCAGTGCATACCCGCCGCCCGCCGAGCTGATGCACGCACCCGAAGGCGTTTGGGCCCATTTTGTTCGCTTCGGTTTGTGCGGTCCCGGACGTGGGCAAGGCCCTCACGACACTAAGCGGGAAACGAGAAGGAGGTGACATGGAATTCCTACTGTGGCTGCTCGCAGTGGTGCTGGTCGTGGCCGGAGTCGTCGCTCTCTTGCGGCGCGAGATCGTCTCGGGCGCGGTACTGATCATCGTGGGCCTGTTGGTCGGGCCGGGTGGCGTCAGCATCATTGCGTCACCGGGCGTGACGGCTCGCCGGCGAGCGTCGCGCAGAATGTCGATGCGTTCGTCGAGCAGGAGCTCCCGAGCGAGTCGTCTGCATCGCCCGGGACGAAGATGATCCGAGCACGTGGGCGGGGAACTCGAGCCACAACGGCCCTGTGGCCCTGCTCACGTGCCGGATCGTGCTCGCGTCGGCGTCGAGCTTCTCGAGAGCACGGATCAAGGCCTCCGGGTTGCGCGTGAACTGCACCGCGACGCGGTCTCGCTCGGCACCCTGATCGCGCAACGCCCACACCTGGAGCGACTCGGCGAGCCGGCGGGGCACGAATCCGAGCACGGCTTTGAGGAGGTTGTCGCCGTCGAGAGTTCTTCGACCGCGGTCCGCTCCTCGGCGCGCGATCGGCCCAGCTCGACAAGGCGACATCCCAGCTGCGGATGCGGCTGACCTCCGTTCGCGGTGCCGGCGCAGGAACGGGATGCGGAAGAGCCCGACAGGATGCCGATCACCGCCGAACCGCCGTCGACGATCCCGCGATGCGATGTGTCGAAGAACGGCAGGGCGTCGGTGCCGCTGAGGCCTCCCCACCCTGGAACATGATCACGAGCGCGAGCCCGCTGCCGTCCGAGCGCGCCATCACACGGGACGATGTAGTTGAGGTCGCAAGGTCACGAGCCACGATGCCGCAGCCGGTTCCGGCGTTCGAAGAGCTCAATCCGGTCGGCCATGGCGATGCGCAGGTAATGCCGACGACGACGATGCGGCTCCCCCGTGCGACACCGCTAACTTCGACGAGAGTGGTCCGTCAACAACGGCACGTGGCGCTGCTTTGGGCGGTGTCGTCGCGCCGGCGGGCGTTGCTCGTCGGCTTGGCGGGCGTCACGGCCGGTTTCGTCGCGGCCTGGTTCTCCCCCTGGCAGCTGTCCACGCTCATCGGATGGCTTGTCGCGGCGGCGTTGTACCTCGTGTGGGTGTGGACGAGCGCCTTCCGGTTCAGCCCCGAGGAGACGATGCGGTTCGCCAGGCGGGAGGACGACAGCCGTCCGGCGGCGCAGCTGCTCGTGCTGACGGCCTGCGTCGTGAGCCTGGTGGGCGTGGGTTTCGACCTCCTCAAGGCGAGTGAAAGCGGCACCGGCACCGGCGACATCGCGCTGGTCTCGGCGGCGGTGGCGACCGTCGTGCTCTCGTGGGCGACGGTGCACACGGTGTACACGTTGCGGTATGCGCACGAGTACTACGCCGAGCAGCCCGTCGGAGGCTTCGACTTCAAGTCCGGCCCCGACTTCGAGCCCGACTACCTGGACTTCGCCTACGTCGCCTTCGGGATCGGCATGACCTTCCAGGTCGCGGACACGGAGATCAACGACCAGACGCTCCGCCACATTGTCCTCTTCCACTCCATGTTGTCGTATCTCTTCGGCGCCGTGATCCTGGCGGTGCTCATCAACGTCGTGGCGGCGATCTTCCAGTAGCGGGCGTCATCGGGCGCCAGTCTCGCGGCGACTGACGCCCTCCAGATGAGTAAGGTCAGCGCGCGCAAGGTCGCGGCAGGGGGGAGAGACGCCGTGGAGCGCTTCTGGAGGTTCCTCGCGGTCGGGCTCGGCAAGCACGCCGGGCTCGTGTCGGTGATCGGTTTGCTCGTCACGTTGATCCTCGGCTTCGGCATCACGCGCCTCGAGTTCTCGACCGGCCAGGACAGCTACCTCAACAAGAGCGACACGGTCTACAAGGACAACGTCAAGTACCAGCGGCTCTTCGGCGGCCAGGCGATGCTCACGCTGGTCTCGATGGACAAGGGCCACACCGTCAGCGAGCTGTTCACGCCGGAGAACCAGGCGAAGTGGCGCGCCCTCGAGGACAAGCTCGCGAAGGGCAAGGGCATCGTCGGCGTCATCAGTCCCCGCACGCTGATGGAGTTCAGCGACAGCCTGGTGCAGAGCCCGTCCGGCGACCCGACCCAGAGCGTCGCAGGACGGGCGCTGCTGGACGCCACGGCGCGCGACCCGTCACCCGAGAGCCAGGCGGCGCGGAATGCCGACGCCGCGACCACGATCCAGCGGCTGAACGCGATCCCCCAGGCGGAACGCACGCTCGAGAACCCGGCGTGGATCGACTTCCTCCTGCACAACAACCAGGGCGAGGTCCGCAAGGCGCTGCGCAGCTTCATCGTCGACGACACGCATGCGCAGATGGTGACCCGCCTCGTCGGCAACGCCTCGATCACGACGGAGGGCGAAGCCTCCGACTATGTCACCGAGAACGCCGGCAAGCTGCGATTCGCCGACGCGTCGGTCGTCACCACGGGCGCGCCGGTGCTGCTGAAGGACATCAACGACTACCTCACCGGTGGCATGCTCACGCTCGGGGCGATCGCGGTCGCGATCATGATCGTGATCCTGCTGGTGCTGTTCGACGTGCGCTGGCGGCTGCTCCCCCTGGCCGTGATCCTCATCGGGATCGTGTGGGCGTTCGGCCTCGCCGGCTACCTCGGCATACCGCTCACGATCGTCACCATCGCCGGCCTTCCCGTGATGCTCGGGATAGGAATCGACTACGCGATCCAGATGCACGCCCGCGTCGAGGAAGAGGTGGTGATCGACCGGGAGGCGCACCCGATCCAGGAGACGGCGCGCAACTTGTGCCCGGCGCTGCTGGTCGTGACCTTCGACGCCATCTTCGCGTTCGCCGCCCTCCGCTTCGCGAAGGTGCCGATGCTCCGCCAGTTCGGGCTCCTGCTGGCGGTCGGGATCGCGGTGATCTGCCTGTGCAGCATCATCGTCCCGCTCGCCGCCCTCGGCATCCGCGAGTACAAGTCGCCCACCAAGGGCCGGGACTTCCGCACCGGGCCGCTCGGCCGCCTGGTCGTGTGGCTCGGCGGGTTGCCCGGCAGCGTGGCGATCTATCTCACCGTCGCGAGCGTGATCATCTTCGCCGGCGGCATCCTCGTGGAGGGCAAGCTCGAGCTGCAGACCGACCCGATCAAGTGGGTGAACCAGGACTCGCAGGTGATCCACAACCTCCACACGCTCGACCGCGAGACGGGCTCGTCGAGCGAGCTCGGCATGTTCGTGCAGTCGAAGGACGTCTTCGACGACAAGACCGTCCAGTTCATGGACAACTTCACGACCCAGCAGCTCGCCGACCATCCCGAGACACTGTTGACGGGCGCCGGCATCGTCACCACCGTCAGCGACATCACCAACGACATCCCCGGCGTGACCCATGTGGCGCCGACCGGCGAGCAGGTGCGCGCCGCCGACGGTGTGGCGCCCGAGGGCGTGAAGAAGTCGTCGGTGAGCAGCAACGAGGACGCTCTGAACCTCGTGTTCCGCACGGGCCCGAGTGAGCTGCAACGACGAGCGGAGGTCGTGCGCGAGATCCGCTCCACCGTCGAGCCGCCGGCGGGCGTCAGCGCCACCCCGTCGGGCCTCGCCGTCGTGGGGGTCGGATTGCTCGACAACCTCGAGGCGAACCGGGTCCTGTTGACCTATCTCGCCATCCTGTTCGTGTTCCTGTTCCTGAGCGTTCGGCTCCGCAGCGTGATCCGCTCGCTGCTGTCACTCGTCCCGGTGCTGATCGCGGTCGGGACCGCCTCGCTGGTCGCGTTCGCCTTCAGCCTCAAGCTGAGCCCGATCACCGCGGTCGGCGGCCCCCTGGTGGTCGCAGCGTGCACGGAGTTCACGTCGCTGATCCTGTTGCGGTTCGTCGAGGAACGCCGCCGCGGCCTGACGCCGGAGGAGTCGGTCGAGGTCGCGGCGTCCCGCACGGGCCGAGCGTTCATCGTCTCGGCCCTGACGGCCATCGCCGGTGTGGCGGTGATCGCCACGTCGTCGCTGCCGCTGCTGCGCGACTTCGGGATCATCGTGGCGATGAACGTCGCCGTCGCGCTGCTCAGCGCGCTGGTCGTGCTCCCGCCGATGCTCGTGTGGGCCGACCGCCGCAATTGGGTGTCGCGGGGCCTCGTGAAGCGCGAGATCCTGGAGCGCACCGCCGCCGGCGAGCCGCCCCCCGAGCCCGCACCGGCGCCGGCACCGTCGTAGCGGGGTTCGTCTCCGCCGCCGGACAGCGCGTCAGGTGCTTCCGGGCCGGTCGAGGTGGTACTCCCAGCCCGGCTTCCACTCGAAGACCTCGTTGACGAGCTCCTCGAGTGGAACGCCACCCAGGTAGTGGTCGAGCGCCCAACGCGTGGCGACGTGGCCGATGACGAGCACACGCGTGCCGTCCCAGCGGGGGGTCAGGTCGTCGAGGAAGCCTCCGACACGGGCGACCGCCTGGCGCCAGCTCTCGCCGCCCGGGAACGGCTCGTCGAGATGCGCGGCCGGATCCTGGCCGTGCGCCTCGGCCGGGTCGCCGTTTCGCTCGCCGTAGTCGCACTCGCGGAGTCGCCAGTCGAGGAGGATCGGCACGTCGCCGGCGCCGAACGCGATGTCGGCGGTCTCGGCGGCTCGGCGAAGATCCGAGCTGAACACGGCCGCGAGCCCGTCGTCACCGCGCCGCTCGCCGAGCTCGCCTGCAAGCTCGCGACCACGCTCGGACAGGTGGCTGTGACTCCACCCCGACGCGACACCGAGCTCGTTGTCCTCGCTCAGCGAGTGCGTCTCGAAGACGATGCTGATCGTCACGGGCCGACTCTACGGGTCGTCCGCGAGCGCGCCGGGCGCACTTATCCGGGTCGCGCCGCTCCGACCGGACTGCCGAACACCGCCTGGATCTTCACGACGTCGCCGGTGTGCGGGGCGGCGATCATCTGCCCGCCGCCGATGTAGAGGCCGACGTGCTCGCTGCCGCCCGGGCCCCAGAAGACGAGGTCGCCCGGCTGCATCGCGCCGAGCGGCACGTGCGGGAACATCGAGTACTGCGCGCCCGAGTAGTGCGGCATGCTGACGCCCGCCGCGCCCCACGCGCGCATCGTGAGCCCCGAGCAGTCGAAGCATGCAGGGCCCGCGCCCGCGTAGCAGTAGGGCTTGCCGAGCTGGGACCGGGCGTATGCGATCGCCGCGCCCGCGCCCCCGCTGACCGGCGCGTTGGCGTTGACCGGTGCGCCGCCGCCCCCGCCGGAGGTGCTGCGGTTGCTGGTCGGGGCGGGGCCACTCGGCGCGGGTGCAGAAGCCGCGGCCGCGTAGCGCTGCTGCGCCGCGGCCAGCGCAGCGGCTTCCTTGCGCGCCTGCTCTTCGGCGACGAGTTGTGCGATCTCGCCGTTCACCTGCGACAGCAATTGCTCCTGTTGGGCGTTGGCAGCCTCGACACCCGCCTGCGCCTTCCCGATCTGCTCCTGCTCGTTCTGGGCGTCGGCCTGCGCCTGCTCGGCCGCCTCCTTCTGGTCGTGCAACACGCTTTCGGCGCGCCGGAGGTCCTTGACGAGATCGATGTCGTGCTGCGCAGCGGACTTTGAGTACTTCGAGCTGGAGATCAGCCGCGAAGCGCTCGACACGTCGAGGTCGACGGGACCGCCCTGCCCGACACTGCGGTACAACGCTGCGGCCCGCTCCTTCACCAGCTCCTTGAGCTGGGCCACCTGCGCCTCGGCGGCGTCGAGCTTCTGCTGAGCGTCCGCCGCCGCCGCCTGGGCCTGCTCGAGCCGGTACTGGGCGCCGTTGTACTGCTCGGACAGGGCGTCGAGCTTGGCGCCGTTGGCGTCGATCTGGTCCTGCAGAGCCTTCGCCTCCGCCTGCTTGTCGTCGATCGGGTCGGCGTGGGCGCGACCGCTCGAGACGAGCGGGACGAGGGCGACGACGAGCGCGAGCGCGGCGAGCCAGCGGGCGTGCCGGGCGCGGGGCGCGCGGACGGTCGGGTCTGGAGAGGCCGGTGTGGCTGAAGTGATCAAAGTTGGGAGGGTGACAGTAGCCAGTCCGGCCGCCCCGGTCCAGGCCGGTTGGTCCCGAAACGGACACGGCGAGGGCTCTGTTCGCCGGGCGATATATGACGAGATGCACCGAATTGGTCGGCGCGTCCGGAAGGCGGGACAAGGGGTTCCGCGCTTCGCGGCGCGGGCGGAGATAACGTTTGGCACTTCAGGTCATGGCTCATCGCATGGTTTGCCGCGCGCCCAAACCACTAGGCGGTGCCGCGACCACGCCTGCCCCTCAACCCCAGATCGACGAGTCCGGGCGCCGCCCCTCCCTCGGCTGCGCACGACGGCGCAGACACCGACGGCGAGCCCACGAACGGCGCGTCGGCACACCCGCGGTTGGGCTACATCCCCGCGTTGGACGGCGTGCGCGCGCTCGCGGTTGCGGCGGTGCTCGTGTACCACGGCGATCTGGGTTGGTTCAGCGGCGGGTTCCTGGGCGTCGACGTGTTCTTCGTGCTCAGCGGCTACCTGATCACGTCGGTGCTGCTCGACGCGTGGCGGAGGAACGGCGGCCGGCTGGGTCTCGGTCGCTTCTATCTGCACCGAGCCCGCCGGCTGCTCCCGGCTCTGATCGCGATGATCGTCGTCACGTGCGCGTACGTCGTCGTGTTCCTGCCCGACGAGGCGTCAAAGCTGCGCGGTGGCGTCGTCGCGTCGTTCGGCTACGTGACGAACTGGTACCTCATCTTCCACCAGCAGTCGTACTTCTCGTCCCTCGGGCGCCCGCCGATGCTCCAGCACCTCTGGTCGCTGGCGATCGAGGAGCAGTTCTATCTGGTGTGGCCGCTGCTCCTCGGCCTCGCGCTGAAGTTCTGGCGGCCGTCACGCGTGAAGCTCGCGCTCGGCATCTTCGCCGGCGCCGCCGTCTCCGCGCTTCTCATGGCGGTGCTGTACTCCGGCGGCGACCCGTCGCGCGTCTACTACGGCACCGATACGCACTCGAGCGGCCTGCTCATCGGTGCCGGCATGGCGGTCCTGCTCCCGCCGTGGCAACTACGCGGAAGGATCGGGAAGCGGGCGCCCTTGGCCCTCGACGCCATCGGCTTCACCGGCCTGCTGGTGCTGGTGTTGTGCTTCGCCAACGTGAGCGAGTTCTCCGCGGCCCTGTATCGCGGCGGGTACCTGGTGTTCGCCTGCGTCGCGGCAGTCGTCGTGCTCGTCGCCGCCCACCCCGCCACGACCATCACCGGCAGCATCCTCGCCACCAAGCCGATGGTCTGGATCGGCAAACGCTCGTACGGCATCTACCTGTGGCACTGGCCGGTGTATCTCGTGACGCGCCCCGGGATCGACATCCCGCTGACGGGCATCCCGCTCTTCGTGTTTCGCGTCGCCATCACCGTCGGGTT
This sequence comes from uncultured Actinomycetes bacterium, assembly GCA_963781615.1. Classification (GTDB taxonomy): domain Bacteria; phylum Actinomycetota; class Acidimicrobiia; order IMCC26256; family JACDBD01; genus JALZAA01. Next base: position 350,582 of record CAWAGI010000007.1, on the reverse strand, counting down.
GGCAGCCGCGTCATACCGCTTCATCGAGGTGCCGATTCGCAGCGGTGCGATCAGCCGTCGTCTCGCGGCGTTGCGCCGCGCCTTGGGGCAGGGCCCGCTGCTGCAGCGTCGACGCGTCCGTGCGCGCCTCGGCTACACGTCCGCCGCCGTCGTCCTGACGACGGTCGTGCTCGGCATCGGCCTCGCCGTCGCGCAACCGGCGTCGAAGCCGCCGGGCTTCCCGGCGAAGCCGGCGAACATCGCGATCACGACGACCACGAGCCGCGCCGAAGGGATCGACGGCGACATCGGCCCCGAAGGCCGCGGTGCCCGCGCCTGCTCCGTCCGCTCCTAACACGACGCTGACTCCGATCCCGAACGCGCGGGTCACGGCCATCGGCGACTCCGTCATGCTCGGCGCGCAGACGGCGCTGCACCGGTTCGTCGGCGACCGGCTGCAGATGGACGCCAACGTCAGCCGTCACTTCACCGAGGGCCTCGACATCGTCCGCCAGCTGCACGACGCCGGGCAGCTCGGCGACGAGGTCATCGTCCACCTCGGTACGAACGGCTCGATCCCGGAGGACCAGCTCGACGAGATGATGCGGCTGCTCAGCGGCGTCAAACGCGTCGTGCTCGTCAACACCAAGGTCGACCGCCCCTGGGAGCAGCCCGACAACGATGCGATCGCCGCCGCGGTCCCGCGGTATCCGAATGCGGTGCTGTTCGACTGGTACTCGGCGGCGAGCCAGCACCCCGAGTACCTCGTCCAGGACGGCATCCACCTCTCGAACGAGGGCCAGGGGTATTACGGGCTCGTCCTCTTGAGCAAGCTCTGACCGCCCGATCCCAGTTCGTCGGAGACGGTGACGGGCTGACGGGTCGGTAGCGTCGTCGTGTGACATCGATCGGCCCCCAGCTCGACGCGGCGCGCGGGCAGGTCGTGCAGCGGGGTCTCGTCCCCGATGCGATCGGGGAGCTGACGCCGGTGGTGAGCGAGCTGCCGCTCGAGTCGCTCGGCCCGGTGAAGCAGCAGTTGAAGCGGTTCTTCTCGGACGCGCCGTGGACCGCGGACGACGACGAAGCGCTCGCCGACGTCGTCGGCGCCGGGAGCGGCGGCGACCGGCGTGAGCTCGCACCGGGCCTCACGCTCCGGTGGGGCTGGGACCAAGGCCGGTTCCGCCTGCGGGTCGAGGGCGACGCGCGCTCGGCGTCGGGACGAGCCGGTGAGGACGAGACGACGAGCGTGCCGGATCTGGGCGACACGTTCGACGGGGCGGTGGTCCCGGAGGCGACCCCGAGCCCGCGCACGATCCGATTCGCCACTCCGCCGCTGCACGGCGGGGCGGCGCGCAACTACGACTCGGCCGACGCCGCGGCCGCCGACGCGCGCGTGGACGGGCTCTTCGGCGACTTCGACGAGGTGACGAACGTGCTCGTCGGCCCCGACTTCGTGGCGGTGACGATCGTGCGCCCCGACCGGTGGGAGGAGCTGCTGCAACCGGTCCTGCGCGCGGTGACCGCCGCGTTCGCCGGCGACCCGAGCGCCGGGGGAGCCCCGAGCGCCACCGCGTCCGTGCCGGGGCGCGCGATCGGTGCGGACGAAGGCGACACCCGCGCGCCGCGCCGGCTCGAGCGGGCGTGGGCCGACCTCGGCGCGCTGCGCGCCGAGAGGCCCGGCGACCTCGAGCAGATCCTGGCGGTCTGCGACGACGCCGAGCCGGCGCGGCGGCAGGTCGCGGCCGCGCTCCTGGTCGACGCGCCGCCCGACGTGGCCGCCGGCGCCTGGGCCCGCCTCCTCGGCGACTCGAGCCGCGCCGTGCGGCGCAGTGTCGTCGACGCGGCTGCGGGCGCCGAACGACAGGAGCTGCGACCACTGTTCGAGCGCGCCCTCGACGACGGCGACGCGTGGATCCGGTGGAAGGCGTTGGCGGGCATCGCCGCGATCGGGCTCGGTCCCAGTGGCCCGGCCGTTTCCGGAGTCGCCGAGGATCCCGACTTCCGGGTGCGACTCGAGGCGGCGCGACTCCTGGCCTAGGCCTCGGACGAGCCGTGGTAGCGCGCCGCCGGTGTTCCCGGCGGGTTGCCGACGCCGGGCTTCGCGTCCGGGTTCTGCACGCAGACCTCGCACTCGAGCCCGTCCGGGTCGCGGAAGAAGACGCTGAGGATCGGCCCGAAGTCGGTCACGAAGCCGTCGCTCGCGCCGCGGGCGATCAGGCGGTCACGGATCGTCTCGAACGAGTCGAGAGAGTCGGCGTGGAGCGCGAGGTGGTCGATGCGGCCGCGCCCGAACATCGGCGTCTGGCGTTCTGCCTCGTGGTTGTCGTCGATCTCGAACACGTTGAGCTCGGAATGCGGCCCGACGTGCACGACGGACAGCCGTACGCCCGAGGACCCGGACGGCCCCTCCGGCCCGTCGCGCGGCACCGTGGCGTCGAACACCTCTTCGTAGAACGCGTGCAGCCGCTTCGTGTCCTTGGTGAGGATCGCAACGTGGTTGAACCCGTCGAGCAGCATGCGCGTCAGGCTACGCGGCGGGTGCTGCTCTCGCCGTCAGCTGTTGGGCTGGTTGTCGCTCGAGCGGTCGGCCAGCGTCACTTGCGTCGTCGGCGGAGTTGCCGCCGCGGCTGTACGCGATCGTCACCTGGTCACCGGACTTGTGACTGCGGATCTGCTGCGCGAGCTCCGCCGGTCGGCTCACCGACGTGCCGTCGACGGCCGTGATCACGTCGTCGGCCTGGAGGCCGGCGGATGCGGCGGGGCTGCCGTCGACCACCTCGAGGACCCGGACACCCTGCGGATCGGTCGACGGTTCCGTCGACACGCCGAGGAAGACCCCGCTCACCTGGCGAGGGACTCGGGGCAGGGTCGGCCCCTCGCCAGGCTCGCGGGGAAAACGGCCACCGAACGACCGCTCGTTGCTGATGTTGTCACCACCGGGCGCAGTCGCCCGCCCGATCGCGAACGCGCTCCCGAAGAGGAGCCCGGCGACGACGAGCCCCAGGAGCCCGACGATCGCCCACTTGGGCAGCAGCCACGCGCCGCGCTTTCCGGACGGCGGGCCCGCCGGCGGTGCGCCCTCGTCCTGCGGCGGGGGCGGCGGGACCTCCGCCGTCTCGGCCTGCGCCGGCTCGGATGGCTCTGTCGGTTGATCGCTCGCCGCGTTCTCGTCTTCTGCACCGTTGGTCATGGCGGGATTGTCGCAAGTCAGTTTGGGAACGCACTCACGAAGGGCTGAGAACCCCCTGTGAAAAGGGGCGCGCCCGCGGGGCGGTTCGTCAGCGCGCCGACTCGCACGCTCCGGCACCGGATGCGTACGTCAGATCCTCCCAGCGCACGCGCAGGTCGGGCGGGGGGTTGGGTGAGTAGATGTCGGCTCCGACTTGGAGCCGGTCGGGCAGGTCGGGCCGGTCGTACGACGCCGCGAGCTGCCACGTGTCCGAGCCCACCGGGCGCTTGTACAGGTTGAAGGTCGACCCGACGCGGCACATGCGCAACTCCGCGTCGGGCGACGGCCACTCCGGCGCCTCGTACACCGAGTTGCTGTTCACCGTGGTCTTGTTCTCGATCGCGAGCACGCCCGACGGGCCGTTGCCGGCCACGATGTGGACGTAGTTCTGCATCTGGCTGGCGTCGCTCGCCGGGTCTCGGGCCATCAGCCCGCCGAGCCGGATCGCCGGCGCCGGGGGCTCGGCGGGATTGGAGGCCTTCTGGGTGCGAACCGTGGCCGTCACCGTGAAGTCACCGGTCACCGGCTTGAACGCGAGAACGCCCGTCGAGTCGTTGAACCAGAGAGCCGGAGCGGTGAGCGTGAGCGACAAGTCGCCGTCACGGGCCGAGACCTCGACCCGGTCGCGGTTCACGAACGAGTACGGCGAGGACCCGGCGTTCCGCTTGCTCTCGGTGTTCTCGGATCCGTCACCGCAGGCGCCGAGCACGAGGAACGTGGCGAGCGCGAGGACGACGGTGACCCCGGCGCGCCGGCGCCGGGCGAGCAACATGCGCTCAGGGTAGGCGGCGGGGGTGGCGTCGACGGATGGGATAAGCATTGGCGCATGCATCCGCGTTCCATCGTCGGTGTTGTCGTCGTCGCCTCGATCTGTGCTGCCGGCGTCGTCGGGGGCAACGCGGCGAGCAGCGCGGCGGCCGGCGCCGGGAAGCAGCCCGTCCCTGCCCCGACGGTGACGGGTCCGATCGCCGGGCAGCCGACGTCGCTCTCGGCGGTCGATCTCGGGCCGCGCGGCTACGTCGAGCAGGAGTTCTTCGTCGAGGGCACGGCGCGCGCCTACGAGCCCGTCGGACAGCTCACCGAGGACGGGCGCTGGACGGTGCAGACCACTACCACTGCGCCGTACCGCACCCGCGTGCTCGTGCGACGGCCGAAGGACCCGGCGAAGTTCAACGGCGTCGTCGAGGTCGAGTGGCTCAACGTCAGCGCCGGCCTGGACTCCGCGCCCGACTGGGGCCTCGGGAACGCCGAGCTCCTTCGAAGTGGCTCCGCGTGGGTCGGCGTGTCGGCCCAGGCGGTCGGGCTGAACAACCTGAAGAACGGCTCTCGGTACGCGTCGCTCGACCATCCCGGCGACGCCTACTCGTACGACATCTACTCCCAGGTCGGTGAGGCACTGCGCCGCCCGACCGGCACCAACCTGCTGGGCAACCGTCGCTTCAAGGTGAAGACCATGATCGGTGACGGCGAGTCGCAGTCCGCGTTCCGCATGGTCACGTACGTCAACGCCATCCAGCCGCAGACCCAGATGTTCGACGGCTTCTTCGTGCACAGCCGGTTCGCGACCGGGGCGCCGATCTCCGACGGCGGAGGCGGCGCGATCCCGAACCCGACACTCGATCCGCACCGACATGAAGGAGCCGGTGCTCGTCCTCGAGTCGGAGACGGACGTCCCCCGCCATCTCCCCGCGCGCCAGCCCGACAGCGCGCACTACCGGCTGTGGGAGGTCGCCGGCACTGCGCACTTCGACGAGGACGGGCTGCACGCGCTCACCGGCATCCCGAAGGAGGAGATGGCGGTCACGCCGCCGCTGAGCTGCGCGCAGCGGATCAACTCGGCGCCGCAGCGCTACATCGTCGACACCGCCATGCACGATCTCGCCCGCTGGGCGGCCGGCGGACCTGCCCCGCCGAAGGCGCCGCTCGTCGCGATCGCCGACGGACCGGAGCCGACCATCGAGCGGGACGAGCTCGGCAACGCCCGCGGCGGCATCCGACTCCCCCAGCTCGAGGCCCCCGTCGCCACGCTCTCGGGCGCTTCGGCCGGTGGGCCGGGGTTCTGCTCGTTGTTCGGGAGCACGGTCGCCTTCGACGCCGCCCGGCTGTCCTCGCTGTACCCGTCGCAGCGGGACTACGTGAGCAAGTTCTCGAAGGCGTCGGACGCGCTGCAGCGCGAGGGGTTCCTGCTCCCCGCGGACGCCAAGGAGGCCAAGGCGGAGGCGAGGCGCACCGCAGTCGGGGGCTGAAAACGCGGACCGGTGGCGCGGACCGGGCGCCCCCGGGGCGGTCATCGAGCCGAAAGGGCGCCGTCCTCCCATTCCACAGCCCCCTGTGGATAACCGCGCGCGCCGGGTGTGAGGAACCGGGTCAGGCGGCGACGCGACGGTCCGAGACGTGGCGCAGCACCGTGAGCCGGTCCACGGGCGTGCCCGTCAGCCAGCTGAGCGTGCCGTTGGGTTGCCGGGAGAGGATCTCGGCGCCCCACCGGCTGAGGGCGGCGACGCGCCGTCCGGCGCGGGCGTTCATCTCCCCGTACCAGGAGTCGAAGCCGGCCGCCGCCACGACGGCGTCGACGTGGTCGGCGAGCAGCCGACCGGGGAGGCCACCGGGCGCGGTGGCGTTGAAGTGGGCGTGCGGGAGCCCGGCGGTGCGGTCCTCGGAGTGGCGCCACAGGTCCCATCCGTCGCGCAGCCGCAGGCGGTAGAAGCGCCGGATCGGCGCCGGGTAGCGGCGCAGCAGCAGCCGGGGCACGACGTGGGCCGTGAACCGGGCGCCGGCGCGTTGCTGCCAGCGGGCGAACGCCTCGGGCTCGACGCACACGAGCGCGTACCCGACGATGCGGTGGTCGTCGCGCAGCGCATAGGCGTGGTCGCGGCCGGCGCGCAGGTACCACTCGAGGCAGAGGCGCTCGTAGGGCCGCAGCGCGGTGTCGAGGTCGGCGTCGGGCGACAGTGGATGCCCGAGCGCGATGGTGGACCGGAAGACGCGCCGGAGGTCGGGCTCGTCCGCCGCGCGCAGCGAAGTGATGTGCAGGTTCATGCGGCGCCACGATGCACGCGCAGCATCTCGCGCACGGTGCGTGCCCAGGGATACTGCTCGGCGCGATCGCGGGCCGCGCGGCGCGTCTCTTCGCGCGGATAGCGCACCACGTCGATGACGGCGGCGGCGATCGAAACGGGGTCGGGCGCGGCCACTGCCCCGGTGGCCGCGCCCTGTCCCGCCTGCACGAGCTCGGGGACGGCGCCGCGATCCGCCGTCACGACGGGAGTGCCGCACGCGAGCGCCTCCAGCGCAGCGAGCCCGAACGTCTCGTACGGACACGGCGCGAGTGCGACGTCGGCGCGGGCGAGGTAGCGGGCGAGCTCGCCGCGGTCGTGGAGGTGCCCGGTGAACACGACGGGCAGGTCGCGTGCCTGCGCTTCGAGGGCGGGCCGGCGCGGCCCGTCGCCCACCATCCGCAGCCGGGCCGCGACGCCCCGGGCCCGGACGGCCCGGAGCGCCTCGATCGCGACCTCGGGTCGCTTCTCCCGCGAGAGCCGGCCGACGTACACGAGCGAGACCTCGTTGTCGTCGCCGTTCACGTCGGCCGGACGCTCGCGAGCGCGGGGGTGGAAGACGTCGAGGTCGACGCCGAGGGGGACGATCGAGACGTTGGTCGCGCCGATGCGGGTGAACTCGGCCGCCGCGAACGCCGACGGCGTCACGACGGCGTCGAAGCTGCGCGCGACGCGGCGGTTCCACCACCCGGCGCACGCGGCCAGCGGGAAGCCGGGCGGGACGCGTGGAGCGAGGATCGCGTCGAGCCTCTCGTGCGACACGAGCACGGCGCGCACGCCGTTGCGGGCGGCCCACGACCCGAGGCCGACGAGCGTGAACTTGTCGGACACCTCGAGATGGTCGGGCGGAAGCTCGGCGAGCACGGCACGAACGCCACCGGTCCCGGCGAGCGCGCGATAGCCGCCGCTGCCGGGGACCTGCGGGCCGCGCAGCGTGATGCGGCGCCCGGCCGGCGTGTCCTCGTCGGCGTCGGCGGGGCCGGGCACCACGAGCACGCGCTCGAAGCCGGCGTCGCCGTACGCGTGCCCGAGCGCGTCGACGGTGGCCCGGAGCCCGCCGGAGTGGCGGGAGTAGAAGTTGGCGACCTGCAGGATGCGGGTCCCCACGGCCTTACGCCGCCCGGCCGGCGGCGGGTCGGTGGGCGGTGACGAAGTCCCGGTACGTGCGCGCCTTGGCGCCCGACTCGAGGAGCTGGTCGACGGCGGCGAGGTTCGACTCGACGAGCGCCGGGTTGTCGAGGTCCATCGGGTGCAACGCCAGGCGAGCCGACGCGCCCCGGCGGGCGAGGCGGCGCGCCCATCCGTCGACGACGCTGCGCCCGAGCGCCTCGCCGGCGCCGCCGGGACGCTGGGACAGGGCGGGGATCCGATGGGCGTCGCCGGTGTGGAGGTCGAGGACGGCGGTGCGGGTGGTCGTGTAGCGGTAGCCGAAGTCGGCGAGGACCTCGAGCGTGGGCGCCGACGCGAGCCAGCCCGGCGGAGTGAAGCCGACCGGGGCGAAGCCGGCGCGGCGCAGCACGTCCCGACCGAGCTCGATCCGCCGCTTCGCCTCGCGGGTGTCGAGCGACCAGAACTCGGCGCATCCCCGGGCGGCGACGGACGCGACGGCACGCCGCCAGGTCGGCGCCCCGGCCACGCCGCGGTGGGTCCACCCGTGCTGCGCGATCTCGTCGCCGCGCTCGCGGCGTTCGTGCAACCAGGCGACGAGATCCCGGTCCAGGCGCAGCGGCGGGCCTTCCCACGGTCCGGGGACCACGAGCAGCGTGGCCGGGACATGGCGGCGTTCGAGCTCGTCGATCCACAGCGCGTGCCGCGCACGCGGTCGACGGGGCGATGTCGTGGATCGAGACGACCAGCGACGGCCTCATGCGGCGCGGCACCCGGCGGGTCTCGATGCCGAGCAGACGCTCGTAGTGCCCGAGCAGCTCGTCACCCAGCTGGGGCCATGTGCGCCCTTCGACGCTTGCCCGGGCGGCGCGACCCATGACCGCCCGCGTGGCGGCGTCGGCGGTCAACTCGGCCACCGCGCCGCGCAGCAGGTCGGGCCGCCCGGAGGGGAACAGCCAGCCGTTCACACCGTGGCGGACCAGGTCGATGCGGCCCGCCGGCGGCGGGCGCGACGACGGGCACGCCCGACGCGAGCGCCTCCTGCACCGCCTGACAGAACGTCTCCGCCTCGCCCGGGTGCACGAAGACGTCGAGCGACGCGACGGTCGCCGAGAGGTCGCCGCCGGTCCGGAACCCGAGGAAGCGCGCACGCGTCAACCGCCGCTCGAGCCGGGAGCGCAGCGGCCCGTCGCCCACGACCACGAGCCGCGTGCCGGGCAGGTCGGCGAGGCGCGTCAGCCGGTCGACCTGCTTCTCGGCGGCGAGGCGGCCGACGAAGCCCACGACGACCTCGCCGCGCGGCGCGATGTGGCGCCGCATCAGCTCGCTGCGGTGCCGCGGGTCGAACCGCTCCAGATCGACGCCGCGCGCCCAGCGCGCCACGGGTGTGAATCCGCGCTGCTCGAGCTCCCAGGCCACGACCGACGAAGGGGCCAGGGTCAGCGCGGCGTGTCGGTGGATCCAACGCAGCCAGCTCCACGCGGCGGGCGCCGTGACACCGAGGCGGTAGCGGCGGACGAAGGCGGGCAGGTCGCTCTGGAAGACCGCGACGGCCGGGACGTCGAGACGGCGGGCGGCGACGGCGCCCATGCCGCCGAGCACCGTCGGCGACGCGAGGTGCACGACGTCGGGGGCGAAGTCGCGCAACGCGTTCTCGACCTGGCGGGTGGGCAGCGCGATCGGGAACGACCGGTACACGGGCAGCGGAACGGCGGGGACTCGCACCACCGGGGCGCCCGCGTACTCGGAAGGCCCGTCGCCCGGCGCGACGACCACGGCGTCGTGACCGCGATCCCGGAAGTGCTCCAGGATGCGAAGCACCGAGTTCGTCACGCCGTTGATCGACGGCAGGAAGCTTTCGGTGACGATTCCGATCTTCACGACGCGAAGCATGACGAATCGAGTCGTAAACCTCTTTGCCGGGCGACGAACTCGACGCCAAGGTCTCGTGGCGCATCGGTGAACGAGGCGCGCCATCCGCGCGCGGGGAAACGTTCACCTCTCGTTCACTCCGTTGCTCACCGCGACGCAACCCGTCGTTCTACTGTCAGGAGCAGGTCACCGGGAGGCGTTCGACATGACCATTCCCGCCCCGAGCTTTCGATGCGAGCTGCGACGCGACGACGGTGTCGCGTCGGTGATCGTCGAAGGCGAGCTCGAGGAGATCGAGCGCGGTGCAGCTCGCCGCCGCTTGTCTCCACGCCCGTGATGCGGCCGGCGACGTGGGCCTGGACCTCGGCGGTGTGTCGTTCGCCGACGGGACCGGCATCAAGATGATCGAGACCCTTCACCGCGCGTTCGAACGGTCGGGTCACCGGCTCACGATCGTGCACGTGCCGCGCCGCGTGCAGGGCGAGATCGACCGGCTCGGCCTCGACCGCGTCCTGCGCATCGAGGCGGAGCTGCCGGTTCCCGCCGCGCTCACCGGTTGAGGGCGAGCCGCCAGTAGGTGCGGCCCCAGCCCCGCAACTTCAGCGCCCGTTGCCACTCGGGCATCGCGTCGTCGAACGTCACGCCGAAGCCGCGCGCGAGCTGCTCGTGCTCGGCAGAGGTGCGCTGGTACACCGCGTACCCGCCGGTGTCGATCGAGAAGGGCTCGTCGAGCACCCGGAGATGGTCGTAGGGAGCGGCGGCCCACGGGTTGAAGTACGCAGGGAGCACGAAGTTGCTCACCGGTACCAGCTTGTCGTCGGTGCGGATCTTGTACGCCCCGCTCTGGACGGGGTCGCACACCTCCCGTGCCCACAGCCGCCGGTTCCCGTCGAAGCAGAACTCATTGGCACGAGGGTCGGCAAGCATCTCGAGAGCTTCGTGCGATGCCGTCACCGACACCGCCTCGGCACCGTTGGTCCAGCCGTTGCCGTGGGTGATCGACGCGGCCGCGAACACGTGCGCGTACGGGAGGCCGCGGTCGTCCACGACGTGCCATCCGAACTCCTCGGCCTCGCGCGCGCTGTCGAAGAAGTGGATCTTGTCGCCGCGCCCGCCCACCGTGAACTGCGCCGCCTCGACACCCCACGCCGGTGCGAAGTCACGTTGCACCTGAATCGTCAACGCCTCTGCGATCGCATCCAACACACCGGCGGGCGGGCGGTGCCGCTTGGTGTGATCGACCAACGCGATGGTCCGCATTTCGCGCATGGTACGCGCCTACGCTTCCTGCATCCCCCGACAAACCTTTTCCTTTCGCGCGTGGCGATGGCTGCTGCTTCCGGTAGCAGCACTTGCGTTGATCGCCGCGACGTGCTCGCCCAATGGCGGCACCATCATCTCGAACTTCCGGTGCCCCGTAGACGGGTCGAGCTACACCGACAGCTTCGGACCGCGCGGCAGCGACTTCCACTACGGCATCGACATGTCCGCGCCGACGGGAACGCCCATCTGGGCGGTGAAATCCGGCAGCCTGCACTACGCCCTGGAGAGCGCGGGCGGGCTCGTCGTGTATCTCTCGGCCGTCGACGGGAACGTCTACTACTACGCGCACATGTCGGACACGATCGGCGGCAGCGACCGCGGAATCGGGCAAGGCGAGCCGATCGGCCGCGTCGGCCAGACCGGCAACGCAACCGGTCCGCACCTGCACTTCGAGATCCGGCTCGGCGGCGTGAACGGCGAGCGGACGGACCCGTACCCGACGCTGCGCAACGCCGGCTGTTAGCCGCTCACGCCGACCCGGCCCACGGCGATCTCCCACGTCTGGGTGTAGTGGAGGCCGTCGTCGTCGACGGGCCGCATGCCCGTCGGCCGTGCGCCCGCCAACTCGGCCTGCAGCTCGGCACGGATCGCGCCGGCGACGTCGGGCGGCGTCGACGCCTGAGCGAGCCACCGCTCGACGGGTGCGCGCACGTCGACCCGTGTCGTGTGCACGAGTCGGGCGCCCGGAGCGCTCGACGGCGCCCTCGAGCTCGTCGGCGGTGAGGGCGCGGGTGTGTGAGGGATCGCGGCGTCGCTCGACCTCGTTGTAGGCGTCGGCGAGCTGCGGCTCGGCGGAGATCAGGTCCACCACGGCGATCCGGCCACCGGGGCGCGACACCCGGACCATCTCGTCGAGCTGCCGGCCTGGTTCGGCGAAGTGGTGCACGGCGAATCGGCAGAAGGTCAGGTCGAAGGACGCGTCCGGGAAGGGCAACCGGGCCGCGTCGGCGCGTGCCAAGGCCACCCGGCCGACTGCGTGGTCACGGAGTCGCCGCCGGGCCACGTCGAGCATCTCGGGGGTGAAGTCGGCGCCGACGACACGGCCGACGCGCGGGGCGATGGCCTCACCCTGGTGGGCAGCGCCGCAGGCGACCTCGAGCGCGAGCGTGGACGGCTCGAGCGGTTCCAGGTGCCGCACGACCCAACCGGCGAGGCGGGGGTCGGCGAAGAACGAGTCCTCACCCTCGAAGGTGGGTGATTGGCGGCGGAACTCGGTCCGGACGGCGCGGTCGTGCTCGGTGGGCACCGCGGCCGATTCTGGCAGCCGCCGCCCTAGCTCGCGAGATCGAGCTCCCGATCCAGCTGCAGGGCCGTGATCTCACGGCGGACGCACGCGGGGACGTTCACGATCCGCATGCTGCGACCGGACCGCTCGAACGCGCAGTGGATCGTCGCCAGCATCTTCGTCCCCGTCCCGTCGGCGAAGTCGACGCCGCGCAGGTCGACGGTCAGATCCAGGTCGGCGTCATGCGCCTGCAGGCACGCCCGTGCGAGCTCCACGGCGCTGACCTCCTCGAGGTCGCCTTCGACGAGCAGCGTGGCGGCGGCGGTGTTGCGCTGCATCTCGCTCTGGAGGCTGGGCGGCGCTGTGGTCACGGGACGACCTTTCCGGCTCGGCGGGGTTGCGATGCGACCTGTGTGGAAGCGGGAGCCGCCCCGGGGGAAGACGTAGGGGCGACTCCCGCTCCCTGGGGTCCGATTCGGCCAAGTGCTCTCCTGGGATGGGCCCAAATCGGTCGCGTGTAGCGAACCGTGTCCGGACACCGACGATCAACGCGCGCGGGGTGAATGGAGAGTGAACGTTTGCGCTGGTCAGCCGTCCACAAGCCGCTGTGGAATGCATGAGTCACGCCACTTCGGGGTGGTCCGCACGGCGACGGCGGCGGGCCCGCCCCACTCGACCCGCCGTTCGCACGGCGACCGCGTCGCCGGCCGCCCCCGCGGCGCACGAAGGTACGGCACCGAACCGAGGCGGTAGGGTGCCCGGATGCTTCCCCGGCGATTGCGACTGTTGACCCTCGTCGTCCCGATCGCGGCGTTGGTGCTCGCAGCGCCGTCGGCCGTGGCCGGCGAGACCAAGAGCGACAAGGCGATCCTCAAGGCGGGCGTGATCACGAAGGCCGACGTGCCCGCCGAGTGGACGTCGAAGCGTGGCGACTCCAGCAGCGACGCGCTCAAGGGCATCAAGGACTGCCGGAAGATCAACACCGCCGTCGCGGCCGCGAAGCAGGACAACCCGCGGGCACGGTCTCGGGAGTTCTCGGACCCGGTACCCGAGAAGGCGACCTCGGCCGAGAACGCCGTGTACGCGTTCGAGAGCAAGGCGCCGCCCGCACATTCGTGTCGGCCTACAAGGGCGATCGGGCGATGGCTTGCTTCCAGAGGCTCGCGACAGAGGTCGGGAAGGATCGACCCACCGCCGGCCCACCCACCGCGTCGCCGATCACGGACCTGCAAGGCGTCGGCGACGAGGCGCTCGGCTACGAGATCGCCGCCACCTTCACCCAGAACGGCGGTACCGCGACCCTGTACATCGACTTCGTCGTCGTGCGGGTCGGGCGCGCCGCCCTGGGCTTCGGCTTCACGAACGTCGGACGCCCGCATCCCCCAGGGTCCCGACATCGTGAACGCCGTCGTGCAACGGGTCGCCGCCGCCGAGGCGTGACCTGGGCATTTCGCGGGTAGGTACCGCGGAGCACCGAAGGAGGTGTGCCGTGGTCACCACCAAGCAGCGGAAGGCGGCCAAGCGGAACGTCCGCAAGGCGACCAGCGCCGCCAAGCGCAAGAAGACCATCGCCCACATGCCGAAGAAGACCCGCACGGCCCTGGGCAAGCAGGCTTCTGCAGTCCGCAAGCGGAAGCAGACGGGTGCCAAGTCACCGAAGACCCGAGCCGAGCTGATCAAGATCGCCCGGCGGCGCGGCCTCGAAGGCCGCTCGAAGATGGGTCGTGACGAGCTCGCCCGGGCGCTGGGCGAGAAGTAGGGCCGGTCAGACGGCCCTCGGCGCGCGGCGGCGTGGCGGCGGCGGTTCGGGGGCCGGCGGCCCGGGCTCGCGACGTGGCGCCGGCGCCGGTACGGCCGACGGCTGCGTCAGCCGGCGGAGCGCGGTGATCGACGGCTGGAACAGGTACGCGCCGCCGGTCGTGAAGATGAACGGCCGCATCGTGAGGTGAGCCGGACTGCCGCCGGGCAGCGTGAACTGCTTCGTGCGTGTCGCCTGCGACAGGATCGGGTCGTGCCCGTCACCCCGCTCGGGATGGTCGGGATCGTTGAACCACTGCGAGACCACGAACTCGAACTGCCGCTCGAGCGACGCCTGGTAGCCGAGGAACAACAGCCCGCGGTCGGCGTCGGCGCCCGCGGCTGACCCGGCCGGCGCACCCTCGCGGAACGACTCCCCGTAGGGAATGCCACGCCGCATGATGCGGTGCGTCTGCGTGTCGGCCTCGCCGCCCGTCGGAGTCTGCTCGTCGCGGGGATAGGCCTTGCGGATGTGCGCGGCGCGCGGGACGAGCCCGCCGTCGGCGTCCTGCTCCGCGAACTCGAAGTTGTTGATCTTCAGCGGATCGAGGATGCCCGGGTCCCCGCGCGAAGGGTCGGCCTCCGACGGATCCAAGCCCTTGGGGGCATCTTCGGTCCGCTCGAGCGGCGCGCCGCTCGGGTACCGGCCGACGAGCTTGGCGCCGAGCCGCTCCGTGCTCACGCCCTGGTCGGAGGCGGCGCCGGCGAGGAAACGACGGAAGCCGGCGACGTCCTGGCGCAGACGCCGGAAGGCGAGGTACGAGCCGTCCGCAGTCCAGGCCGGGCCGGACGTCGAGATCGGCCCCGGGTTGCCGTTCGCGTCCTCGTCCGAGGCGCGGTCGGCCGTCGCGATCTGGGTCGGGTAGCCGAGGACGAACTCGCCGGGCCACAGCAGGTCCTGCCCCGGCGCGCCCTGCTCGTCGTCGTCGGGGTTCTGGCGGCGCGTCAACCCCCGGATGCCGGGCTGCGAGACGCCGTCCTTGAACCCGAAGTGCTCGTGACCGGGCTCGTCGGCACGAACCTCTCCGGAGTCGTCGAAGACGACGCGCACGTCGTGCGCCGCCATCCGTTGCGTGTGTACGCCCGCCAAGCGCCGGAGGTCAGCGGGCTCGTCGGCCGCCAGCAGCAACAGGCCGTGCACCTCCGACGACGCGAACGGACCGACCCAGCGGGATGGTGCGCTCTCGTCGACGTCGCCCAGCAGCTGGGCGCGCGCCGCCATGCCCTGCCGGAACGCTTCGGGGAAGGACGACAGCTCGGTCTCTCGGACGCCGAGGGCGGCGAGCCCGGGGTACGTGAGGGCGACGTTGAGCCAGGTCGCCCGGGGCGCGGCCACCTCGCTCCCGCGTCGTCGCGCGAGCGCGGCGGAAGAGATCGTTGAACGCGAGCACTTCCTCGCACGTCGCGGTCTCGTCGACGATCGTCGCCATCCAGGTCCGTGCGCGTGCGCCGTCGCCGAGCCGGAAGAAGAGCAGGCGCTGGTGGTCCTTGCTGAACCCTGCCAACACGTTGCCCTGGATATTGGCCAGATCGAGCTCGGGGTCATCCGACTCTCGCTCGCCGTCACCGTGGTCGTCCTGCTCGGCACGCGGGCGATCGTGGGGCGGGCTGTCGACGAGGCGACGCCAGGGCGAGCCGAACGCTCCCAGCGCGGCGCCCGCACCGCCTGCCTTGAGCAACGACCGTCGACTGACTCGCCGTACCCGACCTCCCATGGACGGAGCGTACGAAGCGAGTCTGAGGCGAACCTGAATGCCGGTTGTGAATGGGCGCGGCGGTCAATCGCGGAAGACGGGGGCGCGCTTCTCACGCCGCGCCCGGACCGCCTCCTCGAAGTTCTCGGTCGTCAGGCGCACGTACAGCTGGGCGTGCGCCTCGGCGTCCATCTGGCTGTGCAGGCTGCCGGCGTCGAGGCTCGACCACAGCATGCGCTTCGTGCTCTCGATGCCGACGCGGCTGAAGCCGATGATGCGTTCCGCCAGCTCGTAGCACTGCTCGAGCAGGTGCTCGCCCGGCACCGCTCGCGACACGAGGCCGATGCTCTCGGCTTCGCCGGCCTGCACGTCGCGCCCCGACAGCATGATCTCGAACGCGCGTGACGAGCCGATGGCGCGCGGGAGCAGGTAGCTGATCCCGAGCTCGGCCGACGTGAGCCCGTTGTTGATGCCCGCAGCGCGGAAGTACGCGCCCTCGGCCGCCAACCGGATGTCGGCGGCAACCGCGAGGCAGAATCCTCCGCCGATGGCGGCGCCGTTGACGGCCGCGATCACCGGTTGGTGCATCCGGCGCAGCCCGACGATCACATCGTGGAGGAGCTCCATCGAGCGCTGCGCGATGGACGAGCGAGTCAAGCCGGCGATGTTCGGGATCGTCCCCGAGTCCTCGAGATCGGCACCCGAGCAGAAACCGTGGCCGGCGCCGGTGAGGACGACGACCCGGGTGTCGTTGTCGAGGCTCACCTCCTCGAGCGCGTCCCGCAACGGGATCATCACGTCGAAGGCCATCGAGTTCATGCGCTCGGGCCGGTTCAGCGTGACGAGGGCGACGTGGGGACGGGGCTTCTCGATGAGAACGAAAGGCATAGAACCCGTTCTACCTCGCGCGTGGGTGACGCGCCGCCCCGCGGCGGGCGGTTACGTTCGGCGCGAGATGTTCCGAGGCCGTAGGTGGACGGTGGCGATCGTCGTCCTCGTGGTGGTGGCCGGTGGCGTTGCCGTCCTCGTCGCAACGAGAGACCAGGGAGCGAACGTGCCGCCGGGATGTCACGTCTCGTTGGACGACCAGACCTACACGATGACCCCCGAGCAGACGGCCCACGCGACGACGATCGCCGCCGTCGGCAAGCGCATGGGGTTGCCCGATCACGCGGTCTCCGTCGCCCTCGCCGCCGCGCTCCAGGAGTCGAGGCTGCAGAACCTCGCGCACGGCGACCGGGACTCAGTCGGCCTCTTCCAGCAGCGCCCGTCCCAGGGCTGGGGATCGGCGAGCCAGCTCTTGACACCCACCTACGCCGCGGGCGCCTTCTACCGTCACCTGGCGCGGGTCCGGGGTTGGGAGTCGCTGCCGGTCACCACGGCCGCGCAACGCGTGCAGCGCAGCGCGGCGCCGAGCGCCTACGCGCAGTGGGAGCACCAAGCGCGCGCCGTCGCCCAGGCCGCCACCGGCGAGATCCCGGCCGGCCTGAGCTGTCGCGTCGACGTCGGGCCCGCGCCGGCCTCGGGGAAGCCGCTGCGCCAGGCGCTCGCGCGCGAGCTCGGCCCGTCGACGCTGGACGTGCCGCTCGCGGACGCGCGGGGTTGGACGGTCGCGACGTGGGTTGTCGGGCACGCGCAGGAGTTCGGCGTGAGCCAGGTCACCTTCGCCGGCCAGGTGTGGACGGGGTCATCCGGACGCTGGGTCGCGTCCGGCGGCCCCGCCGAGATGGCCGTCCGCGTCACCGAGAGGCGCTGACCGCCCTCAGCTCGCGGGCGGGATGTTCTGGTTGTGGCAGAACAGGTTCGCCGGGTCCCACTTGCTCTTGAGCTCCTGGAGCTGGGCGAACTTCTCGGGGCCGTACGCCGCCGCCACTCGGTCCACGCGGTCTTCGTCCAACATGTTCAGGTACTGCCGGCCGCTCGCCCAGGGCTTCATCGCGTCGGAGAACTCTCGCGTCCACGAGATGTTGCGATCGGTTTCGGCCGGGTCCTCCCACATCGAGAGGTAGTGCAAGTTGAAGTCCGCGTTCCGTTGGACGAATGCGGTGGCATCTTCGGGAACCCTCGCGACCGCGCCACGTCCCGGCATGAAGATGACCTGGGTGAACGGTGAGATCGGGTTCGTGGCACGCGGGACGAACACGTCGAGCGCTTCGTCGGGAAGCGAGTCGTAGAAGGAAGCGTTCCAGTAGTTGAGCAGCCCCTTCGGGTTGGGTGCGTCGATCATCTGCTGCACGGCGACGTACGGCATTTGCTGCACCATGTCGAGACCCGGCGGCCCGAACTCGCGCAGCGGCCGGAACGCCTCTTCGCCCTCGGCGGGGTCACCTGCGTACAGCACGACGACGCCGACGACGGGCTTGCCACGCACCGGCTCGGGCACGAACTCCTCGGGCGGCGCGGTGATGAACGCGACGCCACCGCAGACCTCGTCCGGCGCGGCCAGGATGAAGTCGCGGTAGAAGCGCAGCAGGTCGCCCGCCATCTCCGCCGGGTACATGAGCTGGCCGGCGAGCACGATGGGGCCGACGGGGTGCAGCCGGAGGTGGAACGCAGTGACGACGCCGAAGTTGCCGCCGCCGCCCCGGAGCCCCCAGAACAGGTCGGGGTTCTCGTCCTCGGATGCGACGACCTGGCGGCCGTCGGCGGTGACGACCTCGGCCTTGACGAGGTTGTCGCACGTGAAGCCGTACTTGCGCTCGAGCCAGCCGCTGCCGCTCCCGAGCGCGAGGCCGCCGATGCCGGTGTCGGACATGCGGCCGCCGGTGACGGCGAGACCGTGGTCCTGGGTGGCGGCGTCGATCGCTCCCCACCTCGCTCCGCCTTCGACGCGGGCGACGCGCTGGTCGGGATCGACGTCGATGTGGTTCAGCGTGCGGAGGTCGATGCAGATTCCGGCGTCGACGACGGCGGCGCCTGTCACGCCGTGGCCGCCGCCGTAGACCGAGAGCGGCACGTTCTGCTCCCGTGCCACGTTGACGGCGGCGGCAACATCGTCGGCGCTCGTGCACCGCGCGATCAGCGCGGGATGGCGATCGATCATGCCGTTGAACACGGCTCGCAGATCGTCGTACGAGGCGTCGCCGGGGTGGACGACCTCGCCGCCGAAGCCGGGAAGACCGATGGTGCTGGTGCGGACGTCGGCCATGACTGCCCTCTCCTTGCTCGTGCCGGGGGAAGGACCAGAGACTATTCCCCGGCCCGGCCACCGGCCGGATCACGAAGTCTCGGCCTCGGCACAGCGGTTCCTCAGCGGGTTCAAAGCTTCGCCCGCGACAATGCAGGCCATGCTCACGCCCCGGTCCGCCCGTGCAGGCACCGCTCCTCCTCGATGGCTGCGCGGCCTCGCCGTGCTCACGGCGGCGGTCGTCGGAACCGGCATCGTCGGGTTCGCCACGACGGGGGCCGTCGCCCAGGGCTCGGGAGGCTCGGGCTCGGGCTCGGGAGGCCTGAACGTCGACGCCATCGAGTCGTCGGTCGACCCGGCCGTTGCCGTCATCAACACGACCATCGCCAGCGGGCAGGGCGAAGCCGCCGGCACCGGCATGGTGATCTCGTCCGCGGGCGAGATCCTGACGAACAACCACGTCATCGAGAACGCGAGCAGCGTCCGGGTCCAGATCGGCGGCAGGGGAAAGAGCTACTCCGCCGACGTGCTGGGCTACAACGTCCCCGAGGACGTCGCGCTGCTCAAGATCGACGGAGCCTCGGGCCTCCGCACGGTCGACACCGACGACACCGTCTCGGTCGGCGAGCCCGTCGTCGCCATCGGCAACGCCGGCGGCACCGGGACGCCCAACGCGAGCTCGGGCTCCGTGCGGTCGGTCGGCGACACGATCGAGGTCGCCGACACGTCAGGCTCCCAGACGCTGCGGAACCTCATCCACGTCGACGCCGCGCTCGAGCCCGGCGACTCCGGTGGCCCGCTCGTCGACGCCGACGGCCAGGTGGTCGGCATGAACACGGCGGCGAGCAGTGGAGGGTTCCGGCTGCGCGCCGGCTCCGGCGACGGCGACGGATACGCCGTCCCGATCAAGACCGCCCTGTCGGTCGCGAACCAGATCAAGTCGGGCCAGGGCAGCGGCGACACGCACGTCGGCGAGCGCGCCGTCCTCGGCGTCTCGGTCCAGACCACGGGCGCCCGGGGCGGACTGCGACGCGGCAGCTCGGCCTCACGGTCGAACGCGATCGTGGGCGGCGTCCAGGCGAACTCGTCCGCCGACGACGCCGGCATCCAGCAGGGCGACACGATCGTGTCGCTGGCGGGGAAGACGATCACCTCGATCGACGACCTGACCTCCGCGCTGGCGCCGCACCACCCGCGCGACAAGGTCGAGGTGACCTGGGTCGACGAGTCCGGCGACCGCCACACCGCCCAGGTCACCCTGGGCTCCGGCCCGCCGGCCTGACCGCTACTCGAGCGTGATCGCCGGCGGTGTCGGCGAGCGATCTGGTCTGATCGACCACGCGCGTCATGCCCATCTCGGTGGCGCCGGCGAGGCACTCGCGGAGCAAGCCGCCGAGGCGCGGCGCATCGATCTGACGACGTCGCCGCACGAGCAATGCGGCGTATTCGTACTTCCCATGCACCGTCCATGCCCGTGCGCCGCTGTCGGCGTTGCGCTCCATCGCACGGGCGAAGTGGTCGTCGGCAACGTCCCAGCGGTCGGTGGTTCCGGCCGCGAGCGCGAGCCAGAGCTCGACCGATCCGTCCGAGATCGCCGGCAACCCGGCGATCACGCAGAAATCGCGGTATGGCAACAGCATCTCGTACAGACGCGCCGCTTTGTTCTGGTCTCCGACGACGGCGCACCCCAAGGTGAGAAGGGCGATCGCGATTCCCCAATTCGCGTCGGTCGGGAGATCGGCGAAGTCGTCGGCGGCGAGAATCTCGACTTGCTCGCGCACGTCGTCGGGTCGGTCGAGCATCGCGTAGAGGTAGATGAGTCCCGTCCTCCATGCCGGTAACAAGGGGTACTGCTCGACCATGCCCGCAACTAGAGGCTCGAGCGCCTCCACACCACCGCGAGCTCGCGCGATGTCGATGTGCGCGACGCCGTACATCTGGAGCGCAGTTTCGATGTGCGCGGCCTGCCCGTACGCGAGCGCCTCGTCGGCCAGCTGCACACCCTCGTCGTACCTGCCTTCCATCAGGACGCGGGTGCATCGGTGCACGCCCGCAATCCACAGGAGGTCGGGCCGATTGAGCTCGGCTGCGATCGTCATCTCCGTGGCGAGCATCTTGTCGGCGTGCTCGGTATCGCCCAGCTCCATGAGGTCGCTGAAGGCCCACTGCGCGCCGCTGAACTGCAGCGCGCGGTCGCCGGCGGCGGTGCCGAGCTGCAGGATCTCTTCCACGATCGCCAGCCGCTCTCGCGCGGTACCGGGGACCCACGTGCCCCAGTGCGCGCTGCCGAGCACGAAGGCGAGCACCGCCGGGTCGTCGAGGCGGCGCGCCATCGCCACTGCGTCGCCGGTCAGCGCCTCTCGCCGGTCGCTCGCCGCGGGCAGGAAGTACAGCTCGCCGGCCAGGCGGGCCCCGACCATCGCCCGTCCCGCGGAATCGCCGGGGGGCAAAGCGTCCAACGCCTCCTCACACAGCGCGACCAACCCGTCGTCGACTGCCCCCGCCTCACTCCAGACGCGGATGCCACCCCCCATGCTGATCGCGGCATCGGCGAGGAGGTCGGGACGACCGACGTCCCGCCCGTGCTGTACCGCGTCGAACGCCGCCACGCGGGCGGCTCCGCGGTCTCCGGCGGCCGCGTGAGCCGTCGCGAGCTGGATCAGAAGGTCGCCACGATGCGCCCGCTCGTCCTGGCTGCGCGGCTCGAGCACGGCCAGGGCGCGCTCGTACAGGTCGGCAGCCTCCTCGTACGCAAGGTTCACGAGCGCTTGCTCGGCGGCCTGCGTGGCATAACGGATCGCCTTCTCGGTCTCGCCCAGTGCGGCCGCTTCGCAGTAGTGGCGGGCCAGGCTCGGAAGGACGCTGTCGTCGCCGGCGGCGCGCGGTTCGAGCGCCTGAGCGACGCGGCGGTGCAGGCGCAGACGGCGCGTCGTCGGGATCTCGTCGTACAGCGTCGAACGCACGAGCGCGTGCACGAACGTGAACCGTGCCCGCCCCGGCGTCGCTTCGACGAGACGACCCTCCTCGGCGGTCTCGAGCGCGTCGAGGACGCGTTCCGCATCCACCTCGGTGGCTTCGGTCAGCAACTCGGCGTCGAAGTCGCGGCCGATGACCGCCGCCACCGCGAGGACGGCGTTCGACTCGTCGTCGAGAGTCGCCAAGCGGCGGCTGATCACCTCGCGCACGCCTTCGGGGATGCCGATGCGATCGGCCGTTGCCGTTCGCACCCACTGCCCGTCCTCCAGAACGACGGCGCCCGACTCCACGAGGTGGCGAAGCACCTGTCCGACGAAGAACGGGTTGCCTTCGGTCTCGGCGTAGACCGTGTGGGCCAGCGCGGCGACCTCGGGCGAGAGAGGCTGGTCGGCGGCGGCCTCGACGAAGGCGGTCACTTCTGTTTCGTCGAGCCCGCGCAGCGCCATCCGCTCGACGCTTTCGTCCCGCCGCAGATCGGCGAGCGTCTCGGCCAGCGGATGACGGCGGTCGAGCTCGGTGTCCCGGTACGTGCCCACCACGAGCAGCGATGCGTCGCTGGGTGAGCGCACGAGGTGTCGGAGCATCAACAGCGTCGGCTTCGCCGCCCAGTGCAGGTCGTCGAGCAAGAGGACGACCGGCACGCTCGCGGCCGCGCCTTCGAGGAATGCGTCCACGGCCTCGAAGAGGCGGTACCGCTCGGTCTCCGGGTCGGCGTGCAACGGCTCCGACAGACCTGTGACCTGCGCCGCGAGCTCGGGGACGAGGCGGGCCACGTCACCACCGTGTGATCCGACCTGTACTTCGAGGTCGGCGGGCGCGCAGGCGTTCACGTACGTGCGCAGCGCCTCGACGAACGGCTGGTACGGGACGGCGAGGTCGTCGTCGCACCGGCCGAAGAGGACCGCCGCGCCCTCGGCGTGGGCGCGCGCGCGCCAGCTCGGCGGCGAGTCGGGTCTTGCCGACTCCCGGTTCGCCCGACAGCAGCACGAGCCGCTTCTCGCCGCTTCGGGCGTGTTTCCATGCGGTCCAGAGCCGCTCCATCTCGTCGACCCGGCCGACGAGGCCGATGGTCTCCGAGCCGGCGAGCGCACTGGGCAGCGGGACGGCATGGTCGCCGACCTGCCACGCCACTTCGGCGGCCGGCACCGGGGCCGACAGGCCCTTCAGCTCGAGCGCGCCGACGGGCCGGAAGTCGTGTCCGCCGCGACTGCCGGCGAGGATGCGCACCACGTCGCCGACGAGGATCTGCGCGCCCTCGGCCGCGTCGCACAGCCGGCGGGCTTCGACGACCGGCGTCCCGAAGCAGTCGTCCCCCTCCCACACGACGTCCCCGGCGCTGAGGCCGACGCGGATCGACACGGGCGCGGGCGCGCGGCGTGTCAACCGCTCGACTCCTCGCTGCATCGCCTCGGCGGCGGCGACGGCTTCGACCGCCGAGTCGAACACGATCATCAGGCCGTCGCCCGTGCCCTTGACCTCGTGGCCGCCGTGCCCGGCGACGGCGTCGCGCAGCACACGGTCGTGGGACCGGCGCAGCTCGTCGGCGGCGTCGTCGCCCACGGCCTGGCGCAGCGCGGTGGAGCCGACGAGATCGGTGAACAGCACCGTGGCCGTCGCCGGCCTTCCTGCGTCGCCTGCCCCCGTTGTCACGGGCCCATGCTACGGGTGCGCCGCCGCCGGTACGCTCCGACCGATGGCGGGGGGGTTCGATCCATTCGATCCGGGGCAGGCGCAACGCGCCTGGCCGCTGCTGAAGGAGCTGCGCCGGCAAGGGCCGGTGGCCCCGATCGCGGGCGGGATGCACTACGTCACCCGGCACGCAGAATGCCGGGAGGCGTTGCGCGACACCGAGGCGTACTCGAACGCGACAGGGATGAAGGCACCCGGCGTCGAGGTCCCGTTCGAGGACCGGATCCTCGGCGAGCTCGACCCGCCCCGGCACACCGCCGTCCGGCGCGTGATGGTGACCGCGCTCACGCCGAAGGTCGTCCACGCCGCCGAGCCGTTCATCCGCGGCACGGCCGAGGGGCTCCTCGACGGCGTGACGGTCCCGGGTCGCGCCGACCTCGTCCCCGCGTTCACGGTGCCGCTCCCCAACCGCGTCACCGTGCACCTCCTCGGGTTCCCGGAGGCGGACGCCGACCAGATCGCGTCCTGGGCGGGCGAGCTCATGGTCAGCGAGTTCCCGCGCACGAACCGCACCGACCGGGGCGAGGGCTTCGCCGGTGCGTTCCCCGAGTTCGCCCGCTACATCGACGACAAGATCGACCACCGGGTCCGTCTCGTCGAGCGGGGCCGGGACGCGCCCGACGACGTCCTCACCCGGCTCGTCCAGCTCGAGGTGGACGGCGATCGCCTCACGCCCGCGGCAGCTGCGCGCGCTCACGCGGAACCTCATCACCGGCGGACTGACGACCACGAGCCAGCTGCTCGGCAACCTCCTCCACCAGCTGCTGGTCGACCCCGACGTCGAGCGGGCTCTCCGGTCCGACGAGGGCGCGCTCACGAACGCCGTCGAGGAGAGCCTTCGGATCGCGCCCCCGTTGCTCTTCGTCGCCCGCGGGTGTGTGCGTGAGACGTCGATCGGCGACTGCCCGATCGCGCCGGGCGAGCGGGTGATCGTCGGCACGGGCTCCGCCAACCGTGACGAGCTGTTGTTCGAGGACGGCGACGAGTTCCGGGTCGACCGTCCCAACGCCGACCAGCACCTGACCTTCGGCTACGGGCCTCATGTGTGCCCCGGCGCGGCGCTGGCGCGGATCGTCGCCCGCATCGGCATCGCGACGTTCCTCGACCGGTTCGCGGCGGGATCGGTGCGGCTCGCGGCGGACTACGAGTTCGACAACGTGCCGACCTTCTTCGAGATCGGTCCCCGCCGCCTGCCCGTCGACACCGGCGTCGCGTGACCGACGACGAACGGGCTCGCCCGCTGCGCCGGCTCGACCTCGGAGCCGGCCCGACGATCGTGCTTCTCCACGGGTACGGGATGAAGCCCGAGACCTACCTGCCGATGGCGAGCCTGCTCACGGACCGCGCCCGAGTGGTCATCCCCGACTTGTTCGCCGTGCCCGGGCGGTGGACGTTCGACCATGCGCTCGACTGCCTCCAGCACACGATCGACGATCTCGGGGTCGAGCAGGTGAGCCTGCTCGGTCACTCCTTCGGCGGCGGCCTCGAGCTCGGGCTGGTGTGCCGGTCGCCGGCGCGCATCGTGGAATGCGTCTTCAGCGACACGCTGGGCATGGAACGCGAGTTCTCCCTCGCTCTGGAGGCCGTGCATCCCCTCGGCATCGTGCGCATGGCGACGCCCCGTGCGGTGCGGTCGTTCTCGGAGCAGTGGTTGGCGCATCCGATGCATCTGGCGGAGGCGGCGCTGTGGGCGTTCCGCAGCGATCGCCGGCCGGAGATCGAGGAGTGCGCGGACTTCGGGCTGCCGTGCCACGTGCTGTGGGCCGCCCGCGACACGATCCTGTCGCGCAAGGACGGCCAGGAGTTCGCCCGCAACCTGCACGCGACGTTCACGGTGGCGAAGGCGCCGCCGGGGTACGGGCCGATCGACCACGACTGGATGTTCGACGACCCCGAGCTGTTCGTACAGCACCTCGACGAGCTCGGCCTGCGCGCGCTGCCGATCGCGTAGACGAGCCCGAGCAGGAAGCCGCAGGGAGGGATCGCAGATGGCCGGCCCCGTGGAGGCCGAGACGACCGGCGCGCTCGACGCGGTCGGCACTCCGACGGAATCCTCAAACGGAGATCGTGACCGCCGCGGAGGAAGGAGGTTCCGCGCGGGCGGCGCTCTCGTCGTTGCGTGCGTGCTGGTCGTCTTGGCCTTCTATGCACGCTCGGCCGCTTCCTACGGCAAGCCGCTGGCGCCGGATCAGCCACAGCTGAACGGCAACTTCCAGAACCCCATCGCGGATGCACTGCTCGGTCACCAGCTGAGCCTCAAGGTCAAGCCGCAGGAGGGATTGCTGCGCCTTCCCGATCCGTACGACCCGATCGCGAACTTCCAGTACCGGGCGCAGGGGATCCACGACTACAGCCTCTACAAGGGCAAGCTGTACGCCTACTTCGGCCCTGCGCCCGCGCTCCTTCTCTACATACCGTTCCGGGTGCTCCAGGTCGGTGACCTCTCACCCGCGATCGCGACCCTCGTCTTCGCCGCGCTCGGGTTCCTGTTCTCGGTTGCGTTCTTCCGGCTCCTCGTCCGGTGGTGGTGGGAGACCATCCCGGTGTGGATGCAATGCGTCGCCGTCTTCACGTTGGGGGCCGGCGTACCGGTCGCGTGGCTCGTGCACATCGGGCGCGACTACGAGTCCTCGATCGCCTGCGGCTACATGCTCCTGTTCGCCGGGCTCTACTGCCTCACCCGCGGCGTTCTCACGGGAAAGAGCGTCCTCTTCGCCGCATTGGGGAGCGCCGCGCTCGGGCTTGCGGTCGCGGCACGCCCGTCGATGATCGTCGGGATCCTGTTCATCGCGACGGCGCTGGTGATCGTGACCCGCACGGGTCACCAACTGCGTCGTCGTGGAGCAGTCCTCGTGGCGCTGATCGCTCCGTACGCCATCGTCGGCGTGCTCATCGCACTGTTCAACTATGCCCGTTTCGGATCCGTCTTCGAGTTCGGGCAGACGTACCAACTCAACGTCGTGAATGTGCAGCACTTTCCGTTCGACAGCATTTCCTACGTCCCAAAGGGCTTGTACGCGTACCTGGTCTCACCGGCGCGCGTCCTCGGGGACTTTCCCTACCTCTTCCTCCGCAAGAACGAGTTCGACGAGAATCTGATCGCGCAAGGTCCCGGGCTGCACATGTACCTGAGCGAGCCGGTCGCAGGGATCCTCACGAACATGCCGGTCGTGGGCGTCGGTTTCGTGTTGGTCGCGACGCGCTTCCGCCGGATCACACGGCGCTTCCCTCCGGTCATCCCGACGCTTCTCGTGCTGGTTCTTCCCGCGACGCTGATGCTCCTCTGGTTCTCGTACCACTGGGAAGGCGCGACCATGCGGTACGAGGTCGACTTCGCCCCCCTCATCGTGCTCGCGAGCCTCTTGGGGTGGATCGCGTGGAACCGAACCCTGCGGCGGAACTCCGGAGCGATGTGGTTCGGGAACGCGATCTGGCTGACTGCGCTCGCGGCCAGCGTCGTCTTCAACCTCGCCATCACGCTCACCCCCTGTGTGGGCACCGGCAGTTGCTAGACGTCCGCAGCCGCGCAGCGAGAGCGCCGCGGATCAGCGCACGAGCCGGGGCAGGATCGCCGCCGCCACCGTCACGCCGAGGACGAGCGCGAAGAGCAGCACGCTGAAGTCGACGAGGAGGTTGCCGGACGTGCCGAGCAGGAGGCGGCGCAGTGCGTTCACCTCGTAGCTGAGCGGGTTGATGACACTGAAGGCGCGCAGCCACGGCGGCATGAGATCGACCGGGTACAGCGCATTGGACCCGAAGAACAGCGGCATCGTGATCGCCTGGCCGATGCCCATGAGACGCTCTCGGGTCATCGCGAGGCCGGCGATCGTCAGCGACAGCGTGGCGAAGAACGCCGACCCCAGCACCACCGCCAGGGCGGCGGCGACGAGTCGGAGTGGGTTCGTCGTGAAATCGACGCCGAGGATCCGGGCGAGCACGAGGATGACGATCACCTGGCTGAAGGCGCGGATCGACGCTGCGAACGCCTTGCCCGTCACCAGCGCGGCCCGCGGCGTGGGCGTCACGAGGAGCTTGGCGAGCACTCCGGCGTCGCGCTCCCAGATCACCTGGATGCCGTAGAAGACG
The DNA here is from genome assembly GCA_963781615.1 of uncultured Actinomycetes bacterium. Lineage (GTDB taxonomy): Bacteria > Actinomycetota > Acidimicrobiia > IMCC26256 > JACDBD01 > JALZAA01. Next base: position 323,422 of record CAWAGI010000007.1, on the reverse strand, counting down.
GCGACGAACATCCCGGACTGGGCGAGGATCCCGGGAGTCAGGAAGTCGAGGTAGTCGATCCCACCCGTCGGGATGGCGTGCAGCCGGTCGAACGTGGTGCCGAAGATCAGGAGCCAGAGGGCGGGCTGGATCGCCCGTGTGAGCAGCTCGGTGCGGTCGTGGCGGATCTTCTGGATCTCGACGAGGCAGAGGGTCCCGATGCGGCTCGCGAGCCAACGCCAGACGGGCGGCGCGGCCGGGGGCGCGAACGCGCCGTCAGCCGAGGCGGCGGGCGACGCGCCGGGTGCTACGAACGTCACGGAGCTCTCCTCCCTCCTCGAGCGAGTCGCCGGCGTAGTAACGGAACACGTCCTCGAGCGTCGCCTCGGGCCCGAGTCGGGCCTCGAGCTCCGCCGGTGTGCCGACGGCGCGGATGCGACCTCGGTGCATGAGCGAGACGCGGTTGCAGAGCTCCTCGGCCTCCTCCATGTAGTGCGTCGTGAGGAGCACGGTGATCCCCTCGTCCTGCAGCGCCCGGAGCCGGTCCCAGACCGTGTCGCGGCCGACGGGATCGAGCCCGATCGTGGGCTCGTCGAGGATGAGCACCCGGGGCCGGTTCACGAGTGCCTGGGCGAGCTCGAGGCGGCGGACCATGCCGCCGGAATACGTGTTCGCGAGGCGGTCGGCGGCGTCGTTCAGGTTCATGGCGTCCAGCACCTCGGCGACGCGGTCGGCGCGCTCGCGACGCGGCACGTCGAACAGGCGGGCGAACATCGACACGTTCTCGCGTCCCGTGAGCTGCCCGTCGGCAGAGAGCTGCTGGGGCACGTAGCCGATCATCCGGCGCGCCTGCATGGGCGAGGCCGACACGTCGAGGCCGAAGACGCACGCGTGACCTTCGAGGACCGGCAGCAACGTCGTCAGGATGCGGATGGTCGTGGTCTTGCCGGCGCCGTTCGGTCCGAGGAGGCCGAACATCTCGCCGGTCGGGACGTCGAGGTCGACGCCGTCGACGGCGACGTGGTCGCCGAAGCGGTAGCGCAGCCCCGTGCACTCGACCGCGGGCGCGGGCGCGCTCACTCCCCGTGCTCCAGCAGCCACGTGAGGCGCTCGATCGCCGGGACGGCGCGGGCGATGGCCTCGCGGTCGACGGGCTCGAGGTCGTGCAGCGCGGCGCCGATCACCCGGGCCCGCAGGTTGCGCCAGGCAGCGAGCCGCCGACGGGCGGCCGGCGTGACCTCGAGCCGGCACGCCCGGCCGTCTCGCTCGTCGCGCGTACGCGTGACGAGCCCCGCGTCCGTGAGCGTGCCGACGAGTGTGCTGACCGTGTTGGGCGCGAGCCGGAGATGCTCGGCCGCCTCCCGGACGCCGACGCCGGGCTTGTCGAGCACGCTGCGCAGCACGTCGAGCTGGGCCGGCGAGAGCGGGTCATAGGGCCAGTCCTTGCGAATCGTGCGGCGGGCGATGCGGCGGAAGTCGGAGACGGCGGTGGCGAGCCGGTCGGCGTCGTCGACGTTCCCGGTATCGGCGGGCGGCACGTCGACGCGGGACATACCCGGGAGCATATACCTCTGGGGCAGAGGTACTTCCGCCGCGCCGGCGCCCCTCAGTTGGCGGCGCTCTCGGCGCCGAGTGCGAGGGCTTCCGCGACCTCGTGGTCGTCGTGGGTCGGGGCCTCTCGGGCCCGGGCCGGCAGGAAGCGCGCCGCCACGAACACGGCGCCGAGGACCACGGCGACCGCGCACGCGTACGTGATCCGCATCGACGACAGGAACGCGTCGGTCGCGACCGCGCGCACCTGGGTCGCGGCGCCGGCGGGCAGGTGCTTGGCCACCTGGAGCGACGTCCCGATCGAGTCCCGGGCCGAGTGCACGACTCCCGGGCGACACCCCGCGGGCGGCGTCCCAGGTCGCGTGGTACTGCGAGGCGAAGATGCTCCCCAGCACCGCCACGCCCAGCGCGCCACCCGTCTGGCGGGTCGTGTCGTTCACCGCCGAGCCAACCCCCGCCCGACCCGGCGGGAGGGAGCCCATGATGGATTCGGTGACCGGCGCGACCGTGAGCCCCATGCCGATCCCGTACACGAGCCGGACCCCGAACCCGAGCGCGAACGACGACATGATCGTGTCGGACGCGTAACACGCCATGGAGGCGGCGACGATCGCGAGCCCGAACACGACGACGCGCTTCGTTCCGAGACGGTGGACGAATCTCGGTGCGACCGGCGATCCGATCATGAGCCCGAGCGCGACGGGCGTCAGCATGAGCCCCGACTCGAGCGGGCTGTATCCGAGCACGAACTGGAAGTACTGGGTCAGCAGGAACGTCGAGGCGAACAGCGCGAAATAGGCGAGCGTGATCGTGGCCGACGCGGCCGAGAAGCGCGGGTTGCGGAAGAAGCGCACGTCGAGCATCGGCCGCGGCGTGTGCGCCTCCCACGCCGCGAACAACCCGATGAACACGAGACCGATCGCGAAGCCGGCGAGCACGTCGGGGGCGGTCCAGCCGTGGTTCGGGACCTCGATGATGGCGAACAGCAACGCGACGAGCCCGACGATCGACAGGACCGCGCCGATCGGGTCGAGCGGGCTCTCCTCGGGCGCGCTCGTGTTCGGCACGAGCCAGCGTGCCAGGAAGAAACGTGACGATGCAGATCGGCACGTTGATCGAAGAACACCGAACCCCAGCCGAGGTGCTCGACGAGCAGCCCGCCGATCGACGGGACCGATCGCGATCCCGATGCCGGCGACGCCCGCCCACACACCGATCGCTCGGGCGCGCTCGGCGGGGTCGCGGAACGTGTTGGTGAGGATCGACAGCGTCGTCGGGAAGATGAAGGCGCCACCGACACCCATGAGCGCGCGGGCGCCGATGAGCATGCCCGGTGAGCTCGAGAAGGACGCCAACGCCGAGAAGACCCCGAACCACGCCAGGCCGAACATGAGCATGCGGCGCCGCCCGTAGCGGTCGCCGAGCGAGCCCGCCGTGAGGAGCAGGCAGGCGAACACGATCGTGTACGCGTCGACCATCCACTGCAGCTGCGAACCCGACGCGTCGAGGCTGCGGACGATGGACGGGATCGCGACGTTGAGGATCGTGTTGTCGACGCCGATCACGACGACGCACAGCGAGAGCACGCCGAGGGTCCACCACCGGCGCGCGTGGGTGACGTCGGACGCGGTCGGGCCGTCGGGCCCGTGGGTCTCCGGCGGCCGAACGGCTGCGGTGGTGGTCAGCTGCGCTCCCCGGGGGGAAGGTGGTACTGTTAACTATCCAGTTAGTACACGATAGTGGCTCGAGCCCACCGGAGGCAAAGGCGGACCATGCCTGAGAGCACCGCGACCGGGAGCCGGGAGACCGCCGGCGACGAGCCCGAGCGCAAGCTCCGGGACCCCGAGGGGACGCGCCGGCGGATCCTGGCCGCCGCCCTCCAGGAGTTCTCCGCCAAGGGCATCGACGGCGCCCGGGTCGACGCCATCGCCGAGCGGGCCGGCACGAACAAGCGGATGCTCTACTACTACTTCGGCTCGAAGGACGACCTCTTCCGCGCCGTTCTCCGGCAGCGGCTGGCCGAGCGGGCGCCGACGGCACGTGATCGGGACCGCACCGGTCCCGCCCGCCTCGTCGAGCTCCAGCAGCGGCTCGAGGGCTCGATGGACTACGTGCGCCTCCTCATGTGGGAGGGCCTGGAACGCGGGCGGCGGCGCGAGGTCGAGCAGGAGTTGCTGCGCAAGGACTCCCTCACCCAGTGGTGCGACGACGTACGTGAAGCGCAACGCCGCGGTGAGCTTCCCGACGACCTCGACCCCGAGCAGCTCGTGCTGTCGGAGCTCGCGCTCGTGATGTTCCCGTTCGCATTCCCCCAGATCACCAGGATGGTGACGGGCAAGCTCCCGACCGACTCCTCGTTCAAGGCCGAGCGGCGCGCCTTCCTGGAGCGGCTCAACGCCCGGCTCGATGCCTAGCTTGTCGCCGTCGCGAGCTCCGGCTCCTGCGACGGCGGTCGGCAAAGCCGCCGCCGTCGACGCCTAACTGTCGTCGTCGGGACGGCGGACGACCGCGACCGACCGTTCCGGATGGTCGAAATCGATGACGACTTCCACGTCGCGCGGCGGCGCGTCCGGCGCCTCGTTCACGATGGCCGCCTCTTCCTTCTCGGGGCGGCCCTCGAGCGCGTCACGCAGACCGAGGAGCCCGGCCGCCACGACCGCCCCGGTCGCCGAACGACGAAAGCGGTCGACCGGCCGGTGGTCCGCGACGGCCTCACCCTCCTCGTCGGCGACCTCGTCCTCGGGGCGTTCAGACTCGTCGCGATGGGGGTCGTCCACGTCCCCACCGTATGCCGGATCTCGCGGGGAACGACCCCGGGCCTAGCCTGCGCCCTTGACCCGAGGGGGCTTCATGAGCGAATGGGCAGAGTTCGGCGGAGTCGTCGGCCGCTACCGGAAGGACTCGACGCCGTGGTGGCCCGAGCCTGTGCGGCCGCCCGACGGGTCGCCGAACGTGCTGGTCGTCCTGGTGGACGACGTCGGCTTCGCGCAGTTCGGCTGCTTCGGCTCCGACATCTCGACGCCGACGTTCGACCGACTCGCGGCGGACGGCCTGCAGTACACGAACTTCCACACCACCGCGTTGTGCTCGCCGACGCGTGCGTGCGTGCTCACCGGCCGCAACCATCACCGCGTCGGCATGGGGCGCATCACCGACCTCGCCACGGGGTTCCCGGGCTACCACGGCCGCATCGAGAAGGAGCACGGCTTCGTGCCCGAGATGGTCGGGCCGCTCGGCTACGCGACGTACGCCGTCGGCAAGTGGCACCTCACGCCCGACGACGAGCGCCATCTCGGCGCGTCGCGGGTGCGGTGGCCGCTGGCGCGCGGCTTCGACCGCTTCTACGGCTTCTTCGGCGGGGAGACGCACCAGTTCGCGCCGGCACTCGTCTACGACAACCATCGGGTCGCGCCCCCACGATCCGTGGGAGGACGGCTACCACCTCAGCGCGGACATCGCCGACCGGGCGATGGAGTTCCTCGCCGACCTCGACGCCGCCGAGCCCACGAAGCCGTTCTTCCTCTATCTCTGCACGGGCGCGTGCCATTCGCCCCACCACGCGCCGCCGGACTGGATCGAGCGGTACCGCGGCCACTTCGACGCCGGCTGGGACGCCTGGCGCGAGGCGACGTTCGCCCGCCAGCAGGAACGGGGCCTGCTCCCCCCGGGCACCGAGCTGTCGCCGCGGCCGGAGTGGGTGCCGGCGTGGGACTCGCTCCCGCCCGACGAGCAGCGGGTCGCGGCGCGCTTCATGGAGTGCTTCGCAGCCTTCCTGAGCCACGCCGACCACCACGTGGGCCGGGTCCTCGACTTCCTCGCCGAGATCGGCCGGCTCGACGACACCCTCGTGTTCGTCCTGTCCGACAACGGCGCCTCGTCCGAGGGCGGGGTGCACGGCTCCCTCAACGACGCCCGACCGTGGAACCTCCAAGGCAGCCCGGTGGCGGAGGCGGTCGCCCGCATCGACGAGCTGGGTGGGCCGACGGTGCACAACAACTACCCATGGGGTTGGACGGTCGCCGGCAACACGCCGTTCCGGCGCTGGAAGCGCGAGGTGCACGAGGGCGGCGTCGCCGACCCGCTCATCGTGTCGTGGCCGGCGGGGATCGGCGCCCGGGGCGAGGTCCGGCAGCCAGTACGTCCACGCGATCGACATCGCACCCACCGTCCTCGATGTCCTCGGCGCCGAGGCGCCGGCCGAGATCGACGGGGTCGCGCAGACGCCGCTCGACGGCCGGTCGTTCCGGCACACGTTCGACGACGACAACGCGACGAGCGCCAGAGACACGCAGTACTTCGAGATGCTCGGCTGCCGCGCCATCTACCACGACGGGTGGAAGGCCGTGGTGTACCAACCACTTCTGGACCAGACCGCCGACTTCGGCGAGGACGCGTGGGAGCTGTACCACGTGGCGGAGGACGCGTCGGAGTGCCACGACCTCGCAACCGAGCAGCCGGACAAGCTGCAGGAGCTCGTGGCGCTCTGGTGGCGCGAGGCCGAGGCCAACAACGTCCTGCCGCTCGACAACGCGCCGTTCGACGCGATCTTCGGCGAGGAGCGACCCGCGCACGGCGCCCGGCAGCGGTACGTGTACTACCCGTTCGCGGGGCCGGTCACGGAGGAGGCGGCGGTGAACGTCCGGAACCGGTCGCACCGCATCACCGCCGAGGTCGAGATTCCCGCCGGCGGCGCGCAGGGAATCCTGCTCGCGCAGGGATCGATTCTCGGCGGCTACGTGCTCTTCGTGCGGCACGGTCTTCTGCACTACGCGCACAGCTTCGTCGGCCTCGAGGCGCACCGCGTCACGGCGACGACCGAGCTGGTGCCGGGCGCGCACACGCTCGTGTTCCGGTTCGACAAGACCGGAGAGCACCAGGGGCGGGGCACGCTGCTCGTGGACGGCGACGAGGTCGGCGCCGGCGACATCCCCCGCTTCACGCCGACCCGCTTCTCGATCACCGACGACGGGCTGACGTGCGGTTACGACCTCGGCATGCCCGTCGTCGACGACTACCAGGCGCCGTTCCCCTTCACCGGTGAGCTCCACCGGGTGACCGTGGAGGTCGACGGCGCACCCGTTCGTCGACCCCGAAGCCGAAGCCGACCTCTCCCTGCGCAGTAGCGCCGACCACTCGGTTCTCGGCAGCGAAAGGTGCGCTGAGCGCTTTTTTTGCTGCCGAGAATGGAAAGGTCAACTTGGCGGGAAGCGCAAGCGCATCCTCGTGCCGCCGTCGGCCGGGGTCTCGACGGTCACGGTGGCGCCGTGCTGGTCGGCGACCTGGCGGACGATCGCGAGGCCGAGACCCGATCCGGGCGTCCCTCGCGCGCTCCCGGCCCTCCAGAACCGGTCGAACACGAACGGGACGTCCTCGGGTGCGATCCCGGGCCCGTGGTCGCGCACCGACACCTCCCTGGTGCCCACCGCGACCTCGACCGACCCGCCCGTCGGGCTCCACTTCCCGGCGTTGTCGAGCAGGTTGCTGACGGCGCGCTGGATCCGGCTCCCGGAGCCGCGCACCACGCAGGGGGTGAGGTCGGTGGCGAACCGCACGCCCGGCCAGTGGAACGACGCCTCCTCGACCGCTCCGGCGACGAGCTGATCGAGCTGCACCTCGGCGATCTCGTCGTCGATCGGCTCGTCACCCCGGGCGATCTCCATCATCCCGCCGATCAGCGCCGACACTTCGACGATCTGGGCGTTGACGTCCCGCACGAGGCGATCGCGGTCGGTGGCGTCGAGGTTCTCGTTGCGCACGAGGACCTCGATGTTCGTGCGGAGGCTCGTGAGCGGCGTGCGCAGCTCGTGTGACGCGTCGGCGGCGAGTCGTCGCTGGGCGCGCTGCGACTCGTCCAACTCCGCGAGCATCGTGTTGAAGCTTCCCGCCAGCCGTCCGACCTCGTCGTTCCCGGTGGTGGTCTCGACCCGGCGCGACAGGTCGTGCGTCTGGGCCACGTCCTCGACGGCGGTGGTCAGGCGACGAACGGGTCGCAGCGCGGCGCGCGCGACGATGAACCCGAGGACGACGGCGACGAGGACCCCGACGAGCGCGGTCACCAGCAACGCGATCCCCATGTCATTCACGACCGCGTCGGTCTCGGTGAGAGGGCGAGCCACCTGCAGCGCCATGTGCTGATCCCAACGCGTGGTGAACACCCGGAGCTTGGTCCCGTCGACCGTGACGTCGGCGAAGAACGGGTCCTTCGCCCCTGCGGCGACCTCCGATCGCCCCGTCGACGAGCGGGATCGGCGTGATGTCGGGACCGGTCCGGATCGTCCCTTCGTCGTCGACGGTCTGCACGAGGCCGCCCGCGCCACCGAGCGCGGGCGGCGGGACGAACAGCTCGTTGCCACCGTTCGGCCCGCCCTGCCGCAACCGGTTGGGGCCCGGCCGGTTCCTCTCGCGGACCAGGCTGCCGGCCCGGTCCTGCAACGTGTCGTCGACCTGACGGTGCAGCTCACCCCGCGTGCGCGCGTACACGAAGAACGCCGCCGCCGTCACCGCGACCGCGACGGCAAGCGCCGCCGCCAGGACCAGTCGTGTGCGCAGGCTCATGGCTCGCGGAGGACGTACCCGACGCCGCGCACCGTCTGGATCAGCCGCGGCTCGCCGCCCGCCTCGGTCTTGCGGCGGAGGTACCCGACGAACACCTCGAGGGAGTTCGAATCGGGCCCGAAGTCGTACCCCCAGACGCGTTCGAAGATCACGCTCCGCGGCAGCACCACGCGCGGATTGCGGAGGAGGAGCTCGAGCAGGGCGAACTCGGTGCGAGTGAGCTCGAGCGCCCGGTCCCCGCAGGTGACCTCACGTGTGGTCGGGTCGAGTCGAAGGTGCGCGTGCTCGAGCACGCCGCTTGCGTCGGCCTCCGTGCGCCGGAGCAACGCGCGCAGGCGCGCCAGGAGCTCGTCGAGCGCGAACGGCTTCACGAGGTAATCGTCGGCGCCGGCGTCGAGTCCGGCGACCCGTTCGCCGACGGCGTCGCGCGCCGTCAGCATCAGGACCGCGGTGCCGTCGCCGGCGGCCCGCATCCGCCGGCACACCTCGAGACCGTCGAGGTCCGGCAGGCGGAGGTCGAGGACCACGGCGTCGGCGGGGGTGTCGTGCTGCCGTGTGAGGGCGTCGAACCCGGCTGCAACGGTGTCGACGGCGTACCCCTCGATGCGCAGCGCCCGCTCGAGCGAGTCGAGCACCGCCGGGTCGTCGTCGACGACGAGGACGCGCATCGGCCCAAGTCTGGCCCGGGAACCTGAAGGGCTTCTGAACCCTCGGGCCCCGGGCCGACTCGGACACGGTCGTTACGAGCTCTGGTTCTGCTGACCGTTCTGCTGCGCCGTTCTGCTCCCGGTCGGGTGGCGGACCACCGGGCCCGCCGTCGCGGCCCCGCTGCGGACCGTCGTTGACGAGTGAGGTGATCCGGTCCTTCAGTTCGGACTTGCGCTCGTTCGCCTGATCCGCGGTGAGCTTGCCGTCCTTGACCGCCTGGTCGAGGTGCTCCTCGGCGTCCTTGACCATCGCGTCGATCACCTTCTGCTTGTCGACGTTGTGGGCGTCGGCCACCTGGGCGATCGTCTTGCCGTCGCGCAGCTGCTCGTCGCAGCTCGTCGGTGCTCACACCCAGCGCCTTGGCCGCGGCGTCGAGCTTCGGACCGTGACCGCGTCCTTCGCCCTTGGGCTTGCCCTCGTTGACGAGCTTGGTGATGCGCTCCTGGAGGTTCGACTTGCGCTCGTTCGCCTGGTCGGCGGTGAGCTTGCCCTCCTGGACCGCCTGGTCGATGTGCGCAGTGGCGTCGGCGACCATGGCGTCGATCACCGTCTGCACGTCGACCCCCTGCTCCTGGGCGACCTGGGCGATGGTCTTGTCTCCTTCCAGCTTCGACCGCAGGTCGTCGACGCTCAGGTTGAGCGCCTGCGCGGCGGCGTCGAGCCCGGGACCGTGCCCACCGGGGGGTCGGTCGGCCTCGGCCGGGGGACGGTCGCCGCCGGTCTGGGCGCCGGCCACGGCGGTAGCGCCGAGGACGCCGCCGCCGGCGAGGGCCGCCGCCACCGCGGTGGCTGCGAGGACCCGAGAGGCCCTGTGCTTGGAGCGCATGTGATTCCCTTCGGTCGGGGGGTAGTTGCGGAGCAGTCTCGGGGCGGGGCCTGAACGGCAGCTGAACGCGAGCTATGAGTTCGCCCAAGACCTACGCTGCGGCCCCGAGGGCACGACGGCAGCACCACGCCGGATCCCCGACATGGACTGGTTCGAGGCGCCCGAGTACTGGCTGAGCCGCTTCGTGTTCGAGCGCGCGCTCGCCGTCGTCTACCTCGTCGCGTTCCTCGTCGCCCGCAACCAGTTCCGGCCCCTGCTCGGCGAGCGCGGCCTTCTCCCGGTGGCGCGCTTCGTGCGCCTGGCGCGTTTCCGGGATGCGCCGAGCCTGTTCCAGTTCCGGTACTCCGACCGCCTCTTCTCCGTCGTGGCGTGGTCCGGCATCGTGCTGGCCGCGGGCGTGATCGCCGGGCTCCCGCAGGCCGGCCCGCTCTGGGCGTCGATGCTCGTGTGGCTGGCGCTGTGGGTGCTGTACCTGTCGATCGTGAACGTCGGGCAGACGTTCTACTCGTTCGGCTGGGAGTCGCTGCTGTGCGAGGTGGGCGCGCTCGCCGTCTTCCTCGGCGACGCGCGTACGGCGCCCCCGGTCCTGGTCGTCTTCCTGATGCGGTGGCTGTTGTTCCGGCTCGAGTTCGGCGCCGGGCTCATCAAGCTGCGGGGCGACCGGTGCTGGCGCGACCTCACGTGCCTCCACTACCACCACGAGACCCAGCCCATGCCGAACCCACTGAGCTGGTTCTTCCACCATCTCCCGGGACGCGCGCACAAGGTCGAGGTGGTCGCGAACCACTTCGCGCAGCTCGTGGTCCCGTTCTTCTTGTTCACGCCGCAGCCGATTGCCGGTGTCGCGGGCGGGATCATCGTCCTGACGCAGACGTGGCTGATCCTGTCGGGCAACTTCTCGTGGCTGAACTTCCTCACGATCGTGCTGGCGATCTTCGCGTTCGGTGGCGCCACGCTCGGGCATGTGCTGCCGTTCGATCGGCCCGAGCTCGTCGCGTCCCCGGCGTGGTACGAGGCGCTGGTCATCGCGCTCACCGTGCTCGTCGTCGTCCTCAGCTACTGGCCGATCCGCAACATGTTGTCGCGCCGCCAGCTCATGAACTTCAGCTTCAACCGCCTGCACTTCGTCGGCACGTACGGCGCGTTCGGCCACATCACGAAGGAGCGCTACGAGATCGTCCTCGAGGGCACCGACGCCGACGGGCCGTCGGAGAGGTGGAAGGCGTACGAGTTCAAGGGGAAACCGGGCGACCCGATGCGGCTCCCACCGCAGGTGGCGCCCTACCACCTGCGTCTCGACTGGCTGATGTGGTTTGCGGCCATGGGCCCGCCCGAGCGGTACCCGTGGGCGGTCGAGCTCGTGAAGCGGCTGCTCGAGGGCGACGCGCCGACGCTCAAGCTCCTGCGCCGCAACCCGTTCCCGGACCGACCCCCGGTGTTGGTGCGCGCCCGCTTGTACCGCTACCGGTTCACGACGCGGGCGGAGCGGCGCGAGACCGGCGCGTGGTGGGTCCGCACGCCGCTCGCGATGTGGCTCCCGCCGCTCGCGCTGGACGCGGCGGGAAGGCTCACGTCTTCGGCAACGGGTGCTCCGCGAAGAACTCCCACATGAGCTCGTTGGCGTCGACGACCTTCGTGGGCTCGCCGAGGATCGCGCCGCGGGCCGTGCCACTCACGTCGATCGGGGTGCCGGGCCACACGTGCCCGGAGCCGGTGAGCTTCCACAACACGACTTCCGCGCCCCGCTTGCACGGCGCGTAGGTGAGCTTGGTCGCGGTCTCGCCGTCGTCCCCGGTGCCGGGTTGGCCCTGCTCGGTCGGCCCCGTCTTCGGCGTGCGCTTGCAGCCGTCGTACTTCACCCAGCGGTCGATCCCCTCCTGGACCGAGTCGAACTGATTCCGAATGGCCGTTCCCGGGAACGGAAGGCCGAGGCCGCCGTTATAGAGCGCGCGGGGATCGTCGACGCTGTGGAACTCCATGACCGGAACGGGACGCGTCGGCGCGAACTTCGTCACCTCGACCTGACCCGCGACCGACGCCACCGCGGCGATCGCGCTTCGACGCGTCGGTGGCGAGGCGGTACGACATCATCCCGCCGTTCGAGATCCCGGTCGCGTAGACGCGCCGCTCGTCGACCGACGTGCGTCCGGCGAGGTCGTCGAGCACGGCGAGCGTGAACCCGACGTCGTCGGCGTTCGTCCGCTTGGCGGGCCCGCAGCACTTCCCGGCGTTCCACGTCCGCAGGCTCTGCTGCCCGGGCGCGGGCGGCACCCCTTGCGGGTACACGACGATGAAGCCGTGGCGGTCCGCCGTCCCGTCCATCTGCGAGTACGCCTTCTCCGCCGGCGCGTCGCTGCCCCCGCCGTGGAAGTTGAACACGACGGGGAGGCGCTTCCCGGACTCGGCGGCCGCAGGGACGTGCACGAGGTACTCGCGCGCGCCGCCGCCGAAGTCGATCGTGAGCTGCTGGTCGCCGGGGGGAAGCTGCTTCGTCCCGGCAGTGCCGGCCGTCGACGGGAATGCGAGCACCGCGCTCGCGCACAGGGCGGTTGAGATCGAAACGACCAATCTGTGCACGACACGCACGCTACAGACGGACCATTAGGGGTTCGTCGGCTGCAGACGTCGATTCTGTGAGCCGCTCTAGGCTCCGCGTCCAGCATGTCCGAGCACGTCCACGTCCACGCGCCCCACGAGCTCACCGAGTCGCACGGCGGCGCGGCATCGAGATCCGAGCGCGTTCTCGAGCTTCTCGCCACGATCCTCCTGTCGCTGGCGACGCTGGGCATCGCATGGAGCGGGTACCAGGCCGCACGTTGGAACGGCAGGCAGGCACAGGAGTACGCCCAAGCGAACACGTCTCGCTCGCTCGCGAACCGTGCCGATACGGATGGGGACCAGGAACGAACTCAAGACCTCTTGGAATTCAACCAATGGCTCCAGTTCATGACCGCCAACGAGCCAGCATTGGCCGATGCCTACGAGCAACGTTTCCGGCCCGGGTTCCGCTCGGCGTTCGAGGCGTGGCTCGCGCAGGACCCGCTGAGCAACCCGGCCGCGGCAAGGAGCCCGTTTCAGTTGCCTGAATACCGTGTGGCCGGTCTCGAGGATTCCGACCGGCTGGAACGCGAGGGGACGAAGCACTTCAACGAGGCCAGGCAGGCGACGGAACACACGGACAAGTACGTGCTCACATCCGTGTTCTTCGCTTCTGTGCTGTTCTTCGCCGGGATCTCGATGAGGTTCGTGTGGCGGAAGATGCGCATCACCGTGCTCGTCCTCGCGACACTCACGCTCGCCTACGCCATCGTGCAGATCGCCACCATCCCGACCCTGTAGCGCCGATACGCTGCGGCCGTGGTCGCCACCGATTGGAGCTTCGCCGGCGTGTGGCATGGCATCGCGGCCGCCGCGCCGGACCGCGAGGCCGTCGTCTGTGGTGACCGTCGCATCACCTTCGGGCAGCTCGACGACAGGGCCCGCCGGCTCGCCTGGCATCTGGCGCAGGAGGCCGAGCTCGAGCGGGGCGACAAGGTCGCGATCGATCTCGTCAACTGCCCCGAGTACCTGGAGACGTTCTTCGCGACGCTGAAGCTCGGCTGCGTGCCCGTCAACGTCAACTACCGCTACCTCGCAGACGAGGTGCACTACATCGTCGACAACTCCGATGCCAAGGCGGTCGTGCACGGTCCCGAGTTCGCCGACACGGTGAAGAAGGCGCTCAAGCGGATCCAAAGGCCGTGGCGCCCGTTCGCGTTGCAGACGGGCGAACCGTACGAGTCGGCGCTCGCGGCCGCCCCGCCGGCGACCGAGTGGGAGCCCGCGCACCGTCCGTCGGGCGACGACCTGATCTTCCTGTATACGGGCGGGACGACGGGCATGCCCAAGGGCGTGATGTGGCGCAGCGACGACCTGTACGTCTCGCTGTGGCGCATGGGCCGGCCCGGGACCGAGCCGCCCGATCCGATCGCCGCCGTCGAGGCCGGCAAGCGCGCCGGAACGTGCCTCCCGGCGTGCCCGCTCATGCACGGCACCGGCCTGTTCATCGCGCTGTCGACGCTCAGCGGCGGCAGCGGCGTGGTCCTCATCGACGCGCCCGGGCTCGACCCGGCGCGGGTCTGGGACGAGGTCGAGCGCAACGCCGTCGAGGTGCTCACCATCGTCGGGGACGTGTTCGCCCGCCCGCTGCTCGCCGCCCTCGACGCCGAGCCGAGCCGCTGGGACCTCTCGTCGCTCCGCGCGATCACGAGCTCGGGGGTCACGTGGAGCCCGGAGACCAAGGCGGGGCTGCTGCGCCACGTCCCGCAGGCCACGCTGCTCGATTCGCTGGGCGCGTCCGAAGGCATGGCGAGCCGCCAGGCGGCAACGGTCGACGACGCCGAGATCAAGCCGGCGCGCTTCGCCGTCAACGACCGCGTGAAGGTGTTCCACGAGGGCACCGGCCGGGAGGTCACGCCCGGGAGCGACGAGATCGGGCTCCTCGCCGTCGGTGGGCGCATCCCGGTCGGCTACTGGCGTGATCCCGACAAGACCAAGCAGACGTTCAAGGTCATCGACGGTCGCCGCTACGCCGTCGCCGGTGACTACGCACAGGTCGACGCCGACGGCACGATCCGGCTGCTCGGGCGGGGGTCGGCGTGCATCAACACCGGCGGCGAGAAGGTGTACCCGGAGGAAGTCGAGCTGGTGCTGCGCAAGCACCCGAGCGTGTTCGACTGCGTTGCCATCGGCGTGCCGGACGACCGTTTCGGCGAGATCGTCGTCGCCATGGTGCAGGTGACCGAGAACCACTCTCTCGACGAGCCCGAGCTCGCGGCGTGGTGCCGCAGCAAGCTCGCGGGGTACAAGAAGCCGCGCCGATTCCTCTTCGTCGACTCGCTCGAGCGCAACGCTGCCGGGAAGGCCAACTACCAGGTTTTGCGCAAGCTGGCCGCGGACAAGCTCAGTTCGTAGAGTTTCGCCCCGATTTGGGGCGAATCAGTCAGGCAGGAAAGCGAGGACAATTCCAATGCGCAAGCTCGCACTTCTCATCGCGCTCGCGACCGCCGGCGCCCTCGTCGCCATCTCGCCTGCCGCGGCGCAGACGACTCCGCAGGTGCAGGCGTTCTGTGACGCGGCCCTGAAGGCCGACAAGGCGTCGAGTGCCGCCTTCAACACGGAGAAGCCGTCGAAGAAGGTTCAGCAGGAGCTCCAGTCGGCGCTGAGCGGGGTCGAGAGCACCGCGCCCGCCGAGATCGCGCCGACGGTCCAGACCGTCGTCAACGAGGTGCGCACCGCGGTGCAACAGGGCAAGGAGCCCGACGAGGAGGTGCTCGGGCCGAACCTGAACATGGTCGACCAGTACCGGTACAACTCGTGTGGATACCAGCAGCTCGACGTCACGGGCATCGAGTACGAGTTCCAGGGCCTCCCGAAGACGGTGCCCGCGGGGAAGGTCGCGATCAAGTTCACCGACAACGGCTCGGAGCTCCACGAGCTCGACGTGCTCCGGATCAAGGGCAAGGACTCGGCGAAGAAGCTCACCGGGTTCTCCGAGAAGGAGCTCGCCAAGAAGGCGCAAGAGGTCGGAGGCACCTTCGCCCAGCAGGGTGAGACGAGCTACGCGATCGTCGACCTGAGCAAGACGGGTCGGTACGCGGTGCTCTGCCACCTGCCCGTCGGCTCGACGAGCGAGCAGGCGGCCGAGCAGGCCGGCAAGGAGCACGCGAAGACGCACGCGCAGGAGGGCATGTACGCCGAGATCAAGGTCGAGGGCAGCGCGACGACGAGCACCACGGCGGCGAGCGGGTAGGAACCCGCCCGAAGCGCTACTCGGTCTTCTGGAAGCTCCGGACGGCCAGGGCGAGCATCGCGATGCCGAGGGTGAGCACGATCAGCACCTCGGTCCAGATCGGGACGACCCAGCCGTTGATCGTCAACGGCGCGGCGTCGCTCTCGCCCAGCATCACCCGGCGGATCGGGTCGATGCCGTACGTGGCGGGATTGAGACGCGTCACCACCGCCAGCCACGTCGCCAGCCCCGCCAGCGGGAAGATCGCGCCCGACAGGAACAGCATGGGGTTCACCACGAGCCCCATGACCATCTGGAAGCTCTCCATGCGCTGCATGCGGCTGGCGATCACGATGCCGAACGCGGTCAAGGAGAACGCGAGGAGCACGAGCAGCGGGATGACCTCGATGATCTGCAGCGCGTCGAGGTGCACGCCGACGATCGGTGCCGCGATCAGCAGGATCAGCCCCTGCGCCGCCGCGACCGTCCCGGCGCCCGCCGCTTTCCCGAGCACGAGCCCGGCGCGGCTGACGGGAGCGACGAGCATCTCGCGCAGGAACCCGAACTCGCGGTCCCACACGATCGAGATCGCCGAGAACAGGCTGCTGAACAGGACCGACATCGCCATGACGCCGGGGAGGATGAACTGCTGGTAGTCGACGCCGCCCGCGCTCGTCTGACCGACGAGCGGCTTGATCCCGGCGCCGAGCACGAACAGGAACAGGATCGGCTGCGCGAGCCCCGACACGATGCGTGCGGGCGTGCGGCGGAAGCGGATGATCTCGCGCTTCCACACCATGCCGATCGTGCGCAGGTTCCTGATGAGCGCGCCCTCAGGTGACGGCGGCGCGGTCGGGCCGACGTCGGTGACGCCGGTGCCCGGCAGCGGCTGCGCAGTGGTCGCCATCAGCCGCGCCGGAAGCCCCGGACCATCGGGTTCGCCCTGAGTTGGTCGCCGGCACCCGCTTCGGCGTCGCGCATGTCGCGCCCCGTGTACTGGATGAACACGTCGTCGAGGCTGGGGCGGCGCACGTTCACGTTGCGGACGCCCACGGTCAGGTGCTCGAACATGCGGGGCACGAACGACTCGCCGTCCGGCACCCGCATGCGAAGTCCGTCATCCTCTTCGAGCACCTCGCCCTCCACACCGAGCCCTCGCGCGATCTCGTCGCGCGCGGTCGGATCGTCGGCGGTCTCGATGGTGACTGTGTCGACGCCGACCGAGGCCTTCAGCGCGCCCGGCGAGTCGATGGCGACGATGCGGCCCCGGTCGATGATCGCGATGCGGTCGCACCGCTCCGCCTCGTCCATGTAGTGGGTGGTGAGGAACATCGTGGTGCGCTCGCGGGCGCGCAGCTCGTCGACGTAGTCCCAGATGTGGACGCGGGTCTGTGGGTCGAGCCCGATCGTCGGCTCGTCGAGGAACAGGACCCGCGGCGTGTGGAGCAGGCCGCGGGCGATCTCGAGACGGCGCTTCATGCCGCCGGAGTAGAAGCGGGCCTGCTGGCTCGCCCAGTCGGTGAGGCCGACCATGTCGAGCAGCGGGTCCATGCGCCGCTTGATCTCGGCGCCGTGGAGCCCGTAGAGGACGGCGTGGAAGCGGAGGTTCTCCTCGCCGGTGAGGTAGTCGTCGAGGGTCACGTCCTGGAAGACGAGCCCGATGCTCGAGCGCACCTCGTTGCGGGCGTGCACCACGTCGTGGCCGGCGACGCGGGCCTCGCCGCCGGTCGGGTTCAGGAGCGTGCACAGGACCGAGATCGTGGTGGTCTTGCCGGCACCGTTGGGGCCGAGAAAGCCGAACAGCTCACCCGGCTCGACCGAGAACGAGATGCCGTCGACCGCGGTGAAGTCGCCGAACTGCTTGACGAGGCCATCGACCTCGACCGCCCCGTTCGTCCCGTTCGTCGCAACCACAACGGGTCAGGCTACCGGCCGCGCGATCGAGCCATTTCATCGAACACGCGCACGAGCAGGCTCGCCCCGCCCGTGCGCGCGTCCGACATCTAGTACCGAGGGAGCTGCGCCTTCTCGTCGCACGCACCCGGCAACCCACGAGGAATCAGCACGCACAGCGGCGTGCACCGCGTGAACTCGGGCGCGGGCTCGAGCGCCTCCTGCGCAGGCGGCGGCTCTTGACCCGGCGGGCAGAAGTTCACGCAATCCGGGATGTCGACGCCCGGGACGCACGGAATCGGGATCCGGATGCAGCGTTGCTGGACCTGTACGGAGGCTTCGGGCGATCCCCCGCCTCCGTCCGACGGCCGGCAGATCGGCACGCAGGTCGGCTCCGAGGGTGCGGGCTCCTGCAGCTGCGCCTTCGTGTCCGGCTGGGGCTCCTGGCCGGGGAGGCAGATCGGCGTGCAATCCGGTTCCGTGGGTGCAGGCTCGGCCCGAGCGGCCGGATCACCCGGGTTGGTCGGGTTCGGAATGCAGATCGGCGGCACCTCCGGCGGCGGTTCCGGCGCCGGCTTCACCGGCGCGCAGGCAGCCAGCGCCAGACCTCCGATGGCGAGCACCCCGACGAACATGCGCCGTCCGGCGCGACTTCGAACGATCCTGCCCATGGTCCCCCCTGTTGGGTCGTGGGACGGGTGAGGCAAGACCACCCTCGCCCGCTCTCCGTGGTCATCGGCACGGGCCGGGACCGACTTGAGCCTGCGTCGGGTAGCCATCGCCGGGACAAATGCCCATATCGTCCAAGTTGGTGACAACGTGTCGGAATCACGGCGCCCGGCGTGCGCGGGTTCCTCCCGGCGAAGCCAAATTCGCGAGTAATCGGGACTTTCGACCCTGCCCCCACCGCGCCCGACCTGTCATCGTCACCGACCGTGAGGCACTGCACACCTCCCGGCTCGAAGATCTCCGCCCTGAGCCGGGACGGTGCGCGGCGCATGCCGGGTGACCGGCGCCTCCTCCAGAGGGACACGCAACAAGGTGAGGTGGAGAAGTCGCTTCTCGGCGGTGAGCTGGTGGCCCACTCGCTCAACTCGTCGGGTCAGGACCGGGGCGACTTCGGCTAGCAGCCGCCTGCTGGAAAACCCTCCCAATTACGCGTTCCCCGTGGAGTGAAGGCGCCGGTCCTCGGCGCCTTTCTCTCTTTCCTGCCCGATGCGGGCACGCGGCATCAGACGCCCGGAGAGCGTCGCAGCGCCGGATGCGCCGGTGCTTCGCCCGGTTCGGCGGCGCGTGTCGACGCGACCGACCGGTCGCGGCCCTCGCGTTTGGCGGCGTAGAGCGCGGCGTCGGCCGCCGCCACCAGTCGCTCGCCGTCGCCGGCGTTGTCGGGCATCGCGCCCACCCCCGCGCTGACCGTGACGGGCACTGCGCTCACCTCGTGAGCGACGGCGGCCCGCAGCCGTTCCGCGACCACGAGCGCGTTGGCAGCAGTGCAATCGGGCAGCAACACGACGAACTCGTCGCCGCCGTAGCGCGCGGGGAGGTCGCTCGCCTTGGTGTGGCCGACCATCGCCTGTGCGACCTCGCGCAGCACCTCGTCGCCGGCCTGATGGCCGACGGTGTCGTTCACGTCCTTGAAGTGGTCGACGTCGAGCACAACCAGCGCGAGTGGCGCCTTCCGCCGGTGTGACCGTGCGACCTCGCGCTGGAGCGTCTCCTCGAACAGTCGCCGGTTGGAGAGGCCGGTGAGGCCGTCCCGAGTCGCGAGGTGCTCCACCTCGGAGAGCAGCGCCGCGTTGCGCAACGCGATCGCGGCCTGGCTCGCCGACTGGGCGAGCGTCTCGACGGTGACGGCCGGGATCTGTGCCCGGGGGCCACGACCCCACTCGGCCAGCGCGATCCCGAGGGCATCGCCGTCGGCCACGAGCGGGACGACCACGACGTTGCGCCCCCCGGGCAGGAGCTCCTCGAGCACCGGGTCCTCCTCGAGCGTCCGGACGAGCGTGGGCGCCGCGGTCCGCCACAGGTGCTCGGGCAGGGTTGCGATCCCGGTCGCGGTCGTGGCGGGGACGGTGCCGCCGGGGGTCGCCGACGCGCCCTTCCACCCATCGCCGTGGCGGACGAAGACCACCGCCCGCGGGAAGTCGAGCCGGCCCTGCGTGTGGCGGGCGAGCATCAGCGCGACGTCGTCGGCGGTGCGGACGTCCTCGAGGTCGAAGCCGAGCTCGACGAGCGAGTGCAGCTCGGCGCGCCGGCGGCGCAATGCCCGCTCGTTGACGGACGAGCACACGGCGGTGCCGGCTGCGAACAAGAGCAGCAGGATCGACGTGACGGCCGCGTCCCCGTAGCTCCCCGTCGTGTTCTTGCCGAGCAGGTCGGCTGCGGCGGCGGCGTGGCCGAGGAAGAGCAGGAGCGCGTACCACACCGCGAGCTTCAGCCCCGTGCGGTACGACACGACGAGGGTCACCGCCGTCACGTGGAAGAACACGAGGACGCGCACCCAGCTGGTGGTGCCGCCCGTGAGCGCAAGTGCGAGCGCGAGGAACACGCCGTCGAGCAGGAGGGCCCATGACATCGTTGCTCGCGCCACGCCGGGGGCGCGGCGCCGGGCGAGCTCGACGCCTGTGGTGAGGACGAGGTAGGCCGCGACCAGCGGCACGATGTCGGCCGCCTCGGACTCGACGAACCCGATGACGAGGACGGAGACGGCGAGGACGAGCCGCAACCACTGGACCACCGTGACGCGGTCGGTCAGCTGGACGTGCTCGTCCGGGCCCCGGAGGACGTTCACCGGAACCGGCGAAACTCGCCGGAGCCGTCGCTGCGCCTGGGATCGTGCCGGTCGACCCGGCCCTGGACGGCGAGGAACGCCAACACCGCCGCCAAGACGAGGAGCAGGGCCGTGAACGACCGCTCGGCGGTCGATCCGACGGGCGCGGCGCGTTCCCGCGGTGCGTCCTCACCGGCAGGCGGGAACACCCCCGGCGTGCCGTCGCCCGGCACCGGCGACTCCACGACCTCACGTGTCGTGGCGGGCGTCCCCTCAGCGCGAGGAGGTGTCGCGGCCGCCGGTGCGGGGGCGGAGGCCCCGAGGCCCGGAACGAACGCGGCGGCCGGAGGCGCCGGCGGTGGCGCCGCCGACAGCAGCGCGTCCGGCCCGGCCGCAGGTGTCGGTGTCGGCGCGGCGTCGGCCTCGGAGGTGGGCGGCGCGGCGGCGATCGCCGGCGGACCGGGAGCCGCAGCCGGCGTCTCGACGGCTTCGCTCGCGGAGGGGACCGTCACGAGGACGGCGGCGCGCGGCGACGCTGCCGGCGCGGCGGCCGCAAATGTGGTCGGGGGCGAGGCCGGCGGTCGCGCAGCCGCGGGCTCTCCGGGCTCGTCCTCGTCGGGCTTGCCCTGTTGCTCCCGGGCGTCGGCGCCACGGTCCGGCGGACGGTGGCCTTCGCCCCGATCACCGCCGAGCCCCTGGGCGAGCCCGGGCGCGGCCGCGAAGAGCAACCAGACGACGGCAACGCCAAGGACGACGACCACCCTCTCCGCCCTCGCGCGAGTGCCCGGTCGTGCGGTGAAGATGCCAGGACCGATGTGCACGAGACCCTCTTCGCGAACATCGGCGCGCCGGGGTGGGAAACTTGAGCCGTGCTGGCAGCGTTCTCCGTGACCCCGCTCGGCGCCGGTGACTCGGTCGGCGAGCTCGTCGCCGACGCGGTGCGGATCGTGCGTGAGAGCGGGCTCCCGAACGAGACCAACGCGATGTTCACGAACATCGAGGGCGACTGGGAGGAGGTGATGGCCGTCATCCACCGGTGTGTCGAGGCGGTGACGGCCCGCGCGCCCAGAGTGAGCGTCGTGATCAAGATCGACCATCGCCCGAGTGTGGGCCACGACGCCCTCCACGCCAAGATGGAGACCATCGAACGAGAGCTGGGCGGGGACTAGCGGTGCACTTCGTGCAGTACTACCTGGACTGCCTCTCGCAGGCGTCGTACCTCGTCGGTGACGAGGGGACGGGCCGGGCGGTGGTCATCGACCCCCGGCGCGACGTGGAGATCTACCTCGACGACGCCGCTGCCCACGGCCTGCGCATCGAGCGCGTCATCGAGACCCACGTCCACGCCGACTTCCTCAGCGGCCACCTCGAGCTGGCGGACAAGACCGGAGCCGCGATCTCCTACGGCGAGGGCGCCGCCGTCGACTTCCCGATCGAGCCCCTCGGCGACGGGCGCCGGCTCCGCCTCGGCGACGTCACCCTCGACGTGCTGACCACGCCGGGACACACCCCCGAGTCGATCAGTCTCGTCGTGCGGGAACGACCGGACGACGCGATCCCGTACGGGGTCCTCACCGGGGACACGATGTTCATCGGCGACGTGGGACGCCCCGATCTGCTGAGCGCGGCCGGCGTCGCTCCCGACGACCTCGCGCGCGACCTGTTCCGATCGCTGCACGAGAAGCTGCTCGTGCTGCCGGACGAGACGCGCGTGTTCCCTGCCCACGGCGCGGGCTCGGCGTGCGGCAAGAACCTGTCCACCGAGACCCAGTCCACGATCGGCGAGCAGCGGCGCACGAACTACGCCCTCCAGCCGATGACCGAGGACGAGTTCGTGGCGCTCGTCACCGAGGGCCAGCCGCTCCAGCCCGTGTATTTCTCGTTCGACGCGCAACGGAACCGGCAGGCCCATGTCCTGCTCGACGAGGAGGCGCCGCCGGCGGCACTCACGCTCGACGAGGTCATCGCCCGGCGCGACGCCGGCGCCGCCGTGCTCGACACGCGGGACCCGCTGGACTACGCGGCCGGTCACGTGAAGGGATCGATCAACGTCGGGTTGCACGGGCGCTTCGCCGAGTTCGGCGGCGACATCCTGACGCCCGACCGGCCCGTCGTGCTCGTGAGCGAGCCCGGCACCGAGCTCGAGGCGAAGGTGCGGCTCGCCCGGGTGGGCTTCGACCGCATCGGCGGCGCGTTGGCGGACCCCGTCCGCGTGCTCCTCGAGCACCCGGAAATCGCCGAGCCCAGCTCGCGGCTCACCGTGGCCGAGTTCGATGCGCGCGCCAGCGACGTCGACGCGCTCCAGGTCGTCGACGTGCGCAACCCGGGTGAGACGACGGGCGGCACCATCCCGGGTGCGGAGAACATGCCCCTGCCGCGCCTGTCGGAGCGGTTGGCCGAGCTGGATCCGGCGCGGCCTACCGTCACCTACTGCGCCAGCGGCTATCGCTCGTCGATCGCCGCCAGCGTGCTCGCCGCCGCCGGATTCGACGACGTGTCGGACCTGCTCGGCGGGTATGAAGCATGGAAGGGGCAGCACCGACGCGGGCGGGAGAAGGAGCCGCAGGCATGACGTCGCCCGAGGTGGACCACGTCGATCCCGTCGAGAGCCGGCGCAAGGTCGAGGCCGGCGCGCTGCTCCTCGACGTGCGCAACCCCGACGAGTGGCATGTGGGCCACGCCGAGGGCTCGGCATTGATACCGATGCGCGAGCTCGCCGAGCGCCAGGAAGAGCTCCCGACCGATCGCGAGATCGTGGTGATCTGCAAGAGCGGTGCCCGGTCGGGGCGGGTGGCCCAGGCCCTCGTGGCGGCCGGGTACGACGCCGTCAACGTCGCCGGCGGTGCCGAGGCGTGGCAGGCCGCCGGCTTCCCGATCGTCACCGACGACGGACAGCCCGGCACGGTCGCGTAGACGCCGATGCCGCGCTACGTCGGCCAACGGATCCCGCAGATCGCGGTGGGGGGCGAGCTCGCCGACGACGTGTTCGTGGACGTGCGCGATCCCCACGAGTTCGCGGCCGGGCACGCCCCCGACGCGCGGTCGGTCCCCCTCGACCAGCTCGAAGTCAACCGGTTCACGTTGCCGATGAACCGGCGCGTCGTCGCGATGTCGCGCACCGGCGAGCGCGGCGCCGACGCCACCATCGAGCTGCGCGAGATGGGATTCCAGGCCGTGAACTACGACGGCGGGTTGGAGGCGTGGGTGGCCGCAGGCGGGGCCATCGTCACCGACGGCGGCGGGCCCGGCCGCCTCGCCTGACCGACCCGAACCGTCCTGCTCGCCGGGTCACTTCGAACGGCTGACCGGCTGCCAGACCGTCTCGCCCTCGAGCTCGACCCGCCGGCCGCCGAGCTCCAGCGGCACCGTCCAGGCGCGCAGGATCGCGGTCTTCCCCGCTTCGACGACGCGGCGCGGCGGCCGGTCGCGTTGGTACAGCCCGCGGAACTCGAGCCATGAGTAGGCCTGCGTTCCCGCCACCGGCGCCCAGTCGGGCGGCGCCGTCGGGTCGACGACGGCGGCCGCCACCGCGAGGTCCTCACCCTGGGCGCGGGCGTCGTCGGCCCACGTCGGGCTGCGCCGGTTGACCTCGGCGCCGTCGGGTCCGAGGCGCAGGAAGGGCTCGCCGTCCCGGCCTATGACGGTCACGGGCTCGGCGCCCCGGTTCACGAGGAAGAGCGCCGGCACCCGCCCCGGCGCGAGCTGCACCTGGACACCGGTGAAGGGCTGGGCCGGCCCCCGGAGACGCGCCGTCACCGCGCCCTGGATCGGCTGGTACACGATGCGGCCCTCCACGTCGAAGGGCTGACCGCCGTAGTACATCGGGATCGACCAATGCGCGAGCGTCGTCGTCCGGCGTGCGCGCGACACGTCGGGTGGGACGCGCTGCGCCATCGGATGCAGGCGGTGCTCGAACCAACCCCAAGCCGGCTCGGCCGACACCTGCTCCCACCGGGCCGGCGCGCCGGGTTGCGCGTCCTCGGGGATGGCCGCGTCGCCGTTCGGGCTGTTCGTCAGGTACCACCACGGCGACGCCTTGTTGGCGAAGACCCCGTCGGGCCCGATGCGCAGGAACGGCTCGTCGTTCACGTCCATCACCGACACCGGTGTCGGCGTCGGGTTCGCCACGACGAGTTGGGCCGTCACGCTGCTGGCGAGCTGGATGGTGACGCCGGGGACGGCCGGATCCACGGCGTCGATCACGGGCCGCAGCGACGGGTCGCTGGCGTGGGCGGCCGCGGGCGGTGCCGGGACGACGAGCGCAGCCGCGAGGACGAAGGCGCCCACGGCGGCGGCGAACGGCCCGGCGGCCGCCGCCAGCCGGTGGGGGGTCCTCCGGCGAGGTCTAGCGGCCGCCGGAGCCACCGAGGACCGGGGCAGGATTCGAACGGGATCGGATCACGGAGTGTGGGTCACGAGGTGCCGATCGAGGTCTGATGACCGACCGACGGCACCGTCCGCCCGTTCACCTTCTGGTTGAGGAACAGGAGGTACGGCCCCGGCGGCGCGACCTCGGGCCGGGGCGGCGCCTTCACGAACACGGCGCCCGGCGTGCGCTGCACGACCGGCAGCTCGACGGCGCGCTGGTCGCCGTCGACGAGGTGCGTGACCGCCGAGTTGCGCATGACGACGACGCTGTCGATCGATGCGGCGTCCGGTGTGGCGACGCGGATCGTCTCGCCGTAGTCGACCGCGTCGTCGGCGGCCGTGATCGTGGGTCGGTGACCCGCGAACAGGTACGGCGGCTCGTAGACCTCGAACGTCGGGTCACGATCCGGGTTCGGGTTGCCTCCAGGCACGGCGATGTTCGACAGGTACGCGGTGGAGATCGGCGCGTGCCCGCCGACGAGCACGCGCCCGTCGGGCATGAGCATCGCGGTGTTGTGGTACGTGCGGGGCCGGGTGGCAGAAGCCATCGGGCGTCCAGGTCTTGGTCTCGGGGTTGTACAGCTCGGCCTCCTTCACCGGACGGCCGAGGCTCGGCGCGTCGACCTCGTCGATGTCGGCGCCCGAGAACGCCATCACCTCGCCGGTGGGAAGCAGCACGCCGCTCGGGTACCAGCGCGAGGTGTGCAGCGGCCCGGTCGACTCGCTCTTCAGCGACTCGCTTCCCTGCGGGCCGATCGTGACGGTGTCGACGCGGCTCAGGTTCGTTCCCAGCGCCGTGCCGGGCGACGGCGCCACCGCGCTGGCCGTGCCGCCGGCGGTGAGGAACGACGCGTTCGTGTAGTTGCCGGCGGCGTCGGGCTCGAGCGGCAGCATCGTCGAGAACGTCGAGCCCCGGAACCCGAAGCCGGGATCAAGGGGCGATCCGCCCGCCTGCGGGAGCCCGTCGAGCGGCGCCTGGTCGAGGAGGGGCAAGCCGGCGAGGTTGCCGTTGTTGAGCCCGGGCACGTCGGGCGCGCCCGGCAGGAGGCCGAGGCCGGGGATCCCGAGGTCGTTCCAGCTGTTCGTCGCGGGGTCGAACGTCGACGCCAGGTTCCAGAACGCCTCGTCGTAGGACTGGCCGAACGGGTTGAACGACTGGCCGGCGACGTCGTAGTAGATGTGCCCGTTGGGCAGCAGGTGCAGCCGCGGGAACAGCGGCAGCGACCGGTTGGCGCTCTCGGGCAGCGCGGTCCACTGGCCGGTGGCGGGGTCGTAGATCTCGAGCTGCTTCACGTTCGTGCCGGAGTCGAACGGGTGGTCCGGGTACACGGGCTTCAGCAGCTTGCTGACCCCGCTCGCGACGAGGACCTTGCCGTCCGGCAACGTGACGAGCGACGGGTACCAGCGCGCGTAGCTCATCTTCCCCGACTGGGTCCAGCGGTTCGTCGCCGGGTCGAAGATGCGCGCGTTCTTGAGCCCCGCGAGCTCGGCGACGCCGAAGTCGGTGCCGGGGATCGACGGGTCGTTGTACCAGTCGGTCCCACCGACGGCGAGGATGCGGCCGTCGGTGAGCTGGACCTGGTCGGAGCAGAACAGGTCGCCGTCGTTGACGCCGTCGCCGGCCGTGTTCGGCAGCGGCAACGGCTCGGCGTCGGGGTTGCCGTTCGGGTTGGCACCGGCGTCCTCGGGCGTCGGTGTGGCGAAGACCGGCGAGCCGCTCGAGAAGTCGATGGTGCGCGTGCGGGCGTTGCGCTGCTTCTTGCCGTACTCGATGACGCCGCTGATGTCGACGTTCTCGGTGCCCTCGAGCGCGTCCCAGTACAGGACCCGGCCGTCGTCGAGCGCGACGACGGTGGCGCCGGCGGGCTTGCACAGCTTGCGGCCGTCGGCGTCGGTGCGGCACGCCTCCGTCCCCTCGCCGGGACGGGTGTCCTCGAACGGGGCGAGGAACCGGCCGACCTGGGCCGGGCCGGGCGAGCTCTGGGCGCCCGCCCCGGTGAGCGAGACCGAACCGCCGACGAAGGTCGACGGCGACGGCCAGCACGGCGATGCTCAGACGACGACCCATCCATCCCCCCTTGGGATCCAAGCTCCCTGCTTGCACCCTGGCTGCCCGAAAGTCTTACATGTCCGGGATGGCCGTGTCTTGGGTCAGAGTCCGGGCAGTTGCCAGGCGCCGGCGATCACGAGGGCGCCGATCCCGGCGGCTGCGCCAGGACCTCGTCGGCAGTGGCGCACCGGGGTGCAGGCGGCGGCGGATCCTCGTGCTGTCGTTCGTCAGCTGAGGCGGCGGCCAGTCCCCTTCACGGCCGCTCCGCCGGCTCGGCGGGCCCGCGGGCGTCGACCTCCGCCGTGTCGGCACGGGCACGGTCTCGGGCACCTCGCTGTACCGGGTCGCCGGGTTCCTGCCGATGGCGGCGGCCGGCATCCTCGACATCGCCAAGGGCGCGGCCGGCCCGGCGCTCGCCATGGCGGCGGGTCACCCTGCACTCGC
This sequence comes from uncultured Actinomycetes bacterium, assembly GCA_963781615.1. Classification (GTDB taxonomy): domain Bacteria; phylum Actinomycetota; class Acidimicrobiia; order IMCC26256; family JACDBD01; genus JALZAA01. The sequence continues at coordinate 296,505 of CAWAGI010000007.1, read as the reverse complement.
CGCAGTGGCGGGCGGCGCCGCCGTGGTCGGTCACAACTGGTCGCCCGTTCCTGCGGGGCGCCGGTGGGCGCGGCATCTCCCCCGCCCTCGGCGCGCTGCTCGTCGTCGCGTGGCCGGGCACCGTGATGCTGCTCGCCGGGCATGATCCTCGGGAAGGTGTTCGGCGAGACCGGCGGTCGGCGCGCTCATCGCCGAGGTCGCGCTCACGCCGGTGCTCGCGGTGACGCACGGCGCGGTCGGCGCGCTCGCGGGCGTCTCGATCGCGATTCCGATGCTCGTGAAGCGCGTCCTCGGCAACGCGCCCGCCAAGCCGCCTCGGGCCCAGACGTACCGCAATCGCATCCTGTTCGATCGTGACGACCGCGTAGCCTCACAGACGCCGTGAGCGTCGGGACGCTCGTCCGCCGCCAGAGTTACAGAGACCTGCTCGTCGGGCAGGCCGTGTCCGCGCTCGGCGACTGGATGGGCACCGTCGCGCTCATGGCGCTGACCCTGGCGATCACCGGGTCGCCCGCAGCCGTCGGCGGGATCCTCGCGTTGCGGCTCATCCCGGCCGCGATCGGCGGTCCGCTCGCGGCACGGGCGGCGAGTCGCTGGGACCGCCGCCGCACGATGCTCACGATGGATGCGGCTCGCGCCGGGATGATCGCGCTCGTCCCACTGGTGCGGGGCTTGTGGTGGATCTACCTGTGGGCGTTCCTCGTCGAGGTGGCGAGCATCGTGTTCCTCCCCGCGCGTGACGCGTCGATCCCCGACGTGGTCGACCGCGACGAGCTGCCGCTCGCCAACGGGCTGATCCTGGGCTCGTCCTACGGCAGCATCCCGTTGGGCGCGGCCGCGTTCGCCGCCGTTGCCGCGCTCCCGGGGAGCGACATCGGGGGCCGGACGCACGCGCTGGTGTTCTGGATCGACGCGCTGACGTTCCTGGTGTCGTTCGCGTGCATCGCCCGCGCCACCGACCTCGCCGGCGCGGCGGCGGCCGACGGCCCTGCCGAGGACGCCGGCTTCCGCCAGGCGTTCCGGATCCCGCTCGTGCAGGCGGTCATGCCGGCAGCGGCGGCGGTCGCGCTGGGGCTGGGCGCGCTGTTCTCGACCGGCATCGTGTTCGTGCGCGAGGTCCTCGGCGCCAGTGACGCCGAGTTCGGCTGGCTCATCGCGCTGTTCGGCGCCGGCGCCGTGATCGGCATCGCCGCGCTGCAACGCGCGCCCGAGGGCGACCCGATCCAGCGCACCGCGTTCGGAACCCTGGTCATCGGGCTCATCGTCGCCGTGTTCAGCCTGTCGCCCGCCTTGTGGGTCGCGTACCTGGGCGCGGTCGGGTTCGGCGCCGCCGCTGCGTTCACGCTGGCGGCGGGGATGGGCGCGCTCCAGTCGCAGCTCGACGGGCACGACCGCGTGCTCGCGTTCGCGGCGTTCCACGTCGTCATCAGGGTCGCCCTCAGCCTGGCCGCGATCGGCGCCGGCCTCGCCGCCGCCGCGCTCGGCGCCGTGACCTGGCCGCTGATCGGGCGGCTCGAGCCGTCGCGGGTGGTGCTGCTGTGCTCGGGGCTGCTGGTCGTGGCGAGCGCGGCGGCGGTGCGGGAACGGCGTCGCGCGCCGTGACCGTTGCCATCGTCACCGACAGCGCCGCGGCCCTGCCGCCCGAGCTCGTCGCGCGGCACGGCATCACCGTGGTGCCGATGTGGCTCACGGTCGGCGGCGAATCCGTCCGCGAGGGCGACCGGCCCCTCAGCGAGCTGTTGGGCGACGAGCGGGTATCGACGTCCGGTCCCGCGCCGGGCGAGTTCGAACAGGCGATCGCGTCACGCCTCTCCGACGACGGCGTCCTCGTCCTCACGATCGCCGCCAGCATGAGCGGCACGCACGAGGCGGCGGCGGTGGCTGCGGCTCAGCTCGGTGACGGCGTGCGGGTGGTCGACACGGCGACGGCGGCGGGCGCCGAGGCGTTGGTGGTGCTGGCGGCGGCGGGCGCGGCCGAGCAGGGCGCGTCGCTCGAGGAGGTGGAGGCGGAGGCCAAGGACGTCGTCGAGCGCGTGCAGCTCGTCGCCGCCGTCCCGAGCCTCGACCATCTCGTGCGCAGCGGGCGCGTCCCCGGCATCGCGGGCTGGGCCGGGCGGCGCCTCCGCATCAACCCGCTGTTCGAGTTCCGGGGCGGCAAGGTGCACCGGCTGCGCCCGGCGCTGAGCCCCGACGCCGCCGCCGAGCGGATGGTCGGCCGGCTGCTGCGCTCGCGCGAGCCGAACACGCGGCTGCACGTCGCCGCGCTGCATGCGCTGGCGCCCGACGCCGCCGAGGGCGTGCTCGCGCGTGTCGAGGCCGAAGTGACGCCGGCGACGAAGTTCGTCGGCGAGTTCGGCTCGGTGATGGTCGTGCACACCGGCCCCGGCCTCTACGGCCTCGCCTGGTGGTGGGAGCCGGACGGCCGGGAGACGTGTGACCGATGCGTCTCTCGACCGGAACAGTTCCGGTTCAGGTACGCACGTCGGCGAGCGCGAGTGCCCAGTCGACGGCGTCGCGGATCGCCGGCACGGACTCGGGCACGAAGGCGTGGGCCATCCCGGGGACGATGCGCAGCCGGCGCGGCTCGGCGGCGGCCTCGTACAGGTCGGTGGCGTCGGCGGCGGGGACGAACCGGTCGGCGGCGCCGTGCAGGAACGCCACCGGCGCCCGCAGCTTCGGGACCAGCTCGATCGGTGGCTCCGGGTTCGTCCACCGCGGCGCGACCTGCACGCCCATCCAGCGCGACGCCACGGCCCTCCCGACGCGGGTGCGGGTGAGGCCGGCCGCGAGCACGCCGGTCACGTTGCGCGGGAGCCGCCACCGGGCCGGACAGCTGACCGACACGACCCCGTCGAGGTCGTCGGCCGTCGACGCGTAACGGAGCGCGGCGATCGCGCCCATCGACGCGCCGACGAGCACGACGCGGTCACTGCGCTCGCGGGCGGCCTCGACGGCGGCGGCGACGTCGTGGCGCTCGAGGTCACCGAGCGTCGAATGCCCCTCGGACGTGCCGTGACCGCGCGCGTCGTAGCAGACGACGTCGACGCCGTCGGCGTGCAGCACCTCGGCGAGGTCGCTCACATCGGGATCGTCGGCCGAGGCCGAGAACCCGTGCACGAGCACGACCGCCGCGCCCGGCGCGTCCCCACGCAGCCAACGGCGTCCGGACAGGATGACGTCGTCGGTCGTGGTGAAGAGCGGCCTCGGCACAGCGACGCCACAGTGCCACAAGTTCGTCGCGCCCGGAGATCGGGGCCGGGCCGGCCGACGGGCCCGGCGGTAGCCTCAGGCAAATGGACACGCCGCCCGGGCCGCCGGCCTTCGACCGCGCCGAAGCCCTCCGACGCCTGGCGGCCGAGCAGTTCGACGTGCTCGTGGTGGGAGGCGGGATCACCGGCGCCGGCGTCGCGCTCGACGCCGCGAGCCGGGGGCTGCGCACCGCCCTGGTCGAGCGGGACGACTTCGCGTCGGGCACGTCGTCCAAGAGCTCGAAGCTCGTGCACGGCGGGCTGCGCTACCTCCAGCAGCGAGAGGTGGGCCTCGTGTACGAGGGCCTGGCCGAGCGCCAGATCGCCCTCCGCAACGCTCCCCACCTCGTGCGGATCCTCCCCTTCCTCATCCCGTTGTTCACGCGGGACGGCGTCATCAGCCGGCGCCTCGCCCGCGCCCTCGGCGGCGCGCTGTGGATGTACGACCTCACGGGCGGGCTGCGGATCGGCAAGCGGCACAAGCGCGTCTCGACGGACCAGGCGATCGGGCACATGCAGACGCTGAGGGCGGATCGGGTCGCGGGCGGGTACCTCTACTACGACGCGCACACCGACGACGCCCGTCTCACGCTCACGCTGTGCCGCACCGCGGCCGCGCACGGCGCTGTGATCGCCAACTACGCCGGCGTCACGTCGTTGCGCAAGGACACCGGCGGCCGTGTGCGCGGCGCGCGGGTGCAGGCGGACGGCGACGAGGTCGAGGTGCGCGCCGACGTCGTGGTGAACGCGGCCGGCGTCTGGACCGACGACGTGCGCGCCCTCGACGAGCCGACGCACCCGCACTCGATCCGGCCCGCCAAGGGCATCCACATCACCGTGCCGTGGAGCAAGGTGCGCAACGACATCGCCGTCGTCGTCCCCGTGGCCAAGGACCGGCGTTCCGTGTTCGTCGTCCCGTGGGGTGACCTCACGTACGTCGGGACCACCGACACCGACTACGACGGGCCCCTCGACGATCCCGAGTGCACGGCGGACGACGTCGCCTACCTGCTCGGGGCGCTGAACGCCGTCATGACCGAGCCGGTCCGCACCGACGACGTGCTCGGGACGTGGGCCGGGCTGCGGCCCCTGCTGCGCACCGCCGCCAACGACCGCACCGCCGACCTGTCCCGGCGGCACGCGGTGCGCCGTTCGGAGAGCGGCTTGGTGACGGTGACCGGCGGGAAGCTCACGACGTACCGGCGGATGGCGGCGGGCACGGTCGACGAGGTCGACCGGCTGCTCGGGAAGCGACGGCGCTGCCGGACCAAGCGCCTGAAGCTGCTCGGGGCGAAAGGGTTCGAGGCCCCGCCCGACACCGGCGAGCCGAGCCGGCACCAGCATCTTGCGGGCCGGTACGGCGCGGAGGCGCCGCTGGTCGAGGCGCTCGTCGAGGGCGACCACGAGCTGGGCGAGCCGCTCGTCCCCGGCCTGCCGTACCTCAAGGCGGAAGCCGTGCACGCGGCGCGGCGCGAGATGGCCCGCACGCTCGACGACGTCCTCGCCCGGCGGACGCGAGCGCGCCTGCTCGCCCGCGACGACTCGGCGGCCGCCGCCGACGACGTCGCCGCCCTCGTCGGCGCCGAGCTGGGCTGGGACGACGCCGAGCGGGCTCGCCAGGTCAAGGAGTACCGGGCGGCGGTGGCGGCCGAACGCGACGCCGCCGACCTCCCCGAGACCGCGCTCGATCAGTCACTCGGGACGTAGCGCCGGAGCGATGGCCGCGACCGGGCAGCCGACGCCGCCGATCGCGTTCGGTGGGGCCCCGCCGACGTGCGCGCCCACCTCGGCCGCACCGGCCGTGCCGGTCGACGACGCGTTGCTCGGCCGGTTGCGCTCGGCGTGTGCGGACGTGACCGCCGACGCGGCGTCGATCGCGGAGGCGAGCCGCGACTGGTGGCCGCTCGCGATGATCTGGGCGCTCGACGCGCAGGTCGCGGCGCGTGCCGCCGCGGTAGCGCGGCCGGCATCGGCGGACGAGGTGGCGGCGGTGCTGCGCGTGTGCGACGAGGCTCGCGTCCCGGTGACGGCGGCGGCGGGGCGCAGCGGCGTCTGCGGCGCGAGCGTCCCGGTGCACGGCGGCGTCGTGCTCGACCTGTGCGGGATGGCAGGCATCGTCGACGTCGACGCCGAGTCGATGGTCCTCGACGTCCTCCCGGGCACGTTCGGCACGTGGCTCGAGGACACGCTGCGCACCGAGCACGACGCGACGCTCGGTCACTGGCCGCAGTCGATCGATCTGTCCACCGTCGGAGGCTGGCTCGCCTGTCGCAGCGCCGGCCAGTACTCGACCCGCTACGGGAAGATCGAGGACATCGTCGTCGGCCTCGACGTCGCGCTCGCCAACGGGCGCGTCGTCCACACGGGCGGCACACCGCGCGCGGCGGTCGGACCCGACCTCACGCAGCTGTTCGTCGGCAGCGAGGGGACGCTCGGCGTGATCACGGGCGCGCGGCTGCGGCTGCATCCGGCGCCGCGCGTGGAGCAGCGCGCCGCGTTCGGCTTCTCGTCGTTCGCCGACGGGATCGAGGCGTGCCGGCGCGTGCTGCACCGCGGCGCGACCCCGGCTGTGCTCCGCCTCTACGACGCGACGGAGGCCGACCGCAGCTACCAGACCGGCGGGCGCCACGTGCTGCTCGCACTGGACGAGGGTGACCCCGAGCTGGTCGGGGGCGTGATGAACGTCGTGCTGGAGGAGTGCGTCGACGCCGGGGCCGAGATGCTCGACAAGGACCTCGTCGAGCGCTGGCTGGAGCACCGCAACGACGTCTCCGCCCTCGAGGCGCTGATCTCGCGCGGCTACGTCGTCGACACGATGGAGGTCGCGGCCCGCTGGCGGGACCTGCCGAAGATGTACGCCGAGGCCACGCAGGCGATCCAGGCGGTAGACGGAACCCTGGTGGCCTCGGCGCACCTGTCTCACTCCTACCCCGACGGAGCCTGTCTCTATTTCACCTTCGCGGCGCAGACCGAGCCCGACGGGCGGGAGGCGTACTACCGGGCGGCGTGGGACGCCGGCACCCGCGCCGTGCTCGGCGCCGGCGGCGCCCTCAGCCACCACCACGGCGTGGGCCTCGAACCGGGCCCGCTTCGTCCGGGAGGCGCTGGGCGAGGCGTTCGAGGTGCTGGCGGCGGTGAAAGCCGCCCTCGACCCCCACGGCATCCTCAACCCCGGCAAGCTCGGTCTCCCCGACCCCTTCGGCGCCGTGGGCTGGCCGTGATCCTCTCCTTTTGGCGTCAAGTACCTGCCCAGGAGGCATGGAGATGACGCCAAAACCGATCTTGGTGATCGACGTGGGGACGTCGTCGGTGCGGGCGGCGATCGTCGGCGGGGACGCCAGGGTCGAGCACGAGGAGACGCGGCCGTCGCTGCCGTCGTCGCCGGCGCCCGGCCTGGTCGAGTTCGACCCCGCCGGCCTGGCCGCGACCGTGCTCGACGCGGCTCGCGCCGCCCTCGACGCCGCCGGGCCGGTCGACGCCGTCGGCATCGCCAACCAGCGGTGCTCGACGGTCGTGTGGGACCGGGCCACGGGCGAGCCCGTCGGCCCGGGCCTCGGCTGGCAGGACCTGCGCACGGTCGGCCGCTGCCTCGAGCTGCGCGGCGAGGGGCTCCGGGTCGCGCCCAACGAGTCTGCGACGAAGGTCGAGTGGCTGCTCGACCAGGCCGACCCGACGCGCGGATCGCGACCTGTGCTTCGGCACCGTCGACACCTGGGTGGCGCGGACCCTCTCCGGACGGCGCGCTGGACGTGACCGACGCGACGAACGCCGCCGTGACCGGGCTCCTCGACCACGACGCGTCCACCTGGTCCGAGGAGGCTCGCGACACCCTGCGCATCCCGGCGTCGATGCTGCCGCACATCGTCGACTCGTCCGGCGTCGTCGGCGAGGCCACGGCGCTGCCGGGCGCGCCCCCGATCGCCGGGATCGCCGGCGATCAACAGGCGTCGCTGCTCGGGCAGGGCGGCGTACTACCCGGGCGACGCCAAGATCACGTTCGGGACCGGCGGGATGTTCGACCTCGTGCTCGGCGACAGCCCGCCCGGCTTCGACGTGCGCGGGGCGGGCGGCACGTTCCCGATCATCTGCCGGCGTGTCGACGGCAAGGACACCTGGGGGCTCGAGGGGATCATGCTCGCCGCCGGCACCAACGTCGAGTGGCTGCGCGACGACCTCGGCGTGCTCACGAGCGCGGCCGAGAGCCACGACATCGCGTCGCAGTGCGACGACACCGACGACGTGTGGTACGTGCCGGCGCTGCTCGGCATCGGCACGCCGGCGTGGGACTACGGCGCACGCGGCACGGTGCTCGGGCTCACGCGCGGGACGGGGCGGCCTCAGTTCGTGCGTGCGGTCCTCGAAGGCGTCGCACACCTGGCCGTCGACCTGATCGAAGCAGCCGAGAGCGACTCCGGCGTCGCCGTCCCACGGATTCGCGTCGACGGCGGCATGAGCGCCAACCCGACGTTCGTGCAGGCGCTCGCCGACGCCGGCCAGCGCATCGTCGAGGTCTCGCCCGTCCTCGAAGCCACCACCCTCGGCGCCGCGTTCCTTGCCGGGCTCGCCGTGGGCACCTGGCGCGACGAGAGCGAGCTGGCGGCGACGTGGACGCCGAGTCGGCGAGTCGAACCTCGACGCAGGCTCGACCGCGACCGGTGGCGCGAAGCGTGCCGTCGGGCCGCCCGCTGGATCCCCGACCTCAGCGCGGTCGACTTTTGACGCGGTCCCGGCAACACTGGCGCGCATGACACAGCAACTCGCAACGCTCCTCGAGCAGCTCTTGGGCCCGGACCTTCCGATCGCGATCGAGGCGTACGACGGCAGCCGGCTCGGACCGGCGGACGCGCCGGCCACGCTGCAGATCCGCTCCTCCGCCGCGCTGCGCCGCATCGTCCAGGCGCCGGGCGAGCTCGGCTTCGGACGCGCCTACGTCGCCGGCGACCTCGACCTGGAGGGCGACATCTTCGCCGCCCTCGCGCTGCGCGACCACCTGCCGGACGTGAAGCTGCGACCCGCGCAGTGGATGGCCGCGCTGCGGCTCGTCGGGCCGGGCGCGCTCAAGCCGGTGCCGAAGCCGCCGGAGGAGGCGCGCCTCCACGGCCGGCGCCACTCGAAGCAGCGCGACGCCGCCGCGATCTCGCACCACTACGACGTCTCGAACGAGTTCTACCGCCGCGTCCTCGGGCCGTCGATGACGTACTCGTGCGCGGTGTGGACCGACCCCGCCATCACGCTCGAAGAGGCGCAGGCCAACAAGCACGAGCTGATCTGCCAGAAGCTCGGCCTGGAGCCGGGCATGCGCCTGCTCGACATCGGCTGCGGATGGGGCGGCATGCTCCTCCACGCCGCCGAGCACCACGGGGTGCAGGCGGTCGGCGTCACCTTGTCGAAGCGGCAGGCCGAGCTGGCCGAGAAGCGCGCCGCCGAGGCGGGTCTCGCGGGCAAGGTCGAGGTCCGCTACCAGGACTACCGCGACGTCGACGACGGCCCCTACGACGCCATCAGCTCGATCGGCATGTTCGAGCACGTAGGTCTGCGGCAGCTGGCGGTGTACTTCGAGCAGTGCCACGCGCTCCTGCCGCCCGGTGGCCGGCTGCTCAACCACGCCATCAGCCGCCCGCCGGGCGTGAACGGCTCGACCGCCGACGGCCGCGCCCGGTTCGCCCGCCGCAGCTTCATCGATCGATACGTGTTTCCCGACGGCGAGCTGCACGAAGTCGGCAGCGTGGTGTCGGCGATCCAGCGTGCCGGATTCGAGGCTCGGCACATGGAGACGCTGCGCGAGCACTACGCGCTGACCTTGCGGGCTTGGGTCGCCAACCTCGAGGCGAACTGGGACGCGTGCGTGGCCGACGCCGGCCGCGCCCGGGCGCGTATCTGGCGGCTCTACATGGCCGCGTCGGCGATTCAGTTCGAGGCGAACCGCACCCAGGTGCACCAGGTGCTGGCAACGAAGACCGACCGCGGTCGCAGCGGCCTCCCGCTCCGCCCCCGCTTCGAATAGGCCCGCTCGGCGCTAGCTCGGCGGGAAGCGCGCCGCCAGCCAGTCGAGCACCTGCTGCGCGACCTCCGGGTCGAAGGCGTTCGAGACAGCGGCTGGTGCCGGCGTGAGCGTGGCGTCCTTCCCGGCGGCCTGGAGCGCGTCTCGGAACGATGTCGCGGACTGCCCGACCGCGGCGTCACCGTCTTCGGGGGCGTACAACAGCACGGGCCCGGCGGCCGAGGCGGCCTGCGCGATCGAATCGGCCTTGGCGTAGCGCTCCTTCACCTGCGGGTCCGAGCTGTCGGGCGGACCGCCGTAGTACCGGGTCGGATCGGGTTGGGTGCCGTCGTACAGGCCGGAGAACCCGATGAAGGCGGCGGGCGCGTCGCTCACGTTCGGGTAGTGCGACGGCCCGGCGAAGAACGGGTCGTTCGGCGTGACCACGGCTTGCGCGCCGAGGGCCGCCCCGGTCGAGAAGCCCTGCACGACGATCCGGTCGGGATCGAGCGCAAGCGCGCCCGCGTGCTCGCGAAGGTATTGGATCGCCGCCTTCACATCCGTCTCGGGCTTCGGGTACACGGGCGTGGGTGTGCTCGCCGTGGGCACGAGGTAGTCGATTGCGAACGTGGCGTAGCCGTGCTGGGCGTAGAAGTCTGCCCAGCCGCGGATCTGCTTCTTGCCGGTCGTGTCCGATCCGCCGTGGGCCAGAACCACGACGGTGCTCTGGTGCGCGCGCGGAACCACGAGAGCGCCGCGTCGCTTCGGCGCCCCCGTCGGCGAGTACACGACGCTCTTGCGCGTGACCTTGCCGGGCTTCGTCGTGCTCGTGGTCGGCTTGGTGGTGCTCGTGCTCGGGCTCGTCGTACTGGCCGGCGCGGCCGTCACCGTGGGCGGCGTCGAGCTCGCGGGGGCGGCCGTCACCGTGGGCGGCGTCGTGCTCGCCGGGGGCGTCGTGCGCACCGTTCCCTGCGGCACCGTGATCGCGGGAGGTGGCGCGGTGGTCGGCCCCGCCGGCGGGAGCGGCGGCACCGGGATCGTCTGGGGTGCGACGGTCGTGACGGGGGGTCGCGTGGTGGTCGTCGTCGGGGCCTCCCGGCGCTCCGAGCGGTCGGACGAGCCGGACCCGCACGCGGCGAAGACCGCCGCGGCCCCGAGGACGAACGCGGCGACGGCGGCGGCAATGAACGCGAACCGTCGTGACGTCACCCGGGAAGTGTGCCCTGCCCAGCCGGTTCGGGAACCGCGCCACTCGTCGGGAAAGTGCGCGGCGAGCCAGTCGAGCACCTGGCGCGCCGTGACGCGACCCTGCGGAGTGATCTTCCCCTTCACCCAGTCGAATCCGTGCGTTGCTCCCGGCACCACGACCATCTCCGCGTCCTTGCCGGCGGCTCGGAGGTCGTCTGCGAACGCGGTCGAGAAGCCGACCGGAAGCGGATCCGTCGCGCCGTGGAACAGCAATGCCGGTCCGGTGGCCGTGCCGGCGCGAGCGCCACTGTCGGCCATGTCCCAGCGCGCGCGCACGTTCGGGTCGGGGCTGTTCCTGGGTCCCCCGTAGTACTTGTCGGAGCCGAACTGGAAGCCGCTGTAATACCCGTAGAACCCGATGAACCCGGCGATGCGGTCGCTCGTGTTCGACCAGTGCGTGCCGCCGTCGAACTCGGGGTCGTCGGGCGCCACGAGGAGCTGGCCGCCCAGGCGTGCACCCGCCGAGAATCCCTGCAGCACGATGTTGTTCGGATCGATGCCCAACTCGGACGCGTGCATGCGGAGGTACTGAACAGCGGCTTTCACGTCCGACTCCGGCTGCGGATAGACGGGGGCCGGTGTCCGGGGCGTCGCGACCAGGTAGTCGACGGCGAACGTCACGTACCCGGCGCGGGCGTAGATGTCCTGCCAGGCACGCACGCGGCCGTCGTCGCGATCGCCGGACACGCCGCCACCGCCGTGCACGAGGACGATCGCCGTCCGATGCTGAGGCGCGGCCGGCTCACGGAGATTGCCCCGCTCGACGCGTTCGTGCGGAGGCGTGAAGACCACGGTCTTCCGAGCGATGACCCTGCCACCCGTGTCGGCGCCCGCCAACGTGCAAGAGGCAAGCGCAACGAACGCCAGCGCGAGAACGATGCGCTTCACTCCGGAGAGCCTACGTGGCGGCTACCTCGTCGATCTGGTCACCCACCCGTAGCGTCCCGCCCTCGAGGATCTCGGCCCGGATGCCGGCCCGGTGGACGAGCGCGCGGCGTACTCCTGGACGTGTGAGCCCCTCGAGGTACGTGCACGGCTCGGCGAGCTTGAACCCCCGCAGCACGACGTCCCCCACCCGGAACGTGCGCCCCACGAGATGGTTGAGGGGCACTCCTTCGGTGACGACGTTCCGGCGCGTCTCGCCCTCCTCGAGGTCGATCTCGTGCTCGCGCCGCGCGGCCTCTACCGCTTCGCGCTCGATGAGTGTGATGGCGCGCTTCCCGTCGTCGCCGGACCGCGTGTACTTGCCTTCGCCCGTCGCGTAACGGTCACCGTCGAGCCCGACGCCGGCGACGGCTCGGACGCCGTCGCGCGCTTCCATCGGCGCGCCCTCCTCGGGCGCCGTGTAGATCCCGACGACCTGCCCCCGGAACATGCGGTCAGTCTCGCATGCCGTCCCCGTCGACCTCCGGGGTTATCTCCCCTCGAGCGGCAGCCCGACCTGGAGCCATTCGCACCACCCCGTCCCGGTGCCGCGGCTGGTCGTGTACGAGCAGAGCGCGCGCGGGAACCGTGACGTTCGTCCGTCCGGTGCGAGCAGCGGCACCGGCGCCGGTGCCAGCACCTCGACGTCGACCTGGAGCTCATGGTCGATCACGTACCGCGCCGCCGTCGGCACGTCGTCGACGCCGAGATGCGTCTCGAGCATCAAGTGCTCGACCGGCCGCACGCCTTCAGCGTCGCTCCACACGTATCCCCACCCGCCCTCCATCTCGTCGGCCTTCACGACATTGGCCGCGAAGCTGTCGCCGATCTGGAACGACGTCCAGTGCCAGCCCCAGACCCACCAGTCGCGATCTCCCCACGAGTGGTCCCGCTCGCCCCGCCCCTCGAACTCGATGCGCTCCTGACCGACGAGCAGCTCACCGTGCACGATCCCGGCGTGCTCGTAGTGCGCGCCCGGATGCTCGTCGGGATACGGGTAGTCGTAGACGGGCGAAGCGGCTTCCCACTCGAGGTCGAGCCCGACAGGGAGACGCTCGCCGATCTCGCCCCTGTACGCGTCGCCGGGCTCGTCGAGCCGCACGCCGAACGCCTCGAGCCCCAGCCCCCAGTGCTCCATCGGCGTCTCGCACACGCACTCGGCCCACAGCCCGTCCGCCCTCACCTCGAGCGCGTCGCCGCGGGGCAACGGCACCTCGTGGTCGCGCACGACGACCAGCCCGAGCTCGGGCGACACCAGGTACGCCCAGTACCAGGCGACCTGCTGGTTCGGGTACAGCCCGAGCCGGACGTACCCACCGGTGCCGTCGCCGCGCGAGAAGTCGAAGTACCACGACTCGTTCCAGTACAGGCCGTCGGCGGGCTCGTGGCGGCCTTCGTCCGTGGCGGTGCTCTTGGTCACGGGGACGCTCCCGTCTCGGGAACCGGTGTGTAGTACGGGATCGAGTCGTCGCTCTCGACGTCGGGCATGCGCTCCAAGGTCGCCAGGCCCTCGTACACGTCGAGGCTGTCGCGGGGCACGGTCCAGTCGAGCCGGTCGTCGACGCCCGCAGCCTCCGCGAACGGCCGCAGAAATGTGAAGTAGACGTACGCGCCGGCGTCCAGCTTCTCCCGACGTTCCATACCCGCGATGCGGCGGTACAGCTGCCGCTGCGCGTCCTTCACCGCCTTCGCGATGCCCTCGAGCTCGCCCGACGCGACGGGTGCGAGCGCGCCGCCGTCGGCGGTGAACACGCCGGCCGCCGACAGATGGTCGAAGTAGTCGGGCGGGTCGGTGAGCGAGGTACCCCAATCGTTGGCGGTGACACGCACGTCATCGTCGAGCACGAGCGCGAACGTCAGGTTCGAGTACGGGAGCTCCGCGCACACGTCCCGGCTCCACGGGAAGTGGCTGACCCCGAAACGGTTGAAGTCCCGCACGAGGAGCACGCGCCCGTCCGGCAGCGGGTACGGGCCGGTGTCCTGGTATCCGGCGCGGGTGTCGAAGTAGAGGAGGAAGAGGAACGTGGTGAGCACGCGGTTCAGGCGGATCAAGTGCTCACGCGCTTCGTCGCCGACCGCCGCCGACCCTGCGACGAGCGTGTCGACGACCTCGGGCCCGTAGCGCGGCACGCACAGCCCGGCGTCCCAGGCCTGGAGCTCCCCGTCGGCGCGGAAGGCCGCCGCGGCCCGCTTCCAGAAGTCGAGCACCGTCTCCAACGCGGGGACGTCGCGGTCGAGGTCGACGAGCCCGAAGGGTGCGAGCACCTGCCGGCCGAGCAGCGGGAAGTTCGCGATCGACCACAGGTGCACGGCGTCGATCTGGCTGCCGGGCGACCGCCCCGCCGCGCCGAGCTCCTCGGGTGACGCGACGGCGACAATCTCCCGCATCATCTCGGGGTACCGGCGGTAGCACTCGATGCAGGCGATCAGGATGTAGGCCGTCACCGGGATGAGCGCGGACTCGAGGGCGGTGCGCTCCGCCGTCATCGCCCGCGAGATCTTCCCGTGGTACTCGATCCAGCGGTTCACCTCTTCTTTCTTCATGGGACTTCCCGCCTCATGGCGCACGGCGAAGCAGGCCGTCGTCGCCGGTGCAGTCGACCTCGACGCGATCGCCGTCGGCGGGCTCGGCATCGAGTGTGGTGCCCATGATGCAGGGCACCCGGTACTCCCGGCTCACGATCCCGATGTGGCTGACGGGCGTCCCCGACAAGCAGACCACTGCGGTCAGGTCGTCGAACACCGGGGCAAGGAACGTCGCGCCGGCGTCGACCACGCAGGCGACGATCCCGGACGCAGACGTGTCCATGAGGTCGAGGACGTCGTCGGGCTCCTCGAGGCGCCGCCACTCGCCCCGGACGGGTGCCGCGTCGAACACCTTCGTCCCCCGGCCGATGACGCCGTCTTCCATTGCCCCCCTTGTCGCCGTCGCATGCTCCGGCTCGGTCTCGTCTGCCGCCCTCGCAAGCTCGGGCTCTGCTCGAGCGGTCGGCAAAGCCGCCGCCTCCGCGGGCGCCGGTCGGCAAAGCCGCCGTCGCCGCGCCGAGCTTTCCACACGCCCGCGGCGGCTGCGCGATCCTCTCTCCATGACTGGGGGGAAGAAGCGCGCGGCACGCCTACGCGAACTGCGCGAACGGACGCGACTCGAGCCCGGGTCGCGCGAGGAAGCCGAGTGCGCCGGCATGTACGAGTCGTTCGGGCCGCTGAACCGCGAGGTGCTGCAGGTGTGCACCGACTGGCAGGTACGGCCGGGCGGCGCGCTGAACGACCACGACGACGCGACCTACGACTGGTCGGTGATCGACCGGCTCACGGCCGTCGACGAGCGTGCCGGGCCCGTGCTGCGGCGGCTGAGCGGGGCGGTGCCGCACTTCGCGCCCTACCGCGGACGGCTGCGATCCGCTCGCCGGCGCGTCGTCGACGGTGACCACGACTGGTTCACGTCACCGCGCGTCGACTCGTACCACACCGTTTGGATGGAGCTCCACGAGGACCTCCTCGCCGCGCTGGGACTGGAGCGCGAGGGATGACGAGTCGCGGGCGGGAACGGTGGGTCGAGGCCGACGGGTTCCGTGTCCATGCCGTTGATTGGGGCGACGGCAGCGCGCGCGTGCTGCTCGTCCACGGTTTGGGTGCGAACACGGTCAGTTGGGAGCCCAGCGCGTCCGGCTTGGCGGAACGACTGGGCGCCACGGTCACCACCGTCGACCTTCCCGGTTTCGGCCTCACGCGCGTCCCTCCGGGGCGCCATGCCACGCTGGGGACGCACGGGCGGGTGCTCCGGGCATTGCTCGAGCAGTCGGGCCCGTCCGTCGTCGCCGGGAACTCGATGGGCGGTGCGCTCGGCATCGGCCTCGCCGCCCGCCATCCCGACCTCGTGCGCGCGCTGGTGCTCGTCGACCCGGCGCTGCCGCGGCCGGCGATGAACCCGGCCCAGTGGACGGTGATGGCTCGGCTGGCGCCGATGCTCGTCCCGCTGGTCGGCGCGCAGTTCCTGGCCGCCCGCGGCAGGTTCCTCGCTCCTGAACGGCTCGTCGACGACACGATGCGCTGGACGCTGTGCGAGCCGGAGCGCCTCGACCCCGAGCTGCGCCGCCGGCTCGTCGAGCTGGCCCGGACGCGCCGGAGATTCCCCGAGGCGCCGGCCGCGTACGCCGACTCGGCCCGGGCGCTGTTCTGGTACCTCACCCGCAACATGCGGGCCGACGAGGCGCGGGTGAGATGCCCGACGCTGATCGTGCACGGCGACCGTGACCGTCTGGTCCCGGTTGCGGCGGCGCGAGCGCTCGCGGCGCGCCGCCCCGACTTCGCTCTCGAGGTGATCGATGATTGCGGGCACGTGCCGCAGCTGGAGGTCCCCGACCGGTTCCTCGCCGCAGCCGTTCCGTGGCTCGCGGCCACGCTGGCCGCGCGTTGAGCGAAGCATGAGCAACGGCACCAGCGTCCTGTCCGAACCGGTCCGCCAGTTCGTCGACGAGGTGACCGCGGTACTCGCCGAGCTCGGCAAGGGGAGCTCGTCGACAGCCACGTTGGAGCGCGACGCCGCCCTCGAAGCGCAGGCGATCGCGGCGTCGGTGATCGCCAGCGACGGCAGGTACAGCGACGGCGAGCTGCGCGCGTTCGCCACTGCGCTGGCGCCGTGGTTCGACTCGCTGCGCGGGGCGACACCGCAGCAGCTGCGCGGCGGCGACGCCATCCGCCAGTTCCGGGCGTGGCCGATCACGCCGTCGCCGTTGTTCGAGACTGTCGTCAGCGCCGACAGCCGCAACGGGACGAGCAACGGCTGGCGCTACTACCAGGCCGCGCTGCGCGTGGCGCACGCGGGGGCGGCGCTCGACGAGGTGCCCGACGCGCGAACGGCTCGTCGCCGTCGACACGCTCCGCACGATGATGCTGCGGCGCCTGGCGGCAGCGAAGGTCGAGCGGCCCGTCGACATGCCGCGCGGGGTCGGCGAGCCCGAGCCGCTCGAGGACCGGCGGGCGCCGGCAGCCCGCCCGCTCGACGAGCTGCTCGCCGAGCTCGACGCGCTCGTCGGCCTGGCAGCGGTCAAGACCGAGGTGCGGCTGCTGACCAACCTGATCCGGGTCGAGAACCTGCGGCGCGAGCGCAAGCTGCCGGTCGTCGACCAGAGCCGGCATCTCGTCTTCGTCGGCAACCCCGGCACCGGCAAGACGACGGTGGCGCGGCTCCTCGCCCAGATCTTCCACACGCTCGGCGTGGTGTCGAGGGGGCAGCTCGTCGAGACCGACCGTTCCGGTCTGGTGGCCGGCTACGTGGGACAGACGGCGCCGAAGGTCAACGAGGTCACACGCCAGGCGCTCGGCGGTGTGCTGTTCATCGACGAGGCGTACGCGCTCGTGCAGGGAGGCGAGCAGGACTTCGGCCGCGAGGCGATCGCGGCACTGCTGAAGCAGATGGAGGACCATCGCGACGACGTGGTGGTGATCGTCGCCGGCTACCCGGGGCCGATGGCCGAGTTCCTCGACGCCAACCCGGGCATCCGCTCGCGGTTCCCGAAGACGCTGGAGTTCCCCGACTACAGCGACGACGAGATGGTCTCCATCTGCGAGTCGATGGCGGAGGTGAGCCACTACGAGCTCGACGCGTTCGGCGCGCGAGCGCCTCCGGGCGTGGCTCGCCCGGCAGCCTCGTGGGTCGAGCTTCGGGAACGCCCGTCTGGTCCGCAACGTGTTCGAGCAGTCGGTGACCCGACAGGCGAGCCGGGTGGTCGACCTGCCGTCGGTGACCGACCACCAGCTGATCACGCTCACCGCCGCCGACATCCCTGAATAGCTAGGTCACGCGTAACCTCCGTCCGTGCAACGGGTCGGCGCGGCAATCGCAGCGGTGCTCCTGGTCGTGGTCGCGCTGTGTGGCATCCGCGGCCGCATCGACGAGAGCAGCGAGACGAGCCCCACCGTGCGGCTGCTGCTGTGCCGCCGAGCTCGAGGCTGCGTGCACGGACCTGGCGGATCACTCCGACGTGTCGGTGACGGTCGAGCCGGCGGGCACGACCGCGCAGTCGCTGATCGCTGCTGCCGGACGAGCAGCGACCCGACTTCGACGCGTGGCTGGTTCCGTCCCCGTGGCCGCAGATGGTCGACGTGCAACGGCGGGGCAAGCGGCCGCTGTTCACGAAGCCGTCCGACCCGATCGGCCGGTCGCCGCTCGTGCTCGTCGCGCGCGCAGACCGCGCGCCCGTCCTCCAGGCGACGCCGTCCTGCAACGCGACGGTCGACTGGAAGTGCGTCGGCTCCGTCGCCGGACGATCGTGGACCGACCTCCCCGGCGGGCAGGCGGCGTGGGGGACGGTCAAACCGGGCCCGGGTGATCCGGCGCTCAGCGCGACCGCGCTGCTCGTCGCGAGCCAGGCGACGAGCGAGTTCCTCGACAAGACCGACTACGCCCGCGACGACCTGGAGAGCGACCAGTACCTCGACTGGGTGAGCGGCATCGAGCGGGCGGTGCCGAAGCTCCCGCCCACGGCGGCGAGCCCGTTCGCGGAGATGGTCCAGCAGCTACCCACGGCCACGTACGACGTCGTCGGCACCACCGAAGCGGAGGCGGGGCCGGGCATCGCCGACGCCGCGCCCGACCGCCGGAGGGCATTGACCCTCCTCTACCCTGAGCCGGTGGTCACCGCCGACGTCGTGCTCGCCGCGGTTGCCACCTCTCCGAGCAGAGACGACGCCGAGGGTCTCGCCGACGACGCCAACCTCGCCGCTGCGCTGGCTCAACACGGGTGGCGGGTCCCGGGACAGCCGAACGCCCGGGGTGTGCGTGACACGCCGGCGCTGCCACGCGGCATCCGGCCTTCCTCCCGACCCCGGAGCGCTGGTCGCCCTCCAGGAGACCTGGGGCGGAGTGCCGAAGTGAGGCGTGCGGTCGGCGCCGCGCTCGCCGTGCTCGCCGCCGTCACCACCGTGCAGGCGGTCGCCCCCGGGATCGCGCGAGCCGCCGACTGCGTCACCGTCGACATGGAGGTCGTCGCCGGAGAAGGTCGACCTCCTGACCGATCTGGCCAAGCGCTTCAACGGCTCGGACCGCGCCAGCCTCGATGGCGAGTGCATCACCGTGCGCGTGGTGCAGAAATCGTCGGGCGAAGCCGCGTCGTTACTGGCCGACGACTGGCCGAACCCCAAGGCGAACGGACCGCGGCCGGTCGTGTGGTCGCCGGCGTCGAGCGCGTGGGGTCAGGTCGTGAACCAACGGCGGGCTGATGCCGGCAAGAAGGCGATCGCGCCGGCTGGTTCTCCGCTCCAGCTGACACCGCTCGTCATCGCGATGCCGAAGCCGATGGCCGAGGCGCTCGGCTATCCGAATACACCACTCGGGTACGCCGACATCCTGGGGCTCGCGCGCAACCCCGACGGGTGGGGCGCGTACGGACACCCGGAGTGGGGCCCGTTCCGGCTCGGGAAGACCAATCCCAACTTCTCGACCAGCGCGCTGAACGCGACGATCGCCCAGTACTACGCGGCGTCGGGCAAGACGAGCGGACTCACACTCGAGGACCTCAATCGACCCGAAGTGGACGACTTCGCGCGCGGCGTCGAGTCTTCGGTGGTGCACTACGGCGATACCACGCTCACGTTCCTCAACAACCTCTACCGCGCCGACCAACGCGGCGCCGGCCTGACCTACGTGTCGGCGGTGGCGGTCGAGGAGAAGTCGGTCATCGACTTCAACAAGGGCAACCCCGACGGCATCCTCGACCCCGGCGAGCACCCCAAACCGCCGCGTGTGCCGTTGGTCGCCATCTACCCCAAGGAAGGGACGCTGTTCTCGGACAGCCCGTTCATCACCGTCGACGCGCCGTGGGTCAACACGAAGGAGAAGCAGGCGGCGGCCAAGTTCCAGCGGTATGTCGAACAGCCCGACAATCAGAAGCGGGTACTCGAGTTCGGCTTCCGGCCCGGCAACCCGAAGGTGGCGATCGGCGCCCCGATCGAGGCGAAATTCGGCGTGGATCCCAACCAGCCCCAGACGACGCTCGAACTGCCGGCGCCGCCGGTGCTCGTCGGCCTCATCGACAAGTGGGGGCAGAACCGCAAGTCGGCCCGGGTGCTGATGGTGATCGACGTGTCCGGCTCGATGGGCGAGCCTGCCGGAGGGGAGGGCGGCCCGACGAAGCTGGATCTGGCCAAGAAGGCGGCCGTCGACGCGCTGGGGCAGTTCAAACCCGAGGACGACGTCGGCCTGTGGATCTTCTCCACCGGGATCAGCCGGAACGACCCGACGGACTACCTCGAGCTGGTGCCGGTCGCACCCATCGGCGTCCAGCGCGAGGCGATCGCGGGAAAGATCAACGACCTCGTCCCGACCCAGGGCACGCCGCTGTACACGGTGACCAAGGCGGCCGATGACCAATTGGTGCAGACGTTCGACGCCGGCCGCATCAACGCGGTGTTGCTCCTCACGGACGGCAAGAACGAGGACGACAAGAACGACGACCTCGACGGGCTGCTGCGCACGCTGCGTTCGCGCAACGAGGGGCAGGTCGCCAACCCGGTGCGGGTGTTCCCCATCGCGTACGGACAGGATGCCGACCTGCCCACGCTCAAACGCATCGCCGAGGCGACGAACGCCACCGTCTACGACGCCGCCGACCCGAAGAGCATCGGCAAGGTGTTCCAAGCGGTGGTGAGCAACTTCTAGCCATGTCCGCGATCGACCGCCTGCCGGAGCACCTCAAGAACCGGAAGACGGCGGAAGCCGTCACCGCCCCGTCGGCGCTCCTGCTGGCGGGGGCGGGCACGGCGGCGGGCGTGCTCGCCGGCGCCGCGCTGCCCGTCGCCGTCCTCGTCGGCCTCGTCGCGTACGGCGTGCGCGTCGCGTTCGGGCTGCCGCGCAAGCCGCGCCCGGAGCGCATCGACCTTGCCGGCCTGAGCCAGCCCTGGCGCGCGTACGTAAAGGATGCGATGGAGGCGCAGCGGCGCTACGGCCGCGCCGTGAGCACGACGGAGCCGGGCCCGCTGCACGACCGGCTCGGCGAGATCGGCTCCCGCCTCGATGCCGGCGTGCGCGAGTGCTACCGGATCGGCCGCCGCGGCGCCGCGCTCGACACGGCGCTGGCGGGCCTGCAGACGGGGGTGGCGTGGGCGGACCTCATGCACGGCCTCGATGCGTTCCGCGTCCCCGCCGAGCTGCGCGAGCGCGTCCAGCAGGGCGAGAGCATTCGTGACAACACGGCCCTGGCCGACGAGCTGCGGAAGGTCGGTGTCGACGAGCACGGGCTCGACAAGCTCGAGGCACTGCAGGCCCAGGTGATGTCGGCGCAGCGGCTGGTCGCGGTGGCACAGGACGCCAGGTCGCGGCTCGAGCTGCTCAACGCCCGCCTCGACGAGGCGGTGGCGCGGGCGGTCGAGCTGTCGCTGAGCGCCGAGGACGCCACCGCGCTCCAGGGCCTGGGCGGCGACGTCGACGACCTCGTGGGAGAGATGGAGTCGCTGCGCACCGCGATGGACGAGGCGGGCCGGGCCGGCCGAGGGGCGACCGCCACCGGCACGGCCTAGCATCGACCCCATGTGGAAGGCGATCCGGCGCTGGTGGAAGTACCTCGGGGCGAAGCTCTCCGGCAAGCTCGAGGAATCGGCCGACCCGAAGGTCCAGCTCGAGCAGGCCATCGAGGAGGCGCAGCAGCAGCACCGCAAGCTCACCGAGCAGGCCGCCAACGTCATCGCGAATCAGAAGCAGACGCAGATGCGGCTGGAGCGCGCGGTCGAGGACTACGAGAAGTCGAACGCGTCGGCGCGCCAGGCGCTGCTCCTCGCCGACGAGGCGAACCGTGACGGCAAGGCGGACAAGGTCGCCAGCTACACGCAGGCGGCGGAGGCGTTCGCCGACAAGATCATCGGCCTCGAGAAGCAGGTCGCCGACCTCAAGAACCAGCTCCAGCAGACGACGCAGGCGGCCGAGCAGGCGAAGCAGGCGGTGGCGCAGAACTCCGCCGCGCTCCAGAAGAAGCTGACGGAGCGCCAGAAGCTCCTCTCCCAGCTCGACCAGGCGAAGATGCAGGAGCAGATGAACACGGCGATGAACGCAGCTGTCGGCGACCGTCGGCGAGGACGTCCCGACCTTCGAGCAGGTGCGCGACAAGATCGAGCGGCGCCTGGCGAAGGCGCAGGGCATGGCCGACCTGACTTCGACCAACGTCGATACGAAGATGCTCGAGGTCGAGCAGGCGCAGGCCAGCGCCGAAGCCCAGGCGCGTCTGTCCGAGCTGCGGTCCGAGCTCGGCCTCACGAGCCCGGAGACCGAGAAGGCCGCCCCCGCCCCGGCGCCCAAGCCCGCCGAAACCGAGAAGCCGGCGGAGAAGCCCTCGAGCTAGTCGGGCGCGAGTTCACGAACCGGTGCCGCCGGTCCAGCCGGTGGCGGGCCGCGGCCGGGCACGACAGCCTTGCGCGTTCCCTCGCCCTCGAGGCGCAGATTGTGCGGTGTGCTTGTAGTCGTGATGGTGGTGGCAGAGTCGGTTGAGGTTCCACAGCGCGGTCGGTCCGCCTTCTGCGATCGGGACGTTGTGGTCGATCTCCAGGTGCCGGTTGACATGGCAACCCTCGACCAGTACTCGACGTACTCTCCTCGACCGCCGTCCGAAGCTTCGCCGGGATCGTCCGGCCCAGATGCGCGACCGCGACATCGTCTTCGCCGTGCACGTCAGTGTCTTCACGATGGAGTCGTCGCTAAGTCGATCCGACCACGGACACGGGACTGGTCGACTCCAGCGCACCCGCAGATCTCGCCCGCCTCGATGTGCCCCGGCCGACCGGTGGTCACACGAACACCGACGGCGCAACCACGGCTCTCCGTCCATTCCACCGCCCGCTGAACCGGTCAGCGCCAGCAGCGCCATCGAAGGCGTGGCGTCCGGATCGCCCACGGCGGCCTGCGTTCTCGATCGAACCGCCTGACCCCGGAAATCGCGCTCGTACGGCAGGAGGCAGAGACGACCCGGGCCGTGGCGTCAGCGAGTCCGCGCACATCGCTGCGGCCCGTGCCTTCGACGTCTCGCCATGACGCAGAGACCGTGACTCGTGAATCGCCTGGTAGCGCGCCGCCTCGTCCGGGCACGCTGCCGCCCTCACCGGGCGCACTGATCCTTGAGCCCCCGAGTCCGTCACGCCTCGCGCTGTCCAACAGGAGCCGCTCCGCGCTCGGATCTGCCTGCGCGGCGGAGACGACTTCGTCGACCTGCACCTCCGACAACTCTCCGTCTCGCAGCGCGGCCTGGCGGTCGTCGGGGAACTCGTCAACCGCGCCGCGGCCTCGACGGTGGCTCGAGCGTGACCCACCGTCGTGCCGGCTCCCGCCGTCCAGCCATGCCGCTGCGTCACGAAATGATCCGGCCTGCGCCCACGAGCGCGTCCCTGACGCGCGCATCGCGATCGCCTTGCCCGCGCCAGCGAGGCGCTCGATGGCAGCGAAGTCCTCCACGAGCTGGCGCGCCTGCCCACGCCGAGAGACGACGGATCGACGTCAAGCACGAGCTGCGAGCTGTTCGATCGCTCGACATACCCGCTCGAACATGCCTCTCCCACCGGGACGAATCCACCTCGGGGGAAGCGTTTCCAAGCACACTAGCGAACATATGTTCGCCCGTCAAGGTCCGCCCGGGTGACTACTTCGACTCCGCCGTCTTCACGCAGGCGGTGACGCCGTCCTGGAAACCCTTGCGGAAGGCACCGGTCCGGTCGAAGGCGCTGAGCTTCTTGTCCAGGCTGCGCTCGTACTTGAGCAGCGCCTGCATCGCCTCGTCGAGGTCTCCGGGTGAGAGCGAGAGCTCGGGCTCGCGCGTCTGCTCGACGAGCGACCCCACCCACGACCCGGTGAGGCAGTCCGCCTCGAGTGTCCGCGCCTTGCCCTTGGTCTTGCTCTTGACGCGGGCGTGCACGGCATCCGACCAGCTCGTCGCGATGAGTGTCGCCACTGCAAAGTCGCCGTACTGGTCGCCGGCGTTCGCGATCAGTGCGTTGTCCCACGCGACGAAGTCGCCGTCCTGGCAGTAGAAGATCGTGTCCTCGAAGTTCTTGGGGTCGGGACGCTCGTTGCCGCACGTCGGCAGCCGACTCTCGCTCAGGGGGCCCACGTCGTAGGGGATCACCGCCGACACCGGCTTGTAGCCGGTCAGCGCCGTGGCCCAGTACTCGTCGAGGTCCTTGGTGACGAGCGGGACGATCTGGTCGACGGGAAGGTTCCCGCCGCTGGCGAAGTCCTCGACGTCGGTGAACGGGACCTCGTAATAGTCGGGCGGGTTGTCGACGAACGCGGCGCACCGCTTCGTGCCCCCGTCGAAGCCGGTCTGGAACGCGCTGATCCGGTCGAACGCGCTCCCGTGCGCTCCCGGGGCGGACGCTTCCTCGCCAACCTGGTCGGCGACGCTGATCAAGCCACTGAGCGCGGCGTCGAGGTCACCGGGCTCGGGGATCAGCGTCTTGCTCTTCTTGTCGTTGACTCGGCGCGCCCATGTCCCGGCGAAGCAGTCGGCCTGGGTCTCGACGATGATCGACGGCACCCCCGCCGCGTCGAGGCGGTCCAGCCCGTAGGCACGCTCCTGGATTGCGTGGCCCCACTCGTGGGCCAGGATCATCGCCACCGCGAAGTTGCCGAAGTCGTTGTACTGCTCGGGGAAGAGGCCCTCGATGTCGTACGCGACGGTGTCGTCTTCGGGGCAGTACCGCGCGTTCTTGACGTACGGCCGGATGCCCCCGCCGCACGCGGGGTACCCGGAGGTGTCGTACGGGAAGATCCGGTTGGGAGGGATCGACTCGTACCGGCGGCCCTTGAACGTGGCGGGGAACTGCTTCGACCAGAACGCCTGGATGTCGTCCACGCTGAGGTCGACGGTGTCCTCCAGGCTGAGCGGCTCCGGGTCGGACTGCTCGCCTGTTGGTGTCTTGGCCAGCGCCTGCTCCGCCGGGACCACGACCGCGACGAGCACGGTCAGCGAGACGACGAGCCGAGCCCAACGAGTCATGGGTGCCTCCCTGCCCCTTGCGCACCGGCCCCCGCCGGCGCGTCACCCGGGTGAGATTCTGCCTCGCGCGAACCCGCCGAGCCAGGCACCCCCGGGGATCAGCCGCGGGTCGTCAGGACCAGACGTCGGTGATCTTGCCGTATCGGTGCGTGAAGTACCTCCGGATCGGGAACATCCAGAGCCACCAGAACTGAGCGAAGCCGACCCCGATGAACGAGATCGGGATCGAGGTCAGGAACACGGCCGGGATGCTCAGCGCGCGCAGCTGGGAGTGGATCACCCACTCACGCGGGGTGGACGGGTCGATCAGACGATTGCCCTGCGCGGCGTACCGGAACATCAGCGCGGAGGCGATGCTGGGTGCCGAGATGGCGACGCAGTACACGATCAGTGCCGGCCGTTCCTGCGGGTAGTTCCCGTACACCTCGGTCGGGAACGGGACGAGCGCGACCAGCCCGAGCACGGCCAGGTTGAGCGCGATGAACCGTCCGTCGATGCGCTGGATCAGCTTGAACATCCGGTGATGACCGAGCCAGTTGCGGGCGATGATGAAGAAGCTCAGCGTGTAGGCCAGGACCTGCGGGAGGGCGTCGCCGAACTCCCGCCACAGCTTCCGGTCGAGGTCGGGCGGCTTGAGCTGCAACGAGAAGCCGATGCTGAGCACCAGCAGCGTCGCCGCGATCGCGAACACCGCGTCGCTGAAGTTCACCAGGCGGTCGAGCTCCAGCGTGCGCTCGCGTGGCTGTTCGCTCATGCCGGGAGCTCGATGACGCCCTTCGAGCGCGAGCAGGAACCGCTTGGTCGGCACACCCGACGTGCCGTACCCGCCGATGCGCCCGCCGGCTGCGACGACGCGATGGCACGGCACGACGATCGGCACCGGGTTCCGGCTCATGGCGTTGCCGACGGCACGGGCCGCGCCCGGGCGCCCCGCCATCTCGGCCAGCTCGCCGTAGGAGACGGTCTCGCCGAACCGCACGTCCCGCCTCAGCGTCTCGTACACCTTCCGCGGAAACGGGGCGTCCACCATCGACAGGTCGACCGGCATCGTGAAACCGCGCCGTCGGCCGCCGAAGTACTCGTCGATCTCGACGCGCGACCTCGTCGTCGCACTCCTCGGACGCGTCCACATCGAGGTCGACGGATCCGACGCCGATCTGTCGCACGCCGCGGCTCCCCGCCAGCACGGTGAGCACGCCGATCGGAGTCTCCTGCCGCCACCAGCTCGCGGTCACCCGGGGAGCAACTCCTGCACCTCGGCGCGCTCCTCGAGCAGCTCGTCGGTGGTGATCCTGATCTTCTCCTGCGCCCACGCGTCGTGCTCGATGCCTTCGACGATCGACGCGACCGAGCCGTCGCTGCGAACGGGATAGCCGAACTGCAGGCCTTCGGGCACGCCGTACTCGCCCCGGCTCGCCATGGCCAGCGAGTGCCAGTCGCCGTCCGGTGTGGGCGTGACCACGCTCCGCACCGAGTCGAGGGCAGCGTGCGCGGCCGACGCTGCCGAGGACGCGCCTCGCTTCTCGATCACGGCGGCGCCGCGCTTCTGCACGGTCTCGAGGAACGGCCCGCGCAGCCAGTCGTCGTCACGGATCACTTCGGGCGCCGGCTTGCCGCCGATGCGGGCGTGGACGAAGTCGGGGAACTGCGTCGTCGAGTGGTTCCCCCAGATGGCCATGTTCGTGACGTCGCGCGCCACGACCCCCGCCTTGTGTGCCAGCTGGCTCTTCGCCCGGTTCTCGTCGAGGCGCGTCATCGCGAACCAACGGTCGGCCGGCACGTCCGGCGCGTTCTCCCTCGCGATGAGACAGTTCGTGTTGGCCGGGTTTCCGACGACGAGCACGCGCACGTCGGCGGCGGCGTGGTCGTTGATGGCGCGCCCCTGCGGCTTGAAGATGCCTCCGTTCACCGTGAGCAGGTCGCCGCGCTCCATGCCCTTCTTGCGCGGCACCGAGCCGACGAGCAGGCACCACGACGAGCCGTCGAAGGCGGTCTTGAGGTCGGCGGTCGCCTCGACGCCTTCGAGCAGGCGGTGGGCACCGTCCTCGAGCTCCATCACGACGCCTTCGAGCGCCGGCAGTGCGGGCTCGATCTCGAGCAGTCGCAGGACGACCGGCTGGTCGGGCCCGAGGAGGTCGCCGTGGGCGACGCGATGGACGAGCGCGTAGCCGATCTGGCCGGCGGCGCCGGTGACGGTGACGTGAACGGGAGACTTGGCCACGGGCGGAAACTACTGCGAGTGGTCCAGCACCGCGAGCAGGAGCTCCCGCGCCTCGGAGAGCTCGGCGATCCGCTCCGCCGCCCCGACGTCGGCGGCGCCGTGGTCGGGATGAGCGAGGCGCAACAGCCGGCGGAAGCGGCGCTGGACCTCCTCCCGGTCGACCCGGGACCCCGCCCGCACGCCGAGGACCTCCATCGCCCAGCGGCGCTCGGCCGGCACGCCCCGCCACGCCTCGAGCTCACCGTCGGCGTCGCCGTTCGGGCGGGCGGCGGCGCCGGGCGCGTACGGCCTGAGGCCGGGGACGCCTTCGAGCAGGCGGCGCACCTCGAGGCCTTCGGGCGGCATCCCGGGGCGGGCGACGGCGTTCGCGATCGAGCGGAACGCCGGGCGCCGCGCCGACGCGGGCAGCTGCGCCGCCGCCATCACGGCCCCGAGCACCTGGGGCGTCGGCCAGCCGTGCGTGTCGAGCTCGAGGGCGAGCGGCCCACCGTCGGCGACGATGCGATGGCGGGACCGGTCGAGCCCGTGCGTGTCCGTCTGCAACCGGTGGCGCAGTGCGATGCGCGGCACGCTGAGGCCGTCCTCGGCGTCGGCGAGCAGTCGCGGCAGCAGGTCGCGCTGCTCGTCGTCGAGGCCGCCGAAGTTCTCGGAGACGACCGCACCCAGCAGCACCGCGCCGTAAGCGGGGCCGCTGGTCGGGAGGTAGTGGTCGCCGAGCGCGACCCGGCGGGTCGGCTGGTGCCGCCGCGTGTGGCGGATGTTGAGCTCGGCGAGGATCACACCGGGACTTCGTGTCTACAGGCGGTCACAGATTGCGGCCGCGAACTCGGAGGTCTTGACCTCGGTCGCGCCCTCCATGAGCCGGGCGAAGTCGTAGGTGACGATCTTCTCGGCGATCGTGGCCTCGAGCGCGTGCACGATGTCGTCGGCGGCGTCCTGCCAGCCGAGATGCTCGAACATCATCACGCCGGAGAGGATCACCGAGCCCGGGTTCACCTTGTCCTGCCCCGCGTACTTCGGCGCGGTGCCGTGCGTCGCCTCGAACACGCCGTGGCCGCTCACGTAGTTGATGTTGCCGCCGGGCGCGATCCCGATGCCGCCGACCTGCGCCGCGAGCGCGTCGGAGAGGTAGTCACCGTTGAGGTTCGTCGTCGCGATCACGTCGAAGTCGTCGGGCCGCGTCAGCACCTGCTGCAGGGTGATGTCGGCGATGTTGTCCTTGACGAGGATCTTGTCGCCGGGGTTGCCGCCGCAGTCGTCCCAGCCGACGGCGACGTCCGAGAACTCCTCGCGCACGAGCTCGTACCCCCAGTTGCGGAACGCGCCCTCGGTGAACTTCTGGATGTTGCCCTTGTGCACGAGCGTGACGGAGCTGCGCTTGCGCTTCACCGCGTACTCGATGGCGGCGCGGATGAGCCGCTTCGACCCCGTCTCGGAGATGGGCTTGATGCCGATCCCGGAGTCGGGGCGGATCTCCCAGCCGTACTCGTCGTGGAGAAAGTCGATCAGACGCTTGACCTCGGGCGTGCCCTCCTGGAGCTCCTTGCCCGCGTAGACGTCCTCGGTGTTCTCCCGGAAGATCACCATGTCGACCTTCTCGGGCTGCTTGACGGGTGACGGCACCCCCGTGAACCACCGCACCGGTCGCAGGCACACGTACAGGTCGAGGATCTGGCGCAGCGCGACGTTGAGGCTGCGGATGCCGCCACCGACCGGGGTGGTCAGCGGGCCCTTGATGCCGATGAGGTGCTCTCTGAACGCCTCGACCGTCTCGTCGGGAAGCCAGTTGCCCGTGGCGTCGAACGCCTTCTGCCCCGCCAGCACCTCTTTCCAGTGGATGACCTTGTCGTGCTTGGCGGCGGCGGCGTCGAACACCGTCTGCGACGCGGGCCAGATGTCGACGCCGGTGCCGTCACCCTCGATGAACGGGATGATGGGCTCGTCGGGCACGCGCAGCACGCCGTCGACGAGTGAGATCTTCTCGGGAGCCATGGCCGCAGCGTACCGGGGCCCTCCCGACCGCGGCTCAGCGGGCGAGCGCGACGATGAGCAGCGTGACGAGGTAGATGCCCACCAGCCCGGCCACCGACCACCACAGTGCCCGGCGGTTGAACGGCGCCGGCCGCCCCGCCACCCCCGCGAGGCTGTAGCCGCACTCACCGCAGCGGTTCGCGTCGGCCGCGACCGACGCTCCGCACAACGGGCACACCGCGGGTGCGGGCGCGGGAGTGTCGAACTGCGCGCTCAGGTCGTGCTCCCCTCGCCTCGCTCGCCGTCGCTCAGCGGAAGGATCGCCGCTCGGCGGCGTCCACCGCGTTGCGGAAGAGCATAGCGATGGTCGTCGGTCCGACGCCGCCGACGCGCGGCGTGATGCGACCGGCGACGTCGTTACAGCGCTCGTCGACGTCGGGCAGGAGCTTGCGGCCCTCGTAGCGCACGCCGCCGCCCACGACGGTCGCGCCCGGAGTGATGTGCTCGGGCTGGAGGATGCCGGGCACGCCCGCAGCGGCGATGACGATCTCGGCTCGGCGCGTGTAGTCGGGCCAATCGGCCACGCCGGTGTGCACCACGGTGACGGCGGCGTTGGCGGTCGGCCGCTTCTGGGAGAGCAGCAGCGCGAGGGGACGCCCGAGGGTCGTGCCCCGGCCGAGGATGCAGACCTCGTGCCCGGCCACCGGCACCTCGTAATACGCGAGCAAGGCCTCGATCCCGGCCGGCGTGCACGGCACCGGGCCCGCCATCATCAGCGCCAGCCGCCCCATGTTGACCGGGTGCAGGCCGTCGACGTCCTTGTCGGGATCGATCTCGAGCAGCGCGGCCTCGTAGTCGATCTGGGGCGGCGTCGGATGCTGCACGAGCATGGCGTCGACGGCGCCGTCCTCGTTGAACTCGCGGATCCCGGCCAGGAGGTCGGCCTGGGTGGCGTCCTCGGGAAGATGGATGTGCGGCGAGTTGAAGTCGAGCTCGGCCGCCTTCTCCTGCTTGATGCGGATGTAGCCGACGCTCGCGCTCTCGTCGCCGACGAGGATCGTGCCCAGCCCGGGCCGGTGGCCGTTCTCGACGAGCTTGGCGATCCTGGGAGCCAGCTCCGCGAACGTGGCCTCGGCGACCGGCGCGCCCGGCATCATCGTGGCGGCCATCAGTGCAGGAACTGCCTTTCCCCGGTCAGCACCATGGCGAGACCGAGCTCGTCGGCGCGGGCGATGTTCTCGTCGTCCCGGACCGACCCACCCGGGCTGCACCACCACGGCGACACCGGCGTCGGCCGCCGCCTCGATGCCGTCGGCGAAGGGATAGAACCCGTCGGTGGCGGAGGCGCCTCCCCGGGCGCGGCCCTCGGCCTTCTGGGCCGCGATCTCGGCCGCGCCCACGCGGCTCTGCTGTCCGGCCCCGATGCCGACCGCTTGGAGGTCCTTCACCAGCACGACGCAATTCGACTTCACGTGGCCGCAGACCCGCCACGCGAGCTCGGCGTCGAGCCACTGCTCGCTCGTCGGCGCAACCTTGGTCACGACACGCCACGCGTCGCGGCCGGCGGCGAAGTGAGGCGCGTCCTGGACGAGGAAGCCACCGGTCAACGGCCGGAAGTCGAGCTCGTCGCGGCTGGGCGCGGGCGCCGCGAGCAGCCGCGTGTTCTTGCGCTTCTTGATCAAGGCATCGAGGGTGCCGTCCTCGTATGCGGGTGCGACGATCACGTCGGCCTGGGGCCCCGCCACCATGCGCTCGGCCGTGGCGGCGTCGACGGGACGGTTCAGCGCCACGATCCCGCCGAACGCGGACAGCTCGTCGGACTCGAGCGCACGCTGGTACGCGGTGGCCGCGTCAGGTGCGACGGCAGCGCCACACGGGTTCGCGTGCTTGATGATGGCGCACGCCGGCTGCTCGCCGAGATCGTGGGCGAGCTGCCAGGCCGCCTCCGTGTCGTAGTAGTTGAGGTACGAGAGCGCGAGGCCGCTGTGCTGGGTCACGGCGTCCCACCAGCTCGTCGTGCCGGCGCGGCGGTAGCGCGCCGCCTCCTGATGCGGGTTCTCGCCGTAGCGGAGCTCGTCGGGCGTGCGCTCGAGCGCCAGCACGAGATGGCGCGGCAGCTTCTCGTCGCGCTGCAACCACCGGACGATGGCAGCGTCGTACTCGGCAGTGTGCGCGAACGCCTCGAGGGCGAGGCGGCGGCGCGTGTCGTCGGAGAGCGCGCCGTCCCGGGCGCGAAGCTCGCCGAGCACGTCGTCGTACTGATCGGGGCTCGTCACGACGCCGACCCAGGCGTGGTTCTTCGCCGCGGCGCGGACCATGGCCGGTCCACCGATGTCGATCGTCTCGATGTCGGGTCGTTCGAGGAACGGATAGAGATTGCTCACGACGAGCTCGATGGGCGTGATCCCCAGCGCCTCGAGGTCGGCGCGGTGGTCGTCGTTGCCGAGATCGGCGAGCAGGCCACCGTGGATGCGCGGGTGGAGCGTCTTCACCCGGCCGTCGAGCATCTCGGGCGCACCCGTGACGTCCTCGACGGTCGTCACCGGAACCCCTGCTTCGGCCAGCGCGGCCGCCGTCTTCCCCGACGACACGAGCTCGAAGCCGAGGTCGACGAGCCCGCGCCCGAGCTCGACCAGCCCGGTCTTGTCGTACACCGAGAGCAGCGCGCGCCTCATGACGCGTCCTCCAGTAGCTCGCGCAGAACCTGCGGGTAGAGGCGACGCTCGACCTCCTTGACGCGCTCGTGGAGCGTCTCGGGTGTGTCGTCGGGAAGGACCGGGACGACCTCCTGAGCGAGGATCGGGCCGTTGTCGAGCTCGAGGGTCGCGATGTGGACGGTGCAGCCGGTGACCTTCACCCCGGCGGCGAGCGCGTCTTCGACGGCATGCGCGCCCCTGAACGCAGGAAGCAGCGACGGGTGCGTGTTCGTGATCCTGCCGTCGTAGGCATCGTGGATCGGATGCTCGAGGATCGTCATGAAGCCGGCCATGGCTGCGAGGTCGATCTCGTGGCGCTTGAGCGCGTCGACGACGAGCTCGGTGTACGCCAGCCGGTCGAAGTCCGGCCCGAAGCTCTCGCGCTCGATCAGCTCGACCGGGATGCCGGCGGCCTCGCCCACCTCGATCGCGCGGCAGGGCCGGTCGACGACCACGAGGGCGATCGGGAGCTCGGCGTCGATCAGCGACTCGAGGATCGTCCCGCTTCCCGACGCCAGTACTCCGATCCGCCTCACTCTGCGCAAGTTACCCGAGCAACGATCGCCGGCACGCGATGTTGCGCTCGCGGGGACGAAATGGTGAGCTTCCTCCCACATGGTGCCCGGTGCGGCACCTTCCTTGCGACGGAGGTCGATCACCGTGGAGAAGAACCCCACACCCGGCGAGATCGTCGTCATGGCAGGGGCGGCATTGGCGCTGATCTTCTCGTTCACTGCCGTTCTACAAGATCGAGATCCTGAACACGAGCGACAGCACCAGCGCATGGGGCTCCGGGCTCTTCCCCGTGGCGACCCTCATTCCGATCTTCGCGGTCATCGCAGGCGTGCTGGTGCTCCTGGCCCGCTTCGGCAACGTGCAGTATCCGTCGAGCGGCTTCCTGGGCTTCAGCTGGAGCTCGTTGTTGCTGGCGCTGACGTTCTTCTCCGCCATCCTCGCCGTCGCGTACCTCATCGTCGACAAGGGACCCGGCGGTGGGCTCGGCTTCGGCTACTGGTTCGTGCTGATCGGTGCGATCGCCACGCTCGTCGGCGCCGTCCTCATGACGAACGAGGCCACGACCAAGGCCTAGCGCCTGTCGTTGGGCTCGGCTCCTTCCTGGGTAGCCTGGGGCGTCATGAACCGAGCCGAACCGGGGTGGTTGCTCCTCACGCTCGCGGGGCTGGCGGCACTGCTCGGATCGTTCCTCCCCTTCTATACGTACACGAGTGGCGTCGATGTCACGGTGTGGAGCCGCGGCCTGTTCCCGACCGCGGCCCTCGTCCCGCTGCTCGGCTTCGCGATCGGCGTCGAGGCGCTGTTCGTGTTGTTCAGGGGCCACGAGCCGCGCTCCCCGTTCCTGAACTTCTCGTGGGAGCAGGCGCGGATGGCGGTCGGCGCGTTCATGATCCTGCTCGTGCTCAGCTATCTGCTGCAGGACCGCGCCGGCGGCAGCCTCGGCTTGGGATATCTCATCCTGTCGCTGTCGGCCCTGGCGACGTTCGCCGGCGGCGTGATGACGCGGCGCGCGCAACTGGCGCGGACGCCGGGCGAGCAGGAACGTGACCAACAGGTCACGCCCGCGTTTGCCGCTGTCAGCCGCGCGGCGAGCGACCTGACCAAGAACATCTCGGAGCGCGGTCGCCGCTACAGGACACGCGCTGCCGAGCGACGTGAAGTGAGGGCGGTTGCGAAGCGCGAGGCGGCTGAGAAAGCGGCGGTGCGGCGCGCCGAGATGAAGGCGGCAGCGGACAAGGCAGCAGCGGAGAAGGCAGCCGCCGACAAGGCCGCGGCCGACAAAGCCGCGGCAGAGAAAGCCGCCGCCGACAAGGCCGCCGCCGAGAAAGCCGCCGCCGACAAGCCGCCGCCGACAAGCGGCGGCAGAGAGGGCCGTCGCCGAGAAGGTCGCCGCCGCGAGAGTCGCCGCCGAGAAGGCCGTCGCCGACGAGGCCGCCGCCGACAAAGCAGCGGCAGAGAAGGCCGCCGCCGAGAAAGCCGCCGCGGACGAGACGACCGCGGCGAATGCCGATGACGCCCCGGTTCAGCCCGCCCCGCCGACCGCGACCGTCGAGACGCTGCCGTTCGAATCCGACCCCCCGACCGCGACCCTCGACGAGTTGCCGGCCGAGCCTGCCGGCGACGAGCCGCCGCCTCCGCCGGCGACCGTCGAGGCGCCGGCGGGGGAACCGGCTGCTCCGGCCGAGGTTGCCGAGAGCGTCGCCCACGACCACGCGCCCGAGCGGGACGAGACCGTCCCCGTCGAAACGGGGCAGTCGCCGAGCTCGGAAGCCGAGACCACCGCCGAGCTCCCGGTGGTCGACGCGGAGGCGGACACCGAGGGGACGGCGGAGCCCGAGCCCGACGCCAAAGCCATGCACGACGGCGACACCGCGCCGGACGGCACCGACACAGCCGTCGAGACCACGTCTCCCGTCGGGGCCGGCGACAAGGAGCCGGAGTCCGGGAACAGCGCGAACGACGCGAAGGAGAAGGAGAGCGCCGAGAGCTCCACCGAGAGCTAGCGAGCGCGCTCCTCCCGGGCGTCGCGGCCGGCGTGGTTCAGATCGTCAGGACCGCCACGAACCACCACAGCACGAGCAGGCCGACGATCCCGACCCCGACCCAGCCGAGCACGATCCCGGCGATGGCCATGCCCCGGCCGCCCTTGGCGCCGCCGGAGTCCTCGATGTTCTCGAGCGCGAGGTGGCCGAGGACGATCGCGACGACGCCCGGGATCACCCAGCACCAGAAGAACAAGCCGGTCACGAGGGACGCGACCGCCAGCCCGCTCGTCCGCTTCCCCGTGGCACCCGGGTACGCCGGAGCGGCACCACCCGGGTAGATGGTGCCCGGCGCGGGCCCGCCCCACCCCGACGGCGGTGTCGGCGGCGGCTGACTCATCGGCCGGATGCTACGCGAACGGCGCCGATGTCCCGTCGCCGACGAGAACGCGTGCTCTCGACGCGTTCGTACCGGGCTCGTCGGCGGCAGGAGCGCGCCGATGAACCAGAACAGCGGAAAGAAGATCCCGATGATGAACATCACCCAGTGGCCCTTCCGGATCGTGAAGACCCCGAGGGTGATCAACAGGATGAAATACAGGATCCCGAGTCCGGCATAGACCACGGTGGCGACCTCCAACCTCGCGCGTCGACTCGACGCGCCTGCACCAACGCTCTCGACTCGACCACGGTGGCCGGCCGCCCGCATCGTCCACATGAGGTGAATTCCAGCCCGGGCCTGCCCGATCAAGACGACTTCGCCGGACTGCCTAGAGCTTGGCGACGACCTCCGCCATGATCGAGCCGATCTCGGACGGGTTCTGCGCGATGAGGCAGCCCGCTCCTTCCAGCGCTTCGATCTTCGCCGCCGCCGTGCCCTTGCTGCCCGAGATGATGGCGCCGGCGTGGCCCATCTTCTTGCCCGGTGGCGCAGTGAGGCCGGCGATGTACGCGACGACGGGCTTGCTCATCTGCTGCTTCATGAACTCGGCCGCTTCCTCCTCGGCCGAGCCGCCGATCTCGCCGATCATGATGACGGCGCCGGTCTCGGGGTCCGCCTCGAAGGCGGCGAGCGTGTCGATGAAGCTCGTACCCGGCACGGGATCGCCGCCGATCCCCACGCACGTGGTCTGGCCGATGCCCCGCTGCGTCATCTCGTGCAGGGCCTGGTAGGTGAGCGTCCCCGACCGGCTCACGATCCCGACGGGCCCGCCGCCCATCGCGATCTCGCCCGCCGTGATCCCGATGTTGCACTTGCCCGGCGAGATGATCCCCGGGCAGTTCGGACCGAGGAGCCGCACGCCCGGGTACTCACGGCGGAGGAGGTTGAAGAAGTACGCCTCGTCGTGGGCGGGAACGCCCTCGGTGATCACCACCACGATGTCCACCCCGCCCTCGGCCGCCTCGAGCACGGCGTCCGACACGCCGGGCGCGGGGATGAACACGCACGATGCGTTGGCTCCCGTCTCGGCGACGGACTCCTTCACGGTCGCGAAGACCGGGATCCCGTCGACATCCGTTCCCGCCTTCTTCGGGTTCGTGCCCGCCACGACGTTCGTGCCGTAGTCACGGTTGCGGAGCCCGTAGAACCGCCCCTGCGAGCCGGTCAGCCCCTGGTAGACGACGCGCGTGTTCTCGTCGACGAAGATGCTCACTTCATTCCCCGGTCGACTCCGGCGAGCTCTACGGCCTTGCGGGCGGCGTCGATCATCGTCGGTTGGGACTGGAGCCGGTCCGACTCGTGCTCGGCGAGGATCGCCCGGCCCTCCTCGGCGTTGGTGCCGTCGAGGCGGATGACGATCGGCGACCGGATGTCCACCCGTCCGAGCGCCTGCACGATCCCGTTGGCGACCTCCTCGCCCTTGGTGATGCCGCCGAAGATGTTGATGAAGATGGACTTCACGTCGGCGTCGTTGTTGATGACCTCGAGCGCGTTCGCCATGACGTCGGCGTTGGCGCCGCCGCCGATGTCGAGGAAGTTGGCGGGCTCACCCCCGACCTGGCTGACGATGTCGACCGTGCTCATCGCCAACCCCGCGCCGTTGGCGATGATGCCGACGTAGCCGTCGAGCCCGACGTACTGCAGGCCCTTGGCGTGCGCGGCCGCCTCTCGCTCGTCGCGTTCCTGCGTCGCCTCGTACTCGGACCACTCGTGGCGAAACGCGGCGTTGTCGTCCAGCGTGACCTTGGCATCGAGGGCGTGCACCCGGCCATCAGTCGTCAGGATCAACGGGTTGATCTCGACCAGGTCGGCGTCACCGTCGACGTACGCCCGGTACAGCTTCGAAATGACGTCGACGGTGCCGTCGGTCGCGGCCGAGTCGAGCTTCGCCCGCTCGACCCAGTCGCGTGCGACCTCCTCGCTCAGGCCGTCGACCGGGTCGACATGGAGTCGGGCGATCGCGTCCGGCTCCTCCGCCGCCACCTGTTCGATGTCGACACCGCCGCGCGCCGACAGCATGCCGAGGTGGCGCTTGGCCGACCGGTCGAGCGTGAACGACGCGTAGTACTCCTCGGCGATGTCGCTGGCGCGCTCGATCCAGAGCGTCTCGACGACGTGGCCCTTGATGTCCATGCCGAGGATGTTGACGGCGTGGGTTCGGACCTCCTCCGCATCGGCCGCGACCTGGATGCCGCCCGCCTTGCCCCGCCCGCCCACGTGCACCTGGGCCTTCACCACGACGGGGTAGCCGATCTCGTCGGCGGCCTCGACCGCCTCCTGGACGGTGAACGCGGCGCGCCCCGCCGACACCGGGATGTCGTACTGGGCGAACAGCTGCTTGCCCTGGTATTCGAGCAGGTCCATTACTTCTTGTCGCTCCGCTCCATCACGTCTTGTCGCTCCGCTCCATCAGCCCGCCAACCGGGAGTCGCGGGCGTCGAGTGACTCCTCGAGCCATCCGGTGATGTCGGCGAGCGGCGCGCCGGGGGTGAACACGGCGGCGACGCCCGCCTCGCGCAGCGCGGGGATCTCGTCGGCCGGGATGATCCCGCCGCCGAACACCAGCACGTCGCCCACGCCCTTCTCGCGCAGCAGCGACACGATGCGCGGGAACAGCGTGTTGTGCGCGCCCGACAGCACCGAGAGACCGACGGCATCGGCGTCCTCCTGGAGCGCGGTCTCGGCGACCTGTTCCGGTGTCTGGTGCAGGCCGGTGTAGATGACCTCGAACCCGGCGTCGCGCAGGGCACGCGCGATCACCTTGGCGCCCCGGTCGTGGCCGTCGAGACCGGGCTTGGCGATGACGACCCGGTAGCGCCGCTTCATGGCGTGAACCCCCGCATGGCGCCGGTCACGATACCGGGCACATCTGGTCGCCGTCGCAGGCTCCGGCTCCTGCTCCGGCGGTCGGCAAAGCCGCCGCCTTCGCGACCGGGCACATCTGGTCGCCGTCGCAAGCTGGCGCCCGACTGGACTCCGACCTGACGGCAACGTTCACTGGGGTGATGCCCCCCGCACGGAGCGATACTCGACTCCTGCTCGGCGCCGGCGCGGCCGCGGTGCTCGGCGGCGTGCTCGTGGCGGTGGTGCTGCTGCTGGCAACCAGCCGGGCCGACCAGCCCAAGACCTATCGCCCGTTCGCCGCCGGCCCCGAGACGCAGCTGCGCAAGGAGCTGCGCGACGGCGGCCCCTTCTACTACCCCGACGCGTTCGGCGGGAAGCGCAGCATCCTGTTCACGCTCGAGAGCGACGAGGTCGTCGCCCTGATGACGCACACACCCGGAGACGACGAATGCCGCGTGCGGTGGCGCGGGAGCGTGAACAGCTTCGTCGACTGCCGCGGGGACCATCTGCGCAGCGAACAGGTCGGACGGTACGAGACGACGATCCGGAACGACCCCGACCAGGGGAGGATCGTGATCATCGATTTGCGGAAGCAGATCCCGCCGCCGGCGCCGGCGAGCGCACCGGGGAGCTGACGGGCACCCTCTCGGCGATCGGTCAGGTACGGCCTCCGGGCTCGCCCGGTGCCGGGCCGCGTAGCCGTCCAAGAGGTCGGCCAGCTCCTTGGGCCGGCTGAGCGCCACGCAGTGCCCGGCTGCGATCTCGTCGGGGGTGATGTGCAGACGCTGGGGGACCAGCCGGCGGAAGAAGTCGGGCGGGAAGAAGTGATCCTCGGCGCACAACACGAACCTCGTCGGTACGTCCGGCCACGCATCGAGCGGCCACGGCGTGCGCAGCGGCGTCCCCGATTGCGCCCGCGCCTTGCTCATCGCTTCCTCGGCCAGCTCCCGCGGCACGTCGTTGTAGAAGCTGACGAACGGATCGTCGCTGCCGGTCCTCCCGCCGTCGCGGGCGGCTTGTTCCCGCACGGCGTCCCGATAGCCGGTGTTCTCCCACCAGTCCCCCGGCGCCTCACCGGGGAACGGGATCATCCCTGCCACCAGGACCAGCACGTCGACCGGAAGGCGATCCGCAACGAGAGGTGCCGTGAACGCGCCGAACGACTGGGCCACGACGACAAGATCCTGCCGGTCGTCGACGGCCTCGATCACCGTGTCGGCGTAGTCCTGCAGGCCGGCCCCGTCGTCATCGCAGGGAAGGTCGGGGGCGACGACGTCGTGAGCCCGCCCGCGCAGTTCGGCCTCCACCAAGTGCCAGTACCAGCCGACATCCCCGGCCCCGGGGATCAATACGAACGTGCTCACGTGCACCACCTCGTGGCGCGTACTCGGGACTAGCGCTCGTCGTACGACATCTCGGCGACGTCGCCCCGCGCCGCGAGCTCGCCCAGCATCCTCTCCAGCGGCACGCGGGGCTCCGTCTTCAGTCCCACGGTGATCTCGGCCACCTCGCCGGTGCTGTCGACCTGCAGGTTGCGGACGTTGACGCCCGGTAGGTCGTTCAGCGCGGCGATCACCCCCGCCGGCTCGACGCCGGGTCTGAGCCGGAAGGAAACGGTCTCGACGCGTCGACCGAACCTGCCGCGGACCCACGCGCGCAGGGGGCGGAACGCCGTGAGGCTCACCAAGGCGGCGATCGTGACCGCCACCGCCGCCCAGTAGTACCCGAGCCCGACGGCCAGGCCGATGGCCGCCGCGACCCACATCGACGCCGCGGTCGTGAGGCCGCGGATCGAAGCGCCGTACTTGAGGATGGCTCCGCCGCCGAGGAAGCCCACTCCCACGACCACCTGCGAAGCGACCCGGGTGATGTCGATCTGGACGTCGGTGCTGTTGCGCGTCGCCTCGAACGGCGCGAAGGCGTGGATGGAGATGAGCCCGAAGAGCGCCGCGCCCAGGCACACGAGAATGTGGGTGCGAAACCCGGCCGGTTGGTTGTCGAGCTCCCGCTCGAGGCCGAGCGCCGCTCCCAGACCGACGGCCAGCAGTACGCGCAGCACCATGATGCTGTTGTCGAGCTGGAGCAGCTCCGTCTTCATCGCGCCTCAGGAATCGAGCTTCTGGAGCGGCGCCCACGCCAGCAGGAGCCGCTTCTCCCCCACGTCACGAAACCGGATGACGGCCTCGGCCTTCTCACCTTCCCCGATGACGTCCAGGACCACACCTTCGCCGAACGTGTCGTGCCCCACGTCGTCGCCGACGCGAAGCCCGGGGAGCCGAGTGCCCCGCCCCACGT
Source organism: uncultured Actinomycetes bacterium (assembly GCA_963781615.1). Classification (GTDB taxonomy): domain Bacteria; phylum Actinomycetota; class Acidimicrobiia; order IMCC26256; family JACDBD01; genus JALZAA01. Next base: position 257,164 of record CAWAGI010000007.1, on the reverse strand, counting down.
TGCTGTTGAGCGCGGCCGACACGACCGCATCGCGATGTGCGCTCCTCCCGCCGCCGACCTGCCGCTCACCCTCTCCGAGCACCTCGACGAGCTCCTCGGGAATCTCGGAGAGGAACCGGCTCGGCGGGTAGAAATCGGTCCGTCCGAACAGCATGCGGCTCCACGCATGGCAGAGATACAGACGCTGACGCGCCCGGGTGATGCCGACATAGCAGAGCCGGCGCTCCTCTTCGAGCTCGTCGGGGTCGCCGAGGCTCCGCATGTGCGGGAACACGCCGTCCTCGAGGCCGGTGAGGAACACCACCGGGAACTCGAGGCCCTTGGCGGAGTGCAGCGTCATGAGGGTGACGGCGCGCTTGTCTCCTTCGATGTCGTCGAGGTCGGTGACGAGCGACACGGCTTCGAGGAAGGCCTGGACCCGCGCCAGCCCATCGGGGACGGAACCCGCCTCGCCGTCGGCGCCGCCGCTCGCGATGCCGGCCAAGCCCGCGACGTCACCGGCCTCGAGCGCGTCGTCGAACTCCCGGCAGACACCGATGAGCTCCTGGAGGTTCTCGAGGCGGGCCTCGGATTCGATCGACCGCTCGGCCTCGAGCTCGGCGAGGTAGCCGGTGTCCTCGAGCACCGCTTGCACCACGGGCGCGACACCGACGCCGGCGGCGCCTTCGACCTCGGCGAGGATGTCGAGCAGGTCGCGGATGCCGCCCAGCGCCTTCCCGCTCACGCCGGCTGCATCGGCGCGTTGGAGCGCGTCGCGGAACGTCAAGCCGTGCTCCTGCGCGTACGCGCTCACCTTGCTCACGGACGTGTCGCCGACACCGCGCTTGGGCACGTTCACGATCCGTCGCCAGCTCACCTCGTCGTCCGGGTTCACGAGCGCTCGCAAGTACGCGAGCGAGTCCTTCACCTCGCGGCGGTCGTAGAACCGCACGCCGCCGACCACGCGGTACGGATGCCCGGCCCGGACGAGCGTCTCCTCGATGACGCGGCTCTGCGCGTTGGTCCGGTAGAAGACGGCCAGGTCGGAAAAGCTGTAGCCCTCCGTGTCGGTGAGGCGGTCGATCTCGTGGGCGATGTAGGCGGCCTCGTCGTGCTCGTCCTCGGCGTGGTACTGGGTGATGAGCTCGCCGCCGACCTGGTCGGTCCACAGGTGCTTGGGCCGGCGGGCGGCGTTGTTGAGGATGACGGCGTTGGCGGCATCGAGGATCCGCTGCGTCGACCGGTAGTTCTGCTCCAGGACGATCACGGTGGCCTCTGGGAACGCCTCCTCGAACCGCATGAGGTTGCGGAAGTCGGCGCCGCGGAAGCGGTAGACGCTCTGATCCTGGTCGCCGACGACCATCACGCTGCGATGCTCCTCCGAAAGGAGCCGCACGAGCTCCCACTGGGCGCCGTTCGTGTCCTGGAACTCATCGACGAGCACCTGGCGGAAGCGTTTCCGCCACCGGTCGAGCACGTCGGGATGCTCCCGGAACAGGCGCACCGTGAGGAGCAACAGGTCGTCGAAGTCGGCCGCCGACGCTTCGTGCAGCCGGCGCTGGTACTCGCGGTACACCTCGGCGACGCGGCGTTCGGCGGGACCGGCGGCCCGGTCCAGGGCCTGGTCGGCGGAGACGAGCTCGTTCTTGAGCGACGAGATCTGGGACGCCAGCCGGCGGGACGGGAACCGCTTCGGGTCGAGGTTGAGGTCACGGCGCACGTAGTCGACGAGTCGCACCGAGTCGGACTGGTCGTAGATCGAGAACGAAGAGCGGATCCCGAGCGCGTCGGCCTCGCGCCGAAGGATGCGCGCGCAGGCGGAATGAAACGTCGACACCCACATGCGGTGGGCGACGGGGCCGACGAGCGCGCCCACCCGCTCTTTCATCTCGCCGGCCGCCTTGTTCGTGAACGTGATCGCGAGCAGCGCGAGCGGCGGCACGCGCTGGTCGCCGATCAGCCATGCGACGCGATGCGTGAGGACACGCGTCTTCCCCGATCCCGCCCCGGCGACGACGAGCAACGGCACCTCCGGTGAAGCCGTGACCGCCTCGCGCTGCACCGGGTTGAGCCCGGCCAGCAGATCAGCGCCTGCGTCAGGAGAGCCAAGTCGCCCATGACGCCCATCGTATGGGCGCCGGCTCACGGTTCGGTGCTGGGCTCCAGGCTGAGCTCGGTCGTCGTGCTCTCCTGAGCGGGAAGGTTGTCGCGCCACGCGCGCAGAAGGCGCGTGCGGTCCTCGTTGAGCGCGACGGTGAATGCGCCCGTCTCGTCGTCGATGTCGAGCGCGAAGTACGGCTCCCAGTCGCTGTCGAGCGACGGCGCATCCGCATCGGTGCCCTTGGGCACGCGCCGGAAGCGCATCCGCTCGACGTCGAAGAGCCAGATGCTATGGGTCGATTCGATTCGTTCCATACGCGCAAACCGCCCGTGGGAGGAAGGAAAGGGTACTGCGCATCGCAGGATCTTGCCCGCGTCAACGTCAGGCAAAACCGAACATTCCGTCAGGTCTCGATGAGGCGGCGGCTTTGCCGACCGCCGGAGCAGCGCCGAGCTTGCGAGGGTGAGCCGGTGAGGCCGCGGAGGCGGCGGCTTTGCCGACCGCCGGAGCAGGAGCCCGAGCTTGCGAGGGTGACCGGTGAGGCCGCGGAGGCGGCGGCTTTGCCGACCGCCGGAGCAGGAGCCCGAGCTTGCGAGGGTGACAGGTTAGGCCTCGACGAGGAGAGTCACCGGGCCGTCGTTGACGAGCTCGACTTGCATGCGGGCTGCAAATTGGCCGGTGGCGACGGGTGCGCCCAGGTCGCGGAGCTCGCGCGTGAACGCCGCGACCAGCCCCTCCGCCTGCTCGGGCGGCGCGGCGGCGGCCCACGATGGCCGCCGGCCGCGCCGGGTGTCGCCGTAGAGGGTGAACTGGCTGACGACGAGCAGGCTGCCGCCCGTCTCGCTCAGGGGCACGTTCATCACGCCGTCGGCGTCGTCGAAGACGCGGAGGTGCCAGACCTTCTCGGCCAGCTTCCGGGCGGCGGCTTCGGAGTCGTCATGAGTGACGCCGACCAGGACGCACAGGCCCGGGCCGATGTCGCCGACCACGTCGCCGTCGACGCGTACGCGGGCCTTCGTCACGCGTTGCACGAGCGCCCGCATGCCGACGCCGCGCTCAGCCGCCCGACGCGGCCTTGGCTTCCTCGTACTCCTCGAGCGCGCGCCGGTGCCCGTTGGCGCCCGAGCCGACCACGCCGCCATCGCGCACTTCCTTGACGACGTCCTCGAGGTCCTTCAGACGTCCATAGACGTCGTCCTCGGGCCCGGCGGAGACGACGCGGTCGAACGCGGTGTGGATCTTGTCGAACTTCCGGCGCACCTGCCCGTACTCGTCGTCGAGCTTCTTCTTCGCTTCCTCGAGGGACTTCGCCATCAGGCGGCGCGCTCCATGTCGGGCGAGTACTTGCCGAAGCGGGCGACGCTGTTCATCTTCGCCCGGTGGTAGAAGGCGTGCTGGGCGGCTTCCCGGTTGGCCGTGTCGCCCTTCCAGGCCTGCTGCGCCGCCGCCTGGAGCGCGCGGCCGTACGAGAAGCTCAGCTCCCACGGGTGCGGGCCGATCCGGTTCATCGCGTCGAGGCGCGCGGTCGCTTGCTCGTCGGACTGCCCGCCGGACAGGAACACGATGCCCGGCACGGCGGCGGGCACGACCCACCGGTAGCACCGCACGCTCGCTTCCGCGATTTCCTCGTCCGACACCTGCTTCTGCGAGTCGTATCCGGGGAGCACCATGTTCGGCTTCAGCAACAGTCCCTCGTACACGCACCGCTGCTCGTAGAGGGCGTGAAAGACGGCTTCGAGCACCGCGGCGGTGACGTCGCCGGCGCGCTCGATCGTGTGCGTGCCGTCCATGAGCACCTCGGGCTCGACGATCGGCACGATCCCGGCCTCTTGGGCCAGCGCCGCGTAACGCGCGAGAGCGTCGGCGTTCACGTCGATCGTGTATTGGGACGGGAGCTCGTCGGTGATCGTGTAGGTGGCGCGCCATTTGGCGAAGCGCGCCCCGAGCTCCCGGTACTCCGAGAACCGCTCGCGGAGCCCGTCGAGCCCCTCGGTCACGGTCTCGCCTTCCGCCGCCAGTGCGAGCGGCTTGGCACCCTTGTCGACCTTGATGCCCGGCATGATGCCCCTGTCGGCGAGGACCTTCGGGAACGGGACGCCGTCGCCCGTGGACTGGCGGATCGTCTCGTCGAACAGGATCACGCCGCTGATGAACTCCTCGACACCGTCGGTGGTGAAGAGGAGGTCACGGTAGGCGCGCCGGTTCTCCTCTGTGGACTCGACCCCGATCTTGTCGAAGCGCTTCTTGATCGTCCCCGTGCTCTCGTCGGCGGCGAGGATGCCCTTGCCGGGTGCGACGATGGCCCGGGCGGTGGCTGCGAGCTCTGACACGTTCATGGAGTCACTCCCGCTCTCGTTCACTCCCACTCGATGGTTCCCGGAGGCTTGCTCGTGATGTCGTAGGCGACCCGGTTGACGCCGGGCACCTCGTTGATGATGCGTGACGAGATCCGCTCGAGGACCTCGGCCGGCAGCCGGGCCCAGTCGGCGGTCATGGCGTCGTCGGAGGTTACCGCCCGCACGACGATCGGGTACTGGTACGTGCGCTCGTCTCCCATGACGCCGACGGTCCGCACGACGGGCAGCACGGCGAAGCTCTGCCAGATCTGGCGGTACAGGCCGGCCCGCTTGATCTCCTCGACGACGATGGCGTCGGCCCGGCGCAGGATGTCGAGCCGCTCGGTCGTGATCGTGCCCGCGACGCGCACCGCGAGGCCGGGGCCGGGGAACGGCTGGCGCCACACGATCTCCTCGGGCAGCCCGAGCTCCTCGCCGACCGCGCGCACCTCGTCCTTGAACAGGTTGCGCAGCGGCTCGACCAGCTCGAAGTTCATGTCGTCGGGCAGGCCGCCGACGTTGTGGTGCGACTTGATGGTCGCGTTCTCCGCGCCGCCCGACTCGACGATGTCGGGGTACAGCGTGCCCTGCACGAGGAACCGCGCGTCCTCGACGTCGCGCGCCACCTCCTCGAAGACCCGGATGAACGTCTCGCCGATGATCTTGCGCTTGCGCTCCGGGTCGGCGACGTCGTCGAGGGCGTCGAGGAAGCGGTCGGTCGCCTTCACGTGGATCAGGTCGACGTGGAACTGGCCGCGGAAGGTCTCGGTGACCTGGTCCGCCTCGCCTTCTCGCATGAGCCCGGTGTCGACGAACACGCACGTCAGCTGGTCGCCCACCGCCTTGTGCACGAGGGCGGCGGCGACCGCCGAGTCGACGCCGCCCGAGAGCCCGCACAGGACGTGCTCGGCGCCGACCTGGGCCCGGACCTCGGCGACCGCTTGCTCGATGATGGACGTGTTGGTCCACGACGGGCGGCAGCCGCACACGTCGTACAGGAACGCCTTGAGCACTTCCTGACCGCGCTCGGTGTGCGCGACTTCGGGGTGGAACTGCACGCCGTACACGGCGCGCTCGCGATCCTCGAGCGCGGCGATCGGGGCGCCGGGGCTCGAGGCGGTGACGCGGAAGCCCTCGGGAGCAGTCGTGATCGCGTCGCCGTGGCTCATCCAGACGACCTGCTCGTCGGAGAGCGCGCCGAACAACGGTGACGTGTCGCCGGTGAGATGCAGCGGCGTGCCGCCGTACTCGCCGCCGCCGGTGCGCTCCACCTCACCGCCGAGCTGCTGCGCGACGAGCTGGGCGCCGTAGCAGATGCCGAGGACGGGAACGTCGGCGTCGTACAGGGCGGCGTCGATCGACGGCGCGTCGTCGACGTGGACGGACGCCGGCCCGCCCGAGAGGATGATCCCCTTCGGCCGGCGGTCGAGCATCTCCGAGAGCGGCATCGTGCGGGGCACGATCTCGGAGTACACGTGCGCCTCGCGCACGCGCCGGGCGATGAGCTGCGCGTACTGCGCCCCGAAGTCGACGACGAGCACGGTGTCGAACTGCGAGGCGCCCACCGCTACCGCCTCAGTGGCCCATGCCGACGCCCTGGCTGCGCTGGAGGCTCTTGCCCTCGGTCTGCAGCGAGGGCGCCACCATGACCTCGGCCTTCTGGAACTCCTTGACCGACTCGTAGCCGGTGGTCGCCATCGAGGTGCGCAGGGCGCCGAAGAGGTTGAGGGTGCCGTCGTTCTCGTGGGCAGGGCCGACGAGGATCTCGTCGAGCGTGCCGCGCTGCCCGGCGTGCACACGCGTGCCGCGGGGCAGATCGGGATGGAACGTCGACATCCCCCAGTTGAACCCGTGCCCGGGCGCCTCGTATGCGCCGGCGAGCGTGGTGCCAAGCATGACGGCGTCCGCGCCGCAGGCGATCGCCTTGGCGATGTCGCCGCCGGTGCGCATGCCGCCGTCGGCGATGACGTGCACGTAGACGCCGGTCTCGTCGAGGTGGCGGATGCGCGCGCCGGCCGCGTCGGCGATGGCGGTCGCCTGGGGCACGCCGACGCCGAGCACGCCGCGGGTGGTGCACTGATGCCCGGGCCCGACGCCGACGAGGATGCCGACCGCGCCCGTCCGCATGAGGTGCAGCGCGGTCGAATACGACGCGCAGCCGCCGACGATGATCGGCAGGTCGAACTCGCGGATGAACTTCTTCAGGTTCAGCGGCTCGGTGGTCTTGGAGACGTGCTCGGCGGACACCACCGTGCCCTGGATGACCAGGACGTCGAGCTCGGCGTCGAGGACGAGCTTGGCGTAGCGCTCGACGCGCTGCGGCGTCAGCGATGCGCAGGTGGTCACACCGGCCGACTTGACCTCCTGGATGCGGGCGCCGATCAGCTCCTCCTTGATCGGCTCGGCGTAGATCTCCTGGAGGCGGCGGGTGGCCTTGTCGGGCTCGAGCGACGAGATCTCCTCGAAGAGGGATTCCGGGTCCTCGTAGCGCGTCCACAGCCCTTCGAGGTTGAGGCACGCCAGGCCGCCCAGCTCGCCCATCCTGATGGAGGTCGCGGGCGAGGTGACGCCGTCCATCGCCGCCGCCATGAGCGGCAGATCGAAGTGGAACGCGTCGAGCTCCCAGGTGACGTCGATGTCCTCCGGATCTCGGGTCCGGCGGCTGGGGACGATGGCGATGTCGTCGAACCCGTAGGCCCGGCGCCCCGACTTGCCGATCCCGATCTCGACCTCCACGCCGTCGCGCCTCCTGCTCGGTTCCCTCTGTCGCCGTCGCTAGCTCCGGCTTTGCGGCGACGGTCGGCAAAGCCGCCGCCGCCGCCTCACTCTGTCGCCGCCGGAAAGGAAAATGCTACCGCCCGGCTACGGGCGAGCTGTGAGATGGGCGAGGAACGCGACCAGCACGCGCGCCGTCGCGCCCCACACCGTCTCGCCCGGCAACTCGAAGAAGGAGATGGCCCGGTCGGGCGACCCCCAGTACTCCTCGTGGTAGGCGTCGTCGTCGAGGAGCTCGGAGAGCGGCACCTCCAGGATCTTCACGACCTCACCCGGATGGGGAACGAGCCGGGGCAGCGGGTCGACGATCCCGACGAAGGGCGTGATCGTGAAGCGCGACCCGACGGTGGCGAGGGTGTCGAGCTCGGCCACGACTTCGACGGCCGCCGGCGGCAGTCCGATCTCCTCCTCGGCCTCACGCAGGGCGGCGTCCCGCAGGGTGGCGTCGACGGCGGGCCGCAACCCGCCGCCGGGAAACGAGACCTCCCCCTGATGGGTAGGCATCGTGTCGGGGCGCTTGGTGAGGACGACGTTCGCCTCGCCCGCCGCCTCGAACAGCGGGACGAGTACCGCCGCCGGGCGACTCCCGGGCATCTCGAACGGCGGCGGCTGTGGCGGCGGAAGGGCGGCGCAGCGCTCGCGAACCTCGGGCAGGGTCAGCCGGCGCCGGTCGGGGGCCACGTGGGCCCAGGGAGGAGGACCGCCCCTCCGGGCACCGGCTGGGCGGGGGATGCGCTGCGCCCCACCTCGGGTACTCATCGAGGCAAACCCTATTGGCGCCGTCGCAAGCTCCGGCTCTGCCGCAACGGTCGGCAAAGCCGCCGTTGCCGCCGTACGCTGCGGCCCGGCGACCCCGAAGGAGGGCCCGTGGACTGGAACTTCGGCACGGTGTTCGAGTCCGTCGCCGACGCCGTCCCGGACCACACCGCGCTCGTCCAGGGCGAGCGGCGGCGCACCTGGAGGGAGCTCGACGAGCGGGCCTCGCGGCTCGCGGCGGCCCTCCGCGACGCCGGCCTCCGCCCCGGCTCGAAGGTGGCCTTCTACCTCTACAACTCCAACGAGTACCTCGAGACCCTCTTCGCCTGCTTCAAGCTGCGGGCCGTCCCCGCCAACGTGAACTACCGCTACACCGCCGACGAGCTCGCGTACCTCCTCGACAACTCCGACGCCGAGGCGGTGTTCTTCCACGGTGAGCTCGGCGATCGGGTGGGTGCGGTGCTCGACCGGGCTCCCAAGCTGCGCGCCGTCGTGCAGGTCGACGACGGCTCGCCGCACCTCGACGGCGCGCTCCGGTACGAGGAGCTCCTCGCCGGGCACGAGCCGATGAAGCGGATCGAACGGTCGGGCGACGATCTCCTCTTTCTCTACACCGGTGGCACGACCGGCATGCCGAAGGCGGTCGTGTGGCGAAACGAGGACCTCTTCGCCGTGCTGGCCCCGGCCGCATACTCGTTCTTCGGATTGGAGATGCCAGACCGGTCGGCCGAGGCGGGCCAGCTGGTCGACAAGGTTCACGCCTCCGGCTCGGTCCCCGTCCACCTGCCGGCGTCTCCGCTGATGCACGGCACGGGCCAGTTCTCCACGCTCCAGGTGCTCACACTGGGCGGGACGATCGTGACGCTCGAAGGACGGCACTTCGATCCGCACGAGCTGTGGCAGACGGTGCAGCGCGAGCGCGTCACGCAGATCGCGATCGTCGGCGACGCGTTCGCGAAACCGATGTTGCGCGCCCTCGACGAAGCCGACGCGCGCGGTGATCCGTACGACCTTTCGTCGCTGGTGCTCGTGATCAGCTCGGGGGTCATCTGGAGCGCGCCGGTGAAGCGCGCGCTGATCGAGCGGCAGCCCGTCATCGCGTACGACTCGCTGGGGTCGAGCGAAGGCGTGGGGTTCGCGACGTCGTTGACCACGGCCGGCTCGGAGAACGAGACCGCCCGCTTCACGGTCGGCGAGAACACCAAGGTGTTCACCGACGACGGGCACGAGGTGAAGCCCGGATCCGGCGAGGAGGGACTGCTCGCCGTGGGCGGCAACCTGCCCGTCGGCTACTACAAGGACCCGGACAAGACGGCGGAGACGTTCCGCGTCGTCGACGGGAAGCGCTACTCGATCCCCGGTGACTACGCGACGGTCGAGGCCGACGGGACGATCACGCTGCTCGGCCGGGGGTCGGTGTCGATCAACTCGGGTGGCGAGAAGATCTTCCCCGAGGAGGTCGAGGAGGCCGTGAAGCAGCATCCTGCGGTCGTAGACGCGGTCGTGGTCGGCGTTCCCGACGAGCGCTTCGGCGAGGCGGTGACGGCCGTGGTGGCGCCGGCGCCCGGCACGGTCCCGGACGAGGACGAGATCGCCGAGGCCGTCGAGCGCAGCGGCCTTGCCCGCTTCAAGCGCCCCCGCCACGTGGTCGTCGTCGACGCCGTCCCTCGTGGTCCCAACGGGAAGGCCGACTACGGCTGGGCCCGCCGGACGGCCCGGAGTCGCCTCGGTTCCTGAACGAACGGGCGCGGACGTCCGGTTTGTGCATATTATTTGGGCCGAATGAGGACGTTTGTCCGACTTCTGCCCCGCCTGCTGTTGTTGGGGGTCGCGGCGGCGGCGCTGCTCGTGCTGGCAGAACGGGAGCGATCCGCCCACGCCGACGCGCTCCCGCCGATCACCCCGCCCGAGCTCCCGACGGTGCCCCCGCCGCCACCGGTCGCCCCGCCGACGCTGCCGGAGCCGCCCGCGCTGCCACCGGTCACGGCACCGGCTCCGCCCGTGGTCCCGTCGATCACCGTGCCGGTGCCGCCGATCAGCACTCCGGCCCCACCGACGGTCCCTCCGGGAGGCTTGCCCGCTCCGGCGGAGCCCGACCCGCCGGCTGCGCCGGACGTCCCGGCCGGCCCCGGCGTCCCCGGGATCGACCCCGGTCCCCTCACGGGCATCGTGGGGCCGCTGCCGGATGTCCCCGAGGTCTCGACGCCGGAGCCACTCCTGCCCGAGCTTCCCGAGATCCCCGACCCGGCGATCCCGCTTCCCGGCGTGCTCGATCTCCTTTCGGCGCCGGCGCCGACCGCCCCCCTGCCTGCCGACGCTCCGGGCCTCGCCCCGTCGGTGCCCGTCCCCGGCCCGGCGCCGTCGCGCGTCGACCCGACCGAGATCGGCGGCAGCATCGTCGGGATCGAAGTTGGCGTCGTGACGGCGCGCGCCCCTCCGACCGAGGTGCCGGGATCACCGCGACCGTGTCCGGGAGGAGGGTCACCGCGCCCCACCCGCACGGATCCGGCGGCTTTCCCGGCCCCGGGCACCGTCGAGGCGACTCGCCGGGCCGGGCTGCTCGCCGAGGCTCGCGCCTACGCGTCGGCCCTGCTCCGCGACCCGCTCCTCCGGCCTGATTAGCCGCTCCTCCGTGCACGCAACACAGCTCGCGCTCCGGCGCGGACCGCACGAAGGAGATGGTGATGATCGACAACGGCAACGCCGGGACGAACGGCAGCGCTTTCGATGCCCGGCGTCCGGAGGACGGGGCATCCGACGACGATCTGCTGACGTCGGCGGAGGTTGCGAACCTCTTCGGGGTGGACCGGCGCACGGTGGTGCTGTGGGCGAAGCGGGGCCGGATTCCGGCGCTGCGGACCCCGGGCGGGCAACACCGCTTCCGGGCCGAGGAGATTCGCGGCCTGCTCGAACAGCACAACGGTGGCGACGACGCCACCGAGAGTCGATAAAGGGGTCGGGCCGAAAGGCCCGACCCCTTCTCGCGTTCCGATTCCTTGCCGTGACGTGCCGGCTACTTGGCGACCTTCGCCAGCACGTCGCGGCTGGTGAGGATGAGGAGGTCCTCGCCGTCGACGGTGATCTCCGTGCCGCCGTACTTCGAGTACACGACGACGTCGCCCACGGCGACGTCGACGGGGATGAGCTCGCCCGTCTGGTCCGAGCGCCGGCCCGGCCCGGCGGCGAGCACCTCGCCCTGCTGCGGCTTCTCCTTGGCGGTGTCGGGGATGACGAGACCGCTCGTGGTCGTCTCCTCGGCCTCCTGGGCCCGGACGACGATCCGGTCCTCCAGCGGCTTCAGGTTCATCGTGGCGCCTCCTGGCGGTGAACGAGACTTTCGACTGCGTTAGCACTCGAAGGGTGCGAGTGCCAGACCATCAAGGTAACAGCCCCCTCGCGCCCCCGGCAAGGCGGAGCGACCACCCGTGTCGGCTCCGGCGGCGTCACCTAGATCGTCGGGAGCGCCAGGGAGGGGGCGACGCCGGCGTCGAGGGGCGTGGGCCCGTCGGCGCGGAGCCGCCACCAGGCGGTGCCGGCGATCATCGCGCCGTTGTCGGTGCACAACGCAAGGGGCGGGAGGAACACCCGCCGCCCGGACGCGTCGGCCGCCTCGGCCACGCGTGACCGCAGCCGCGAGTTGGCGGCGACGCCCCCACCGAGGACCAGCGTCGGCGCGCCGGCGAGGGCCGCCGCCGCCAGGAGCTTGGTCGTGAGCACGTCGACGACCGCCTCCTGGAACGAGGCCGCCACGTCGGGCGTCGCGACATCCGGGTGCTTGCGCACGTGGTTCACCACCGCGGTCTTGAGACCGGAGAACGAGAAGTCGTACCCCTCGTCGAGCATCGCCCGCGGGAACGCGACGGCACGCGGATCGCCCTCGGCGGCGAGACGGTCGATCGCGGGGCCGCCCGGATAGCCGAGGCCGAGGAAGCGGGCGACCTTGTCGAACGCCTCGCCGGCGGCGTCGTCGACGGTCTGGCCCATCATCCGGTACCGGCCGTGCCCTTCCATGACGACGAGCAGCGTGTGGCCGCCCGAGACGATGAGCACCGCGAGGGGCGGCTCGAGGTCGGGCTCCTGGAGCCACGCCGCGTAGACGTGGGCTTCGAGGTGGTTGACCTGCACGTAGGGCAAGCCGGTCGTGAGAGCGAGAGCCTTCGCCGCGCTGACCCCGACGAGGAGCGCTCCGGCGAGACCGGGGCCGTGGCAGGCGGCGACCGCGTCCAGCTCCCCGGGATCGAGGATGCCTGCCTCCATCAGCGCCTCGTCGACGACGGGGTTGATGAGCTCGACGTGGGCGCGACTGGCCAGCTCGGGCACGACGCCCCCGTAGGGCGCGTGGAGCTTCACCTGGCTGGACACGATCGACGACCGCACGCGCCGGCCGTCCTCCACGACCGCGGCGGCGGTCTCGTCGCACGACGTCTCGATCCCGAGGATTCGCACGTTCCTCCATTGTCGCCGCCGCCATCTACCAGCGCCGGGGCTCCTCCACCACGGTCTCGCCCTCGATCGTGCGCTCGATGGCGTCGAGCAGATCGGCGTACTCGGCCCGCTGGGCCTCATGGGCCCACATCACGAGCGCGTCCTCGTTCGTCTCGGCGTAGTAGTTCTTCCGCACGCCGACGGGGGCGAACCCGAAGCGGCGGTAGAGCTCCTGCGCGGGCCGGTTCGACAGGCGCACCTCGAGCGTGAGGCTGCGCGCCTCGTGTGCGATCGCTTCGCGGGCGAGGACGAGCAGGAGCCTGCTGCCGATCTGGTGGCGCTGCCAGCGCGGGTCGACGGCCAGCGTCGTGACGTGCCCGTCGTCGACCGACATCATCAATCCGCCGTAGCCGACGACGTCGCGGCCCACGCGGGCGACGAAGTACGCGCGACTGGAGCGCAACGCGAGCTCACTGAGGAACAGCGACATCGTCCACGGCCGCGGATAGACCTGCTGCTCGATGCGCAACACGGCGCGCACGTGGCGACGACGCATCGGCACGAGGTGCACGACGAGGGGATCGGGATCCGGCTCGGGCTTCCGCTCGACCGCCATCACGACGCCTCTCTTCTCTCCCACTCGATCTCGGCGTCACTCTGCCGCAAGTACAGCGGCTGCACATCCCACGGCGACGAGAAGTCCTCCCGTTCCATCCGGGCGGACGCCAGCTCGACGAGCGCCGCGCCGCTAGGGAACGCGAACGCGGGGCCGGCCCGCTCGGACCGGTCCACCTCGGCGAGCTCCGCGGCGTAGCGGAGGGCGCCGTCGCCCGCGAACAGCACCTCGTCGCCCGCCGCGACGAGGTCGGCGGCGAGGTCGCCGGGCGTCCCGACCTCGTAGTCGGTCACGCGCTGCACCCCGCCCGGGACAGGGCGGTAGCGGGCGTGGAAGACCTCGCCCCGGCGGGCGTCGAGCACCGCCACGACGAGCCGATTGGTGTGCCGCAGTGGATAGGCGACGAGGTCGAGGCTCGCCACCCCCACGACGGGGACGCGCAAAGCCTGCGCCATCGTCTTGGCCGTCGTGACGCCGACACGCAGGCCGGTGAACAACCCCGGCCCCAGCCCGACCGCGAGGCCCGACAGGCGCGAGAGCTCCACGTCGAGCTCCCGGCACAGGTAGGCGATCGCCGGCGCCAGGTGCTCGGCGTGGCGGCGATCCCGTCCCAGCCGGACCTCACCCAGCACCGCGCCGTCGGCACCGATCGCGACGCTGACCTGGGGCGTCGAGGTGTCGAGGCAGAGGAGCAGCACGTCAGGCCCCCAGGGCGAGCTCGGAGGCGCGGGCGCGCCAGGACCGCCCGTGGCCTTCGATCTCGACGACCCGTTCGTCATCGTCCGCGCCTGCCGCCAGGCGGACGTCGAGATGATCCGCCGGCAGCATCCCGTCGATGACGTCACCCCACTCGACGAGGGTGACGGCGTCGTCGCGCACGAGCTCCTCGAAGCCGAGGTCGTGCAGCTCCTGGAACGTGTCGATGCGGTAGACGTCCACGTGCACGAGCGGCACCCGCCCGTCGTATTCGCGCACGATCGTGAACGAAGGGCTCTGGACCGGCTCGGTGATGCCGAGCGCGCGGGCGACCCCGCGGGCGAACACGGTCTTGCCGGCACCGAGGTCGCCGACGAGCGAGACGACGTCACCGGGGCGGAGCACCTCCCCGACCGTCGCCGCGAGCGCGAGGGTCTCGTCGGTCGAGGAGGTCACCACGCGTCCCACTCCGCTCACCCCGGCCCGCCTTGGGTCGACGCGCGTTCCGCCGTGACCCGCCGGAGCGCGCGCTTCACGCGCACGAAGTCGGCCCGGGCCTGGGCGAGAGCGGTCCCTCCGCTGCGGAGCACCGCCGACGGATGGAAGGTCGGGATCAGCACGCCGCGCTCACGGAACGGGAACTCGCGTCCCCGCAGCTTCGTGATCCCGTCCTTCGTCTCGAGCAGGAGCTTGGTGGCGAAGTTGCCGAGGGTGACGACGACAGCGGGGTCGATGAAGCCGAGCTGCCCCTCGAGGTAGGGCCGGCACGCCTCGATCTCGTCGGGCAGGGGGTCGCGGTTGCCCGGTGGGCGGCACTTGACGACGTTGGCGATGTACACGTCGTCGCGGTGCAACCCGATGTCGGCGATGAGCCCGGTCAGGAGCCGGCCGGCCCGGCCGACGAACGGGATGCCCTGCTTGTCCTCCTCCGCGCCCGGTCCCTCGCCGACGAACACGAGGTCGGCGCTCGGGTCGCCGTCGCCGAACACGACCTGGCTGCGACCTTGGGTGGCGAGCGGGCACTTCGTGCAGGCGAGCGCGACCCGCTCGAGCTCCTCGAAGGACGCGAACGGTGATTCGACCACCAGCGACACGCCCGATGCTATGCCCCGCGGAGGCCGGCGGCTTTGCCGACCGCCGGAGCAGGAGCCGGAGCCTGCGACGGCGACCAGTCCCGAACCGTCAGGCGACCGCGTCCCGGATCGCGCCCACCACGGCGTCGGCGGCGGCGACGCGGAGGCGGTCGAAGTGGGCGTCGACGGCGCCAGTGGCGAGCACGAAGGAGATGTCACCGTCGAAGCGGGTGTGCGACGGGAAGAGCGTCCGGCTCATGGCGTGGTGCGTGGTCTGGGCGACCAGGTGGCACTCGAGCTTGGTGAGGCGGGCACTCGTCGCCACGACGACGAGCGTGGTGTGCTCGCCCTCGACGAACGGCAGCGGCTCGGGGAACGGAGGGGCGTCCGGCGGCGCCGTGGAGCCCGCCAGCACCCGGCCGTCGTCGCCGACGACGTCCCCGATCGCGTTCACGACCGCCAGCGCCCCCACGACCGCCTCGTCGCTCCGGCGGGACGCGGACCCGAGCCCGCCCGGCACCCGGTCGTCGGCCCCTTTCCACTTGCCCACGGTGGCGCCGGTGCCCGCACCGACCCGCCCGGTCGTGAACTGGCTCCCGGGCTCGGCGGCAGCGAAGGCGGCGGCGCCCTCGGCGGAGCCGGGCCGGGCGCCGCCCGAGCTGACGAGGTCGTAGACGGCGGCGGCCGGCACGATCGGCACCTTGCCGCCGGCGGTCGAGAACCCCCGGCCCCGGGCCTCCAGCGCCTGCATGACGCCGTCGGCGGCGGCGAGCCCGAACGCCGACCCACCTGTCAGCACGACGGCGTCGACGTGCTCGACGAGCCGGTGCGGGTCGAGCAGCGCCGTCTCCCGGCTGGCGGGGGCGCCGCCGCGCACCTCTCCCGACGCCACCGTGCCTTCCGGGACCGTCACGACGGTGACGCCGGTGCCGCCGCCGGTCCAGTGGCCGACCCCGATCCCGGGGACGTCGGTGATCAGGAGGCGGCCTCCCGGGGCGCGAGCGCGGCGCGGCGCCGCGGGGTCTTGCCGCGGGGCCCCTTGCGCCGAGACCAGAACCGCCGCAGCGGCGCGCCGGCACCGAGATCGCGTGCAAAGTCCGTGATGAGCGCGTCGACCTCGTCCGTGCGCTCGAGCATGAGCATGTGTCCGGCGCCCTTGAACACCTCGAGGCGGGCGTCGGTGATCAGCTCGGCGATGCGCCGCGCCTGTGCCGGAGGCGCGATGACGTCGGCGCTCCCGCTGAGGACCAGCGTCGGAACCTTGATCTGCGGCAGCTCGTCCGTCATGTCGAGGCCGACGAGCGCGGTGACCGCCTCCTGGCTCGCGGCCTTGGGGCACGCCGCGATCATCTCCCGGACGAGCTCGACGTGGCTCGGCTGCGGGTCACGCCCGAAGCCGACGCGGGCGAGGAAGAAGCCGAGGTTCTGCTGGGTCATGAGCTCGCGGGCCGACGGGCCGCCGCCGGTGAGACGCTCGAACATCTTCCGCAGCCAGCTCGAGCCGGACAGGTACGTCTTCGCCAACGTCGACATCAGCACCATGCCCCGCACGCGCTCGGCTGCGATGTCGGGATGGTGGATCGCGAACGCCTGGAGCGCGATGCCTCCCATCGAATGGCCGACGAGGATGACGTCGCGCAGGTCCATGCGCTCGATGACGGTGCGGACGTCGTCGGCGAGGTTGACGATCGAGTGTCCCGACTCGCCGCATTCGGAATCCCCGTGGCCGCGATGGTCGAAGCCGATGCAGCGGAACCGGTGCTCGGGCAGGTTCTCGAACTGCTTCACCCACACCCGCGTCGAGAGCGTCACCCCGTGCGAGAAGAGGATGGGCGCGCCCTTGCCGCGGCTGATCGTGTAGATGCTCCCGCCGTCGTGGCTCGGGTAGCGCACGGCCTCCTCGAAGGGCGGGACGAGCGGCTTGCCGGCGTCCGGGTCGGGACGGCGCCGAACTCCGGCGACGACGGCCCGCTCGATCGCGTACGCGGCCGCGGCGAGGCCGGCGGTCGCGCCGGCCACCACACCCGCGCCGCGTAGCGCCCGGCCGGCCCGCCCGCTCGACTGCTCGTCGCCGCCCATCAGCCGTAGCTCCGCGGAACTCGCGGCCCGATGCCGCACACGATCTCGTAGCCGATGGTGCCGAGCCGTTCCGCCCACTCGTCGGCGGAGATCTCGGCGTCGCCGTCGCGGCCGAGCAGCACGACCTCGTCGCCCACTTCGATCGGGCTGTCGCCGGCGTCGACCATCAGCTGGTCCATGGTCACGGTGCCGGCGATCGGATGGCGCCGACCGCGGACGAGCACCTCGCCACCGGTCGCCGACAGCGCGCGGGGCACACCGTCGGCGTACCCGACCGGCACCGTCGCCACCGTGCCGTCGGCGGGCATCGTGTATCGAAGCCCGTACGACAGGCGCGCGCCGGCGGGGAGCGTCTTGACGTGGGAGACGCGCGCCTTGAGCGCCATCGCCGGGCGCAACGGCACGCGCTCGGCGAGGCCGGGCGCCGGCGGCACGCCGTACACCGCGATCCCGCAGCGAACGAGGTCGAAGCGGGCGCGGTCCGGAAAGGCGAGCAACGCGGCCGAGTTGGCCGCGTGGACCAGGTCGAAGGTCACGCCGGCACGCCGCAGGTCGGCCAGCACGCCGTCGAAGCGGTCGAGCTGCTGCCCGGTGTACGGGTCGTCGGGCTCGTCGGCGACGGCGAAGTGGGTGAGGACGCCCTCGAGGCGCAGCTCGTCGCGCGTCGCGATCGACTCGGCGAGCGTGCACGCGTCCTCGGCCGCGCAGCCGACGCGGTGCATCCCCGTGTCGACCTTCAGGTGGACCGGCAGCGGATCAGCGCCCGAATCGGCCACCGCCTTGGCGAGGGCGTCGATGCCGGGCCGCGTGTATGCGACGGAGGTGAGGCCGAGGGCGACGACGGCGGGCGCGGCCGGAGGGGGCGGCTCGGAGAGCACGAGGACGGGGGCGTCGATGCCGGCTGCGCGCAGCTCGGCGCCCTCCTCGACGAGCGCGACCCCGAGCCACTGCGCGCCGGCGTCGAGCGCGGCGCGTGCGACCGGCACCGCGCCGTGCCCGTAGCCGTCGGCTTTCACGACCGCCATGAGCGCGGCCGGTGACGCGACGCCGGCGAGCGACGCGACGTTCGCCCGCACCGCGTCGAGATCGATCTCCGCCCAGACCGGGCGATACCGATCGTCGCCCATCAGCTCGTGCGGGAGAGGAACCGGACGAGGTCGCCGCGTGCGACGATGCCGACGAGCTTGCCGCCGTCGACGACCGGGACGTGGGTGACGTCGCGGTCGTGCATCTCCGCCGCCAGCCCGTCCAGGGTGTCGTCCGGCTTCGCGACGTGGAAGTCGGTGATCATGACGTCGCCGACCGTGGCGCCGGCGGCCTTCTTCAGCTCGTGCTCGAAGCGGTGCAGCGACGACGGCAGCACGAGGTCGGCGCCGAGGAACGAGATGACCGTCGGGACGTGGAGCCGGGCCTCCGAGACGATCAGGTCCTCGTCTCGGAGGAGGCCGACGAGCTTGCCGTCGGTGTCGACCACCGGGGCGGCGCCGATCGCCTTGCCGGCGAGGACGTCGGCGGCGTCCCGCACGGGCTGGTCGGGGTGCAGGGTCACGACGTCGCGGGTCATCACCTCGCGCACGGGCGTCGCGTCGGGCATCTAGTCCTCCATGCCGTCGAGGCTCTCGAGGGAGCGGATGGCCGCCGGGAGCGCTGCGATCAGGTCGCCGGCGACCAGGCCAGTATGCCCGGCGACGTCGGCGGCCCGCCCATGGGTGTGCGCCCCGGCGGCGGCGGCCCAGAACGGCTCCGCGCCGCGGGCCAGGAAGCCACCGATGATCCCGGAGAGCACGTCGCCGGTGCCGGCGGTCGCCAGCCAGGGCCCGCCGGTGGTGTTGATCGCGGCGCGCCCGGCCGCCTCCGCGTCGGCGATCACCTCTCCCGGGCCCTTGAGCAGCACGATCGCATGGGCCCGCTCGGCCAGGCGGCGGGCGGCCGCGAGCCGGTCGTCGCCGACCTTCTCCCCGGCCAGGTGCACGTACTCGCCGGCGTGCGGAGTGAGCACGGCCGGGGCGCGGCGGGCGCGGAGCGGCCCGACGTCGCCGGCGAGGGCGTTCAGCCCGTCGGCGTCGAGGACGAGCGGGACGGGTGCCTCGGCCACGATGCGGCGGACGGCGGCGGCGGTGCGGTCGTCGCGCCCGAGTCCGGGGCCGACGACGAGCGCGCGGAACCGGTCGGCCGCCTTGAGCACCTCGGCGGCGGCGGGCTCGTCGAGCGCGCCGTCGGGCGTCGCCGGCAACGCCTTCGTGATCACCTCGGTGCCCGACGCGCGAGCAGCGGCCTCATCACCCGGGACGCCGCACCACACGATGCCGGCGCCGGCGCGCATGGCGGCGTGACTGACGAACGACGGCGCGCCCGTCATGCCGCCCGACCCGCCCACGACGAGGGCGCCGCTGAGCCACTTGTGCGCGTCCGCGGCGCGGTCGGGAAGCGCGAGCGCGAGGTCGAGGGGCTCGGGCACGAACACGCCCGGGTCGCCGAGGTCGATGCCGATGTCGGCGACCTCCACCTCGCCGGCGTGACCGGCACCCGGTTGGAACACGAGCCCGGGCTTGAGCGCAGAGAAGGTCACGGTGTGCGACGCGTGCACCGCGTCGCCCTCGATCATGCCGGTCTGGCCGTTCACACCCGAGGGGATGTCGACGGCGACGCACGGACCGAGCACCGTGTCGACGGCGCCGGCCACCCACGCCGCGTCGCCCTCGAGCGAGCCGCGGAAGCCGGTGCCGAACATGGCGTCGACGAACGCGTCGGCCCGGAGCAGCGCCCGCTCGCACAGCTGCCGGTCGACGCCGTCGTCGAGCGTGAAGACGTCGACGCGCACGCCCCACTCGCGCAGCGCCCGGGCCGTGACGTGCCCGTCGCCGCCGTTGTTGCCCTTCCCGCACACCACGACGACACGCCGGCCGTACGTCCCACCCATCTCGCGCCGCACCGCCCACGCGACGGCGCGCCCGGCCCGCTCCATGAGCACGTCGACGGGCGTGCCGGCCGCGATCGTGCGCCGGTCGGCCTCGCCCATCTCGGCCGGTGTGAGGACCGGACGCATGCCCGCCGTGCCTCGCTAACCCACGGCGATGGCCACGGCCATCGCCATCGAGTCGCTGTGCGTGAGCGAGAGGTGCCAGACGGTGACGCCCCGCTCGCCGGCGAGGGCCGCCGCCTTGCCGTGCAGCGCGACCACGGGCGCGCCGCCCCGCCGCCGCACCACCTCGACGTCGCGCAGCTTGAACGCGCCCAGCCCGACGCCGAGCGCCTTCATCACCGCCTCCTTCGCGCCGAAGCGGACCGCAAGCCGCGGCACGGGATCGTGATGACGGAACGCGTACGCGCGCTCGTCGTCGCTGAAGAGCCGCTCGGGCAGGCGCTTCCGCCGCGCCATCGCGAGCCGGAACCGGTCGATCTCCACCAGGTCGGTGCCGATCCCGACGATGTTCACGGTCTCCCCGTTTTGGCGTCATGCACATGCCCTCGAGGCACGTAGTTGACGCCGAAAGCGGTCATCTGGTGCGCCACCGTTCGGCGAGCACGTACACGGGCTCGGTGAGTAGGTCGACGACGTCGACGTCGGCGAGTCGCGTGTCGTCGAAGGTGGGCTCGGTCTCGGTGACGGCGTCCTTGAGGGCGGCGTAGCGGCCCCGGTATCCCTGGAGAACGCCGCGGGCGACGTCGGGCGCGAGGCGGGGCCGGAACGCGACGTGCAGCAGCGACAGCCCGGTCGCCTGGTTGCCCTTGAGCTCGGGCACGATGACCAGTGTCCGGTCGTCGCGGCGGCCCTTCGCCACCGTGACCTCCCGCTCGTACGCCACGCGGTGCTTGGTCCCGATCAGGCGCGGGTCGGAATCCGTGCGCGACGGCAGGCCGGTGGCGACACCGCCCCGGTCGACGACGTGGATGGTGGCGGCGTCGCCCTCGACGTCGCCCTCGATGCGGTAGCGCGTGAAACCCGTGACGTGCTCCACGGCGGGGTCGAGGTCGACGAGGGTCCGGAGCGCGCGGTAGCTCAGACTGTCGCGCGCGACGCCGGCGGCGAGCACCTCTCTCACCAGCGGCACCTCGAGCAGGGTCTCGTCGGAGCGGGAGATGCCGACCGTGACCGTCTTGGCCTGGTGCTTGATGGCGTCGACGGGCCTCGTGAGCTCGTCGATCCCCTGGGTGAGCGCGGCGGTGAGGTCCTCGACCACCGTGCTCGGCGTGCCGACCTTGCCCAGCTCCACCTGGTACAGGTCGAGCGGTGCCGCGCCGGTGGCGTAGCGCAGCACCGACGCGATCCGAACCGCGCTGCTGGCGTCGAGGTGGCCGTCGTAGGTGCCGGTGCGGAGCCCGTCGAAGAACCCGGCCGCCGGCGCCTCCACGCCCACCGCCAGGCGGTCGAGCACGGCATCGCCGTCACCGCCGGAGATCGCGGCCTCGATGGCGGCCCGGGCCTCGCGCAAGGGAACGGCAGACGAGTCGATCGCCAGTGCGGCCTCGTAGCCGAACAGATGCCCGGCCACAGTCGACAGCACGAAGCCCAGCGCGGGGTCGACGGCCGGGACGGTGATGGTCTCGACCGCGCCGGAGAAGCGGGCGTCGCCTTCGGTCGCGATCACGATCGGCGTCGCCCGGTGCGCGCGGTAGATGCCGACCTCCTTCGCCACGTCATCCGCGTTGGAGCCCACGAGCCCGGACGCGCAGACGAGAACGAGCGGCTCCGACGACAAGTCGATGTGCTTCTTGTCCTCCGTGAAGTCGCACGCGATCGACTTGTAACAGAGCTCGGACAGCTTGATGCGCAGCTCGGAGGCGGCGATGCGGTTGGAGCCGTTCCCGACGACCGCCCAGTAGCGCTTCGAGGGTGCATGGCGCTGCGCGATGCCCGCGATCGCATCGCGAGTGCCGATGACCTCGAGCATCCGGTCGGGGAGCTCGCGCAGCGCCGCCAGCAACACGTTGCTGCGCGCCTCGTCGGTCGGGCCGGCCTCGGCCGCGATCGCGAGCGCGAGCACGAAGCCGGCCGCGATCTGTGAATAGAACGCCTTCGTCGACGCGACGCTCATCTCGACGTCGCGGCCGTCGGACGTGTACAGGACGCCGTCCGACCTCTCGACGAGATCGCTGTTCCGCCGGTTGACGATCGCCACGACGGATGCGCCACGGGCGCGCACGAGGTCGACGGTGCGGTTCGTGTCCGTCGTGGTACCGCTCTGGCTGATGGCGACCACGAGCGTGTCGTGCATGTCGGGGCGCAAGGCGAAGCCCGACAGCTCGGTGGCGGGCATCGCGTCGACGAGCAGGTTGGCCGTTGCATCCCTGAGGGCGGCGGCGAAGCTCTGGCCCGCGACGGCGGCCGTCCCCTGGCCGATCACGACGACGCGCCGCAGCGTGCCGTCACGCAGGCCCACCCGCACCGCGTCCGGGAGCGACTCGGGACCGACGTCGACGGTGAGCCGGCCGTCGGGACCGCCGGCGATCCTGCCCCGCAGCGTCTTGCGGAACGAGCCCGGCGCCTCCGAGATCTCCTTGAGCAGGTAGTGGGGCGAGGCGCCGCGGTCGATGTCGCGCGTGGTGATCTCGGCGTGTTGCAGCTCGTCGGCGGACACCGGCAGCTCGGTGCCGTCGTAGGCGAAGCGCCGGACGCCGGCGACGTCGCCGGCCGAGTCGGCGTCCAGGGCGACGATCTGGCCCCGGGTGGCGCCCGGGCGCTGCGGGTCGGCGGGCGTCTCGCCGTCCATGCGGAGGTAGGTCGCGGTCTCCTCGACGAGCCCGTAGGGCTCGCTGGCGACCACGAACATGTCCTCGGCCAGGCCGACGTTGAGCGCCTGCCCGCTGCCGCGCAGCGCGAGCAGGACCCGCTGCGGCCGGTCGGCGGCGCTCGCGGCGATCGCCACCGATCCCTCGAGCGAGGCGACCGTGGCCCGGAACGCCTCGTCGACCTCCTCGCCGTCGGCGAGACGCCGGGAGACGAGGGTCGGGATGACCTTGGCGTCGGTCGTCATCTCCGCGGGGACGTCGAGCCGTTCGATCGCCTCGAGATCGACGTAGTTGTCGACGTCGCCGTTCAGGGCGCCGATGACGTACGGCCCGTCGGGACGCCCGACTTCCTCGCTGTTCACCGGGTGCGCGTTGACCTCGGAGATGATTCCGACACTTGCCCACCGCGTGTGCGCGAGCACCACCGCCTCGGCCGTCTCGGCCGACACCGCCAGGTGCAGGAACTCGTCGTCGCGGATGGCGCCCCGCAGTGCCGTGGTGTTGTCCCCGAGCTCTCCGATCTCGGCGGCGGCCTTGTACACGAAGCTCAAGGAGTCACCGGCCGGGCGCACAGCCCGGGAGCCGAAGAGCGGGTCGCGGCGCTCGTCGAGCAAGCGCGCGATCGCGGGATCGGCGAGATCGAGGCCGTGATGGTGCACGAGCACGTGCAGCCCTGCCGAGTCGCGGCCGCGCACCTCGAGCCGGTCGAGCGCCGACAAGGCGACCTGTACCGACGTGAACGCGTCGATCGTGGCGGGCGCGAGGTCCGAGCCGCACAACTCGGCGACCGCCCGCGCCGTGCGGAGCCGATCGTGGCCGACGGCCCACACGGCGTCCTTGAGGCGCACGAGGGCGGCGTTCACGTCCTCGAGCTCGATCGTCGACAGGTCTCCCGCGCTCGCGTCCAGTTCCGCCTCGACGCGATGGGCCGCGCGCTGGAGCTGTTCGACGTGGTGCTCGATGCCGACGGCGAGGGCGCGGTCGCCGAGCAGAGCCCGCACGCCGGGAGGTCCTTTCAGCAGCCCGTCGACGTCCTCGACCCGCGCTGCCGCCCGCGCCAGCACATCGGAGCCGGAGCCGCCGAGGGAGGCGACGGCGGACTCGAGCTCGCCGAGGAGGAGGGCGCCGTCGGGCGGCATCCGGCCGCTCGACCGCCGCAGGACGGCCACGATGCCGCACATAGAAACACCAGGTTACGTCGGTTGTGGTCCAGAGGGCTCCCAGCTACGAATGGTCCTCGAGCTCTCCATCGGCGAGCAGGACGAGGAAAGGAGCCGAAGTGAGTGCGAACGAGGACACGGTCCGCAAGGGCTACGAGGCATTCGGAAAGGGCGACATGGACACGCTGCGGTCGATCATGACCCCCGACGTCGTCCAGAGCGTCCCGGGCAGCACCCCGGTCTCGGGTGAGCACAAGGGTGTCGACGGCGTGCTCGGCTACTACGCAAAGCTCTTCGAGCTCACCGGCGGGACGCTCAAGGCGGACTTGCAAAGCGTGAAGGACGACGGCCCTGACAAGGTGCTCGCCGTCCACAGACTGACGGCGCAACGCGACGGCAAGAGCTACGACGAGACCGAGAAGCTCCACTTCACGTTGTCGGGCGGCAAGATCTCGCGGCTCGACGAAGAGCACCCGGACCTCGCCAAGTTCGACGCTTTCTTCGGCTAGTCGGTCGTACGAGCTAGCGAGGACCGCAGGCGCGTTCGACGGCGGCGGCCAGACGGGTCGCCGCCGTCTCCGCCTGCTCGGCGGTCGGCGCCTCGACCATCACACGGACGACGGGCTCGGTGCCCGAAGGTCGCACGAGCACGCGGCCGTCGGCGCCGAGCTGCTGCTCGACCGCCTCGAGCTCGGCGCGGAACGCGCCGTCGTCCTCCAAGCCGGCCCCGTCCGGGACCTGCACGCTCCGCAACACCTGCGGGAGCGGCTCGACCACGGCGGCCAGCTCCGACAGGGGCCGTCCGCGGCGCGCCATCACGTCGAGCAACAACATGCCGGTGAGGGTGCCGTCGCCGGTCGTGGCGAGGTCGGTGACGATCACGTGCCCGGACTGCTCGCCGCCCAGCGACAGGCCCCGCTCTTCGAGGGCGGTCAGCACGTTGCGGTCGCCGACGGGCGTCTCGACGACCTCGATGCCGTGCTCGACGAGCGCGCGCCGCAGACCGAGGTTCGACATCACGGTCGTGACGACGGCGTCGCCGCGGAGCTCGCCCCGTTCGTGCATGTCGAGCGCGATGATCGCCAGCATCTGGTCACCGTCGACGAGGTTGCCGTGTTCGTCGACCGCGATCACACGGTCGGCGTCGCCGTCGAACGCGAGCCCGGCGTCGGCGCTGGCCGCGAGGACCGCCTGCTGCAGCGCGCCGGGGTCGGTCGAGCCGCAGCCGGCGTTGATGTTGGTTCCGTCGGGCTGGTCGTGGAGGGCGCGCACCCACGCCCCTTGCACCCGGAACGCCCACGGCGCGACCTCGAAGGCGGCGCCGTTGCCGCAGTCGACGACGACCGACTGCTTTTCGAGCCGGCGGCCGCCGAGCGCGGCGGCGAGGTGTGCGATGTAGTCGGCGGCGGCGCCGAGGCGGTCGCGCGCGACGCCCACCCCGGGTCCATCGGGGCCGTCACCTGCGCCGGCGTCGACGAGCCGCCGGAGCTCCAACTCGATGCGCTGCTCGGGCGCGTCCGCGATCTTGCGCCCACCGCGCGCGAACAACTTCACGCCGTTGTCGGGATACGGGTTGTGGCTGGCGGAGATCACCGCGCCGGGCGCGTCGAACAGCTGCGCCAGGAACGCGACCCCCGGCGTCGGGAGCACGCCGACGCGCTCGACGTCCGCGCCCTCGCTGCAGAGGCCGGCGACGAGCGCGGCCTCCAGCAGCGGCCCGGAGCGACGCGTGTCGCGCCCGACGACGAACGGTCGGTCGGCGCCCAGCACGCGGGCGGCGGCGCGTCCGAGCGCGGTCGACGAGCTCGGGTGTGAGATCGCGATTGGCGACCCCGCGAACTCCGTCGGTGCCGAACCGCAGCGTCATGCCGCCGCGCTCGAAGCGCCTAGCGCTTCGAGTACTGCGGCGCCTTGCGGGCCTTCTTGAGCCCGTACTTCCGGCGCTCCTTCTCGCGGGCGTCGCGCATGAGCAGCCCGGCCTTCTTCAGGGTCGGGCGCAGCTCGTCGTCGAGCGAGACGAGTGCGCGGGCGATGCCGAGGCGCAGGGCGCCGGCCTGTCCGCTCACGCCGCCGCCGTCGAGCGACGCCTCGACGTCGTACACGTCGGCGGTCTGGGTGAGGCGCAGCGCCTCGGTCGCGACGACCTGGTGCGTGAGCGTCGGGAAGTACCGCTCGAACTCGCGCCCGTTGACCTTGATGACGCCGCTTCCGGGGCGCAGCCGGACGCGAGCGATCGACTCCTTGCGCCGGCCGGTGGTCTGGATGAGGGGCTTGGTCACGAGCTACCTCCGCGCGCCGCTCGCCAGCGGGCGGGCGACGGGCTTCTGGGCGGCGTGGGGATGGGTGGGCCCGGCGTACACGCGCAGCTTCCGCAGCATCTGCCGGCCGAGCCGTCCCTTGGGCAGCATGCCCTTGATCGCCTGGCGTACGACCTTCTCCGGGTCGCGCTCGAACAGCCGGCTCGAGGCTCTCCGACTTGATGCCGCCCGGGTAGCCGGAGTGGCGCCAGTACGTCTTGCCCTCGGCCTTGCGCGGCCCGATGTCGAGCTTGGCGGCGTTGACGACGATCACGTGGTCACCGGCGTCGACGTGCGGCGCCCAGGTCGGCTTGTGCTTCCCGCGCAGGAGGGTGGCGGCCTCGGTCGCGAGGCGGCCGAGCACGGCGCCGTCGGCGTCGATCAATTGCCAGGCGCGCTCGATGTCACCGGGTTTCGGGCTGAATGTACGCACAGGAAAGAAGAGGTTACTCCTGTTCGAGGCGGCTCAGACAATCGGGTCGAAGGCGGTAGCCTCGCCGCGGCGGCGGGGCTTCGCCGACCGCCGCTGCAAAGCCGGAGCTTGCGACCGCGGTAGCGGCGGCTTGGCCGACCGTTACCGCAAAGCCGGAGCTTGCGACGGCGACAGTGAGGGCGACGAAGGAGAGAGTGTGACGGCTCCCCCGGCCGCGGTTCCCGTCCACGGGATCACCGCCGAGCGCGAGGACGACGCCCAGCGCGCGCTCGACGTGCTCCTCGACGCGGCGCTCGACCCGATCGTCGACATGGTCCTGCTCGCGCGCGGCGACGCCTACGAGGCCCACTCGCACGACGGGTGGGTGCGCTTCCGGCGCACCGAGGGCGGCGCCTACGAGACGATCGGGCGGCGAGGGCGCCGAACCGCTCGCCGACCAGTCGACGGACCGATTCGCGGGGCTGGACGCCGAGCGCGCCCACCCGTACCCGACCCGGGGCGACAACGCCTACCCGTTCGGGTTCGGGCAGGTCGCGCAGCTGTTCGACCACCCCGCCGCGCCCGACCTGTGCGTGATCCACTCCGCCGCCCACAACTGGGAGGACCAGGGCGGGCACCGGGGCGAGCACGGATCGCTCGACGTCGTGCAGGCGCGGGCGCCGTTCGTCGTCGCCGGCAAGGGCGTGCGCGCCGACGGGTTGGTGCCCCGGGCGGGGCGCCTCGTCGACGTCGCCCCGACGGTCGCCGAGCTGCTCGGCCTCGCGCCCGATGACGACGGCACCTACGTTCGCGGCCAGGACGGCGAGGTCCGCGACGACGTCCTGGACGTCGCACGCGGGCGGCCGCGCCACGTCGTCGGGTTCCTGTGGGACGGCACGAACCCCAACGTGCTGTACGCGATGGCGGCCGCGGGCGAGGCGCCGAACGTGGCGCGTCTGCTCGAGATGGGGACCGCGTACGAGCACGGCGCCATGGCGGGACTGCCCACGGTGACGCTCGCGAACCACACGTCGATCCTCACCGGCCGCCTGCCGGGACACCACGGCATCCTCAACAACGCGTGGTACGACCGGCGCAGCGGCCGCCAGATCATCACGAACTCGTCGGCGACGTGGCCGACCGCCATGGAGACGCTCACTCCCGGCGTCGAGTCGATCCACGACGCCGTGCACCGCACGTGGCCCGAGGCGTTCACGGCGTCGGTCAACGAGCCCGCCGACCCCGGCGCCGACTACTCGACCTTCGACTTCTTCCGCCGCGGTGAAGTGCCGCCGATCCCCCACTCGCCGGACGGCCTGCCGCACTCGACCGAGCGGTTCGTCCGCCCGTCGAAGGACTACTCGTGGTCGACGATCGTCGACCACATGTGCGTCGAGCAGGCCGCCGGGATCTGGAGCGGCCACTACCGCGACGTCGACTACCCGAAGCCGCGGTTCATGTGGGTGAACTTCACGCTCACCGACTCCGCGTTCCACGAGGGCGGCCCGCATTCGGAGATCGCGGCGGCGGCCATCCGCGACTGCGACGCCCGCCTCGGCGAGGTCCTGGCGGCGGTCGAGCGCGCCGGCGCCTTCGACGACACCGCGTTCCTGCTCGTGGCCGACCACGGCATGGAGGAGAACGATCCCGCCGTGCGGGGCGACTGGGACGTCCCCCTGCGCGAGGCCGGCCTGCAGTTCCGCGACGAGGGCTACAGCTTCCTCTACCTCGGCGAGGAGTAGGCGGGCGCGCCTCAGCTCACGCCGACGCCGACGGCCTTGCCGATCAGGAACGTGGCGGTGGCGACGAGCACGCCGATCGCGGCCATGCGCAACCCCGAGCGACCCGCGTGGCGCCCCGTGAACACCGAGATCGCGCACCCGACGCCGAACAGCATGACGACCGAGAGGACCGCCGACGTCACGACGGCGGCGACTCCGCTGGCGAAGAAGAACGGCAGAACCGGCAGGAACGCGCCGGCCGCGAACGCGGCGAACGACGACCCGGCTGCGACCCACGGTGAGCCGAGCGTGCCGGGATCGAGCCCGAGCTCCTCGCGCGCCATCGTGTCGAGCGCGACGTCGGGTCGGGACATGATGTTCGCGACGAACGCCTTGGCCTCCGCGGGGTCGACGCCCTTCGCCTGATAGATCAGCTCGAGCTCCTCGCGCTCCTCCTCGGGGAACGCCGCCAGCTCCTGCTCCTCGATCCGCAGCTCGTTCTCGTACAGCTCCTTCTGCGAGCGCACCGACACCCACTCGCCCGACGCCATCGAGAAGGCGCCGGCCGACGAGCCCGGCGACGCCGGCGAGCACGACGATCGACTTGTTGCTCGTGCCGCCGGCGACGCCCATGACGAGCGAGAAGTTCGACACCAAGCCGTCGTTGACGCCGAAGACCGTGGCGCGCAGCGCGCCGCCGATCCCGGCGCGATGGCGCCCCTCCATGGCGGCGATGCGCCCACCGGTCGAGTTGCCTCCGCGCATCGCCGCGACGACCTTGCCGTGCATCGCCTCCTGGGCCGCCATGGCCGCCGGCGCGGCGGCGACGCCGCGGTACTTGTCGGCGTCGGCCGCTTCGGCGCGCAGCACGATCGGGAGCACGGCCTCGGTGCCGAGCAGCCCGGCCAACCGGCGCAGCACCCGGATTCGGAACGGGAGCCGAGGCGGCTTGAGGTCGGTGACGCCGCCTTGGCGCATCCGTTCGGCCCAGTGGGCGGCGTGGCGCTCCTCGGCTTCGGCGAGGGAGAGGAAGATCGGCCGGCGTCGCTCGTCGGCGTGGTCGGCGAGCGCCCGGTAGAGGGCGGCGCCGCCCAGCTCGTCCGCCCACAACTCTCGGAACTTCGCCAGCTCGGGATCGAGCGCAGATCCGCGCCTGGCCATGTGAAGCACCGTACCGCCGCGTTGCGGCGTCAGTAACCGACTTCCCAGAGGCACAGGCCCTCGGGCGGCGCGGGCTGGCCGGCGTGGGCGCGGTTCTGGGAGCGGAGGATCCCCATGAGGTCTCCCGGGCGCTTCTTGCCCGTCCCGACCTCGACGAGCGTGCCGACGACCGACCGCACCATCTGCCAGCAGAAGGCCGTGGCGCGGATGTCGTAGCGCAGGACGCCGTCCCCGAGGTCGTGCCACCGCGACTCGAGGACCCGCCGCGTGCTCGTCGACCCTTCCGGTCCCTGCCGGCAGAAGGCGGCGAAGTCGTGCTCGCCGACGAACGGGTCGGCGCCGAGCCGCATCGACCTCATGTCGAGCGGCGTGGGAACCCACCACGCGTACCGGGCGAGGAACGGGTCCGGCACCGGTCGGTTCACCACCGTGTAGCGGTAGGCGCGCCAGCACGCGGACCGGCGGGCGTCGAAGCCCGCCTCGACGACGTCGACGGCGCGTACGACCACTTCGGGGGCGAGGGTGCCGTTCAGCGCCGATTGGAGCCGCCACGGGTCGAGGCCGGGATCGGCGTCGAAGCTCACAACCTGTCCCCAGGCGTGCACGCCGGAGTCGGTGCGGCCGGCGCACGTCAGCCGTTCGGGCCGATGGCGCAGAAATCGCTCGAGCGCCTTGGCGAGCACTCCCTCGACGGTGCGCACCTCGGGCTGCTCGGCCCACCCGTGGAACCCGGTCCCGTCGTACGCGACGAGCAGCTTCACCCTCGCTGGACCTTCTTCGCTTTCGAAGAGGGTCACTTGAAAGGGCACCTCCGGCAGGCGCCGGGTTCCCCCGGCGCCGGATCACGAATTCTGTCGGCGGAGCGCAAGCGCCAGCTTGCGCGACCAGAGGATCAGACCAACTCCACGCGTGCCATGGGGGCGGCGTCGCCGGGACGGGGGCCCAGCTTGAGGATGCGCAGGTAGCCGCCGTTGCGGTCGGCGTAGCGGGGTGCGATCTCGGCGAACAGCTTGTGCGCCGCCTGCTTGTCGTGCATACGGGCGACGACGACGCGCTGCTGGTGCACGCTGCCGCCCTTCGCCTTCGTGATCAGCTTCTCCGCGTAGGGACGCAGCGCCTTGGCCTTGGCGACGGTCGTGGTGATCGCACCCGCCTCGAACAGGTGCGCGGCGAGGTTCGCGAGCAGCTGCTTCTCGTGGGCGGGGCCGGAGCCGAGGCGGGGGCCCTTACGCGGTGCCGGCATCGTCGGGCTCCCTTACTCCTTCACCCGCAGGGAGAGGCCACGCTCGTCGAGCTTCTGGAGCACCTCTTCGAGCGACTTCGAGCCGAAGTTCGTGATCGCCAGCAGGTCGTCCTCGGACTTCTGGACGAGCTGGCCGATCGTGTCGACCCGGGCCCGCTTCAGGCAGTTGCGAGGCCGCTCCGACAGGTCGAGCTCCTCGATCGGCAGCTCGAGGTCGGGCGACGCCGCCGTGATCGGCGACACCTCGCCCAGCTCCAGCCCCTTCGGCTCCGCCGAGAGGTCGGCGACCAGGCTGACGAGGTTCCGCAGCGTCTCGCCCGCCGACGCGAGGGCGTCGCGGGGCGAGATCGACCCGTCGGTCTCGACCTCGAGGCTGAGCTTGTCGTAGTTGGTCGCCTGCTCGACGCGCGTCGGCTCGATCGAGAACGCGACTCTCCGCACGGGCGAGAAGATCGCGTCGACGGGGATGACACCGATCGTCGACGTGCGCTTGTTGCGCTCGGCCGACAGGTAGCCGCGGCCCTGTTCGACGGTGAGGTCGAGTGCGAGCCGCCCGCGCTGGTTGACGGTGGCGAGGTGCAGCTCGGGGTTGAGCACCTCGACGTCCGCGGTCGTCTGGATGTCGCCGGCGGTGACGTCGCCGGGGCCGCGCTTGTCGAGCCGGAGCGTGACGGGCTCCTCCGACTCGCACCGCAGAACGAGGTCCTTGAGGTTGAGGATGAGGTCGGTGACGTCCTCCTTCACCCCCGGGATGACGTCGAACTCGTGCAGAGCCTCGTCGAACCGGACCTGGCTCACGGCCGCGCCGGGGATCGACGAGAGAAGCGTGCGGCGGAGGCAGTTGCCGAGCGTGTGGCCGAAGCCGGGCTCGAGCGGCGAGATCGTGAACGTCTGGACGTTCCCGTCGGGGTCGCCGGCTTCGACTTCGGGTCGCTGGATGATCAGCATGGCGGTCTCACTTCGTTGTCTTTTGGGGGCGGTGGCGGAAGATTCGGTGGGCTACTTGGAGTAGAGCTCGACGATCAGCTGCTCGCGCACGGGCACGTCGATCTGCTCGCGGAGCGGCAGGTCTCGCACGGTGGCTTTGAAGTCGCCGCTGCTCACCTCCAGCCAGGCCGGGACGGCCCGGTCGAGCGTGTCGAGGTTGTGGCGCAGCACGATCATCTGGCGCGACTTGGCGTGGATCTCGACGACGTCGCCCTTGCGGAGCTGCTGCGAGGGGATCGTCACGCGGTGGCCGTTCACGGTGACGTGTCCGTGGCGGACGAGCTGGCGCGCCTGGTTGCGGCTGGCGGCGAAGTTGGCGCGGAACACGATGTTGTCGATGCGGAGCTCGAGCATCTGGAGCAGGACCTCACCGGTGATGCCCGGATGGCGGGTCGCCTCCTCGTACACGTTCTTGAACTGGCGCTCGAGGAGCCCGTAGATGCGACGCGCCTTCTGCTTCTCGCGCAGCTGAAGGAGGTACTCGCTCTCGCGGATGCGGCCGCGACCGTGCTGGCCCGGGGGGTACGGCTTGCGCTCGACCGGGCACTTCATCGTGTCGCACTTGGGGCCCTTGAGGAAGAGCTTCATGCGCTCGCGGCGGCACAGCTTGCAGACGGCGCCGGTGTAGCGGGCCATCAGACTCGCCTGCGCTTGGGCGGACGGCACCCGTTGTGCGGGATCGGCGTGACGTCCTTGATCCCCGCGACCTCGATGCCCGTGTTCTGGATCGACCGGATGGCCGTCTCGCGACCCGAGCCCGGCCCCTTCACGACGACGTCGACCTTGCGCACGCCGTGCTCCATCGCCCGGCGCGCGGCCGTCTCCGCCGCCAGCTGCGCCGCGAACGGCGTGGACTTCCGCGATCCCTTGAAGCCGACGTTGCCCGCCGACGCCCAGGCGATCACGTTGCCTTCCTGGTCGGCGATCGAGATGATCGTGTTATTGAACGACGACTTGATGTGCGCCGTGCCGTAAGCGACGTTCTTGCGTTCGCGCCGCCTCGGCCGTCGTCCACCCGCTGCTGGTTTCGCCATTCGCTACTTCCTCGCCCGCTTCCTGCCGGCCACCGTCTTCTTCGGACCCTTCCGAGTGCGCGCGTTCGTGCGCGTGCGCTGCCCGTGCACCGGGAGACCCCGCCGGTGGCGGACACCCTGGTACGTGCCGATCTCCATCTTGCGCTTGATGTCCTGCGACACCTCGCGCCGGAGGTCACCTTCGACCTTCACGTTCTGGTCGATGAACGTGCGCAGCTTGGCGACCTCCTCGTCAGTGAGGTCGCGAACGCGCGTGTCGGGCGAGATGTCGGTCGCCACCGCGACGGTGCGCGCAGTCGTGCGACCGATCCCGAAGATGTAGGTGAGCGACACCTCGAGCCGCTTCTCGCGGGGGATGTCGACGCCGGCGATGCGAGCCATGCGCTGCTCCTAGCCTTGCCGCTGCTTGTGGCGCGGGTTGGTGCAGATGACGCGCACCGTGCCGTGGCGGCGGATCACCTTGCACTTCTCGCACATCTTCTTGACTGAGGGGCGGACCTTCACGGCTTCGCTCTTCTACTTGTAGCGGTAGGTGATGCGACCTCGTCCGAGGTCGTACGGTGTCAGCTCCACCTGCACACGGTCCCCCGGGAGGATCCGGATGTAGTGCATCCGCATCTTCCCGGAGATGTGCGCGAGCACCTTGTGCCCGTTCTCGAGCTCGACCCGGAACATGGCGTTGGGCAACGGCTCGACCACCGTTCCCTCCACCAGGATCGTGTCGTCCTTGGGCTTGGCCAGGGCTTTCACCGCCTACGGGGACTTTGGGGACTCAGGCGCGCCGAACGAGCCGGACGCACCGCTGGGGCGACTGAGAAGTGTACCCGACCGCCGGAACCCTTGAGAATTCGGGGTCTCGGACCCCCTGGACGCCCCTCAGCCGGTGAACCGGACAATGTGCTCACGAGGGCAGGGTCAGGACCTCTGGGCCGTCGCCGGTCACGGCGATCGAATGCTCGAAGTGCGCCGAGCGCCGCCCGTCGCGGGTGACGACGGTCCAGCCGTCGGAGAGCAACTCGGTCTCGGGCCCGCCGGCGTTCACCATGGGCTCGATGGCCAGGACCATCCCCTCCTTGAGCTTCAGGCCCCGGCCGGGCGGCCCGTAGTTCGGGATCTGCGGCTCCTCGTGCATGGCCGTCCCGATCCCGTGTCCCACGTACTCCCGCACCACCGAGAACCCGGCCCCCTCGGCGACACCCTCGACGGCGGCACCGATGTCGCCCAGCCGGTCGGCCGTCGTCACGTGCTCGATCGCGGCTTCGAGCGACGCCCGGGTCACCTCGAGGAGTCGCTTCGACTCGTCGTCGATCTCGCCGATGGGCACGGTGACGGCGGCATCGCCGTGCCAGCCCTCGATGATCGCCCCGCAGTCGATCGAGAGGATGTCGCCGTCGTGCAACACGACCGTCGGCGACGGGATCCCGTGCACGATGACCTCGTTGGGCGACGCGCACACGACGCCCGGAAACGGCGGATTCCCGTACCCCAGGAAGTTGGAGCGGGCTCCGCGACGATCGAGCACCTCCCGCGCGGCCTCGTCGACGTCGGCCGTCGTCGCTCCCGGCTTGGCGGCACGGATGCAGACCTCGTGCATCTCGGCGACGACCTTGCCCGCCCGCCGCATGATGGCGATCTGCTCGCGGGTCTTGCGGGTGATCATGTCTGCAGCGGCTTCAGCCGCTGATCGACGTGCGCCACCAGGCGGGCGAACACCGTGTCGCCGTCGCCCGTCCCGTCCACCACCACGAGCTTTGCGAGCCGGCGGTAGAAGTCGATGATCGGGACGGTCTCCTCCTCGTAGAGCTCGAGCCGGCGCATCACGGCGTCTTCGGTGTCGTCCTCACGCTGGACGACCTTGCCGCCGCACACGTCGCAGGTCCAGTTCTCCTTCGGCGGCGCGTTCACGTGGTACGTCGTGCCGCACTTCTCGCAGACGCGCCGGCCCGCGATCCGGTCGAGGACGATGTCGGTGGGGACCTCGAAGTTGATCACGAGGTCGAGCGGATGCCCGTCCAGCACGGTTTCGAGCTTCTCGGCCTGCAACAGGGTGCGCGGGAACCCGTCGAGGACGAAGCCGTGGTCGACGAGGCCGTCCTCCGCGACGCGCTCTTCGACGATCCGCAGCGTGAGGTCGTCGGGGACGAGGTCGCCCCGGTTCATGTACTCCTCCGCCTCATGACCGGCCGCCGTGCCGGCGGCGGCCGCGGCGCGGAAGAGGTCGCCCGTCGAGACGTGCTCGATGCCGTACCGCTCGGAGAGCCGGGCGGCTTGCGTGCCCTTTCCAGCGCCCTGCTTGCCGAGCAGGACGAGACGCGGACCTCGGCTCATCCGTGCACTCCGACTAGGCGAGGAAGCCCTCGTAGTTGCGCATCATCAACTGGCTGTCGATCTGCTTCATGGTCTCGAGCGCGACACCCACGGTGATCAGCAGCGCGGTGCCGCCGAACGGAAACTGTCTGATGTC
The DNA here is from genome assembly GCA_963781615.1 of uncultured Actinomycetes bacterium. Classification (GTDB taxonomy): domain Bacteria; phylum Actinomycetota; class Acidimicrobiia; order IMCC26256; family JACDBD01; genus JALZAA01. Next base: position 222,119 of record CAWAGI010000007.1, on the reverse strand, counting down.
CCACAACGCGAACACCAACAAAGGCGCGATCGCAATCGTGGCGAGGAAGAGCGAACCCGGCAGTGTGATCCGGTTCAGGGTCTTCGCGAGGTACCGCTCCGTCGGCGGCCCGGGTCTGATGCCGGGTATGAAGCCACCCTGCTTGCGGATGATGTCGGCCTGCTGCGCGGGGTTGAAGGCGATCGCGGTGTAGAAGTACGCGAAGAAGATGATCAAGAGCGTGTACAGCCCGATGTAGAACCAGCTCTGGCGCTGGATCAGGTTGTCGTTGATGAACTCCTGCAGCCCCTTCCACGGCGTGGCCGTCGCGATCAGGGCGGGGAACGACAGGATCGAGCTGGCGAAGATCACCGGGATCACACCCGACTGGTTCACCTTCAGGGGTATGTAGGTGCTCTGCCCGCCGTACATTCTTCGCCCCACGACGCGCTTTGGCGAACTGGACCGGTATGCGGCGTTGCCCGGACTCGACGAACACGATGCCGACGATCATCGCAACGCCGATGGCGAGGATCGTGAAGAACTGGAACTTGCTGCCCTCGCTGTAGATCGCCGAGCCCTGCGCGGGGAGGCGCGAGACGACCGACGCGAAGATCAGGATCGACATCCCGTTGCCGATCCCCCGTTGGGTGATGAGCTCGGCCAGCCACATCAGCAGGGCGGTGCCGGCGGTCCACGTCAGGACGATCAGGGCGGCCCGGGGCGTGTTGAAGCCCGGGATGAGGTCGCGCCCCTGGAAGCCGGCGAACCCGAGCAGCCCGCTGCTGCCCTGGTGCAGTGCGAACACGAAGCCGGTGGACTGCACGAGCGCGAGGCCGACCGTGAGGTACCGGGTCCACTGCGTGATCTTCTTCTGGCCGACCTGCCCCTCGTTCTGCCATTCCTCGAGCTTCGGGATCACCACGCCGAGCAGCTGCATGATGATCGACGCCGTGATGTACGGCATGATCCCGAGGAAGAAGATCGCCACGTTCGTGATCGCTCCGCCGGAGAACAGGTCGAGGAAGCCGACGACCCCCGTGTTCTCGGACTGCTTCTGCAGGTCCTTGATCGCGTTGAAGTCGATGAACGGAACCGGGAGGTGGGCGCCCACTCGGTAGAGCCCGATGATGACCAGCGTGAAGAGGATCTTGTTGCGCAGGTCGGGCACCCGGAACATGTTCCGCAGGCGGGAGAGCATGGGGGAGCGCGACCTCCTCTCGCGGCGGGACCGCTGAGCTTAGCGGTTGGTCAGGGCGTTCCCCTTGGCGGGGGGACGCCTGCGGAACGGCAACGGCAAACGCTCGACGCGGCCGCCGGAGCCTTCGATCGCTCGGACGGCGGCGGCGGAGAAGGCGTGGGCGCGCACGGTGAGCGCCTTCGTGAGCTGGCCGCGTCCGAGCACCTTGACGAGGCCCTGCTTGGCGACGAGGCCACGCGACCGCAACGACCCGGGGTCGATCTCGGTCCCGGCGTCGAACGTCTCGAGCACGTCGAGGTTCACGACGGCGTACTCGACCCGGAACGGGTTCTTGAACCCCTTGGCCTTCGGGGTGCGCCGGGTGAGCGGCGTCTGGCCGCCCTCGAAACCGGGCTTCACGGTGTCGCGGGCGCGCTGGCCCTTCATGCCCCGGCCCGCGGTCTTGCCCCCGCGCCCGCCGATGCCGCGGCCGGCCCGATGCCCGCGGGTGCGGGACCCGGGCGCGGCGTGGAGGTCGTGCGGCTTGATCGTCATGTCTCTTCCACCTTCACGAGGTGCGGAACGGTGCCGACCATGCCGCGGATCTCGGGACGGTCGGGAAGCTCGACGGTGTCGTTGATGCGACGCAGGCCGAGCGCGCGCAGCGTGCCCCGCTGGCGGGGCTTGGTGCCGATGGCTGATCGCACCTGGGTGATCCGCAACTTCTCCGCCATCACGCGACCTCGGTCACCTCGGGCTTCGGTGCCGACCGTTCGCGGTACGCCCGCAGCATCCCTGCCGAGGAAACCTCCTCGGGCGACTTGCCCCGCAGCTTGGCGACCTCGTCCGGCCGGTACAGCCCCCGCAGGCCCGCGATCGTCGCCCGCGACACGTTGATCGCGTTCGCGGAACCGAGCGACTTCGCGAGGACGTCGCCGACGCCGGCCGACTCGAGGATGGCCCGTGCCGCGCCGCCGGCGATCACACCGGTACCGGGCGCGGCCGGCTTCAACAGGACTCGGGCGGCGTCGTGGACGCCGATGGTCTCGTGCGTGATCGTGGTACCGGCGAGCGCGACGGGAAAGAGGCTCTTGCGCGCCTCCTCCATGCCCTTCTGAATGGCAGCCGGCACCTCTTTCGCCTTCCCGTAGCCCAGGCCGACGTTGCCGTTGCCGTCACCGACGACGACGAGCGCGGTGAACGAGAACCGCCGGCCGCCCTTCACGACCTTGGCGACGCGGTTGATCGCGATCACCCGCTCCTCGAGTTGCCCTTCCGCCATCAGAGCTCCAGTCCTGCTTCGCGCGCACCTTCGGCCAAGCCGGCGACCCGGCCGTGGAACTTGAACCCACCCCGATCGAACACGACGCTCGAGATGCCTGCCGCCTTGGCCCGCTCACCCACGAGCTTGCCCACGGATTTGGCCGCGTCGACGGTCCCGCCCCGGCCCGACCGCAGATCCGGCTCGGTCGTCGACGCCGTCGCCAGGGTTCGCCCCTGCGTGTCATCGATCACCTGGGCGTAGATGTGCCGCGCCGAGCGGAACACGCACAGGCGCGGCCGCTCCGGCGTCCCCCGGATCTTCTTGCGGACCCGGCGATGCCGCCGGATCCTCGCTTCGCGCTTGCTGTTCGTCATCTCGCGCCTACTCGTCCACTTCGCGGGCTATTTCGCCGACTTCCCGGCCTTGCGCTGCACGTGCTCGTCGACGTACCGGATGCCCTTGCCCTTGTACGGCTCGGGTGGCCGGCACTTGCGCACATCCGCTGCCACCTGGCCGACCAGCTGCTTGTCGGCGCCCCGCACCACGATACGGGTGGGCTGGGGCACCTCGAACGTCACGCCTTCCGGGGCCTCGAACCGCACCGGGTGCGAGAACCCCACCTGGAGCTCCAGCTTCGACGGCCCCTGAGCCTGGGCGCGATAGCCCACGCCCACGATCTCGAGCTCGCGGCTGAACCCTTCCGACACGCCCACCACCATGTTGTTCACCAGCGAGCGGGTCAGGCCGTGCAACGCACGGTTCTCGCGCTCGTCGTCGGGCCGGGTGACGACCGAGCGCGTCGCCGTCGCGGCTGACGGTGATCGTCTCGGGGGCCTGGTGCGCGAGCTCCCCGTTCGGGCCCTTCACGACGACCCGACGACCCTCGAGCGTGACCTCGACCCCCGACGGGATGGCGATGGGCTCTTTGCCGACGCGTGACATGACGCCTCCGCTACCAGACCTGACACAGAACCTCGCCGCCGACGTGGCGCTGGCGCGCCTCGCGGTCGGTCATGAGGCCCTGGTTGGTGGACAGGATGGCGATGCCCATACCGCCGAGCACGCGCGGGAGCTTGTCGGCGCGCGTGTAGACGCGCAGGCCGGGCTTGGACACGCGGCGGATCCCGGAGATGGTGCGCTTGCGGTCGGGCGTGTACTTCATCGTGATCCGCAGGCGGTTGCCCGGGTACGACGAGTCGTCCTCGACGCTCGAACCCGTGATGTAGCCCTCCTGCTCGAGGATCTTCGCCAGCGCAACCTTCAGCTTCGACGACGGCATCACGACGTCGTCGTGGAACGCGACGTTGGCGTTGCGGAGCCGGGTGAGCATGTCGGCGACGGGATCGGTCATCGTCATGCGATCACCACGACGCCTTCGTGAGGCCGGGAACCTCACCGTTGTGGGCCATGTCCCGCAGGCAGATGCGGCACAACCCGAAGCGCCGGTACACCGCCCGCGCCCGGCCACACCGCCGGCATCGCGTGTAGGCGCGCACCTTGAACTTGGGCTTGCGCTGCTGCTTCTGGATCAACGCCTTCTTCGCCAATGGACTACCCCTCGCTCTGGCGTTCGCTCTCACGACGGAACGGGAACCCGAGCGCCGCAAGCAGCGCGCGGCCTGCGTCGTCGGTGTTGGCGGTCGTGACGATCGTGACGTCCATGCCCCGTACCGTGTCGATGCTGTCGTAATCGATCTCCGGGAAGATGAGCTGCTCGGTGACGCCGAACGTGTAGTTCCCGCGCCCGTCGAACGACGACGGTTCCATGCCCCGGAAGTCGCGGATGCGGGGGATCGCCAGGCTCACGAGCCGGTCGTAGAACTCCCACATGCGTGCGCCGCGGAGCGTCACCTTGGCGCCGATCGGGTTCCCCGCACGCAGCTTGAAGCCGGCGATCGACTTCTTCGCCCGGGTGACGAGCGGCTTCTGCCCCGCGATCACCGTCAGGTCGGCGACGGCCCCGTCGAGCAGCGACTGCTGCTGGGTCGCGAGGCCGACTCCGCAATTGAGCACGATCTTCTCGAGGCGCGGCACCTCCATGACGTTCGTCAGGCCGAGCTCGCGCTGGAGCTGCGCCCGGAGCTCCGACTCGTAGCGCTGCTTGAGACGCGGGTGGCCGGTGGTCGCCTGAGCCATCAGAGGTCACCTCCGCACTTCTTGCAGATGCGGACCTTCTTGCCGTCGTCGTCGAACCGGTACCCGATACGCGTCGGGCCGCACTTGTCGCACAGGATGGCGACGTTGGCCGCGTTGATCGGCATGTCCTTGTCGATGATGCCGGCCTGCATGGTCGCCCGGGTCTGGCGCTGGTGCTTCTTCGCGACGTTGACACCGTCGACGATGACCCGGTTCGAGTCGGAGAGCACGCGGGTGATCGCGCCTTCCTTCCCGACGTCCTTGCCGGTCAGGACGCGCACGCGGTCGCCCTTGCGCAGCTTGAGGTTGACCTTGGCTTCCTTCATGTCCATCAGAGGACCTCCGGCGCGAGCGAGACGATGCGCATGAAGCGGCGGTCGCGCAGCTCTCGCCCGACCGGTCCGAAGATGCGCGTGCCGCGGGGCTGGAGCTGGTCGTTGATGAGGACGGCGGCATTCTCGTCGAACCGGATGTAGCTGCCGTCGGCGCGCCGACGCTCCTTCTTGGTGCGTACGACGACGCACTTGACGACTTCGCCCTTCTTCACGGGCGCGCCCGGGTTGGCGTCCTTGACCGTCGCCACGAAGATGTCCCCGATGCCCGCGTAGCGCCGACGGGTGCCTCCGAGGACCTTGATGCACAGGACCTCGCGGGCGCCCGTGTTGTCGGCGACCTTGAGCCGGCTCTCCTGCTGGATCACTTCGCCCTCTCGAGGACTTCGACCAACCGCCAGCGCTTCTGGCGCGACAGGGGGCGGGTCTCACGCAGCCGGACACGGTCGCCCTCGCGCGCGTCGTTCGCCTCGTCGTGCGCGTAGAGGCGCCGCGTGCGCTGCAGCGTCTTGCCGTAGCGGCGGTGACGGACGCGGTCCACGACCGCGACGACGACCGTCTTGTCCATCTTGGTGGAGACGACGATGCCTTCCCGCACCTTGCGCCGGTTCTGTCGCTCGTCGGTCGTCTCAGGCATCTTCCGTCTCCTGCTCGGTCCCGAGCGCCTCGGCGGCGGCGATCTCGCGCTCGCGCAGGAGCGTCTCGACCCGGGCGATGTCCTTGCGCACCTGGCCGAGGCGCGCGCTGTTGTCGAGCTGCCCGGTCGCGTTCTGGAACCGCAGGTTGAACAGCTCCTCCTTCGCCTCGGACAGCTGGTGCTCGAGCTCGACCTCGTTGAACTCGCGCAGTTCCCTCGCCCTGGTCATGCCTCCTCCTGACGCAAGACGAAACGGGTCTTGATCGGCAGCTTGTGCATGGCGAGGCGCATGGCGTCGCGGGCGACGTCCTCGGGCACGCCGGACAGCTCGAACATCACCCGGCCCGGCTTCACGACCGCGACCCAGTGCTCGGGGTTGCCCTTTCCCGAGCCCATGCGGGTCTCGGCCGGCTTCTGCGTGACGGGCTTGTCCGGGAAGATGTTGATCCACACCTTCCCGCCCCGCTTGATGTAGCGGGTCATGGCGATTCGGGCCGCTTCGATCTGGCGGTTCGTGATCCAGCCCGGCTCGAGCGCCTGGATGCCGTAGTCGCCGAAATGCACCCGCGTGCCACCCTTGGCCGTCCCCGACATACGGCCCCGTTGGGCCTTGCGATGGCGGACCTTCTTCGGCATCAGCATCGGCGTGCGCGCTCCCGTACTCCTCGTCGCCGTGGAACTTCGGCGCCTCGTGGTGCTCGCGGCTGGTGCGGCGCTCGATCTCCTCTTCTTCTGCGAGCAGCGCCTCGAGCGCCGGGTCGGCTTCCTTGACGAGCGGCTTGGCCTCTTCGGCCGGCTCCTCGTCGGGTGCACCCTCGACCGGCACCGCCTCCTCGGCGGGACGGCGGCGTCCGCCGCCGGCGCTGACGACGCGCCGGCCGCTCGGGCCCTGGCCGGCGGTCTCGCCGACAGCCATCGCCGCCTCCTTGGCGATCTTGTCCTCGGCCGCCGACTTGTAGGGGAGGATGTCGCCCTTGTAGATCCACACCTTCACGCCGATGCGCCCGAACGTGGTGCGGGCCTCGGCCTGGCCGTAGTCGATGTCGGCACGGAGCGTGTGCAGCGGCACCCGGCCTTCGCGGTACCACTCCTTGCGGCTCATCTCGGCGCCGCCGAGCCGGCCGCCGCACTGCACGCGGATGCCCTGGGCGCCCGCCTTCATCGCGGTCTGGACGGCGCGCTTCATCGCCCGGCGGAACGAGACTCGGCCTGCGAGCTGGTCGGCGACGCCCTGGGCGATGAGCGTGGCATCGAGCTCGGGCTGCTTGATCTCCTGGATGTTGAAGTGGATCTTCGGGTTGCCGGTGATCTGAAGCAGGCCGGCGCGCAGGCGGTCGGCCTCGGCACCGCGGCGACCGATCACGATGCCCGGCCGGGCGGTGTACACGTCGACGCGCAGCCGGTCGCGCGTGCGCTCGATCTCGACGCGGCTCACCGCCGCGTGCGGGAGCTGGCGCCGGAGGTAGTCGCGGATCTTCCAGTCCTCGATCAGCGACTCCTTGTACTCGTTCTTGTCGGCGAACCAGCGCGACTTCCAGTCGGTGGTGATCCCGAGACGGAACCCGTAGGGGTTGACCTTTTGGCCCATCAGTCGTCCTTCTTCTTCTTCGTCGTCTTCTTCGTCGGCTTCTGCGGCTTCTTGGCGGTGGGCTTCTTGGCGGTGGTCTTCTTGGCCGTGGTCTTCTTCGCGGTCGGCTTCTTGGTCGCGGGTGTCTTCTTCTTCGCAGGCGCTTTCTTGGCCGGCTCGGCCCCGAGCGGCTGCGCGTCGGAGTCGATGTCGGCCACATCGGGGACGTCGGCGAGCGCGACGTCCTCCCCGGTGTCCTCGCCCTCTTCGAGCTCGAGCTCCTCGCCGAGCTCCTCTTCCTCGTGCTCGTGGTCGTGCTCCTCTTCCTCCTCCACCTCGCGCACCCGGCGGCGGCGGGTCGGGCGGCGGAGCCGGCGCGTCGGCCCCGTCGCGGCCTCGCGATGGCGACGGCGCTCGAGCTCGTCGTCCGAGAACCGCGACAGCACGATGGTGACGTGGGACGTCCGCTTGCGGATGCGAGTGCCACGACCCCGTGCGCGCGGCCGCCACCGCTTGAGCGTCGGGCCCTCATCGGCGTACGCCCGGGCGACGAACAGCTCGTCCTCGGGGAGACTCTGGTTGCTCTCGGCGTTCGCCACGGCCGAGTCGAGCAGCTTGAGCACGTCGTCGGCCGGACCGCGCGTCGAGAAGCGGAGACGTTCGCGCGCCTCGTCGATCTCGCGGCCGCGGATCAGCCCGAGGACCTCGCGGACCTTGGTCGGAGAGGTGCGGAGATGGCGGAGGGACGCCCGGGTCTCAGGCACCGGGTGGTCCTGGTCTCCGGGCCGAGCGCTCGGCGCCGGCGTGGACGCGGAACGTGCGGGTGGGCGCGAACTCGCCGAGCTTGTGCCCGACCATCGCTTCCGAGATGTAGACGGGCACGTGCTTCCGGCCGTCGTGGACCGCGATCGTGTGACCCACCATGTCCGGTGTGACCGTCGAGCGACGCGACCACGTCTTGATCACCTTCCGGTCGCCGGACGCGTTCATCGCCTCGACCTTGGCGTTCAGGTGGTCGTCGACGAACGGGCCCTTCTTCAAGCTGCGCGGCATGTCCTACCTCCCGCGGGAGCCGCGGCGGCGCCGCCGGCGGCGGATGATGAGCTTGTCGGACGGCTTGTCCTTGCGGCGGGTGCGGCCCTCGGGCTTCCCCCACGGCGTCACGGGATGACGGCCGCCCGAGCTCTTGCCCTCGCCGCCGCCGAGCGGGTGGTCGACCGGGTTCATGGCGACGCCACGCGTGTGCGGGCGCCGACCCTTCCACCGGCTCCGGCCCGCCTTGCCGAGCTGGACCAGGCCCGCTTCGACGTTGCCGACCTGACCGACGGTGGCGCGACAGTCGATGGCCACCCGGCGCATCTCGGTCGACGGGAGCCGCAGCGTGGCGAAGTTGCCTTCCTTGGCGACCAGCTGCACGGCCGCGCCGGCGCCCCGGGCGAGCTTGCCGCCTGCGCCGGGCTTGAGCTCGATGTTGTGCACGGTCGTGCCGACCGGGATGTAGCGCAACGGCAGGGCGTTGCCGGGGCGGATCTCCGAGCCCTGGCCGCTGCTGAGCAGATCGCCGACGGCGACGCCGGTCGGGGCGAGGATGTAGCGCTTCTCGCCGTCGCGATAGTGCAAGAGCGCGATCCGCGCGTTGCGGTTCGGGTCGTATTCGATGGCGGCGACCTTTGCCGGCACGCCGTCCTTCTGGCGCTTGAAGTCGATCTCGCGGTACTTCTGTTTGTGGCCGCCGCCGCGGTGGCGTGAGGTCATGCGGCCGTAGACGTTGCGCCCCGACGACCGCTTCTTCGACTTCGTCAACGACTTCTCGGGCTTCCCCTTGCTGACCTCGGCGAAGTCGGAGACGGTCTGGAACCGGCGGCCCGGGCTGGTCGGCTTGCGTTTGCGGATGGGCATCGTCAGCTCCCGAAGATCTCGATGGAGTCGCCGGCGGCGAGCGACACGATCGCCCGGCGCTGGTCGGCCCGCTTGCCCCAGTCACCCGTGCGGCGATTCCGCTTGCGCTTGCCCTTGCGGTTGACCGTGTTGACGTTGGTGACCTTCACGCTGAAGATCGATTCGATCGCCTGCTTGATCTCGATCTTGTTGGCGTCGGGCGCGACGAGGAACGTGTACACGTTCGCGTCGTAGGCCGCGTACGACTTCTCCGACACGACGGGACGGATGATGATGTCGCGGGGGTTGCGCGAGCTCACTTGGCGCCCCCTCGGCTGAGGAACGCGTCGAGTGTCGCCTGGCTGAAGACGAGCCAGTCGCTCACGAGCACGTCGTACGCGTTGAGCTCCTCGGGGAGCACGATCCGGACCCGCGCTCCGAGGTTCCGGAACGACTTCCACGTCGCGATCTCACGCCGGTCGAGGACGAGCAGCGTGCGGGGGTCACGCTCGCCGGACTTCCGCAGGCCGAGCTCGTCGAGGATCTCGATCGCCCGCTTCGTGCTCGGTTCGTCGATGCCCCAGTCGTCGACGACCATGACGCGCTGACCGGCGGCCCGGTCCGAGAGCGCCGAGTGCAACGCGAGCTTGACCATCTTCTTCGGCGTCCGTTGCGAGTGGTCCCGGGGGACGGGCCCGTGGGCGATGCCGCCTCCGCGCCACTGCGGCGACCGGATCGAGCCGTGACGGGCGCGGCCGGTGCCCTTCTGGCGCCATGGCTTCGCGCCACCACCCTTGACCTGGGCGCGGCTCTTGGTGCTGTGGGTACCCGACCGGGCGGCGGCGAGCTGGGCGGTGACGACCTGGTGGAGCACCGACCGGTTCGGCGTGATGCCGAACATCTCGTCGGGGAGGTCGACGCTGCCGGTCTTCGCGCCGTGCACCGTTGTGACATCGAGCTTCATTGGTGCGCGCCCTCTCGCGTGGCGCCGGCCTTCACCGCGTCGCGCACGAAGACGACACTGCCGGCCGGCCCCGGGACGGAGCCCTTGAGAAGGAGGAGGCCGCGCTCGGGATCGCCTTCGACGACCTCGAGGTTGAGCGTGGTGACCCGGGTGTTGCCGTGCTGGCCCGGCATGCCCATGCCCTTGAAGACGCGCGCCGGCGTCGCACAGGCGCCGATGGCGCCGGGCGAGCGGTGCTTCTTGTGGTTGCCGTGGCTCGCGCCCTGACCGTGGAAGTTGTGGCGCTTCATCACGCCCGTGAAACCCTTGCCCTTGCTGATGCCGGTGACGTCGACCCGCTCACCGGCCTCGAACACGTCGGCGGCGAGCACCTGGCCGAGCTCGAACCCGGACAGGTCGTCGACCCTCAGCTCGGCAAGATGCTTGGCCGGGGGAACGTCGGCGGCGGTGAGGTGCCCGAGCGCAGGCTTGGTCAGCCGCGCCGGCTTGGTGTCGCCGAACGCGAGCTGCACCGCGGCGTATCCGTCACGCTCCGGCGTCTTGAGCTGCACGACGCGACAGGGCCCGGCCTGGATCACCGTGACGGGCACGACCCGGTTCTCGGCGTCCCAGACCTGTGTCATGCCGAGCTTGCGCCCGAGAATGCCCTTGCTGGCCATGACGTGGGTCCTTCGACTGTGTCAGCTCTGTACTCCGCTTCACGCGAATGGCTCCCCCGACCCGGCGGGCCGGCGGAGCGACTCGGTTGTGCCGCACGGTTCTGCACCCGGGGGCGCAGCCTGCGCAGACGTCGGTTGGCGAAGATTTCCGGTCGAGCATCGCCGCCGGGTCCACCCCGCCCACACGGCGAAAGCCCAGAAATAGTAGCGGCTACAGGGGATTCCGTCGAAGTCGGCCGCCGTGCGGGCGGCCGTCAGACCTGTTGGATCTTGATCTCGATGTCCACGCCGGCGGGCAGGTCGAGGCGCTGGAGCGACTCGACGGTCTTCGACGTGGGCTCGACGATGTCGATGAGGCGCTTGTGGATGCGCATCTCGAAGTGCTCGCGGGAGTCCTTGTCGACGTGCGGGGACCGGATGACACAGAAGCGCCGGATCTCGGTCGGCAGCGGCACGGGGCCGTGGACCTTCGCCTGCGTGCGCACGACCGTCTCGACGATCTTCTTCGTCGACTGGTCGATGATCTCGTGGTCGTAGGCCTTCAGCCGGATCCGGATCTTCTGACCTCGTGCGTCCGCCACTCCGTGTCCCGTCCGTCCGGCTCGTCGACTACTTGATGATCTTGGTGACGCGGCCGGCACCCACGGTGCGGCCGCCCTCGCGGATCGCGAACCGCAGGCCCTCTTCCATCGCGATCGGGGCGATGAGCTCGACCGTCATCTCGGTGTTGTCGCCCGGCATGACCATCTCGACGCCGTCGGCCAAGCCGATCGAGCCCGTGATGTCCGTCGTGCGGAAGTAGAACTGAGGCCGGTAGTTCGCGAAGAACGGCGTGTGCCGACCGCCCTCGTCCTTGGTCAGGACGTACACCTGGGCCTGGAAGTTCGTGTGGGGCGTGATGCTGTCGGGCTTTGCGAGCACCTGACCGCGCTCGACGTCCTCCTTCTTGGTGCCGCGGAGCAGCGCGCCGATGTTGTCGCCCGCCCGGCCCTCGTCGAGGAGCTTGCGGAACATCTCGACGCCCGTACACACCGTCTTGGTGGTGTCCTTGATCCCGATGATCGCGATCTCGTCGTTCACGTGCACCACGCCGCGCTCGACCCGGCCGGTGACGACCGTGCCCCGTCCGGTGATCGAGAACACGTCCTCGATCGGCATGAGGAACGGCTTGTCGATGTCCCGGGTCGGCTCGGGGATGTAGGTGTCGACGGCCTCCATGAGCTCGACGATCTTGGGCGTCCAGGACTCGTCGCCCTCGAGCGCCTTCAGGGCGCTCACCCGGACGACCGGCGTGTCGTCGCCGGGGAACTCGTACTCGTTCAGGAGCTCCCGGACCTCGAGCTCCACGAGCTCGAGGATCTCCTCGTCGTCGACCATGTCGGCCTTGTTGAGCGCCACCACGATCGACGGCACCCCGACCTGGCGGGCGAGGAGCACGTGCTCACGGGTCTGTGGCATCGGACCGTCGGTCGCCGCCACCACGAGGATCGCCCCGTCCATCTGGGCGGCGCCGGTGATCATGTTCTTGATGTAGTCGGCGTGCCCGGGGCAGTCGACGTGGGCATAGTGCCGGTTGGGCGTCTCGTACTCCACGTGCGCGATCGAGATCGTGATGCCGCGCTCGCGCTCTTCGGGGGCCTTGTCGATCTCGTCGAAGCTCGTGTAGGTGGTCGAGGGGTCCTGATCGTGCAGCACCTTGGTGATCGCCGCCGTCAGCGTCGTCTTGCCGTGGTCGATGTGACCGATCGTCCCAATGTTCAGATGCGGCTTCGTCCGCTCGAACTTCTGCTTCGACATGGGACTACCCCGTGCTCCTCTGCTCCGGTGGTTACTCGCCGCGGATGCGGGCGATGATCTCTTGGGCGATCGACTCAGGCACCTGCTGGTACGAGTCGAACTGCATCGTGTGTGTCGCTCGACCCTGGGTGCGCGAGCGGAGATCGGTAGCGTAGCCGAACATTTCGGCCAAAGGCACTTGGGCGCGGACCACTTGCGCGTTCCCGCGCTGCTCCATTCCCTCGACCTTGCCCCGGCGCGACGACAGGTCGCCGATCACGTCGCCCATGTAGTCCTCGGGCGTGACGACCTCGACCGCCATGATCGGCTCGAGCAGGACCGGCTTGGCCTGCCGCGCCGCCTTCTTGAAGGCCATCGACCCCGCGATCTTGAACGCCATCTCGCTCGAGTCGACGTCGTGGTACGAGCCGCCGGTGAGGGTGGCACGCACGTCGACGAGGGGATACCCGGCGATCACGCCGCCCTCCATCGCCTGCTGGATGCCGGTGTCGACGGCAGGGATGTACTCGCGCGGGATGTCGCCGCCGGTCACCTTGTCGACGAACTCGTAGCCGCCGCCGGGCCCGGTGGGCTCGAGGTCGATGATCACGTGGCCGTACTGGCCGCGGCCACCGGTCTGGCGGATATAGCGCTCCTCGACCTTCTGGACGGGGACGGTGATCGTCTCGCGGTAGGCGACCTGCGGCTTGCCGACGTTGGCGGAGACGCTGAACTCGCGCATCATCCGGTCGACGAGGACCTCGAGGTGCAGCTCGCCCATGCCGGAGATGATCGTCTGGCCCGTGTCGTCGTCGGTGCGGACCTGGAACGTGGGGTCCTCCTCCGACAGCGCGCCGAGCGCCTTGCCGAGCTTGTCCTGGTCGGCCTTCGTCTTCGGCTCGATCGCCACCGCGATGACCGGCTCGGGAAACTCCATCCGCTCGAGCAGGACCGGGTGGACGGGGTCACTCAGCGTGTCGCCCGTGGTCGTGTGCTTGAGGCCGACGGCGGCGACGATGTCGCCGGCGAACACGGCCTGCTTGTCCTCGCGGTGGTTGGCGTGCATCTGGAGGAGGCGGCCGATGCGCTCCTTGCGGTCCTTGGTGACGTTGAGGACCTGTCCGCCGGCGGGCATCTTGCCGGAGTAGACGCGGAAGTACGTCAGCTTCCCGACGTACGGATCGCTCATGATCTTGAATGCGAGCGCTGCGAACGGCTCGGAGTCGTCCGGCTCCCGCACCATCTCGTCCTCGGTCTTCGGGTCGTGGCCTTTGACCGGGAGCACTTCGACCGGGCTCGGGAGGTAGTCGACGATCGCGTCGAGCAGCGGCTGCACGCCCTTGTTCTTGAACGCGCTCCCGCACAAGACCGGCACGACCGCGCCCGACGTGGTCGCGGCACGCAGCCCCCGCTTGAGGTCCTCGGCGGTGATCTCCTCGTCGCCGACGTACTTCTCGAGAACGGTGTCGTCGTGGTGCGACACGACGTCCACGAGCTCGAAGCGCCAGTGCTCGGCGTCGGCCTTCAGCTCCTCGGGGATGTCGACGGTGTCGTACCGGTCGCCCATCCCCTCCTCCCACACGTGCGCCTTCATCGAGAGGAGGTCGACGACACCGCGGAAGTCGTTTTCGCTGCCCACGGGGAGCTGCGTCAACGCCACGGTCGCCTCGAGCCGGTCACGGATCATGTCGACACAGCGGAAGTAGTCGGCGCCGACCCGGTCCATCTTGTTGATGAAGCAGATGCGCGGCACGTTGTACTTGTCCGCCTGCCGCCACACCGTCTCGGTCTGCGGCTCCACGCCGGCGACCGCATCGAACACCGCGACCGCGCCGTCGAGCACGCGCAGCGACCGCTCCACCTCGACGGTGAAGTCGACGTGTCCGGGCGTGTCGAGGATGTTGATCCACGTGTCGCGCCACTTGCACGTCGTGGCTGCGCTCGTGATCGTGATCCCCCGCTCCTGCTCCTGGGCCATCCAGTCCATGACCGCCGAGCCCTCGTGCACCTCGCCGATCTTGTACGTCCGACCCGTGTAGTAGAGGATCCGCTCCGTCGTCGTCGTCTTCCCGGCGTCGATGTGCGCCATGATCCCGATGTTGCGAATGCGCGCGAGGGGAACCTCCCGGATCACCGGGCCTCCCTTGCCCCGAATCTCCTTCGGTTCCGCTGCCATCTCTCTCTCGCTCTCGCTCTCTACTTTTCTTTTCCTGTCAGAAGCGGGCCGAGAGCACTTCTGTTCCTGACCGCCGAGGTGTCCGGCCCCGGGTGTGTCGGCGCCGGCGGTTCCGGCGCCGGGTTCGGGCGCCGAGCGAAGCGAAGGCGCCGGAGGTGGGTCGGGTGGGCCCCGGCGTCCGAGTCCGCCGCCGGTGCCCGCCCGGTACCCGGTCGTCACCATCGGTAGTGGGCGAACGCTCGGTTGCTCTCGGCCATCTTCTGCAGGTCGTCCTTGCGCTTGATCGCGGCGCCGAGCCCGTTGCCGGCGTCCATCAGCTCGGCGGCCAGCCGCTCGGACATCGTCTTCTCTCGACGCTGCCGGGCGTACCCGACGATCCACCGGATGGCGAGCGTGGTGGCCCGCCGGGGTCGCACTTCCACCGGCACCTGGTACGTCGCCCCGCCGACCCGCCGGCTCTTCACCTCGAGCACGGGCCGCACGTTCTCGACCGCCCGCTTGACCGTCGCGACGGGCTCCGTACCCGTCTTGCGCTCGATCTCGGACAGCGCGTCGTACACGATCTTCTCCGACAGCGACCGCTTGCCCCGCTGCAGGAGCTTGTTGACCAGCTGGGTCACGACGACCGACCGGTGAACCGGGTCGGGCATCAGGTCACGGCGGGGCGCGGAGCCCTTCCGAGGCATCGTCAGCCGTCCCGCTTGGCGCCGTAGCGACTGCGCGCTTGCCGGCGACCGCCGACGCCGCCGGCGTCGAGCGCACCGCGCACGATCTTGTAGCGCACCCCCGGCAGGTCACGGACCCGGCCTCCGCGCACGAGCACGATCGAGTGCTCCTGGAGGTTGTGGCCGACGCCGGGGATGTAGGCCGTGACCTCCATGCCGGTCGTCAGCCGCACCCGCGCGACCTTGCGCAGCGCCGAGTTCGGCTTCTTCGGCGTGTGGGTGAAGACGCGTGTGCACACGCCCCGCCGCTGGGGCGAACCCTTGAGCGCGGGCGACTTGCCCGGCTCGGTCTTGGTTCGGCGTCCTTTGCGGACGAGCTGCTGGATCGTGGGCACGCTGACGCTCCGTCTGGCTTCGTTGCCGTGTGACGCGAAACGGGACGATGTTACTCGCCCGTCGCGCCACCCCCGAGTTGGTCGCCGTCGCCGTCACCGCCGAAGGACGCGCCGAGCACCTCGGCGGCGGCCGCCCCCTCGCTTTCGCCTTCGCCGTCGCCGGGCGAGCTCGTGTCGCGGAGCCAGTCGGCGAGGTCGGCGTCGGAGGAGTAGAAGGGCAGCGGCTCGTAGTCGGGCGCGTCCGTCTCGATCTCCCGGTAGCGGGGCATGCCCGTCCCGGCGGGGATGAGCTTGCCGATGATCACGTTCTCCTTGAGCCCGACCAGCCCGTCCTCGCGGCCCTCGATGGCGGCCTCGGTGAGCACGCGGGTCGTCTCCTGGAACGACGCCGCCGACAGCCACGAGTCCGTGGCCAACGACGCCTTCGTGATCCCCATCAGCTCCGGGCGGCCCTCGGCGGGCTGCTTGCCCTCCTCGACGGCCCGGCGGTTCGTGTCGGCGTAGAGCCGGGCGTCGACCTTCTCGCCCGGCAGGAACGGCGAGTCACCCGGCTCGGACACGGCGACCCGGCGCAGCATCTGGCGGACGATCACCTCGACGTGCTTGTCGTGGATCGACACGCCCTGCTCCCGGTACACCTTCTGCACCTCGTCGGAGAGGTACTGCTGGGTCTCCCGGATGCCCTTGATCTCGAGGATCTCCTTCGGGTCGAGCGGCGTCTTCTCGTCGCCGACGAGCCGCTCGCCCGCCGAGATCTCCTGGCCGTCGCGGACCGCGAGGTTGGCGCGCCGTGAGACGACGTGCTCCTCCTCGGCACCGTCGGAGCCGACCACCGTGATCACCCGCTCGCCCTTCTCGCTGTCGCCGAGACGCACGACGCCCGAGCTCTCGGCCATGACGGCCGCGCCCTTGGGCTTGCGGGCCTCGAACAGCTCGACGACGCGCGGCAGGCCGTGGGTGATGTCCTCACCGGCGACGCCGCCGGTGTGGAACGTCCGCATGGTCAGCTGCGTGCCCGGCTCACCGATCGACTGGGCGGCGATGATGCCGATCGCCTCGCCGAGGTCGACCATCGAGCCCGTGGCGAGCATCGTGCCGTAGCAGAACTGGCACACACCCTGGAGCGACTCGCACGTGAGCACCGAGCGCACCCGCACCCGGTCGATGTCCGGGTCCGTGGCGAGCTGGCGCAGCTCCGGCTCGTCGATCTCCGTGTTGCGGGCGAGCTTCGTGCCGTCGGCGAGCTTGACGTCCTCGGCCAGGCACCGTCCCATCAGCTTCGTCTCGAGGATGCGCAGGTTCTCCGCGTCGGCGGTGACGTCCTCGACCCAGATGCCGCGGTTCGACTCGCAGTCCTCGTCGCGCACGATGAGCTCCTGGGCGACGTCGACGAGACGGCGCGTCAGGTAGCCCGAGTCGGCGGTCCGGAGCGCGGTGTCGGCCAGGCCCTTGCGAGCGCCGTGCGTCGAGATGAAGTATTCGAGCACCGACAGGCCCTCACGGAAGTTCGACTTGATCGGCCGCGGGATGATCTCGCCGCGCGGGTTCGCCACCAGGCCGCGCATACCGGCGATCTGGCGGACCTGCATGACGTTCCCTCGGGCACCTGATCCGACCATCATGTCGATCGGGTTGAACTTCTCGGCCTGGAGCTCCGCCTGCATCGCCTCACGCACGCGGTCCGTGGCCTCGGTCCAGATCTCGATCTCCTTCTGGCGCCGCTCGTCGTCGGTGATGACTCCCCGGTCGAACTGCTGCTCGACCTTCTCGGCCTCGGCCTCGAACCGCTCCAGCAGCGGGCCCTTCTCGGCCGGCGTCCGGACGTCGGAGATGGAGATCGTGAGCCCGGCCTGGGTCGAGTACTGGAACCCGAGGTCCTTGAGCTTGTCGAGGCTCTCGGCGACGATCGCCCGCGGGTAGTTCTCGACGAGCTCGCTGATGAGCTCGGTCACGTCGCGCTTGCGGAGCACGCGATCCACGTACGGGAAGTCGGGCGGGAACGAGTCGTTGAGCAGGAGCCGCCCGAGCGTGGTCTCGACCAGCACCTTGCCGTCGCCGTTCGAGCCGGTGCGGCTGAGCACGATCGACTCGGGGTGCTCGTCCGACCGGACGGGAAACTTGTCCTCGGGGAAGCGCGCCGCCGGCATCCGAACCTTGATCGGGGCGTGGACCGACAGGCTGCCGCTCTCGCCGTCACCGTTCGGCGCGAAACGCTGCTCGTGCGCCAGCTGGGCCTCGTCGAGCGACGCGAACGCGCGCCCCGCACCGGGAGCGTCGTCGACGATCTCGGTCACGTAGTACTCGCCGATGACGATGTCCTGGTTCGGCACCGCGATCGGACGGCCGTGGGCGGGCGACAGGATGTTGTGCGAGGACAGCATCAGGATCCGCGCCTCGGCCTGGGCCTCGGAGCTGAGCGGGAGGTGGACGGCCATCTGGTCGCCGTCGAAGTCGGCGTTGAACGCCGCGCAGACGAGTGGGTGGATCTGAATCGCCTTGCCCTCGACGAGCACCGGCTCGAAGGCCTGGATGCCGAGGCGGTGGAGCGTCGGCGCCCGGTTCAGCAGCACCGGGTGCTCCTTGATGACCTCCTCGAGCACGTCCCAAACCTGCGGGCGGGCGCGCTCCACCATCCGCTTGGCGGACTTGATGTTCTGGGCGTACTCGAGGTCGACGAGTCGCTTCATGACGAACGGCTTGAACAGCTCGAGCGCCATCTGCTTCGGCAGGCCGCACTGCTGCAGCTTCAGCTGCGGGCCGACGACGATGACCGACCGGCCCGAGTAGTCGACGCGCTTGCCGAGCAGGTTCTGGCGGAAACGGCCCTGCTTGCCCTTGAGCATGTCGGACAGGGACTTCAGCGCGCGGTTGCCGGGGCCCGTGACGGGCCGGCCGCGGCGGCCGTTGTCGAACAGGGCGTCGACCGCCTCCTGCAGCATGCGCTTCTCGTTGTTGATGATGATCTCGGGCGCGCCCAGGTCGAGGAGCCGCTTCAGCCGGTTGTTCCGGTTGATGACACGCCGGTACAGGTCGTTGAGGTCGGAAGTCGCAAAGCGCCCGCCGTCGAGTTGCACCATCGGGCGCAGGTCGGGCGGGATGACGGGGACGGCGCGGAGCACCATGCCCATCGGCGAGTTGACCCGGCGTCCCTCCTTGGACACGCGGTTGAACGCCGAGATGACCTTCAGGCGCTTGATCGCCTTGGCCTTGCGCTGGCCCTTGGCGACGGCGATGACCTCCTTGAGGCTGACCTCCTCGAGGTCGAGGTCGAGGCGCTCGATGAGGTCCTCGACGGCCTCGGCGCCCATGCCGCCCGCGAAGTACTCCTGATAGCGGTCGACGAGCTCGCGCCACACGTGCTCGTCGTCGACGAGCTGCTTGGGCTTCAGGCCCCGGATCGTGTCCCACACGGTCTGGAGGAACTCGCGCTCCGACTCGGCCCGGGTGCGCAGCTCTTCGAAGTCCTTGTCGCGCGCCTTCTGGGACCGCTCGGTGTCGGCCTTGCGGGCGTTCCCGCTGGCCGAGGCCTTCTCGTACTCGCGGATCTCGCCCTCGTACTGCTCGTCGCGCTCACGCAGGCGGAGCTCGAGCTCCTTCTCGACCTCGGCGATCTCGGCGCGGATGTCTTCCTCGAGCTTGGGCAGGTCCTTCTGGCGCTTGTCCTCGTCGACCCAGGTGATCAGACGCGCCGCGAAGTAGATGACCTTCTCGAGGCTCTTCGGCGCGATGTCGAGGAGGTAGCCGAGGCGGCTCGGGACGCCCTTGAAGTACCAGATGTGCGTGACGGGGGCAGCCAGCTCGATGTGACCCATCCGCTCGCGGCGCACCTTGGAGCGCGTGACCTCGACGCCGCAGCGCTCACAGATGATGCCCTTGAACCGGACGCGCTTGTACTTGCCGCAGTAGCACTCCCAGTCCTTGGTCGGCCCGAAGATCTTCTCGCAGAAGAGGCCGTCCTTCTCGGGCTTGAGGGTGCGGTAGTTGATCGTCTCCGGCTTCTTCACCTCGCCGTTCGACCACATGCGGATCTGCTCCGCGGTGGCGAGCGCGATGGTGAGCTGGGCGGAGTCGTTGACGTCGAGCACCGGGCTCATGTGCGTCCTACCTCTTCCTTCGTTCTTCCTCGTTCGTCTTCGTGCGTCGTCATCAGAACGCCGGCTCGCGACGGCGTTCGTCCTCTTCGTCGGTCCCTCGCTCGGGTCGGGACAGGTCGATGCCGAGCGACTCGGTGGTGCGGAAGGCGTCTTCGTCGAGCTCGCGGATCTCCACCTCTTCGCCCGCCTCGTTGATCACGCGGACGTTGAGGCACAGGGCCTGCATCTCCTTGATGAGCACCTTGAAGCTCTCGGGGATGCCGGGCTCGGGGATGTTCTCGCCCTTGACGATGGCCTCGTACACCTTCACCCGGCCGAGCACGTCGTCGGACTTGATCGTGAGGATCTCCTGGAGCGCGTACGACGCGCCGTACGCCTCGAGGGCCCACACCTCCATCTCGCCGAAGCGCTGTCCGCCGAACTGCGCCTTCCCGCCCAGCGGCTGCTGGGTGATCATCGAGTAGGGCCCGGTGGAGCGGGCGTGGATCTTGTCGTCGACGAGGTGGGCCAGCTTCAGGATGTAGATCCAGCCCACGGTGACGGCCCTGTCGTACCGCTCACCCGTCCGGCCGTCGTAGAGGAAGGCCTTGCCGTCGGTGCCGACGAGACGCTGCCCGTCGGCGCCGTCGCTGTGCATCTTCGTGAACAGATCCTCGATCGTGCCCGCGGGGCTCTGGCCGGTGCCCGACGCCTCGTCCCAGTGGGCGCCGTCGAACACCGGGCTCGACACCCACAGCGCGGGCTGGGTGACCGGCGAGGTCTTCCGCCCGTTCTTGGGCGCCGTCGCCTCTCCCTCCCAGCCGTGCCGCGCCGCGTACCCGAGGTGGGCCTCGAGCACCTGGCCCACGTTCATGCGGGACGGGACGCCGAGCGGGTTCAGGATGATGTCGATGGGCGTGCCGTCGGCCAGGTAGGGCATGTCCTCGATCGGCAGGATCTTGGCGATCACGCCCTTGTTCCCGTGGCGGCCGGCGAGCTTGTCGCCCTCGGAGATCTTGCGCCGCTGCGCGACGTAGACCCGGACGAGCTCGTTCACGCCCGGAGGCAGCTCGTCGCCGTTGTCGCGCGAGAACTTGCGCACGTCGATGACCTTGCCCGTCTCGCCGTGCGGCACCTTCAGTGACGTGTCGCGCACCTCGCGGGCCTTCTCACCGAAGATCGCCCGCAGCAGGCGCTCCTCGGGCGTGAGCTCCGTCTCGCCCTTCGGCGTCACCTTCCCGACGAGGATGTCGCCCGCTCCGACCTCGGCGCCGACGCGGATGATGCCGCGCTCGTCGAGGTCCTTGAGGATCTCCTCGGACAGGTTGGGGATGTCGCGGGTGATCTCCTCGGCGCCGAGCTTCGTGTCGCGGGCGTCGATCTCGTGCTCCTCGATGTGAATCGACGTGAGCACGTCGTCGCGCACGAGACGCTCGGAGATGACGATGGCGTCCTCGTAGTTGTGCCCCTTCCAGGGCATGAACGCGACGAGGAGGTTCTTGCCCAACGCGAGCTCGCCGTTGTTCGTGGACGGCCCGTCGGCGAGCACGTTGCCCTTGCGGACGTGGTCGCCCGACTCGACCAGTGGCTTCTGGTTGATGCAGGTGCCCTGGTTCGAGCGGCGGAACTTGGACAGCCGGTGCGTGGTCCGGCCGTTCTTCTGGTAGTCGACGACGATCGAGTCGCCCGGACACCTCGGCAACGGTGCCGGTGTCGTCGGCGACGACGAGGTCGCCGGCGTCGCGCGCGGCCCGGCTCTCGACCCCGGTGCCGATGAACGGCGCGGTGGAGCGCAACAGCGGCACCGCCTGGCGCTGCATGTTGGCGCCCATCAGCGCACGGTTGGCGTCGTCGTGCTCGAGGAACGGGATGAGGCTCGTCGCCACCGAGACGATCTGCTTCGGCGACACGTCCATGAAGTCGACCTCGTGCGGGTCGACGTACGCGACCTCGCTGCGGCGTGCGCGCACCAGCACCTTCTCGTCGAGGAAGCGGCCCGCGCTCGTCGACCCGGGCGTTGGCCTGGGCGATGACGATAGCGGTCCTCGTCGTCGGCGGCGAGGTACTCGATCTCCTCGGTGGCGACGCCCTCACGGACCTTCCGGTACGGCGTCTCGATGAACCCGAACCGGTTGATGCGCGCGTACGTCGACAGGTAGCCGATCAGGCCGATGTTCGGGCCTTCCGGCGTCTCGATCGGGCACATCCGCCCGTAGTGGCTGGGGTGCACGTCACGGACCTCGAAGCCGGCCCGCTCACGCGACAGGCCGCCGGGCCCGAGCGCCGACAGGCGGCGCTTGTGCGTGAGCCCGGCCAGCGGGTTCGTCTGGTCCATGAACTGGCTGAGCTGGCTCGAGCCGAAGAACTCCTTGATGGCGGCGACGACGGGCCGGATGTTGATGAGCGTCTGGGGCGTGATCGCCTCGACGTCCTGAGTGGTCATGCGCTCACGCACGACGCGCTCCATGCGCGACAGCCCGACGCGGACCTGGTTCTGGATCAGCTCGCCGACCGAGCGCACCCGGCGGTTGCCGAAGTGGTCGATGTCGTCGGGGTAGTAGTCGGGGTCGTTGTTGTGCAGCTTCACCAGGTACGAGACCGTGGCGAGGATGTCGGCCCGGGAGAGCGTGAACTCCTTGTCCTTCGGCGGCTTCAGGTCGAAGCGCTCGAGGCCGAGCTTGGGGTACTCGTCGGACAACTTCTTCGTGACCTTGTGCCGCCCGACCTTGGCCATGTCGTAGCGCTTCGGGTTGAAGAAGAGGTTCTCGAGCAGGCCGCGCGCCGAGTCGGGCGTCGGCGGCTCGCCCGGGCGCAGCTTCCGGTAGATGTCGATGAATGCGGCCTCGGCGTTCTCTGTGTGGTCCTTTTCGAGCGTGTTGCGGATCGACTCGTACGCGTTGCCCTGCGCGTCGAGGATGAGGTTGAGCAGCTCCTCGGGGCTCTCGCCGAAGCCGAGCGCCTTGAGCAGCACGGTGACGGGCTGCTTGCGCTTGCGGTCGATACGGACGTACACGACGTCCTTCTTGTCGACCTCGAACTCGAGCCAGGCGCCCCGGCCGGGGATCATCTTGGCGTCGACGAGGTCCTTCTCGGGAGAGGTCTTGTCGGGGCTGATCCCGAAGTACACGCCCGGCGACCGGACGAGCTGCGAGACGACGATCCGCTCGGTGCCGTTGATGATGAAGGTCCCGCGGTCGGTCATCATCGGGAAGTCGCCCA
Source organism: uncultured Actinomycetes bacterium (assembly GCA_963781615.1). Classification (GTDB taxonomy): domain Bacteria; phylum Actinomycetota; class Acidimicrobiia; order IMCC26256; family JACDBD01; genus JALZAA01. The sequence continues at coordinate 199,219 of CAWAGI010000007.1, read as the reverse complement.
TGAAGACCGTCTGCTCCTTGATCTCGCCGGTGCCGGAGTTCATGAAGCGGGCGGTCACGAACAGCGGGCGCGCATAGGTCATGTCGCGCTCGCGGCACTCCTGCTCGGAGTGCTTGGGCGGGTCGAAGACGTGGTCGGCGAGCTCGAGCTTGAGCTGGCCGGTGAAGTCCTCGATCGGCGAGATGTCGCGCAGGACCTCGGCGACGCCCTCGTCGAGGAACCACTGGAACGATTCCCGCTGGACGGCGATGAGATCGGGGAGCTGCAGGACCTCCCGCAGCTTGGCGAAGGACAGACGTTCCCGGGACGCGAGACGAGCCAACGTCACTCCTCTGAGAACAGGCGCGCGCCGACCAGCGCCAGATTGGTCAGCAAATGCACGAACGGGCAGACACGGCTTGATACATGGTAGCGCGCAAAGGCGGCTGCCAGCAACAAACGTGCCCGAAGTACGCCGCCCCGGGCGGCGCTGTGCCGCGGAGGATACGACGACGCCCCAAGAGGGTCAAGACCCGCTCTGGACAAAAGCCGCGTTCCGGCGCGGCAGCTGGGCCGGCGGCGGTCCGGTCGCTCGCCGGTCAGGCGGCGCGGATGCGGTCCAGGAGTGTCGGGTCGACGAGCTCCTGCGGGACCGACTCGGGGCCGGCGAAGGCGCCGATGAGCAGCCCGAAGATCTCGGGGTCCATCGCGGCCATCCTCTCGGCGACGAAGGCGCGCCGTGCCGCCGTGTTGTCGGCGTCTTCCGCCTGGGTGACCGCGAGCACGTCGGCGATGAACCGCAGCCGCTCCATGCGAGCGGTGCGCTCCTCGCCGTATGGAGCGAACGACCGTCCGTCCCGGGCACCGTCGAGCACCAGGTCCCGCACGATGCGGGCGTCGCGCATCGCGATCGAGAGTCCTTCGCCGATGATCGGGTCGTTGTGGCCGGCTGCGTCGCCGATGAGGACCACGCCGTCGGCGAACGGCATGGAGGTCCACGTGTCGTCGCCGGGATAAGTGGCGCACGGACCGGCCGCCGTCCCCGCCGCGACCTGTCCGGCCCAGGGATACGACTCCTCGGCCTGGCGGCATGCGTCCAGGAACTGCTGCGTTCCGGCCCGACCCGAGAACCGGCGCCGTCCCGACTCCCCGGGGATCAGGTACACGCGCGCCCGTCCACCTCCTTGGTGGAACATCACGAAGAAGAGATCGCCGGCATCGGCGAGCACGTCGTGATCGTCGGGGACGTCGTCGAGCCCGTCCACGAGGAGACCGGCGATGTGGGAGATCGGCGGCTGGCGCTCGAGCGTGATCCCCGCCTGCTTGCGCACGGTCGACGCGCGTCCGTCGGCGCCGACCACCAACGACGTCCGGAGCTCGCAAGCGGTGCCGTCCACGGCGTACGAGACCGTCGGCGAGCCGCCGTTCGACAGCTTCACGTCACGCGCACCGCGGACGACCGTCGCCCCCGCGCCCGCGGCCGCGTCGACGAGGGTCTGACAGGCAACCGGATGCCGCAGGTTGAGCGTCCCCGGGATGCCTTCGACGATCATCCCGGCCGGGATGTCAGCCGGCTCCGCCCCCGTCCAGGTGTACTGCTTCCACAACGGCGAGATGTGGGCGCCGGCGGCGAGCATGGCGTCCTCGACGCCGAGGTCCCGCGCCTCCTTCACCCCCCACGCCTGCATGCTCTCGCCGCGGACGCGGTCGTCGTACTCGGTCGTCGCCTCCAACACGACGACGCCGAGGCCCCCACGCGCGAGGGCGAAAGCGAGCGATGCACCGCCGATCCCGCCGCCCACCACGACGACGTCGGCAACGTCGGTCATGCCTGCCTTTCGTCTGCGACGGCGCGCCCGGATGACCGGGTGCGGAGTACGCCGGTGCTACTTGAGCTCGACCTTGGCGCCGGCGCCCTCGAGCTGCTCCTTGGCCTTGTCGGCGTCCTCCTTGGAGGCCTTCTCGAGGACGGGCTTCGGGGCCGACTCGACGAGCTCCTTCGCCTCCTTGAGCCCGAGGCTCGTGAGGCTCCGGACCTCCTTGATGACCTTGATCTTCTCGCTCCCGGCCTCGGCGAGGACGACGTCGAACTCGTCCTGCTCCTCGGCGGCGCCGTCGCCGGCCGGCGCGCCGGCAGCGGGCCCGGCCGCCACCGCGACGGGCGCGGCGGCAGTGACGCCGAACTCCTCCTCGAAGGCCTTCAGGAACTCGTTGAGCTCGAGGACGCTCATGTTCTTGAAGACGTCCAGCAGCTCGTCGGTGCTGAGCTTGGTTGCCACAGTCGGTTACTCCTCGGACTCGGAAGACTCGGTGGTCTCGGTGGTCTCGGTGGTGTCGGTGGTCTCGGCGGACGCGGCCGGCTCGGAGGCCGCCCGCTGATCGATCAACGCCTGCACGCCGTAGGCGAGGTTGCGCGTGAACGCCTGGAAGAGGCCGGCCGCCTTCGTGAGCGGCGCCTGGAAGCCGCCGGCCAGCATGGCGAGCAGCTGCTCGCGCGGCGGGATGTCGGCGAGGGCGGCGAGCTCGGCGGCGGTGATGAGCTTCGCGTCGAGCAGACCGCCCTTGACGACGAGCTCGGGGTTGGTCCGGCCGAAGTCGCGCAGAGCCTTGGCGGCGGGCACCGCGTCGCCGTGGACGAAGGCGATCGCGACCGGCCCTTCGAACAGGGGGAGCAGGTCGGTGAGCCCGGCCTCTTCGGCCGCCCGCCGGGCGAGCCGGTTCTTGAACACCTTGTACTCTGTGTTCGCCGGCCGGAGTGACCCGCGCAGCTGCAGCGAGCGCGCCGACGCTGAGGCCGCGGTACTCGGTCAGCACGGCGGCGTCGGCGCCGTCGAGCTTCGTGCGGATCTCCTCGACGACTGCGGTCTTCTCTGGTCTCGGCATGTGTCTCGCCGCCCTTTCCCGGAAACGAGAAACGGGACGCCCAGACCGCGAGGACGTCCCGTCGTGATGAAACGGTGTCGCCTTGTCCGGCGGGCCGCTCGGCCCATTACCGCTGACGCGACCGGAGGTCTGGGGCGGATTCAGTTGTGAACGGTGAAAGTACTACATGAGGCGCTCGACCTCGGGAGCGGTTACGCCGCCGTGGTGCGCGTCGCGTTCGACAGCCTCCGATGGGTCGATGCGGACGCCGGGGCCCATCGTCGACGACGTCGAGGTCGACTTGATGTAGCGGCCCTTGGCCGCCGCCGGCTTGTTCCGGAGGATCTCGTCGAGGACGGCCTGGAAGTTGGCGAGCAGGGCGTCGCGCTCGAAGCTCACCTTGCCGACGGGGACGTGCACGTTGCCGTGCCGGTCGGTGCGGTACTCGACCTTGCCCGCCTTGAACTCGGCCACCGTCTTGCCGACGTCGGTCGTGACCGTCCCCGTCTTCGGGTTGGGCATCACGCCGCGGGGCCCGAGGGTGCGCCCGAGCCGGCCGACCTGGGACATGAGGTCCGGGGTGGCGATGGCCACGTCGAAGTCGAGGAAGCCCTCCTGGACCCGGGCGACGAGGTCGTCGGTGCCGACGACGTCGGCGCCGGCCTCCTGAGCCTCCCGGGCGGCGTCGCCGGCGGCGAACACCGCCACCCGGACGGCCTTGCCGGTGCCGTTCGGCAACGAGACGGTCCCGCGGATCATCTGGTCCGCCTTGCGGGGATCGATACCGAGCCGGAACGTGATCTCGACCGTCTCGTCGAAGTTGCGCTTGGCCAATGACTTCACGAGCTCGAACGCCTCCGCCGGCGTGTACAGGTGGTCGCGGTCGAACTTGCGGGTGGCGTCGACGTACTTCTTGCCGGGGCTCACGCTTCCACCACCTCGATGCCGGCGGATCGGGCGGTGCCCTCCACCTGCTTCATGGCGCCTTCGGGGTCGACGGCGTTGAGGTCGGGCATCTTGGTCTCGGCGATCCGGCGGACCTGCTCACGAGTGACCGATCCGACCTTCTCCATCCGGGGATTGGCAGAGCCCTTCTCGAGCCCGGCCGCCTGCTTGAGGAGGAACGTCGTGGGCGGGGTCTTGGTGATGAACGTGAACGACCGGTCCTCGAAGATCGAGATCTCGGCCGGGATGATCATGCCGCGCTGCGCCTCCGTCTGCGCGTTGTACGCCTTGCAGAAGTCCATGATGTTGATGCCGTGCGGCCCGAGCGCGGTGCCCACCGGCGGGGCGGGCGTCGCCTGCCCGGCCGGGATCTGGATCTTGACCACCGCGGCCAATCGCTTCTTCGCCACCGTCGCGCTCCGCTCTCCTGTCCTCTACAGCTTCGAGACCTGGCCGAACTCGAGCTCGACCGGGGTCTCACGCCCGAAGATGTTGACCAGAACCTTGAGCTTCGAGCGGTCGACGTCGATCTCGCTGATCGCGCCGTTGAAGTCGGCGAACGGCCCCGCGATCACCCGCACCTGCTCGCCGGTCTCGAACTCGAGCCGGGGACGGGCCTTCTTCTGCGCCACCTCGGCACCTTCGACCTTGCCGGTGCCCAGGATGTCCTCGACCTCGCGTTTCGAGAGAGGCGTCGGCTTGGCTCCGCTGCCGACGAAGCCGGTCACGCCGGGCGTGTTGCGCACGACGTACCACGAGTCGTCGTCGAGCTCCTGGCGCACGAGCAGGTAACCGGGGAACACCTTCTTCTGCACGACGACCTTGCGGCCGCCCTTGAACTCGATGACGTCCTCCATCGGGATGACGACCTCGTAGATGCGGTCCTCGACGTTCATCGAGCGGACCCGGCTGGCGAGGTTCTGCTTCACCTTGTTCTCGTAGCCGGCGTAGGTGTGCACGACGAACCAGTTGCCCGGCCGGTCGTAGGGGCTGGGCTCGGCCGGCGCCGCTTCGTCCTCGTCCTCGCCCTCGGTGACGTCGACGAGCTCGGCGTCCTCGAGCGACGGCTCCGGCGTGACCTCGACGATCTCCTCGGCCGGAGGGCTCGGTGTCTCGAGGATCGCCATCGGCTCGGCCGCGTCGGCGTCGGCCTCCTGGCTCTGGTCGGTCGGGCCGACGGAGAGGATCGCCTCGGCCTCGGCGACGATGTCGCTCTCGGATGCACCGGCGAGGTCGGCCCGCTCTTCGGGCTCCTGCTCGGCGGCTTCCTCCTCGGCCTCGACCGTCCGGGCGTCCTCCAGCGGAGTCGTCTCGGCGTCGTCGGGCGTCTCGCCGGCGAGGCGCGCGTCGGGCGCGATCGGGTCCTCGGACGGAGTGTCGGGGATCGGCTCGTCGACGGAGCTCTTCTCCTCGGCCGCGCGCTCCTCGGCCGGGGTCTCGTCGTCGCGGGGGTCGTCGGGAGGAAAAGTCGTCATCGTCAGTCGAACAGGAAGAGCACGAGCTTGGCCGACAGATAGTCGTACCCGAAGATCAGCGCGGTCATGAACGTGACCGCGATGAGCACGATGATCGTGGAGTTCACGACCTCGTGGCGGGTCGGCCAGGCGACCTTGCGCAGCTCGCCCCGGACCTCGGTGAGGTACTGGCGGGGACCGGTGCGCTCGCGCTGCGGCGCGGCCTGCGGACGCGGCTTGCGCTCCGGCGCGCGCGGCCGGTCCGACTTCTGGCGCTGCATGAGTCGTTTGGTCTGTCGGTTCACGTCACCGCCTCGGTGCCGGGTGATCGATTGTGCGAGCAGGGCAGGAGGGACTCGAACCCCCAACCGCCGGTTTTGGAGACCGGTGCTCTGCCAGTTGAGCTACTGCCCTCCGGGCGCGCGGGGGCCGGGAGACAAAGAGTAGCAGCGGTCTCGCGTTCCGCCCCTTCGAAGGGCGTCGGCCGGGACGAGCTACGCGACCGCGGTGCGGCGGCGGGCCCGGGCCAGGATCAGCGCCGCGGCGGTGCCGGCAGTGGCGAGAGCGGCACCCCCGATGGCGCCGGCGTACGCGAGGCGGCGCCCCGACAGCAGCGACCGGACGGCCTGCCGCTCGCCGGCCTCCTCGAGCGCGGCCAGGGTCTGGGCGAGCAGGCTCGGCGACGGCTCGAGGAACCGCGTGCGGAGCTGCTGGAGCGCCCGCAGCATGCGCCGGTATCGGGCCAGCTCGGCCTGGCATCGGAGGCAGGACTCGATGTGCGTCTGCATGGCCAGGTCGACGGGTGTCCCCTCGACCGTCTCGGGGAGCAGCCGCGCTACGTCTTCACACTGCATGGGCGGACCTCCCGCCTTCTTCGAACAACACGTCCCGGAGGCGCTTGCGCCCCCGGTGCAGCCTCACCTTCGCCGCCGCGACGGAGATGCCGAGGTCCTCGGCGATCGCCTCGTGCGACAGGCCGTAGACGTCCTTGAGTACCACAACGCCCCGCAGCTTCGGCGGCAGAGCCGCGACGGCACGGGCGAGCTCCTCGAGCCCCACCGACGACTCCGCCGCCACGTCCGGCTGCGCCTCGATGGAAGCGTCGATCGGCTCGTCGACGGTCTCGAGGGACTCCGTCCGCCGGCGTCGCCGCTTCTGCACCAGCGTCGCCGCCGCGTTGGCGGTGATGCGATACAGCCAGGTGGAGAACTGCGCGTCGCCACGGAAGTTCTTGATGCCCTTCCAGGCCCGGAGATACGACTCCTGGACCACGTCGCGTGCGTCCTCCTCGTTCGCCGTCAGCCGCATCGCCAGGGTGTAGGTGTCGACATAGGTGCGGCGCACCAGCTCGTCGAACGCCGTTCGGTCGCCTTCGCGGGCGGCGTCGACGAGGCGGTCGACCTCGGCCCTCAACTCTGCGGTTGGATCCGTGGCCATTCAGACCCCTGCCGACGGTGGCGGGTTACGCACCCGGGCTACCGGGTCTCCTTGTGGAGGGTGTGGCGGCGGTCCCAGCGGCAGTACTTCTTCATCTCGATCCGCTCACGGTCGTTCGTGCGGTTCTTCATCGTGATGTAGTTGCGCCGCTTGCAGACGTCGCACGCCAGGGTCACCTTCACTCGCTTGTCGCTCGCCACTGGGGCTCCCCTACTTGATGATCTTGGTGACGCGACCGGCGCCCACGGTGCGGCCGCCCTCGCGGATCGCGAACCGCAGGCCCTCTTCCATCGCGATCGGGGCGATGAGCTCGACGGTCATCACGGTGTTGTCGCCCGGCATGACCATCTCCACACCTTCAGGGAGAGCGATGGAGCCGGTGATGTCGGTCGTCCGGAAGTAGAACTGCGGGCGGTAGTTCGCGAAGAACGGCGTGTGCCGGCCGCCCTCGTCCTTGTTGAGGACGTACACCTGGGCCTCGAAGTTCGTGTGCGGCGTGATGCTGCCGGGCTTGGCGAGCACCTGGCCACGCTCGACGTCCTCCTTCTTCGTGCCGCGGAGGAGCACGCCGATGTTGTCGCCCGCCCGCCCCTCGTCCAGGAGCTTGCGGAACATCTCGACCCCGGTGACGACGGTCTTGGTGGTGTCCTTGATCCCGATGATCTCGGTGTCGTCGCCGGTGTGGATCACGCCCTGCTCGACCTTGCCCGTGACGACGGTCCCCCTGCCGGTGATCGAGAACACGTCCTCGATCGGCATGAGGAACGGCTTGTCGAGATCGCGCTGCGGCTCGGGGACGTAGGAGTCGACCGCCTCCATCAGCGCGACCACCTGCTCGACGGCCGCGGCGTCGCCCTCGAGGGCGTTGAGGGCGCTCACCCGGACGACCGGCGCGTCGTCACCGGGGAACTCGTACTCCGTCAGCAGCTCCCGAACCTCCAGCTCGACCAGGTCGAGGAGCTCCTCGTCGTCGACGGCGTCGACCTTGTTGAGGGCGACCACGATCGACGGCACGCCGACCTGGCGGGCCAGGAGCACGTGCTCGCGGGTCTGGGGCATCGGGCCGTCGGTGGCGGCGACCACGAGGATCGCGCCGTCGATCTGCGCCGCACCCGTGATCATGTTCTTGATGTAGTCGGCGTGCCCGGGCATGTCGACGTGGGCGTAGTGGCGGTTCGGGGTCTCGTACTCCACGTGGGAGATGTTGATCGTGATGCCCCGCTCCCTCTCCTCCGGGGCCTTGTCGATCTCGTCGAAGCTCGTGTACGCCGTCGTCGGGTCCTGGTCGTGCAGGACCTTCGTGATCGCAGCGGTGAGCGTCGTCTTGCCGTGGTCGATGTGGCCCATCGTCCCGACGTTGAGGTGCGGCTTGCTCCGCTCGAACTTCGGCTTACTCACGTCTGTACTCGCTCTCTGTCTCTCGGGTGGTCTCGTCCCTCTTGTGACGATCTGGTAGCGGTGGCGGGACTCGAACCCGCGACGCCGCGATTATGAGCCGCGTGCTCTGCCAACTGAGCTACACCGCCGAGCCCCCTTACGGACTCGAACCGTAGACCCCTTCCTTACCATGGAAGTGCTCTGCCGACTGAGCTAAGGGGGCGAGCCTTGAAGGATAGCAACGGGTCGGCGTCGCCAACCCCCCGCGATTAGCGTCCGCCGGCGTGAGCTTCACGGTTCGCCTGGCCGAGCGGCGCGACGCCGAGGCGATCCGGGCCATCTACAACGTCGAGGTCGGCGACTCGACGGTGACGTTCGACCTCGTCCCCCGCACACTGGACGAGCAGGTCGACTGGATCGACGAGCACTCGGGCGCACACCCGGCGATCGTCGCCACCGACGAGGCCGGGGAGCTGGTCGGGTTCGGTTCGCTGTCGCCGTTCAAGGGGCGCCCCGCCTACTCCCCCACCATCGAAGATTCGGTCTATGTGCGCCGCGACCGCCGGGGCCGCGGCATCGGCCGGCTCCTGCTCGACGAGCTGCTGCGGCTCGCCGCCGACCACGGGTTCCATTCGGTGATCGCCCGCATCGTCGGGAACCACGAGGCGTCGATCGCCCTGCACGTGGCCTGCGCCTTCGAGCTCGTCGGCACGGAACGGGAGGTCGGTCGCAAGTTCGGTCGCTGGCTGGACGTCGTCGAGTTGCAGCGGATGCTCTAGAGGTCCTCGGACGACGCGTCTTCGCCGTCGCCTCCCGGTCGTTCGGGGAAGTCGACGGCCACGAACTCGGGCCCTCGCCGGCCGTTCAGTGTCGGCATCGCGACGTCGACCGACGCATGCTGCTTGTGGGCGACGACCACCCGGTCGTGATACTCCCTCGCCTGCTCGGCGAACTCGGACGTGTGGTACTCGGTGCCGTCCACGAGCGGACCGGGAGTGCCGTCGACGATCGCCTGGATGTCGTCGCCCGTCAGGGTCTTGTTGGTCTCGAGGGCGTGCGTGACGGCAAGCACCTCGAGCGCATTGTCCGCGAGCAACGACTCGGTGCGCTGCAGCAACGACTCGAGGTTCTCCTCGATGCGCTCGCCGAGGTCGCTCTTCAGCAGGTCCTTCTCCTTCTGCTGGCCGGGCCGGCCTCCACCGGCGATGCCGACCTGGTGCGTCACGCCGTGCGACGACACGGTCGAGCCCATGCCCCAGAACCCCTCCATGAACGTCGCGATCCTCGTGGCGCTCTCGAGGTCGGACGACACGCCGGACGAGCTGTCCCCCTCGAAGAACATCTTCTCGCCCGCGAGCGACGCCAGGCTGACCATGACGTCGGCCTCGTACTCGGACCGCCACTGCGTGAACAGGTCGTCGGGCTTGATCGAGCTCACCATGCCGAGGTACGTCCCGCCCTTCTCGATGGTCGCGATGTCGATCACCAGGTGGTGGCGGGCGCGGTACGCGATCACCGCGTGGCACGCCTCGTGCAGCGCCGTCGCGTGTCGCTCGCGCTCGATGTACTCGACGTCCTCCGGTGGGCCGAGGTCCTTCAGCTGCTTCGCCTGCACCATGTCCCGCCACGTGATGACCTCGCGCCCGTTCCGGATGGCGACGATGAGCGCCTCGTTCACGAGGTCCTTGATGGTGGCGCCGGTGGCGTAGGGCGTGATCGTGGCGAGCTTGTCGATGTCGTCGGGCGTCAGCGCGTGCCGGACCTTGTCGAGATAGCCCTCGTACGTTCGGATCCTCCCCGCCTTCGACGGGTAGCCGACCTTGTAGATGCGGTCGATGCGACCCGGGCGGAGCAGCGCCTCGTCGAGCGCCTGCGGCATGTTCGTGGCCATCATCACGAGGATGCGGTACTTGGGCGGCGGCTTGGGGCGCATCCCGAGCGCACGACGCGCGTACCGGTTCAGGAAGCCGCGCGGCTTCTTCAGGCCCGAGAGCTCGGTGAGGAGCGCCTGAAGCGTGCCCATACCCTGGCCGCCACCGCCCATCCCCATGCCCATGATCTGACGGTCGCGCCAGCGGCGCGGAGCGTCGTCGATCGCGCTGTCCAGGCTGCTCCGCATCAGCAGCGAGGTGGACGGCTCCGAGAGGTACGACATGCAGTTGCACGACGGGGTCGTCGACCACGGCCCGGGCGCCTCCCGCTTCCCGGGCTGACCTCCGAAGGGCCCGGGCATGAGCTGGCCCCGGTTGCCGAGGGCGTCGGCCTCGTCGAAGAAGACGATGACACCGCCGTAGCGGAGCGCGAGTCGGCGGAGCTTGCGGAACACGCTCTTGACCTTCAGGACGCCCACGCCCATGAACATGTTGATGAACGCGCCGGGGTCGACGAAGACGTACGGCTTGCCCGTCTCGCCGGCGACGGCCTCGGCCATGAGCGTCTTGCCCGTCCCGGGCGGGCCCCAGAGCAGGATCCCGCCGGGGACATAGCCGCCCTTGTGCTCGATCGCCTCCGGGTCCTCGAGGAAGACCATGTTCTCCCTGACGCGGGCGAGGACATTGTCCTGACCCCAGACGTCCGAGAAGCGGGTCTTGATGTCGTCCGGGTAGTAGACGTCGACGCCGCCCCGGGTCAGCAGCCAGAACAGCGCGCCGAACTCGATGATGATGAACAGCGCGCCGAACATCAGCTGGAACACGAACGGCAGCGCGTCGATGATCCGCCGGGGCAGCTCGACCAGCGCCAGCGCGGGCGAGGTGTCGAAGATCGTGCCGAGCACGATCGAGAGGATCACGAGGAAGGCGATGATCTTCAGCAACCGCGCGACACGGAAGCGGGTCCAGTCGCTCATGTGCTCGGTGCCGCGGTTGAAGCCGCCGAAGACCTTGTCGGTCCAGAAGCTGTGGTACGCCGCCGAGTGCTCGCTGATCAGGTAGTGCAGCTGGCGGATGAGCTCGATGCCGCCGAGCAGGAAGATCCACCACTTGGACCGGACCTCGTCCTGGACGGCGTCGATGAACGGCAGCAGGGGGTTGTCCGCCAAGTCCGTCCAGACGAAGAACCAGAACAGCACGGCGAGGAGCAGGAGGTACTTGACCCGATCCCACAACGCCAGCGGCTTGCGCGTCCGCCGGTCGTCGTCACGGGGACGGCTGGTGAACTGCGGCCCCGGACTCGGGGCGACGGGCGCGGTCATGTCATCGTTCCTTCACGGTCCACGAGTCCATGACCGTGTTGATCGTGTCCTTCTTGTGTTCATAGCACTTGGCACTGCAGCTGATCACGAGCAGATGCACGTCCTTCGTCTCGGAGTCCACGATGCTCACCTGGTCGAACGTCACGAACCGCTTGGAGTCCGGGTAGCGGAGGTTGAACGTGAAGCGCAGCCCGTGGAACCCACCGTCCCGGCTGAACTCGTCGTGCCGGAGCACCTCGAGGTCGGCGGCGCCGCTTTCCAGGAGGTCGTCCACAGGGAGAACCAGGTTGCGCATCGCCATCAGCGAGAACTGGTCGCGCTCGTCGGCGTCGAGCCGGCGGACCTCGGCCACGCCGAACGGCTGCGTCGTGACCGGCTGCTCGAAGTGATTCAGGGTCGGCCTCCGGCTGGCGTCGAAGGCGACCGCCCAGCTCGTCGCCTTCCGCTCCTTCGCCCGCTCGGGCCCGAGATCGAGCTTGGCGAAGAACTGGTTCTCGTCGTAGATCCGCCACCCCTCCGGGATCTTGAAGTACGTCCCCGACCCGTCGTCGGTGGAGTCCTTGACGTAGTGGTAGCCGGAGCCGGTGCAGGCCGAGAGGGCGAACGCCGCCGCGACGGCAAGCAGCGCAGCCCCGCCCCGTTTCGCCAAGCGTCCCACCACCCTGGGAACGGCCATACGACCCATCAGTATCGTTCGGATCCCGCCCCGAAGGAACTGCGTACCCGTACCCCGCCGCCCCGCTCACCAGGGCTCACGGCCGGGACGGCCGGCCCGGATTGCCCCCGGCGCGAAGCGGTCCGCCCCATGAGGCGGACCTGCGCGCCGGGCGCACGAGTGGGCCGGGCTGGATTCGAACCAGCGTAGCTTTCGCAGCAGTTTTACAGACTGCCCCCTTTGGCCACTCGGGTACCGACCCGGGGCGCGTACGATACCAGCCGCGCGAAACCGCTCCCTGGAGTCACATGCCGACGTTCGACGTCGTTTCCGAAGTCGACCACCAAGAGGTCCGCAACGCCGTGGACCAGGCTCGCCGCGAGATCGCGAACCGCTACGACTTCAAGGACACGAACAGCTCCATCGACCTCGGCGACACGTCGATCGAGTTGCACACGGCAAGCGAGGACCGCCTTCGCGCCCTCACGCAGGTGCTCGAAGAAAAGCTCGTGCGCCGCAAGGTCTCGCTCAAGGCGCTTTCGTACGGCAAGGTCGAGGACGCGGCAAAGGGCACCGTCCGCCAGACCGCGACGCTGAACGTCGGCATCTCCGACGTGAAGGCCCGCGAGATCGGCAAGTTCATCAAGGGCCTCGGCCTCAAGGGCGTCTCGCACCAGGTCCAGGGTCAGCAACTGCGCGTGAGCGGCAAGAAGAAGGACGACCTCCAGACGGCGATCGCCAAGCTCCGCGACGCCGACTTCGGCATCCCCCTCCAGTTCACGAACTTCCGCGACTGAGGAGCGGTCGCCGGCGCTCCGGGCGATGCGATCCGGGCAGTCCGGCCCGCCCGGTCGAGACCCGGGTCGGAGACCCGAGCCGAGCGGAGCGAGGCGAGCAGGGGCTCGACCGGATCAGCGGTGCCGGCCCGGACGCATCAGTGCGGTGTGCCGGCGGCCGCGGTCACGCGTCACCCGCCCTCGATGCGGGCGGGGTCGGCTCCCGGACACACACGCGCGGAACGGCCGGCTCTGGGGTGGGCAGAGCCAGCCGTCCGCGGTGCGGGTGGGACTGTCTAGATGGCGTGCGTGCGGTCGAAGTTGCGGAGGCGGGCGATTCGCTCCTCCGTCGGCGGGTGGGTCGAGAACAGGCTGGCGAAGTTGACCTTGCGCCCGGTGAGCGGGTTGATGATGTACGCGGTGGCCTCGGCCGGGTTCACGTCCATCGGTGTCCGCTTGGCGGCCGCCTCGATCTTCTGCAGCGCCCGGGCAAGGGGCTCTCCCTCGCCGATCAGATGCGCGCCCGACTCGTCGGCCTGGTACTCGCGCGAGCGGGACAGCGCCATCTGGAGTAGACCCGGCCGCGATCGGAGCCAGGATGGCCATCGCCAGCAACCCGATGATGTTGCCGCCCCTCGTCGTCGCCACCGCCGAAGATCGCGCTGAACAGCGCGATGCGGGCGATGAACGTGATCATCAGAGCGACGGCGGCCGCCACCGATCCGATGAGGACGTCGCGGTTGCTTGACGTGCGACATCTCGTGGGCGAGCACGCCCCGCAGCTCGTCGTCGTCGAGCACCTCGAGGATGCCCTGCGTGACGACGACGACGGCCTTCTTCGGTCCGCGGCCGGTCGCGAAGGCGTTGGGCTGCTGCTCCGGGTGAGACGTACAGCCTCGGCATCGGCATGTCGTCACGGCGGGCGAGGTCCCCGACGATCTCGTAGAGGCGGGGGGCCTCGTCGCGGCTGACGGGCTTGGCGCGGGCGGCGGCGACGGCGATCTTGTCGCTGAACCAGAACGTGCCTCCCACGAACAACAAGCCCAGCACCGCGCCGATGATCAGACCGCCGGTGCCGAAGATGGCGCCGATGCCGATGAACACCGCGCCGAGGAAGGCCAGCAGGATGAAGGTCTTGAAGGTATTCGTGAATGTGCTTCGCATTCTCAAATCACCTCTGTCGGTGCAACGCCCGGGCTGGGTCGGGCGTTCCCTGGCATCGTAAGAGTCTCCGGGAGGGATCGGCGCGCGGCTACTGCCAGACGATCAGCAGCACGAGCCCGACCGTCACGACCAGCGCCGAAGCCAGGCGGGCCCGGCCCAGCCGCTCGTGGAGGAAGAGCCAGCCCGCGCCCGCACCCAGGATCACCGAGGACTCGCGGAGCGCGGCGACGTAGCCGACGGGGGCCAGTCGGGCCCCGGCGAGGACCATCGAGTAGGCGAGGGTCGAGCAGACGCCGCCGACGACGAAGCGGGGCCACTCCGCGTTCGATGGCGGGGGCGAGGCGCCCGGCCCTCCCCGAGGTCACGATCGCGACGCTGAGCAGAAGTCCGGCGCCGAAGACGAGGGCGATCCCGTAGCCGAACCCGCTCGAGCGGCGGGCCCCGGCGGCGTCGAGGGTCGTGTAGATCCCGATCATGACGGCGGTGAGCCCGGCCCAGAGCAAGGCGACCCGCGACACGCCCGGTCGGACGAGCGACGCCAAGCCGCCGACGACGATCGCGATCGCGAGCCACGCCAGCCCCGAGAGGGTGTCGGCGAGGAACAGCACCCCGCCGATGGCCGCGAAGAGCGCTCCGCCGCCCCGCGCGAGGGGGTACGCGAACGAGAAGTCGCCGTGCTGGTAGGCGCGGGTCAGGGCGACGATGTACACGACGTGCACCACGCTCGACGCGGCGAGGAACGGGAGCGCATCGGCGCCGGGCCGGTCGACGACAAGGAGCACGGGCAGGAAGACGAGCCCGCCGGTCACGTAGAGCCCCCACGCCGCGATCAGGCGGTCGGAGCTCGTCTTGACCAGGAGGTTCCACGCCGCGTGCAGGGCGGCGGAACCGAGCGCGAGGAATGTCGCCGCGACCAAGGCGTCATTCTCCCCGGGCAACGTCGCTCGGACAGGGGTGCCGGCCAGACGCTCGTCGGGCGCCCAACGGCAGAGACGGCGCGCTGAGGGAGTACGCCGATCATCGGCCAGGCGCAAGATCTCCTCGGACACAAACGCAACACTCTGTTCACCCGAGAGGACATGATCGAACACGTCGTTGTGGCGAAGTTCGCGCATCACCGATTGCTCGTGCTCGAACCCCTGCACATTCGTCCATCCCTCCTCCGAGAGCCGCACGGCATGGCGCCGCCGAAGCTCATCTTCAGAAACATCGAGGAGCACCGTGGAGAAGCCGTCCTCACGCAGCTTCTGCGTTGCTCGACGTCCAGTGACCCAAACAGCACGACATCAGAATTGCTCGCACCTCGGGGAGAACCTTGGGGAGCACCACTTTGTTCTTGGTTGGGATGTCGGGCCAGACGCCGCCATTGAGACGCCCGATCGGTCGTCCATGTCCACGACGTTCAGGTCCGAGCACTCTCGGAGATGGCGAGCGACAGTCGTCTTGCCCTCCAAGCGATGCCGATCACGAACAGTCTCACTCCTCGACCGTACTCAGCCCATCAGGCGGAGCGCCCCCGATTGCCCGATACGGGTCGCTCCCGCGCACTCAGAAGCGCCGAGAGGGCGCGCATGAAGCGCCCGGCTGGCAGTTGACAGGACCGGACGGCAGGAGAAGCCTCACGGATATGGATTTGGGCGGGACAGAGCTTCGTGAGGGTTACGCCGACGTCGGCGACGTGAGCTTGCATTACGTCGAGGTGGGTGAAGGGCCGCTGGTCGTTCTGCTGCACGGCTTCCCGGAGTTCTGGTTCGGCTGGCGGCTGCAGATCAAGCCACTCGCGGACGCGGGCTTTCGCGTCGTCGCACCCGACATGCGGGCTACAACCTGTCGTCGCGGTCGGCCGACGTGAAGGCCTACGACAACGACCATCTGACCGCCGACATCCGCGCACTCGTTCAAGAACGTGGTGCCGAGTCAGCGTTCCTCGTGGGCCACGACTGGGGCGGAAGCGTCGCCTGGGCCACCGCGATGAGCAACCCAGAGATCGTGGACCGGATGGCCATCCTCAATGCGGCCCATCCGCGGAAGCTCTCGCAGGGACTGCACCACCCGGGCCAGCTCCGAAAGTCCTGGTACTTCTTCTTCTTCGACCTTCCGAAGCTGCCCGAAAGCGTCGTGCACGCGAACAACTGGCACTTCTTCCGGCACTTTCTGGAGGACGCGAACCCGGAATACACGGCGGAGGAGATCGATCGATATCTCGAGGCGTGGTCGCAGGAGGGCGCAGCAACCGGGATGATCAATTATTACCGGTCGTCGGTGCGGCAGTCGCCGAAGGCCGCCGAAGTGACGCTGCGCCCGATCTCGGCGCCCACACTCGTCATTTGGGGCGAGCGCGACGCTACCTCGGCCCCGATCTCGCCGAGCCCGAACACGATGACGTACCCAACCTCGACCGCGTCGAGCGCCTTCCCGACGCGTCGCACTGGGTCCATCACGACGAGGCTGAGCGCGTCACGCAACTGCTCATCGACTTTTTCGGTCCCACCCGTCCTAGCCAGGACCGCCAAACGTCGGCGAAGTGCTACACTCCCAAGGAACTGACCACGTTCAGGGGGGAAGCGTCATGGCGTACGAGGGTCAGCGTCCGGTCGGATCCACCAGCGACGCGGCAGCGCAAAGGCGTCGACTCAGCGGGGGCGCCATCGCCTCCTTGTCGGGAGTCGGGGCGCTGCTCGTCTTCATGATTCAGAACACCGAGGACGTCACGGTCGACTTCTTGTTCTGGAATTTCACCTGGCCGCTGTGGCTGCTCATCCTCGTGTCTGCGTTGATCGGAGCACTCGTGTGGTTCGGGGTCGGCGTGCTGCGCCGTCACCGTCGTCGTACCGAGCGCCGCGACGCCCGAAGGGACTGAGGGGCGACCCGGCCGAGTAACTGCAGCCTGGCCGAGTCAGTCGAGAACACCGAACAGGCGCCACGTCCCCGGCACGCCTTTGAGGTTGCGCTCGCCGCGGTCCTCGAACTCGATCCCGGATCCCGCGACGAGCATCGGCACCGCGGCGGAGGTCAGCAGCTGTCCCGGCGCGGCGTGCTCGAGGACGCGGGCCGCGATGTGGACACCGATCCCGGCGATCTCGGCGCCGGTGAACTCGATTTCACCTGTGTGCAGCCCGGCGCGAATCTCGAGTCCCAGCGGCCGGAGGGCGTCGCGCAATGCGGTCGCGCAGCGGATGGCACGTCCCGGACCGTCGAAGGTGGCGAGCATCCCGTCGCCCGTCGTTCTGATGAGCCGGCCCTGGTGCTGGGCGACGATCGTGCGGACCACGACGTCGTGACTCTCGATGAGGTTCCGCCACGCACGGTCACCAACTGCTGCGGCCCGTTCGGTCGACCCGACGATGTCGGTGAACAGGATCGCGGCGAGAGCCCGGTCCGGCTCCGCCGCGCCGCGCAGCCCGAGCAGGAACTCCTCGATGTGTTGGAGAGTCTCCTCGGTGGGCTCGCTGAACAACGCGCCGTCGGCGCCGGGAACCAGCACGAAGCGCGCCCCCGGAATGTGTTCCGCCAGATACCGTCCGCTCTCGGTCGGGATCCCCTTGAAGTCCTCGCGGTACACCACGAGCGTCGGAACCCGAAGCGACGGCAGCACCTCGCGTACATCCGTCGATTGCACCCACCGGAAGTAGGCGGCCGCGTCCCTGCGGTTGAGCGACAACCGGAACTGCCGGGCGAAGAAACGGCGATACGCCGGGTCACGCGCCGCGTCCGGCATTCCGGCCGCGGCCAGGTCATCGGTCCCCCACATCTGTTCGAGGAGCTCGATGCCACGATCCGCTTCGGCCTGCGAGAGCCCCCACGGATAGTCGGTGTCGCGCAAGAACCGGGCCGTCGTGCCGCCAAGGATCAGGCCCTGGGTCCGGTCGGGGTGGGTAGCCGCGAAGAGAATCGCAGCGACCCCGGAGTCCATCCCGCCATGGAGCACCGCCCGCTCGGAGCCGACGGTGTCGAGCACCGCCCGCGCATCCTCGGCCCAGGCCTCCCAGCTCGAAAGCGTCTCCCCCGATGCCGGATCCGACGACCCTGATCCTCGTCGATCGAACATGATCACCCGGCTGAACGACGCGAGGGAGCGCAGGAAGTCCGCAAACGGAGGCCAGTCCCAGTGGAGATCGATGCAGTCGCCCACCGAATGACAGATGACCAGGTCGACCGGTCCCTCACCCAGCACCTGATACGCAATCCGATCCTCCCCGAGCCACGCGAATCGAGTCTCGGGCGCGTCGGTCATCGGCAGAGTCTGGCCGCCGCTCCAAGTTCTGTCATCCGTACCGGCGCTGCGCGGGCAGCCAGGACCACCACGAATTCCCAGGTGGTCGCGGCGTCAGTCGTAATAGCCGGAGTGGAAGTAGATGCAGGGAATTCCTTCGGCGCGGAACATCTCGACGTTGCGGCGGTCGTCCTCGATCGCAAGCTGGAGGTCGAAGCCGTACCGGCGGAACTCCCCGACCGAGTACCGCTTGAAGTCGCGAGACACGTCGTACTCGCCCCACGGGCGCATCACGAGCACGTCCCACCTGATCTGGTACCGGTGCAGCCACGCCTCCGTCAGGAGATGGACGCGCTCCGGTCGCGCCGTGAGCAGCACGATCGCCAGCGTCGGGTCGAGCAGGTCGAGGAGCACCTTGACCTCCTCGATGACTGCGTCGTCACCGCACGCGTCGAAGAAGGCGCGCCAGTCGCGGCGCGGCGCCTCGAGGTAGTGCTGCCGGCTGGCGGCGTCGGAGAGCACGCCGTCGAGGTCGACCACTACCGCCGGTCCGCCCGGGACGGGCCCGTCGCGCCAGGTCCAGTGCTCGGGAACGGGCTGGCTCACTCCTCGTCGCCGGCGCCCTGGGTCGAGAGGTAGCGATCCTTGATCCCTTCCACCACGGTCGGGTCGGCGAGCGTGGTGGTGTCGCCGAGCTGCTCGTCCTCGGCGACGTTGCGCAGCAACCGCCGCATGATCTTGCCGGAGCGGGTCTTGGGCAGCTCCTCGGTGAACAGCACGGTCTTGGGCTTGGCGATCGGCCCGATCGTGTCCGCCACGTGGTCGCGCAGCTGGGCGGCGAGCTCGTCGCTCGGCTCGTTGCCGGCGCGCAGGATCACGAACGCGCTGATCGACTGACCCGTCGTCTTGTCGGTCCGTCCGATGACGGCCGCCTCGGCGACCATCGTGTTCCCGACCAGGGCGTGCTCGACCTCGGCGGTCGAGATGTTGTGCCCGCTCACGAGCATGACGTCGTCGACGCGCCCGAGCAGCCAGTAGTAGCCCTCGTCGTCGCGCTTGGCGCCGTCGCCGGCGAAGTACTTCCCGGGGAACCGGCTCCAGTACGTGTCGCGGTATCGCTCGGGATCGCCCCAGATACCGCGCATCATCGAGGGCCACGGGCGCGTGAGCACGAGGTAGCCGCCGCCGGGGACGGGCACCGGGTGGCCCTTGTCGTCGACCACGTCCGCCCCGATGGCGGGGAGTGGGAACGTGGCGCTCCCGGGCTTCAGCGTCGTGCCGCCGGGCAGCGGGCTGATGAGGATGGCGCCCGTCTCCGTCTGCCACCACGTGTCGACCACCGGGCACCGGCCGCCGCCGATGTGCTGCCAGTACCAGACCCACGCCTCGGGGTTGATGGGCTCGCCCACCGTGCCGAGGAGCCGGAGCGACGACATGTCGTGCTTCTCCGGGTACTCGGTGCCCCACTTCATGAAGCTGCGGATGGCCGTGGGCGCGGTGTAGAGGATCGTCACCCCGTACTGCTCGATGATCGACCACAGCCGGTCCTTGTCGGGGAAGTCGGGCGTGCCCTCGTACATCACGCTGGTGGTGCGGTTCGCCAAGGGCCCGTAGACGATGTACGAGTGCCCCGTGACCCAGCCGACGTCGGCCGCGCACCAGTACACGTCGGAGTCGGGCTTGAGGTCGAAGACGTTCCGGTGGGTCCAGGCCACCTGCGTGAGGTAGCCGCCCGTCGTGTGCATGATCCCCTTGGGCTTGGCGGTCGTCCCGCTGGTGTAGAGGAGATAGAGAAGGTCCTCCGAGTCCATCGGCTCGGCCGGGCACTCGGCGGGCTGGCCGGGAACCAGCTCGTCCCACCAGACGTCGCGGCCGTCCTGCATCGGGACGTCCTGCCCGGTGCGTCGCACGACGAGGCACCGCTCGATCGACGCCGTCTTGGCCATCGCCGTGTCGGCGCTCTCCTTGAGCGGGACCACCGCGCCGCGGCGCCAGGCGCCGTCGGCCGTGATGAGCAGCCGCGCCTCGGCGTCGTTGATGCGGTCACGCAGCGCCTCGGCCGAGAAGCCGCCGAACACCACGGAGTGCGGGGCGCCGATGCGCGCGCGCACGCGAGCATCGCGATCGGCAGCTCCGGGACCATGCCGAGGTAGATGTTGACGCGGTCGCCCTTCCTGATGCCGAGCGACGTCAGGGCGTTGGCGGCGCGCTGCACCTCGTCGAGCAGCTGCGCGTACGTGATCGTGCGGGTGTCACCGGGCTCGCCCTCCCAGTGGTACGCGACCTGGTCGCCGTGGCCGGCGTCCACGTGGCGGTCGAGGCAGTTGACGCTGACGTTGAGCTTCCCGCCGACGAACCACTTCGCGAACGGCAGGTTCCACTCGAGGATCGTGTGCCACTCCTCGCTCCAGTCGAGGAGATCGGCGGCCTGGCGGGCCCAGAAGCCCTCGAAGTCACGCTCCGCCTCGTCGTAGATCTCGGCGTCCGTGACGAGCGCCGTCTTCTTGAACTCGGGCGGCGGCGGAAACGTCCGGCCTTCGGCGAGCAGCGCTTCGATGGTGGCTTCCGGCATCGCTTCCCCCTCCGTCGCTGGCTGCCCGGGTCAGGCTATCTGCGACGCGGGTCACGTCTGTCCGGCGGAAACCCCGACAGGGGGTTGTCGCCGCCGCCGTCCACCCTGTCCCTAACGAACGAGAGTCCGAGACAGGAGGAATCGAGATGGGCGAACCCGTCGTGTGGTTCGAGGTCGCCGGGCGCGACTTCGACACCCTTTCGAAGTTCTACACCGAGCTCTTCCACTGGAAGGTCAACGCCGACAACCCCACGGGCTACGGCATGGTCGACACCGGCGGCAGCGGCGGGGTCCAGGGTGGGATCTTCGCCGGGGCCGACACCGAGTACGTGTCGTTCTACGTGCAGGTCCCGGACCTCGAGTCCCGGCTCCGGCAGGCCGAGAAGCTCGGTGCCAAGGTCGTGCAGCCGCCGACGCCGACGGCCCCGGACGGACCGACGATCGCCATGGTCACCGATCCCGAAGGTCACCGCATCGGCATCCTCCAAGAGCCGAGCTGATGCGAGCCGGCGCGCGGCGCTCCCCCCGCCGCGCGCCGGGCTCCGTATCTCGGCCGGGCGCCTGGCCGGGTGACGGGTAGGTTGCGCGGGTGATCCGGTGGCGGGTCGGCGACACGACGATCACGCGTGTCGCCGACGAGAGCTTCGAGCTCGTGGTGCCGCAGGACGAGGCGACGACCGCGACCCTCCGTGCCGGGGCGCCGTGGCTGTCGCCGTCGTTCGTCACCGACGCCTTCGACCTGCGCGTCGGGTCGTGCGCGCTCGCCGTCGACACGCCGGGCGCGCGGGTCGTGGTCGATCCGTGGCTCGTGTTCACCGAAGCCGACCGCACGACACCGGAGGCCGGCGCGCAGATCGACCGCCTGCTCGGTCGCCTCACGGCCGCCGGCTTCGCGCCGGAATCGGTCGACGTGGTGATCGACACCCACATCGACGGTGTCGGCGCCAACACCCGTCCGACCCGCCACGGGGAGGTTCCGGCGTTCCCGAACGCGACGTATGTGATCGCTCCCGAGGAGATCGCCGCCCTGCAGGCGGGAAAGCTCCCGGGCGTCGAGGCGTACCAGGTGCTCGTCGACCGGGGCCTGGTCAACGAGCGGGGCGGAACGATCGCAGGCGAAGTCGCGACCGAGCCGGCACCCGGCCACTCGCGCGGACACCGGTTCGTTCGCATCGGAGCCACCGGGCGACGACGCGGTCGTGGTCGGCCATCTGTTCCTGCACCCGGCGCAGGTCTTCTCGCCCGAGCCCCGCGCCGGGCTCGACGAGGACATCGAGCTGGCCGCGCAGACGCGCGCAGGCTCTCCTCGGCGCGCGGCCGCCGAGAACACACTCCTCATCGGCCCACTCTGGGCGAGCCCCGGCGCGGGGACGATCGTGCCGGGCGACGAACCCGGCCGTTGGCGTCTCGTGCCCGCGGGTACCTAGCCCTTCGCGAACACGAACACGGAGTGGGCGCCGAGGCCGGACGGGTCGGTGAGGGCGGCGGCCTCGCTCACCCGGCTGCGAGCGGCCAGCGCCTCGAGGTCCCCCACCGCGGCGCGCTCGCGCCACAGCCCGCGGGCGTCGTCGACGAGCTCGTCGATCCCGAGAGCGCTGAGCCACTCCGCCTGGGTGCGCTGCTCGACGAGCCGGAAGCCGGCGCGCATGGCGTGGGCGACGAGGTGCTCCGCCGCCACCGTGGACGTGATGTCCTGTGCTCCGGGATCGGAGAGCGGCGACCCGCCCCGCTGGTGCCCGCGATAGGTGCGGAGCCACTCGCCCTGCCCGCGAGCCGCCATGGACGCCGCGGTGTCGGCGTAGTCGATGACGACGAGAAAGCCGCTCCGCAGCACGCGCGCGCAGTCTTCGACCCACTCGACCGTGCCCGCGGGGACGGGGAGGCGCGCCCCGGTGGGGATCGGATCGTCGCCGGCGACGCCGTCGGCGGCAACGGTGACCTCGGGAGACGCCGGAACGATGACCTCGACGAAGCCGCGATCTCCGATCCCGACCCGCACCTCGGCCCACCCGCCGCCGGTGCGCTCTACGACCCGGAACGGCAGGTTGTCGAGCAGCTCGTTCGCGACCACGACGCCCGCCGCCAACTCCAAGGCGGGAAGCTCGGGCAACGAGGTCACGATCGGGCCGATCCCCTCGATCGGCCGCGGCGCCTCGTCGGGCTCCTCCCGAACGGCGGGGCCGAAGGCGCGATCCGCTGGCTCGAGGGTGAGCAGGTCGCGCTGCGCGGCGCGCAGAGCGGCGGAGCGCTCGACGAGCACGTAGCGGAGCGCTCGCGCGCACTCGGGCCGGGCCCGCAGGACGTCGGCGGCGAGGCGTCCGCGCCCGGCGCCGGCGTCCACCACGACGAACGGATCGGGCCGGCCGAGCTCGGTCCACGCCCGGTCCAGGTGTCTCGCCACCAGCGCTGCGAACAGCACGCCCACCTCGGGGCTCGTGACGAAGTCGCTCCCGGCGCGTCCCGCGCCGCCACCGCGGGCGAAGAACCCGCCGTCCTCGTCGTACAGGGCGGCGTCGACGTAGCGGTCGAACGGAATCGGCCCCTCGCGCCGGATGCGCTCGGCGATGCGCTCGGCGAGGTCGCCTTCCGTTCTCGGCATGGAAAGGCACGCTATGCGAGCGTTTGCCTGCCGAGAACGAGTCGCGGCGTCAGCCCGGGAACGCCACCTCGCCGATCCGGGCGAACAGCTGGGGGTAGATGCCGATGACGACGACGACGGCAGCCGAGAGGCCGAGCGCGATGCCGAGCGCGGGCGGCGTCCGTGCCGGAACGCTCTCGACGCCGGCCTCGGACGGATCACGGAACCACATGCGCCTCGCCACCCCGGCGTAATAGAAGAGCGCGATCACCGAGTTCACGGCCGCGATCACACCGAGCGTGTACGCGGACGCCGTCCCGGCGTCGAAGATGGCTCGGAACATCACGAACTTGGCGAACCAGCCCGCCAGCGGCGGGATCCCGGCCAGCGCAAAGAGGAACCCGGACATCAGCAGCGCCAGGACCGGCGCCGTCTGCCCGAGACCCGAGTACGAGGCGATCTCTCCCGATCGGGTGCGCCGCGCGACGGCGATCACGACCGCGAACGCACCCAGGTTCATCGCGCCGTAGATGAGCAGGTAGATCACGACCGCCTCGAACGCGGAACGGGCTGCGTTACCGTCCGCCGCCACCGCCAGCGGGGCGAGGATGAACCCTCCTTGCGCGATCGACGAATACGCCAGCATGCGGACGATGTTGGTCTGGCGTAGCGCAGTGAGGTTCCCGAGCGTCATCGACGCCGCCGCCAGCGCCCACAGCACCGGCTGCCACGCCTCCTGCGTACCGAAGAAGCCGAAGTAGATGAGGCTGAGGATGGCGACGAAGCCGCCCGCCTTCGACGCCACCGACAGGAACGCGGTCACGGGGGTCGGGGCGCCCTCGTACGTGTCCGGTGCCCAGAAGTGGAACGGCACCGCGCTGATCTTGAACGCGAACCCGACGAGGGTGAGGAAGATCGCCACCGCGAACAGCGGGGGCAGGTCGGGCCGGGAAGCGTACTTGCCGATCTCGCTGAGCAAGGTCGAGCCGGAGAGCCCGAAGATGAACGACATGCCGTACAGCATCACGGCCGACGACAGCACCCCGAACAGGTAGTACTTGATCGCGGCCTCGTTCGACTTCGTGTCGTGCTTCCGCCAGCCGGCGAGCACGTACGTCGGGACGGAGATCAGCTCGAGCGCCACGAAGATCGTGATCAGATCGCGGGCCGACGCCATCACGACCATGCCGAGCACGGAACTGAGCAGTAGGAAGTAGTACTCGCCCTGGTAGTAGTCGCCCTCGCCGATGTAGTCGACCGAGACGAGCAGCGTGATGTACGCAACGAGCAGGAAGAAGCCCTTCAGGGCGAGGGCGTAGTCGTCCACCACGTACGCGCCGCCGAACATCGTGCGTGTCGTGCCGTCCGCAGCGAGGGTGAGAATCGGCACGAGAGCCGCGAGCACGCCGATGGTCGCGATGCGCGACGTCTGGAACCGCTCCCGGTCGCGGAAGAAGAAGTCGGCGACGAGCACGACGACGATCGTCGCCGTGAGGATCAGCTCGGGCGCGAGTGCGTGATAGTCGAAGACCGGGTTCACGTAGTGCTCATCCGAGCGCTCTCGCCATGCCCTGGGCGAGATTGGTGACCGCACCGTCGGTAATGCGGAAGATGAGGTTCGGATAGATGCCGAGCACGACGATGCCGATGAGCAGCGGCGTCCACGCGAGCCACTCGGGCCAATGCACGTCGTGCACGTGTGCGTGCTCGAACTCCGACTTCACCTTGCCCATCGCCACCCGCTGGAACATCCACAGCAGGTAGCCGGCGGCGAGCACCGTGCCGATCGCGGCCACGACCATGTACACGCGGAAAGTGATCTGGGAGATCCCCGCGGCCGGGTTGTACGCGGACAGCATGGCGGGGAACTCGCCCCAGAACCCGGCCAGCCCCGGGAGCCCGAGCGACGCCATCGCGCAGAACCCCAATATCCAGCCCAGCCGGGGCGCCTGGACGAGCAGCCCGCCGAGCCGGCTGATCTCGCGTGTCTCGTAGCGCTCCTGCACCGAACCCGCCAGGAAGAACAGCATGCCGGTGATCAGGCCGTGGGCGACCATCCCGAAGATGGCGGCGTTGATGCCGAAGTTCGTCAGGGTGGCGATACCGAGCATGATGAAGCCCATGTGCGCAACCGACGAGAACGCGATGAGTCTCTTCATGTCGCGCTGCGCGAGGCAGCACAACGCGCCGTAGATGATCCCGATCACGGCGAGAAGCCCGATCCAGGGGGCCCAGTCGTGCGCGGCCTGGGGCAGGATCGGCAGCGCGATCCGGATGAAGCCGTACGCGCCGAGCTTCAGGAGGACGGCCGCCAGCAGCACCGAGCCCACCGTCGGCGCCTCGGTGTGCGCGTCGGGCAGCCACGTATGGAACGGGAACATCGGCACCTTGATCGCGAAGCCGAGGAACAACCCGACGAAGATCAGGTTCTGCGTGCTCGCGACGATGCCGACGCCGCCCTGGGCGGCGAGGCGCGGGATGTCGAAGGTCTGCGGATCGGAGAGGAAGAACAGGGCCAGGAAGCTCAACAGCATGAGCGCCGAGCCGAACAGCGTGAACAGGAAGAACTTGATCGACGCGTACTCGCGGTTGGGCCCGCCCCAGACGCCGATCATGAAGAACATCGGCAGGAGGACGAGCTCGAAGAAGATGAAGAACAGGATCAGGTCCTGGGCGCAGAACGTGCCGTTCATGCCCGTCTCGAGCAGCAGGATGAGCGCCAGGAAGGCCTTCGGCGTGCGCGGATCCGGGAAGTGGTCCCACGAGTAGATGACGCACATCACCGTGATGAGCATCGTCATCACGAGCAACGGCAGCGAGATGCCGTCGACGCCCATGTGGTAGCGGCTGTGAATGACGTCGATCCAGGACTTGTTCACCTGGAACTGAAGGAGCCCGGTCCGGTCGTAGTCGAACCGTGCGAGCATCCCCACCCCGACGGCGAGCGTCGCGAGCGTCGTCCCCAGGGCGGCCAGCTTGAGCGCCCGTTCCTGTGTCTTCGGGATGACGAGCACGAGCGCCATACCCGCGGCCGGGAGGAAGACCGCCAGGGTCACGGCCCACGAGTCGAACCAGTCCACGTTCCTCTCCTGCTAGTAGACGACTAGTAGACGAGCCAGAGCGCGAGGCTGAGGGCCCCGACCGCCGCGAAGAGCGTGAGCGCGTAGCGCTGCACGCGTCCCGACTGCACGTAGCGGAGCAGCCCGCCGGTCTCGCCGGTCGTCTCCGCCAGGCCGTTCACGGCGCCGTCCACGACCTTCTGGTCGAGGACGTCGTACGTCTCGCGGGCCACGGCGGCCGTGCCGCGGCCGACGGCGTTGACCAGCCCGTCGATCACGTGCTGGTTGACCCAGTAGCTCGCGCGGGCGATCGGGCCCTTGATCCCGCCCACGATGACGTTCTCGTACAGATCGTCGAGGTAGTACTTGTTCTCGAGGAACCGGTAGCCGGCCCGGGCGGCCGCGTTCCGCTTCGTGAGGTTGCGGAACGGCCCGAGCTCCTCGCGCTGGAACCACAGGTAGGCGGCGATCCCGATCCCGACGACGGCGATCGTCACCGCGATGACCGCCTTGACGGTGTCGAAGTCGGGGTGCTGCAGCGCCGGGAGCGAGACGCCGGCCTCGAACCAGTCTCGGAACTTCTCGATGCCGAGAGGCTGGGCGTTCAAGAACCCGGCGCCGACGGAGGCGGCGGCCAACACGATGAGCGGAACGGTGAGCGTCGGCGGCGACTCGTGGGGCTCGCCATGCCCGCGGAACTCGCCGAAGAACGTGAGATACACGCAGCGGGTCATGTAGGCCGCGGTCAGGAACGCTCCGATCAGACCGATGTACAGGAAGGCGTCGTAGCCGGTCTGTCCGGCGGTGACGAGGATCTCGTCCTTCGACCAGAACCCGGCGAGCGGGAAGATGCCCGCCAGCGCGAGCGAGCCGATGACGAACGTCGTGAACGTGATCGGCATGTACTTGCGCAGTCCGCCCATGTCGTCCTTCATGTCGAAGCTGTGGTGCGATCCGGACTCGCTGACCGACCCCGCCCCGAGGAAGAGGAGCGACTTGAAGAACGCGTGCGTGAACAGGTGGAAGATCGCCGCGACCCATGCTCCGACGCCCAGCGCCATCACCATGTAGCCCAGCTGGCTGATCGTCGAGTACGCGAGCACCTTCTTGATGTCGCGTTGCACGAACGCGAGCACCGCCCCGATGAGGATCGTGATGCCGCCGATGAGTGCCATCGCGTTCAGGCCACCGTCGCCGATCGAGAAACCGCGGAAGAAGACGGGGTAGAGGCGGGCGCCGAGGTATACGCCGGCGACCACCATCGTGGCGGCGTGGATGAGCGCCGAGACGGGCGTCGGGCCTGCCATGGCGTCGGGCAGCCACGTATGCAACGGGAACTGGCCGCTCTTGCCGATGATCCCGATGAGGAGGCACGCTGCGCTCACGACGAGCAGCGTGTGGCCGATGCCGCCGTCGAGCGCCTTGGCATTGATCACCGCGATGTCGAACGTGCCGGCGGCGAAGAACAACACGATGACGCCGATCATGAGACCGACGTCGCCGGTGCGCGTCGTCAGGAACGCCTTGACGGCGGCGTCCGAGTTCGGCTTCTCCTCCCACCAGTGGCCGATGAGCACGAACGAGCACACGCCGACGAGCTCCCAGGCGACGAGCAGCATGAGCGTGTTGTCGGCCACGACCAGGAGCAGCATCGAAGCCGTGAACAGGTTGAGGAGCGCGAAGTAGTGCGTGTACCTGCGGTCGCCCTTCATGTACCTCGTCGAGTACACGTGGACGAGGAACGACACGAGCGTGACCATGAACAGCATCATCACGGCGAGTCCGTCCACGTGGATGCCGACGCCGAACTTCACGTTCGAGTTCTGCCACCACGTGAAACTGCGCTCGACCGCCGTGACGCCACCCTCCTGCGTCGGGAGGAGCGCGCGTCCGAACCCGCCCGCCGCCTCCTTGCCCGGGTGGTCGTCCACGCGCTGGATCCACTGGACCGCGGCGATGCACGACAGCACGAACGAGGCGCCGACGGTGGCGACGGCGAGCTCGGCGCCCTTGCGCGGCAGCCGCTTCCCGAACAACAGCACCGCGACGAAGCCGAGCCCAGGCAGCAACGGGATGATCCACGCGTTCCGCAGCATTCCCGGTTTCAGCCCTTCAGCTGGTCGACGCGGTCGAGGTCCGGACTGTGCATGTTGCGGTAGATCAGCAGCACGATCGCCAGGCCGACGCCCACCTCGGCCGCCGCGATCGTGATCACGAACAGCGCGAACACCTGGCCCGAGACCTGCTTCGTGAACGCGGCGAAGGCGACGAGATTGATGTTGACGGCGTTGAGCATGAGCTCGACCGAGAGCAACACCATCACGCCGTTCCGGCGGGCGAGCACGCCGTAGACGCCCGTGCAGAACAGGAACGCGCTGAGGATGAGGTATTGGTTCAGCGCCATGGTCAGTCCCTCCGCGCGATGACCACGGCTCCCACGAGCGCGGCGAGCAGCAGCATCGAGACGACCTCGAAGGGGACGACGAAGTTCCGGAAGATCGAGTCGGCGACCGGCCCCGTCCGGCTCGCCCGCAACAGGGCGTCGGAGAGCTTGATGTCGTCGTGACCGAAGGCGTTCACGAGCAGCGCGATCAGCACGCCGAAGAGGAAGAGGGCGACGATCGCGGCCGGCCATCGCTGGTCGTTGTCGAAGTCGCCGGAGCGCATCGGCGCGCGCGTCAGCATGATGCCGAAGAGGAACAGCACGGCGATCGCGCCGATGTAGATGAAGAACTGCGTGATCCCGACGAACTCGGCGAGCAGCACGATGTACTGCGCCGCCGCGCCGACCAGTACGACGATGAGGAACAGGGCCGAGTGCACGATGTTCTTCGACCGGACGACGCCGATGGCACCGGCGCCCATCGCGATCGCGAGCACCCAGAAGGCGACGTTCTGTGCGGTCATGCCGGCGTCCTGCTCGCTACTTCTTGCCGGACTCGGCGCCGACTTCCAGCGGCTCCGGCTCGGGGACGGTCTCCATCCACTCGCCGAGCTTCTCCTTGTCGTGCAGGAGGTCGGCGATGTTGGCCTCGGAGTACTCGTACTCCGGGCTCCAGAACAGGGCGTCGAACGGGCACACCTCCACGCAGATCCCGCAGTACATGCAGAGCGCGTAGTCGATGTCGAAGCGGTCGAGGAGGCTGACCGACCGCTCGCGGCCGCCCTCACGCCGCGGCGGTCGCTTCTCCTTGTGCCCTTCGATGTAGATGCACCAGTCGGGACACTGCCGGGCGCAGAGCATGCAGACCGTGCAGTTCTCCTCCTTGAGCGCGATGACACCGCGTGCCCGGGGCGGCGGGTCCTCCCGCTCGTGCGGGTACTGCACGGTGACGGCGCCCTTGAGCATCGTCTTGAACGTGACGCCGAGGCCGCCGATGAGCCCCGGAGCCTTGGGTTTCGGGAGCTTGGGCATCTAGAACGCCACCTTCAACGCGCCGGTGATGAGAATGTTCGCGAGGCCGATCGGGATCAGGAACTTCCACGCCACCGCTTGGAGC
Source organism: uncultured Actinomycetes bacterium (assembly GCA_963781615.1). Classification (GTDB taxonomy): domain Bacteria; phylum Actinomycetota; class Acidimicrobiia; order IMCC26256; family JACDBD01; genus JALZAA01. Next base: position 169,455 of record CAWAGI010000007.1, on the reverse strand, counting down.
TGATCCTCGCGCAGGCGCGGGTACGTGAATCGAACCCAGAACATGAGGAACGCCACGAGCATCACCTTGGTGAGCAGCACGATCGGGCCGAGCACGTTCGACCAGCCCGGATCCGTCACGTGCGGGATCGCCCAGCCGCCGAGGAACAGCGTGGCCGCGAGGCCGGCGAAGGCGAAGGCGGTGCCGAACTCGCCGATGAAGAAGAAGAGGAACCGGAAGCCCGTGTACTCGACCATGTAGCCGGCGACGAGCTCGCTCTCGGCGACGGGCATGTCGAACGGCGTCTGGGTGAGCTCGGCCTGGGCAGCGACGAGGAAGAGCACGAAGCCGATGATCTGCGGGAAGACGTAGGGGAGGCCGATCCCGTCCCACCCGAAGATCGAGCCGTTCTGCTGCGCCCCGACGATGCCCTGGAGGCTCATCGTGCCCGCCATCACGACGACGCCGACCACCGCCAGCAGCAGCGGCAGCTCGTACGCGATGAGCTGGGCGGCGGCGCGTAGCGCGCCGAGCAGGGCGAACTTGTTGGCGCTCGCCCACCCCGCCATGAGCACCCCGACGACGGCGAGGCTCGACACCGCCAGCGCGTAGAACACGCCGACGTCGAGGTCGCTGACGACCAGGTCGGGACCCGTCGGGAGCACGAGGAACACGAGGAACGTCGAGATGACGACGACGGCGGGCGCGATCGCGAAGATGCGCCGGTCGGACTTCGCCGGCATCACGTCTTCCTTCTGGATGAACTTGATGCCGTCGCCGAAGAGCTGGAACCAGCCGTGGAACCCGCCGGGGTCCATCGGGCCGAGACGGCTCTGCATGTGCGCCATCATCTTCAGCAGGAACGTGTAACCGAGGATGATCGCGCCGAGCGGGATGATCGCCAGCACGACGACCGTCTTGATCGCCAGGATCGTGCCCCAGCCGACTTCGAGCCCGACGACGCTCACCGGTCGATGTCCCCCAGGATGAAGTAGAGGCTGCCGAGGATCGTGATCACGTCGGGCACGTACACGCCGCGCAGCAGCCACGGCAGGATCGACACGTTGCTGAACGACGCCGAGCGGATCTTCACGCGGAACGGGCCCGTCGCACCCTTCGAGATCACGTAGTACGCCATCTGGCCGAGCGGGTTCTCCGTCTCGACCCAGACCTCGCCTTCGGGCACCTTGATGATGCGCGGCACCTTCGCCATGATCGGCCCGGACGGGATCCGGTCGAGCATCTGCACGACCATGCGCGCCGCCTCACGCGTCTCCTGGAGACGGACCCAGTACCGCGAGTACGAGTCGCCGTCGGGGTGCGTCCACACCTTGAAGTCGAGATCGGGGTACACGAGATACGGCTTGCCGTCGCGTCGCAGGTCCCAGTCGACGCCGGACGCCCGCAGGTTCGAGCCCGAGACGCCGTACCCGGCGCCGACCTCGGGCGGGATGATGCCGATCGAGCGGGTGCGACCCTGGAAGATCTCGTTCTCGGCGACGAGCTCTTCCAGCGTGTTGCACGCGTCGAACACGACCTTCATCGCGTTGCGGCACTCGTTGACCCAGCCCCACGGGAGGTCGTCCTTCAGGCCGCCGATGCGGTTGAAGTTGGGATGGAACCGACCGCCGGTCGCCGCCTCGATGAGGTTGAGCACGTGCTCGCGGTCGCGGAACCCGTAGAACGGCGGCGTGAGCGCACCGACCTGGAGGCCCATCTCGCCGAGGAAGAGCACGAAGGTCGCGATGCGCGACAGCTCGGTGAGGATGGTCCGGATGTACTGCGCGCGCGGCGGCGCCTCGATGCCCATGAGCAGCTCGGCGCCGTGCATGAACGGGACCTCGTTGGCGAAGCTCGACAGCCAGTCGATGCGGTTGATGAGCGTCGTGATCTGCGGGTACGTGCGGAACTCCGTGAGCTTCTCGTAGCCGCGGTGCATGTAGCCGATGACGGGGTCGGCCGAGACGACGCGTTCGCCGTCGAGGCGGACGACGAGCCGCAGCGTGCCGTGCGTGGCCGGATGCTGGGGGCCGAGGTTGAGGATCATGTCGCCGGTGTCGAGCTCGACGTTCACCTGCGCGTCGGCCAGGTGACGCCACGCCTGCCGGTCGACGGCGAAGTCGACGCTCACGAACCATCTCCCTTCTCCGCGTGCCGCACCATCACTCGGTCGGCATCCGCCGACGGGTCGGCGTCCGCAGACGCAGTGCCCTCACCGTTCTCCGCGGTCGGCGTGTCCTCTCCCGGCATGGCCTCGACGTCGACGAGACCGGGCCACGGCTTCACGATCCGGGCGAGCAGCGGGTAGTCCTTGCGCAGCGGGTGACCCTCGAACTCGGACGGCAGATAGAGGTGCCGGAGGCTCGGGTGGCCGTCGAAGACGACGCCGTACATCTCCCAGCACTCGCGCTCGTGCCAGTCCGCGCCCGGGTACGTCGCCACCCACGACTCGGCATGCGGGTCGCTCTCGTCGACGTCGGTCTTGAACGTGACGCCCCAGTGGTGCTTCGTGGACTGGACGTGGGCGAACACCTGCATACGGCCCGCCGAACCACCGACCCCGAAGGTCATCTCCGTCGGCTGCACCGGTGACGACGTGTCACCACCGGCTTCGTCGCCCTCGCGGGGCGCCGGCTGCCAGTCGATGCCGGCGATGAAGGACAGGTAGTCGCACTCGAGCTCCCGCTTGCTGACCTCGGCCGCCCGGCGCCACGCGTCGGGCTTCACGCGCACGACGAGCATCCCGAACGCGTCGGCCGACTCGACGACCCCGTCACCCAGCTCGCGCTCCAGGCGCGCCAGCAGCTCCTGCTCGACGTCGTCGAGCGGGCGTGATTCTCCGGCCGCCTGCTCGTCGGTCGGCGGCGCGTCCGCCTCGTCGGCGTCGACGCGCGCCTGCCCGTGCGGCAGCCGGCTCGTCCGTGCGGGCGAGCTGCTGCTCGACGCTCACCTCCTCGGCGGCGCCGCTCTGCTCTCGCTCGAGGTCGTCAGCCAACGACGATCGGCTCCCCGGTCCAGCGGGCCTTGAGCTCGTCGTTCCCGATGCCCTCCTGCTGGATGCGCTCCTGGAGCAGGACGATGCCCTGGAGCAGCGCCTCGGGGCGCGGCGGGCAGCCCGGCACGTACACGTCGACGGGGATGATCTGGTCGACGCCCTTGGTGACCGAGTACGAGTCCCAGTACGGGCCGCCGCAGTTGGCGCACGCGCCCATCGAGATCACGTACTTGGGGTCGGGCATCTGCTCGTACAGGCGCTTGATCGCGGGCGCCATCTTGTCGGTGACGGTGCCCGAGATCACGACGAGGTCGGCCTGGCGGGGGCTGGCCGGGAACGGGATGACGCCGAGGCGCATCATGTCGTAGCGGGGGCTGGCGAGCGCGGCGCCCATCTCGATGGCGCAGCATGCGAGCCCCCACTGGAACATCCACAGCGAGTACTTGCGGCTGTAGTTGAGCAGCCACGTGAGCGGCTTGGGCACCCTGCCGCGTTCGACTAGGCCCACCGAAGCACCCCTTTGCGCCAGGCGTACACGAGGCCCAGCGTGAGGATCACCACGAAGACGACCATCTCGACCAGCGCGAACGCCCCCAGGTCCTCGAGGCGGACCGCCCAGGGGAAGATGAACACGGCCTCCACGTCGAACATCACGAAGAGCAGCGCGTAGACGTAGTAGCGGATGTTCGACTGGCCGAAGCCGGAGACGGGGTCCGAGCCGGCCTCGTAGGTGATGTATTTCTCGTCCTGCGGTCGGGTGGGACGGAGCAACCGACCGACGCCCAGCATGGCGCCGAACATCAGCGCCGCGGCCCCGGCGAGAGCCGCGACCCGCGAGATAGGTCTGGTAGTACGTCGTCACCGCGCGACCCCCCGGCCACGGGAGTAGGACCCAAACGGACACTACACCGGCCCATTTCCGGCGCTACAAACGGCGCGACCAGCGCCGAACCGCGGTGGCGTCGGGAATCGCGGGTCATGTGCGATCGTTCACCCCGGGCGATGGTCCCTCACGCCGGTTCCGATCCCGACCAAGATGAGGCCGCCGCGACCGAGCGACGGCCCCAAGAGGTTCGCCACTTGAGCACTCCTGCGACGACGCCCCGAGGCATGCGCCCGGCGCCCGACCGGCCGCGCACCGCGTTCGTGCTCTCGGGAGGCGGCAATCAAGCCGTCAGCCAGGTCGGCATGCTGCGGGCGCTGTTCGAGCGGGACATCGTCCCCGACGTGGTGATCGGCACCTCGGCGGGAGCGCTCAACGGCGCGGTCGTCGCGACCGACCCGACGGTCGCCGGCGTCGAGCACCTCGCCGACGTCTGGCTGTCGATCCGCTCGGGAGAGGTGTTCCAGGGAAGCAAGCTCGCCCGGGCGTGGAACCTGCTGCGCCGCGACGATCACTTGTTCACGAACGAGGGGCTCCTCTCGATCCTCGATCGGGCGCACACGGCGCCGACGTTCTCCGAGACCGAGGTCCCGCTGCGTGTCGTCGCCACCGACCTCAGCTCGGGCGAAGAGGTCGTGTTCGCCTGCGGCCCGGTCGGGCCGGCGCTGCTCGCGAGCACCGCCCTCCCGGCCCTCTTCCCGCCGATCGAGCACGACGGCCGGCTTCTCGTCGACGGCGCCGTGACCAACACGGTGCCGCTGTGGCATGCGCTCGCCGGCCCGACCGATCGGATCTACGTCTGCAACGTGTCGGGCGCGCTGGTCGAGCGGCGGCTGCGCTCCCCGCTCGACGTGGCGGTACGGGCGTTCGCGATCTCCCGGAACCAGCGGTTCGACCTCGAGCTGCGGCACGCGCCACCCGAGGTCGACGTGGTCGTGCTCCCGAACCCGTCCGACCAGCGCGAGCTGTTCGACTTCTCCGACGCGCTGATGCTCATCGAGGAGGCGCACCACCTCGCCGGCCGGGCCCTCGACGAGCACGAGGCCGAGCGCGCCCGCCCCCGTGAGCGCGCCCGTCGTCGCTGGTTCCGCCGCCGCCCCGACGTCGCCTGATGATGCGTCCCTGGCCCGGAATTGTTCCGGGTGAAGGACGCATCAACGCAGCAGGAAGGTGGCGTGCTTGGCGAGGTCGAGGAAGGCGCCGGGAAGGACGCCGAGCACGAGCGTGAACGCGGCGGTGACGCCGAGCACGACGGCGGCGGGCGCGTCGACGCGTATGGGCGGGCGTCCGGGCTCGGGCGCCTCGTCCGGCTCGTCGGCGCCGGTGTACATCGTCACCACCACCCGCAGGTAGAAGAACGCGGCGACAACGGCGGCGACCACGCCCGCGATGGCGAGGTAGTACTCGCGGGCGTCGACCGCGGCCGCGAACACCTGCAGCTTGGCGACGAAGCCTCCCGTGAACGGGACGCCGGCTTGCGCGAGCAGGAAGAACGCGAGCAGCGCCGCCAGCGCAGGCCGTTTCGCCCCGAGCCCGCGGTACTCGGACAGGGTGTGGCGGGCGTCGTGCGACGAGCGGGCGACCATCGTGACCACGGCGAACGCGCCGATGGTCATGAAGGCGTACACCAGGAGATAGAAGAGTGCGGACTGGAGCCCGCGGGCGGACGCGCCGTCGTTGGCCACGGCGGCGGCCGCGAACCCGATGAGGATGTAGCCCGCGTGCGCGATCGACGAGTACGCGAGCATGCGCTTCACGTCGGTCTGCACGACGGCGGCGATGCTCCCGAGGGCGAGCGACAGGATCGCGAGCGCGCCGACGGCGGGACGCCAGTCGTTCCGGAACAGCGGGAACGACACCTGGAACACGCGCAGCAGGGCGGCGAAGCCGGCGACCTTGGTGGCGGACGACATGAACGCGGTCACCGGCGTGGGCGCGCCCTGGTACACGTCGGGCGTCCACATGTGGAACGGCACCGCCGCCACCTTGAAGCCGAGGCCGACCAGTAGCAGTGCGAGGCCGATGAGCAGCACACCCTCGTCGAGGAGCGTGTTGGCGGCGAGGAACCGGGAGATGCCCGTCAGCGAGGTGGTCCCGGTGGCGCCGTAGACGAGCGCGACCCCGTAGAGGAACACCGCCGACGAGAAGGCGCCGAGCACGAAGTACTTGATCCCGGCTTCCTGCGACGCGAGCCGGCGGCGGTCGAATGCGGCCAGCACGTACAGCGGGATCGACAGGATCTCGAGGGCGAGGAACACGATGATGAGATCGTTGGCGGTGGTCATCGCGAGCATGCCGGTGGCGGAGAGCAGCACGAGCGCGAGGAACTCGGCGCCTTCCAGTCGCTCGCGCCCGATGTAGCTCACGGACAGAAGCAGCGCGAGCACCGTCGCGATGACGACCACGCCACCGAGGAACACGCCGAACCCGTCGACTCGGAGCATGCCCGCGATCGTCGTGATCGCGCCGTGGTCCTGGACCTCGCGCCACTGGCGGACGAGCAGGGCAGCGGCCGCGGTCACACCGCTGAACGCGAGCACGAGCGACGCCGGGTACACCCAGCGCCCTCGTCGCATCACCGATCGCAGGAGCACGATCGCGACCGCCGCGCCCGCGAGCGCGATCTCGGGCGAGACGGCAAGCCAGTCGACCGATGGCGTCCGGATGTTCGGGACGTCGCTCGCCTGGGTGAGCAGCGAGGCGATCACCGACCCGCCAGCTCCTGTGTGTTCATGCGCCGGCAGTCACCGCGCTTCGTCCGTTGCACCGCGACCGCAGGCTCCTTGTAGTCGCTGCCCCGTTCGACGCTGCAGATCACGCGCCGGACCGACGGCTCGACCCGGTCGATCACCGGCTTGGGGTAGATGCCGAGGAAGAGGCTGAGGGCGAGCAGCGGCACGACGGCCGTGAGCTCGCGCACCTTGAGGTCGCGCAGCGTGGCGTTCTCACCCGTCGGCACGCCCGTGAAGGCGCGCTGGTACGCCCACAGCAGATACACGGCGGCGAGGATCACTCCGACCACCGAAATGATCGCGTACGGCCGGTGGACGATGAACGTGCCGATGAGCGCGAGGAACTCGCCGATGAAGCCCGAGAACCCGGGGAGGCCGATCGATGCGAACGCGACCGCGAGGAAGATCCCGCCGAAGATCGGCGCCGCCTTCCAGAGCCCGCCGAAGTCGGCGATGTTGAACGTGTGACGCCGGTCGTACAGGAACCCGACGAGCAGGAACAGCGCTCCCGTCGTGAGCCCGTGGCTGATCATCGTGAAGATCCCGCCCTCGAGGCCCTGGGTGGTGAGGGCGAAGATCCCGAGGACGACGAACCCCAGGTGCGCGACCGACGAGTAGGCGATCAGGCGTTTCAGGTTCGGCTGCATCGCCGCCACCACCGCGCCGTAGATGATCCCGATCGTGGCCAGCACCAGCAGCAAGGGGCCGAAGAAGACGCTGGCGTCCGGAAACAGTGGCAGCGAGAAGCGCAGGAACCCGTACGTCCCCATCTTCAACAGGACCCCGGCCAGGATCACCGACCCCGCCGTCGGCGCCTCGGTGTGCGCGTCGGGGAGCCACGTGTGCAACGGGAACAGCGGCACCTTCACCGCGAAGGCGGCGAAGAACGCAAGGAACAGGAGCTTTGCCGTGCCGTCGGACAGCCCGCCCGGCGCCCACGCCGTGAGCGTGCGCAGGTCGAATGTGAGCACGTGGTCCTGGGCGTGCAGGAAAGCGAGCGTCAGCAGGCCGACGAGCAGGAACGCCGAGCCGAGCGCGGTGTACAGGTAGAACTTGAGCGCCGCGTACACCCGCCGGTCGTGGCCCCATCCGGCGATGATGAAGTACATCGGGACCAGCACGATCTCGAAGAACACGAAGAAGAGGACGAGATCGAGGCTGAGGAACACGCCGAGCAGTGCGGACTCGAGCACGAGCATCCACATCGTGTACGACTTCAGGCGCTCCCTGATGGTCTGTGACGCCACCAGCCCGATCGGGAACAGCAACGCCGTGAGGGCGACCATGAACAGGCTGATTCCGTCGACGCCGACCGTGTAGCGGACGCCGAGCGTGTCGATCCACGGGTGGTTCTCGACGAACTGGTAGCCGGACGCGCTCGTGTCGAAGCTGTAGAGGAGATAGCCGACGAATCCCAGTGTCGCGGCAGTCGCCACGTAGCCGACGGCGCGCACGACCTCGGGTCGCCGCCGGGGCAACACGGCGACGAGCACCGCGCCCGCGAGCGGCGTGAAGATGATGAACGTCAGCAGCGGGAACCCGGCGTCGCGCATCAGCCCGCCCTCACCGCGAGGAAGACGATCAGGGCGACGGCGCCGAGCACCACGCCGAGCGCGTAGTTGCGCACGAGACCCGTCTGCACCCGCCTGAGCCACCCCCCGGTGTCGCGGACGAGCGTCGCGACGCCGTTCACGGCGCCATCGATGAGACCGAGGTCGAAGACCCGGCTCAGCCATTCCGCGCCGCGTGTCACCGGGCCGCGCACGAGGTTCGCGATCGTCTCGTCGAAGTAGTAGGCGTGCTGGAAGAGGCGACCCGCGAACCCGAGGCGTGCCGGCAACGGGTCCGCGTCGGGCGCAGGGATACCGGGGCGGTACGCGCGGTACGCCACGGCCAGTCCGACCAGTGCGACCACCACCGAGATCAGCGTGAGGACGGCCGCGGCCACGAACGACGTGACGTCGATCGCCGGGACCCCCTCGAACGTGGGGTGATGGAGCCAGTCGGTGAGGAACTCGAGGCCGCCGAACGGCAGGCTGAGCACTCCGCCGACGGCCGCCGCTGCCGCCAACACCAAGATCGGGAAGGTCATGGTCGGCGGGGACTCGTGGGGCGGATGGGTGAGCCGGGCCGGCTTGGGCGCTACGAAGGCGGGGACCGTCGGCGAGTCGAACGGCGACTCTTCCGGGACCTTCGCCCCCTCCTCGGCCCGGAACCGCTCGTTGCCGAAGAAGACCAGCCAGACCGTGCGCGTCATGTAGAAGGCGGTCAGCGCGGCGGCGACGACGCCGACGATCCACACGCCGTAGTCGCCGGCGAAGTAGGCGCGCGACAGCACCTCGTCCTTGGACCAGAACCCGGCGAAGGGTGGCACTCCCGCGATCGCGAGCCACGCCACGACGAAGCCCAACGCGGTGAGCGGCATGTACTTCCGGAACCCGCCCATGGTCCGCATGTCCTGGTTGTCGGCGTCGCCGTGGATCACGGCCCCGGCGCCGAGGAAGAGCGTCGCCTTGTAGAAGGCATGCGCCACGACAAGGAAGATCGCAGCGGCGTAGGCGCGCACACCGAGGCCCAGGAACATGAACCCGAGCTGACTGATCGTCGAGTAGGCGAGGACGCGTTTGATGTCGACCTGGACGAGCGTGACCGTCGCCGCCAGGAACGCAGTCACCGCGCCGATGACGGCGACCACCGTCAGGGCCGAGCCTCCGCTGGCCTCGAAGAACGGATGGGCGCGGGCGACGAGGAACACGCCGGCCGTCACCATGGTCGCGGCATGGATCAGCGCCGACACCGGCGTCGGGCCCTCCATGGCGTCGGGCAGCCAGACGTGCAGGGGGAACTGCGCGCTCTTCCCCACCGCGCCCATGAACAGCAGGAGCGAGATGGCGGTGGCGGTGCCGGCGGCGAGCTTTCCGGCGTCGGCGTTCATGGCGCCGTAGTTCAGCGACCCGAGCTCGGCGAAGATCAGGAACATCGCAATCATGAACCCGACGTCGCCGACGCGCGTGGTGACGAACGCCTTTTTGCCCGCCACCGCGGCCGAGTTGCGCTGGAACCAGAACGACACCAGCAGGTACGAGCACAGCCCCACGCCTTCCCAGCCGAGGAACGTCACGAGGAAGCTCGAGCCGAGGACGAGGACGAGCATCGACGCGCAGAACAGGTTCATGAACGCGAAGAAGCGGCCGAAGTTCTCGTCGCCGCGCATGTAGCCGATCGAGTAGAGGTGGATCAGGGTGCCGACGCCGGTGACGAAGAGGATGAAGGTGACCGAGAGCGGGTCGGCGAGAAACCCGAGCTTCACCTGGAGCCCGCCGGTCGGGAACCACGTGAAGAGGTCGACGGTGTGCGTGCGCGGGTCGATGTCGCGGAGGGCCAGCAGCATGACGACCGACCACGCGAACGACAGCGCCATCAAGCCGGTGGCGAGCCACCCGGCTCTGGGCTCGCCGATGCGCCGCCCGAACAGCAGGAGCAGCGCCGCCCCGAGGAGAGGGAGGGCGGGGACGATCCAGACGAGATCGAGCAGGTCGCGGGCGTTCACGGGGTCAGCCCTTCAGCAGGCGGACGTCGTCAGCCGTCGCGCCCCGCCGACGCCGGAAGATGGCGACGATGATCGCGAGCCCGACGGCGACCTCGGACGCCGCCACCACCAGCGTGAAGAAGACGATCACCTGGCCGCCGATGTCGTCGAGTGCGCGGGAGAAGGTCACGAACGTGAGGTTGGCGGCATTGAGCATGAGCTCCACGCACATGAACATCACGAGCACGTTTCGGCGCAGCAGCAGGCCGACGGCGCCGATCGTGAACATCAGTGCACCGACGACGAGGTAGTAGTTCGGCGTGATGTCGAGCGCGGCGAGGCTCACGGCGTCGTCACCTCTTCCTCGTCCTGCTCGGCCGCTTCGCTCAGCTCGGCTTCGGTGATCTGCTGCTCGATCGCCTGTTCGTGCTCGTCGAGCTCGGCTCGTTGACCGCTGCGGCGGGCGAGCACGACCGCGCCCACGACCGCGATCACGAGCAGGACCGCTGTGAGCTCGAACGCCCACAGGAAATCGGTGAACAGTGTGCGGGCGACGCGCTGGATGTTGCCGAGGTCCTGGCCGTCGACGGGCCGACGCACCGAGCCCCTCGTCGACGACGCTCCGGTTGCCCACGTCCGCCCCGCGAGCACGAAGATCTCGCCGAGGAGAATCGCGCCCAGCGCCACGGCGGCGGGCCGCTGGTACGGGATGGGATCGGTGAGGGACTCCTCGCGGTCCACGCCCAGGAGCATGATCACGAACAGGAACAGCACGACGATCGCGCCGGCGTACACGATGATCTGCACCGCCGCGACCAGCTGCGCCTCTTGCAGCAGAAAGAAGATCGCCACCGCCACCAACGTCACGACGAGCAGCAGCGCGGAGTGGACCGGGTTGCGCGCCAGCACGACGCCGGCAGCTCCGCCGAGCGCGAGCTGCTGCGGCGACGAAGAACACGATCGCCTCGAGGGTCACCCGCTCTGGCCCTTCTCGGGAGGCCGGATCCCGTAGCCCAGCTCGGCGGACCAGCCGACCCTCCCCTCGTACTCGGCGTCGCCCGACGGCGACGTCGCCCGCATCCACGCGCTCGTCTGATCGTCCTCGTGGCCGAGCCACAGCTCCCACGGCAACCGGCGAGCGTGGCCGTCGTCGTCGACGAGCAGCTCGTCCTTCGTGTAGATGGCGTCGTCCCGGTTCGTGAACGAGAACTCGAAGAGCTTCGTCTCGGTGATGGCCTCGGTCGGGCAGGCCTCGACGCACATGTCGCAGTGGATGCAGCGGAGGTAGTTGATCTCGTACACGAACCCGTACCGCTCGCCGGGAGCGACGGGCGCGTCGGGCGGGTTGTCGGCGCCGCGTACGTAGATGCACCGCGCCGGGCACACGCCCGCGGACAGCTCGCAACCGATGCACTTCTCCATGCCGTCCTCGTAGCGGTTGAGGACGTGCCGGCCGTGCAGTCGCTCGGGCTTCGGCCGCTTCTCCTTCGGGAAGAAGTCCGTGAGGCGCCGGCGGAAGATCTGCCGGATCGGCACCGTGAAGCCGCGGAGAAAGTCGAGGACGCTCATCAGCGGATCTGATCCTGGGTCTCGATCTCGCCCGGTTTCGCGAACGACGCGAACAGCACGAGATAGACGAGGACGGCCCCGACGGCGGCGGCGGGCACGACGATCCAGAGGTTCCAGCCCTCCTGGCGCCCGATGACGACAACCCCCGAGACCATGATCCAGAGGAACGCGATCTCGATCAGGTACTTCCAACCGAGGTCCATGAGCTGGTCGTAGCGCATGCGCGGCAGCGTGGCCCGGATCAGGACCGTGCCGTACAGCAGCACCAGCAGCTTGAGCATGAACCAGAAGACGGGCATCACCCACACGTTGATCGTGCTCGTCGCGTCGAGGAAGCCGAGCTTGGGGCCGGCGGGGCCCCCGAGGAACAACGTGACCGCGATCGCGCTCATCGTGATCACGTTCATGAACTCGGCGAGGAAGAAGATCGCGAACCGGATGCCCGTGTACTCGGTGTGGAACCCGCCCACGAGCTCCTGCTCCGCTTCGACGAGGTCGAACGGCGGGTGGTTGGTCTCGGCGACGGCGGCGATGAGGAAGATCACGAAGGCGACGATCGCCGGGCGCACGTACCACGCGCCCAGCCCGTCGAGGATGTTGCCGGTCCACGCCTGCCCCGCGACGATCCCCCGCGTCGAGAGCGTCCCGGACTGGATCAGCACGCCGACCACGGCAAGGCTGAACGCGGCCTCGTAGCTCAAGAGCTGGGCCGACGCCCGCACCGATCCGAGCAACGGGTACTTCGACCCCGACGACCACCCCGCCAACAGCACGCCGTACAGGCCCAGGCCGGACATCGCCAGCAGCCACAGCACGCCGATGGGCAGCTCGGCGAGCTGGAGGAACGTCTTGTGCCCGGCCACGCTCACGAGGCCGCCGATGGGCACGATGCTGAACGCGAGGAACGCGGGCAGGATCGACAGATAGGGCGCGACGAGGAACACGGGCTTGTCCGCGGACTTCGGTATCGACTGTTCCTTGAAGAACAGCTTGATGCCGTCGGCGAGGGTCTGGAGGATGCCGAACGGGCCCGCGTTGTCCGGGCCGATCCGGTTCTGCATGTCGGCGATCGTCTTGCGCAGGAACCAGATGTAGAAGAGGACGGCGATGAGAAGCAGCGCGAACGTCAGGATCGTCTTCCCGATGACGATCAGCACGACCGTCAGGTCGATGTCGCCGCCGAGGAGCGGGTCGACGAACGTCACGAGCCCGGCCCGTCGGTCTGCAACCGCATGTCCGTGACAGCGGCGGTGGCGTCGATCAAGTCGCCGGCGCCCGGGCCGGGCTGGTTGAACGTCAGGAACGCGACGCCGCGCGGGATGCCGGGCGCGGCGTGGACGGGCAGCACCACCGAGCCGCGCCCGCTGGTGGCCTCCACCGTGTCGCCGTCGGCGACGCCGATGCGGTCGCGATCACTCGGGTGGACGAGGAGCGTGGCCCCGCCGGCGAGCGGCGCCAGGGAGGGCGACGCGGCGCTCACGCGACCGGCGTCGTAGAGCTTCCGGCCCGACACGAGCCGGAGAGCGTACGCGTCACGCGCCTGTGCCGGCGCCCGCCCCGTCTTCCGGTCCCACTCGTGCAGCGGCGGGCCGCCGGCGACCGCGTCGCGCGCGGCGCGCGCGAGCTCGTCCGCCTCCGCCCGCGACGCCGCCGGGGGCTCGACCTCGGTCAGGCCGGGCTTGACGGTGGTGGTCGACCCGGTGCCGGTGGCCTCGACGACGCCCGTACCGACGTGCGACGTGAGTGCCTCCTCCGACGCGATCGTCCCGGGCCGGATCGGCTCCCACGACGCGTCCGTGATCGCAACGCCGCCGGCGTCGAGCACGAGCTCGTTGTGATGGTCGCCGAGGGGCAGCACCACGCCGTCCCGGGCGCGCCCGAGCAGCCGGGCGTCGACGCCGGCGAAGGCCGGCGCGACTCGAGCGATCTCGTCCTCCACCTCGGTCACGGTCTCGAGGTCGAAGTCGACGTCGAAGCGGGCCGCGAGCTCGGCGGCGACGCGCCAGTCCGACATGACGGTCCCCTCGGGAGAGATCTGCTGTGAGAGCCGCTGGACCCGCCCCTCGATGTTGGACGCCGTGCCCGGCTTCTCGGCCCACACGGTGACGGGGAGGAAGACGTTCGCGCCGCGCGTGCTCTCGGTGAGGAACGCGTCGCAGGCGACCACGAAGTCGACGTTGGCGAGTGCGTCACGGGCGAGACGGCGGTCGGGGAAGTCGGCGATGGGGTCGGCGTCGAGCAGCACCAGCCCGTGCAGCTGACCGTCCACCGCCGCCTGCAGGATCCCGGAGGCGTCGAGGCCCCGTCGTTCTGGGACCCCGCCCCACGCCTCCGTGAAGTGCTCGCGGCCGGCGTCGAGCGTGACCCGCCCGGGGAGGAAGCCGGGCGCGAGCCCGAGGTCGAGCGCGCCGTGCACGTTCGACCGGCGCAGCGCCGACAGGAACCGGATTCCCGGGCGCGCCGCGAGCAGCCCGGTGGCGCGCACGACCGAGTCGGGAGCTTCAGCGAGGGAGGGTCGGCCGACGATCACCACGACGTCGCCGTCGCGCCCGGAGAGCGCGGCGCCGGCGCGGTCGATCTGGTCGTCGCCGGTGCGGTCCCCGTCGAACACGCGGACGAGCTTCTCGACGACCTCGTGCGCCTCGCCGGGGACGTAGCGCACGACCGCATCCGCGTACGACGTGAGCCCGTGGTCGCACGCCGCCACGTCGATGAGCGGCACGCCGAGCTCCTCGGCGGCGTGGCGAACGCGAAGGAAGAGGACGGGCAGCTCCTCCTTGAGGTCGGGCGCGAGCAGGACGATCGCGGCGGCGCGGTCGCAGTCGGCGATCGTCGCCCGTGGGAGACCTAGCAGGACGTCGGCGGGCAGCCCGTCGCCGAGTTGGGCGTCGACGTGGTCGGTGCGAAGGACGCCCTTGGCGAACCGGGACCAGACGTACGCGTCCTCGTTGGTGCCGCGCCCGCCGCCGAGCACGGCGACGCCCTCGGGGCCGTGCACCTCGAGGACCTTGCGCAGCCCGTCGGCGGCGGCGTCGAGTGCCTCGGGCCACGACGTCTCCACGAGCCCGCCCCGGTCGCGGACCATGGGAACTCGGACGCGGTCGTCGGCGTGCACCCACTCGTACCCGTACCGGCCCTTGTCGCACAGCCACCCCTCGTTCACGGGGTCCGAGTCGACGCCGAGCAACCGCACGAGGCGGTTGGACGACGACTGGACGGCCGCGCGGCAGTGCACCGCGCACGTCACGCACGACGTCTCGGAGGTCGTCAGGTCCCAGGGTCGGGCCGCGAACCGGTACGGCTTGGCGGTGAGCGCCCCGACCGGGCAGATCTGCACGGTGTTGCCCGAGAAGTAGGACGTGAACGGGTCGTCGGGGTAGGTGATGACCTCGGTCAGCTCGCCCCGGCCACCGAAGTCGATCAGCGGGTCGCCGGCGATCTCGGCCGCGAAGCGCGTGCACCGCCCGCACTGGATGCAGCGCTCGCGGTCGAGCAGCACGAGGTCGCTGATCGGCACCGGCTTCTCGAAGTGCCGCTTCTCCTCGACGTAGCGCGACTCGCCCGGCCCGAACGCCAGCGTCTGGTCCTGGAGCGGGCACTCGCCACCACGGTCGCAGACCGGGCAGTCGAGCGGATGGTTGATGAGCAGGAACTCGAGGACGCCGTCCTGGGCCTTGCGAACGTTGTCCTTCTGGGTGTGCACGACCATGCCGTCGTACACCGGAGTCGCACAGGCGATCTGGAGCCCGCGGAGGCCCTCGACCTCGACGAGGCACATCCGGCACATGCCGACGGGCTTCATGCGGTCGTGCCAGCAGAAGCGCGGGATGTACGTGCCGTGCTCCTGGGCCGCCTTGATCAGCAGCTCACCGTTCGGGACCTGCACCTCGCGGCCGTCGACGGTGATCGTGACCTGGTCGGGACCGGGCCGCACGGGCAGGACGTACTCCCACTCCGACGGCCACTGGCTCATCGGCTGGTCGGTCACCGGCCACCTCCCCCGGCGGCGGCGACGGGGATGCGGCGTCGGGCGTCCGCCTCCATGCGCTGCGTGATCTCGTCGCGGAAGTAGCGATCGAGGCTCACGATCGGGGACATGGTGCTCGGCCCCAGCGCGCAGATCGTCGTCTGCGCGAACGGCGCGTTCAGCCCCGGGACGATGTTGTCACCGAAGTCGAGCATGAGGTCGAGATCGTCGGGGCGGCCCAGGCCGTGCGACATGCGGTACAGGATCCTCTCCAGCCAGCCGGACCCTTCGCGGCACGGTGTGCACTTCCCGCACGACTCGTGGGCGAAGAACTTCAAGAGACGCCACGCGACGAGCAACGGGTCGGTGGTCTCGTCGAAGACCATGATCGCCCCCGAGCCGAGCATCGACTTGAGGTCGTTCTGCACGTGATCCATGTCGGTCGGCTCGTCGAGGTGCTCGGGCATCAGCCACGGCGACGACGCGCCGCCCGGGATGAAGAACTTCATGCTGCGCCCGCCGGGCACACCACCCGCGAGGCCCTCGATGAGCTCGCGGAACGGCATGCCGAGCTCCACCTCGTAGTTGGCGGGCCGTTCGACGTGGCCCGACACGGAGAAGATGCGGGTGCCCGTCGACCGCCCGACGCCGAGCCCGGCGTACCAGTCGCCGCCGCTTTCGATGATGGCCGGGACCGTGGACAGCGTCTCGACGTTGTTCACGACCGTCGGCTTCGCGAACAGCCCTTGCACCGCGGGGAACGGCGGCTTGATGCGCGGCATCGCGCGCTCGCCTTCGAGGCTTGAGAGCAGGCCGGTCTCGTCTCCGGCGATGTAGCAGCCCGCGCCCCGGTGCAGGATCACGTCGAGGTCGAAGCCCGAGCCGAGGATGTCCTTCCCGAGGTATCCGCGCTCGTATGCCTCCGCGATCGCGCGAGCAAGCCGCTCGTAGCCGAGCGCGAACTCACCCCGCACATAGACGAAGGCGAGGTGGCACTCGACGGCGAAGGCCGAGATCACGATGCCCTCGATCAGCTGGTGCGGATCGCGCTCTACGAGCATGTGGTCCTTGAACGTGGACGGCTCGCCCTCGTCGGCGTTCACGGCGAGGTACCGCGGGTAGACGTCCTTGGGGAGGAAGGACCACTTCTGGCCCGTGCCGAACCCGGCGCCGCCCCGGCCCCGCAGGCCTGACGCCTTCACCTGCTCGTCCTGGATCGCCTCGGGTGACATGCCGAGCGCCTTGCGCAGGTTGTCGTACCCACCCGTCGCGAGGTACCGCTCGATCGTCCACGAGTCCTCGGGGTGGTCGCGAAGACGCTTCGTGACGATGCGCGTCTCGGGCATCAGCGCGTCGCTCCTGCGTCGACGCGGGTCCCGGAGATCGTTCGCGGCGGCCGGACGCGTGCCTTGTACTCGTCGATGATCGTCCCGGCGGCCCCGGCGTCGACGGGGCCGTGGTAGTCGTAGTTCACCTGCATCACCGGCGCGAGGTCGCAGGCGGCGATGCACTCGACCTCCTCGACGTGGACGTCGTCGTCGTCCAGATGGCGGTCCTCGAGCGCGCGCAGCAGCTCCGGGCCTCCGTTGACGAGGCAGGCGACGTTCGTGCACACCGACACGACCAGTTGCCCGACGGGCTCGCGCTTGAACATCGAGTAGAAGGAGCACACGCCGAGCACCTGCGCCGGGGTCAGGTCGAGGATGCCGGCGATCTCCTCCATCGCCTCTCCGCTCACCCAGCCGTCCTGGTCCTGGGCGAGGTGCAGCAGCGGAAGCGTGGCCGACTTCGCCACCGGATACTGATCGACGATCTCGCGGGCCCGAGCGAGGTTCTCGCGGGTGAACGCCATTACCGGTCGACCTCGCCCATGATCGGGTCGACGCTCGAGATCACTGCGACCGCGTCGGCGATCAACCGGTCCTCCATCATCGGCGCCATCGACTGCAGGTTGTAGAAGGACGGCCCGCGGATGTGGAGCCGGCACGGCTTCCCGGTGCCGTCGGCCACGAGGTAACAGCCGACCTCGCCTCGGGGCGACTCCACTGCCGCGTAGGTCTCGCCGGGCGGCACCTTGAACCCTTCGGTGAAGAGCTTGAAGTGGTGGATCAGCGCCTCCATGGACTCGTCGATGCGGGCACGCGGCGGGCGGCGTGACCTTCCGGTCCTGTACCCGGTAGTCCCCCGCGGGCATCTTGTCGATGCACTGGCGCACGATCTTCACCGACTCGAGGATCTCCTGGAGCCGAAGCCGGTAGCGGTCGTAGCAGTCGCCGTTCTGCGTGTAGATCACGTCGAAGTCGACCTCGTCGTACGCGAGGCACGGCTGGGACTTGCGCAAGTCCCACGGGAAGCCGGTCGAGCGGAGGATCGGGCCGGTGGCGCTGAGCGCGAGCGCCTGCTCGGTGGTGATCACGCCCACGCCCTGCAGCCGCTCCTGCCAGATCGGGTTCCCCGTGAGCAGTTCGTCGTACTCGGCAGTCCCCTTCTCGACGAGGTTGCAGAGCTCGAGTGTGTCGTCCTGCCAACCGTCGGGCAGCTCGGCGGCGACACCGCCGGGGCGGATGTAGTTGTTGTTCATCCGGAGCCCGGTGATCTTCTCGAGGAGCCGCAGCGTCTCTTCCCGCTCGCGCCAGCCGTAGATGATCATCGACAGCGCTCCCATGTCCAGGCCGTTCGTGGCCTGCCACAGCAGGTGCGACGCGATGCGGTTGAGTTCGCTCAGGTACATGCGGATCCAGGTGGCGCGGGGCGGGACCTCGACGTCGAGGAGCTGCTCGACCGCCATCGAGAACACGAGCTCGTTCGAGAGCGGCGACGCGTAGTCCATGCGCGTCACGTTCGTCGCGCCCTGCACGTACGTGAGCTCCTCGCCCGTCTTCTCCATTCCCGTGTGGAGGTAGCCGACGACGGGCTTGGCGCGGATGATCGTCTCGGCGTCGAGCTCGAGCATCACGCGCAGCACGCCATGGGTCGACGGGTGTTGCGGGCCCATGTTGATGATCATCGTGTCGCCCTCGGCCTCGTCCTCGGGCCAGGGGCCGCCCGTGACGACGAGCTCCTGGGAGCCTTCGTCGGTGAGTCGGGTCAGGGCCGGGTCGGAGAGGAAGACGTGCTTCGTCCGGTCTTCGGTGCCATCGGTGGGGTCTCGGGTTTCACTCATCGCGGCCTCGGGTCTTCTTTGAACGTGACGGGCACGCGGGCGGGGGCGTCGTCCTTGCGCAGCGGGTACCCCACCCAGTCGTCGGGCATGAGGATTCGGGTGAGGTCGGGATGGTCGGTGAACGTGATGCCGAACAGGTCGTAGACCTCGCGTTCGCCGAAGTTCACGCCCGGGAACGTCCGGGTGAGGCTCGGCACCGACGCGTCGTCGGCCGGCACCTCGCAGATCGCCCGGATGCGCCGGTTGCGGGGGTGCGAGAGGAAGTTCGCGACCACCTCGAAGCGCTCCGGCGCTACGCCCGGTACCGAGAGCCGGGCGGCGTCGACGAGATGGTCGACGGCGGTCACGTCGACGCACTGGGTGAACTGCTGCTCGTCACGCAGGAACCCACCCAGGTCCGCCCACACCGCGCGGTCGACGTACACGACGGGCTGGCCGTGGGAGCGGTGGAACACCGTGCCCGGGAACCTCTCGACGACGGCCGCCGCCACCTCGTCGTCAGGGGGAGGCGGCGCGCTCTTCTCCTTATCTTCTACATCTTCTACGTCCGCGTCGGCGTTCTTGTGAGCGTCTTCACGAGCGTCGTCATCAGGCATCGTGTCGTGGTCCTCGGGACGCCGTCCTACCGGGTGGCCAAGTTGTCGGCCGGGGTGCCGTCGCGCTGCTCGACCTGGATGCCGGCGCCGCCGTGGCTGGTGCGGGCGCGCCGCTTCATGATCTCGCCGCTCCGGATCTCGTCGTGGAGCATGAGGATCCCGTACATGAGCGTCTCGGGACCGGGCGGGCAACCGGGAACGTAGATGTCGACGGGCACGATCTGGTCGACGCCCTGCACGAGCGCGTAGTTGTTGAACATCCCGCCCGTGCTCGCGCACACGCCCATCGAGATGACCCACTTGGGCTCGACCATCTGGTCGTACACCTGGCGCAGCACCGGCCCCATCTTCTGGCTGACTCGGCCGGCGACGATCATGAGGTCGGCCTGGCGGGGACTCGCGGGAAGACCTCCATCCCGTAGCGCGCGAGGTCGTAGTGCGCGGCGCCCGCTGCCATCATCTCGAGCGCGCAGCACGCGAGCCCGAATGTGGCCGGCCACACCGAGTTGCGGCGCGCCCACTTCACGAGATCTTCGAGTCGCCCGGTGAGGAACGAGTACGGGACCTGGTCGAGCCCCATCAGGCTGCTTCCGTCTCGCGCTCGCCGGCGGGATCAAGACCGCGCGCACCGGGCTTCCCCGACGCGCGCAGCACGCCCGCGCTCGCCCGGCCCACGAGCCGGCGCACGGGGCCCCAGTCGAGCGCGCCCGTCGACAGCAGGTACGCGAACGGCACGAGCAGCGTGAGCAGGAACACGCCCATGATGACGAGCCCGTACGCGGCCGGTACGAAGTTCCGGAAGATCGTCGTGAAGGGATAGAGGAAGATGATCTCGACGTCGAGGACGATGAACGTCATCGCGACGAGATAGAACTTCACCGGGAAGCGCTCGGTCGGCTCCTGCTCGGGCACGATCCCGGACTCGTAGGGCGCCTGCTTCGCCGACGTCGGCCGTCGCGGTCCGAGCAGCTGCGAGCGAGAAACGACGCCGCGATGAACACCACGACCAGACAGATCATCGTCAGGATCGGCAGGTAGGCGGTCATCTCGCTCCCATGTCACCGTTCCGGTGGCCTGGCGCGCGCAGGCTACCGCGGTGCCGCCGACGCGGCTCAAGCTGCGACTACGGCTCCGGCGCGACGGCGACGAGCGCGGCCAACGCTTTGTACGCGGCTTCGGCCGGGCCGAGCTCGTCGGGGCGGAGCAGGTTGGCCATGATCCGCAGCACCCACTCCATCAGCGTGCGGGAGCGCATCCCGACCCGGGTGAGCTCGCGCATCACGGCCGGGTTCCCGATCGCCTTCACGAACGCGCGAGCAACCTTGAAGTAGAGCCCGTACAGCTCCTGGAGCCGCTCGGGGTAGCGCTGCAGGGCGAGCCCGTCGCCGCTGGCGAGGGCGAGCTCGAGCGAGTCGGCCGCGAGCCGTCCCGTCGCGTAGGCGTAGGCGATCCCCTCGCCGTTGAACGGGTTGATCGCGGCGCCGGCGTCGCCGACGACGACCCACGTCGGACCGGTCGCGGGCCGCACGGACCCGCCGGTCGGGAGCTTGCCGCCGGTCGGAGGACCGCACGACGTCTCCGGGCTGATACCCCAGCGCGCCGGCGCGGTGGCCGTGAACGCGTCCATCAGGTGACTGGTGTTCACGGACTTCCAGCCCGCGAACGTCGACAGCAGGCCGACCCCGACGTTCACGGTGCCGTCCCCCACCGGGAACACCCACCCGTACCCGGGCAGGTGGTTGCCGTCGCGGTCGCGCAGGTCGAGGTGGCTCTCGATCCACGGGTCGTCGTGGTACGGGCTCCGGAAGTAGCCGCGTACCGCCATCCCCAGCGGGTACGAGCGATCGCGTGCCGCGCCGAGCGCCCGGCCGAACCGGGAGTTCGCGCCGTCGGCGACGACGAGGTAGCGGGCTCGGACCGGCTCCCGCGTGCCGCTCTCCTTGCGGTGGACGATCGCCCCCGTCACGAGGCCGCCCTCGACCAGGGGCTCGGTGGCCTCGGCGGCCGGCCAGAGCGTGGCCCCGGCCTTCACCGCCTGGCCGGCGACCATCTCGTCGAGCTCCCGGCGGCGGATGACGTAGCCGTACGGGGGGAACTCGGGGTGGTCCGGCCAGGCGAGCTCGAGCGTGACGCCGTGGGCGATCGACCGCAGGCCGTCGTAGCGCAGGTAGTCGGCCAGCGGCTCGGCGAGACCCATGTCGTGGAGCTCACGCACCGCCCGGGGCGTCAGCCCGTCGCCGCAGGTCTTCTCACGGGGGAACCGCTTCTTCTCGACGACGAGCACCCGCCGCCCGCGCTGGGCGAGCCAGTACGCGGCGGCGGCGCCCGACGGCCCTCCGCCGATCACCAGCACGTCGAAGCGATCAGCCATCAGGACGTCCCCGTCGCACCGTCGAATGGTGTCACAGCGCGCCCCGACCGGTCGCACGCACCCCTCGTCGCACAAGTTCACAAGGCTTGGTGCACGCGCCTCGTGTCGTCCCGTTGCCCAATGTGCCCAAGCCTCCTCTAGCGTGGTAACACGACGACGTATTCGGAGCCGCGGCGGCGTGGAGCGCGGCGCCGTGCGACGGGAGGGCACTCGGGCTCATGCCCAACCTGATTCCGCAGAGCGTCCTGGACCGCTGGTTCTTCGGGTGGGCGCACCCGGCGGGGCGGCTCATCTTCTCGTTGCTGGCGATCGCCATCGGGCTCGCGTTCGTGTTCGCACTGATCCGGCCGCCGCTCCAGACCAAGATCCTGAAGCCGAAGCAGGGTGTGCCCCTCGCGATCCTGCTCATCATCGGCTGCTACCTGATCGGTGGCTTCTTCCCGGCGATCCAGATCCTCATGGTCTGGACGATCGTCTTCGGGGTCGTCGCGCTCGCCCTGGCGATGGTCGTGTCGCGCGATCCGCGGCCCCAGGACCGACCGACCACCTGGGCCGAGGCCATGGCGGGCGCGGTCGGAACGTTCTTCCTCTTGACGCTGGCGTACGGCGTCATCCCGCACGAGTGGATCACGTTCTCTGACAAGTACCTGCAGTGGACGCCGGACAAGGTCCTGTTCGAGACGTACGCGATCAAGCCGAACTACCAGCAGTTGCGCGACTTCATCGTCGTGGCGATCTACGGCGTCTTCTTCCTCCTCAACCTGCGGTTGTTCGTGATGTGGCAGAGCCGGCTCGTGCCCAAGCCGGAGGCGGTCGACGAAGAGGGCAAGGTCTTGCGCACGTCTCGGTTCGGCCGACCCGTGAAGTCGAAGGCGTAACGAGATGGCCAAGACCGACGCGAACCCGCCGATGCCGGACTTCGTCACCGACTACGAGCTCCAAGAAGTCGACCCGGCGTTCCTCACCTCGGCGGTCAAGCCCAAGCAGTTCCTCCACATCGACCAGGCCGAATGCATCCTCTGCGAAGGCTGCGTCGACATCTGCCCCTGGAAATGCATCCACATGGTCTCGGTCGACGCCATCTCGGATGCCACCGACACCGAACAGCCCGGCGAAGACCCCAGCGACCACGTCGCCTTCATCGTCGACGAAGACGTCTGCACCCGCTGCGCCCTCTGCGTCGACCGCTGCCCCACCGGCGTCATCATCCTCGGCAAGATCTCCCAACAGATCGCCGAAGGCGACCCCCACACCCGCACCGACCGCCACGGCTACTCCTACGGCGTGAGGTTCTGATGGACCGTCCGACACTCGACGCGGCACCGAAGCAGGGACGAGCAGACGGCGCAGCGAAGCGAAGCTCGCTTACTTAGGAGACGGGTTCGTGGCCAAGCGAGGTAACGGAGCGAACGGGAACGGGGAGCGGCGGCTCACCAAGGCCCTCGAGACGGCCGACCAGAAGGTTCGCGGCTCGCAGGCGTGGACGTCGATCTTCCGGCCGGGCTCGGTGTTCCGGCGCGGGTACACGGACAGTCCCCGCAACCGCTCCTACGTGATCATGAACAACGTGCTGTACCACCTTCACCCCGTCAAGGTGAAGCGGCACGCGGTGAAGGTCTCTTACACGCTCTGCCTCGGCGGCATCTCGTTCTTCCTGTTCATCCTGCTGACCATCACCGGCATCTTCCTGATGTTCTTCTACCGCCCGACGGCGGCGTCGGCCTGGGACACCGTGCAGACGTTGGAAACGGCGGTGACGTTCGGCTCGATCGTGCGGAACATGCATCGATGGGCGGCGCACCTCATGGTGCTGACCGTGTTCCTGCACATGAGCCGGGTCTTCTACCACGGCGCCTACAAGTCACCCCGCGAGTTCAACTGGGTCATCGGCGTCATCCTGCTGACGCTGACGCTGCTGCTCTCGTTCACCGGCTACCTGCTGCCGTGGGACCAGCTCGCGCTGTGGGCGGTCACCGTGGGCACGAACATGATGGGCTACACGCCGGTCTTCGGCTCCCAGGTCAAGTTCGTGCTGCTCGGCTCGTCTGAGATATCCAACGACACCCTCTTACGCTGGTACACGTTGCACGTGTTACTCCTCCCGTTCGTGATCGTCATCTTCATGGCCGTGCACTTCTGGCGAGTCCGCAAGGACGGCGGGCTCTCCGGGCCGCTGTAAGGATGAGAAGGGTTCGATGACCGAAGTCCCCGAGCACCTGCTCCGCCGCAGCCGGGAACGGCGCAAGGCGCTGGGTCTCCCCGTCCCGGGCGAGGAGGGCGACGAAGGCGCCGAGGCCGGCGCGCCCGAGGCACCGGCGGAAGCCGCCGGCGAGACGGCCGCGGAGGCACCCGCCGCGGCCGCGCCCGCCTCAGCCGAAGGCGACGACACCGCCGCCGCTGCTGCTGCGAGCGGCGTTCCCGCCCACCTGCTCGAGCGGTCGAAGCGCCGGCGGGCGCAACTCGCTGGCGACGGTGGCGACGGCGGAGCGGCGGAACCGGCGGCGGCGGCCGCCGCCACCACCGGCGGGGGGGCCACCGCCACCGCGACCGCGCCGAAGCCCACCCCGACGGCCACCGGTCCCGGTGGTCACACGCAGCGGCTGCTCACGGTCGTCAAGTCGGGCTCGATCCAACAGACCCGCGCCGAGGCGCAGGACAAGGTCCACGTGTGGCCGCACCTGCTGGTCATCGAGTTCGCGGCGGTGCTGGTCGTGACGGCGGGCATGCTGGTGTTCTCGGCGCTCGTGCGCGCGCCGTTGCTCGGGTTGGCCGACTTCAACAAGACGCCGAACCCGTCGAAGGCGCCGTGGTACTTCCTGGGCCTCCAGGAGCTGCTCACGATGTTCCACCCGATGATCGCGGGAGTGACGATCCCCGGCATGGGGTTGTTCCTGCTGGGGGTCGCGCCGTTCATCGACAAGAACCCGTCGCACGCGCCGACCGACCGGAAGTTCGCGATCTCGATCTTCACCTTGTTCCTGATGCTCTGGGCCGTGCTCGTCATCATCGGCTCGTTCTTCCGCGGCCCGGGCTTCAACTTCGTGTTCCCGTGGAACAACGGGATCTTCTTCGACCTGTAGGGCGTTTGTAGTTCGTGGACTCTTCGACTGTTCTCATCATCGCCATCCCCGCACTACTGATCCTCGCCGCCGTCGCGATCGTGGCCGAGGGTCGGCGTCGCTCGACCACCGGACGCCTCAGCCGCGAGACGCGCAAGAGCGACCGCTCGATGCCGGAGAAGGAGTCGCGCGTTCCCGCGACGGTGGGCACCGGCGTGGCCGAGCTCGACGAGGATGCACGGGCGCACGCCGACGAGTCGCGGCAGGCGCTCGAGCCGGCCGGCGCCCGCGCGCCGGTCGAGTACGTGCCCGTCGAAGAGGAGGAGATCGGGCTCACCCGGCGCCAGTTCTTCAACCGCGGGATCCTCGCCGGGCTGGGCATCTTCGCCGCCGGCATGGGAGCGGCGATGCTCGGCTTCCTGTGGCCGGGAAGCGCAGGCGGGTTCGGCGCCAAGATCGTCGTCGGGTCCGAGGACGACGCAAAGCAGCAGTTCGACAAGAAGCTGCCCTTCTACAACGCCGCCGCCCGCACGTACATCCAGCCGTACCCGGAGGACGACATCGCCAAGGCGAAGACGGTGTACGACCCCCGCATCGTCGCCGGCATGGAGAAGGGGTACGTCGCCCTGTACCAGAAGTGCGTGCACCTCGGCTGCCGGGTGCCGTGGTGCGAGTCGTCGCAGTGGTTCGAGTGCCCATGCCACGGCTCGAAGTACAACCGCGTGGGCGAGAAGAAGGGCGGGCCCGCGCCGCGCGGTCTCGACCGTTTCGTGCTCGAGGTGTCGGGTGGGCAGATCACCGTCGACACCGCGGCGTCGTCGCTCGTCCAGGGCCCGCCGATCGGCACGGACACCACGGGGCAGACGGCCGAGGGGGCGCCCTGTGTGTGAGGTCCACACGCCGTGAACCTCCGACTCGTCATCATCCTCGTCAACCTGGCGGCGTTCGCCGTCATCGGGATCATCCTGTTGTGGCGGGTCGTCAGCCTGCGCCGGAACCCGGAGCCGCGCCCGCCGCAGAACCTGACCCCGTTCCTGCCCGACGAGGAGCTCGAAGGCCGCAAGCTCGAGCGCGTGCTCGGGATCGCGCTCCTCACGACCGCGCTCATCGCGCTCACGCTCTTCGCGTACTACGTGTTCGAGCCGTCCCGAGAGGCGAACGCGGAGAAGCAGTTCAAGGACCAGTCGATCGAACGGGGTGCGATCCTGTTCGCGAACGACCAGAGCAAGGCTTACGACCCGACGCGTTCGCTCCTGTGCGCGAACTGCCACGGCGTCGACGGCTCGGGCGGCAGCACGAACTACACGATCAAGTCGGACGACGCCCGCTGCGACCCGGCGGCCGCGGTCACGGCCGAGACGCCGAGTTACTGCCTCCCGGTCCAGGTCACGTGGCAGGCGCCGCCCCTGGACGTCGAGATGCTCCGGTACTCGAAGGACGAGGTGAAGCAGATCGTCACGTACGGCAGACCGGGGACGCCCATGCCCCCGTGGGGGGTTGCGAGCGGCAAGGGCGTGCTCAACCAGCAGGGCATCGACGACGTCGTCAACTACGTCGAGAGCATCCAGATCTCTCCTGAGAAGGCGAAGGACCGGTTCACGAAGCAGCTCGCCGACGCACGGGCGAAGAACCCGGGCAAGAGCGACGGGGAGCTGCTCTTCCAGCTGCAGTGCGCGCGGTGCCACACCAAGAACTGGTCCTTCTACGACCCGAGCAACCCCGGGCCCGGGCCGCTGCCCGGTCCGCAGGGCGGTGGGGCGTTCGGGCCCAACCTCACTGGCGGCGACACGGTGCGCCAGTTCGCGGGCCCGACGGGCGTCCAGGACCACGTCGACTGGATCACGGCGGGCAAGCCCGCCAACGAGGCGTACGGCACGCGCGGGATCTCCTCCGGTCGCATGCCCCACTTCGGCAACACCCTGACCAAGGACCAGATCCAGGCGATCGTCGACTACGAGCGGGGCTTGTGATGCACGGGAGCCGGAAGAAGTGATCACGTCCCTCCTCGCCCAGGCGCAGCCGACCGAGAACATCCCGAAGGACCTCTGGTACCCGACGATCCTCGGGATCCTCGTAGTCGTGGCGGGCATCGGGCTGTTCTGCGGCTCGATCTACCTGCTGCTCGGGACGAACCTCGGTGCCCGGCTCGGGTTCCTCGTCGCCTTCACCGGCCTCGCGGGGTTCATGGTGATCCTCAGCACGCTGTGGATCACCACGTCGTCGCCGCTCAACACGCTGAAGGGCCGCATCCCCGCGTGGAACGTGCAGCAGTTCGTCAGCAAGACGGACGCCATCAAGTACCCGCAGGCCAAGAAGCTCACGAAGAAGGAGAAGGTCGACCCGATCGAGGCGGCGAACGTGAAGGCCGCCGTCGACGCACGCCTCGTCACCCTTCAGCCGACGGCCGTCCTGAAGCCCACCCCGGAGCAGAACAAGTTCGCCAAGTTCGACAAGGTGACCGACTACCAGACGGTCAACACGTACGAGATCGGCGGCAGCGACCCGGAGTTCCTGGACTTCCAGTTCACCCACAAGCCGCTCGTCGCGGTGGTCGAGGTGTGCGCGGTGCAGCCCGTCAACACGCCGTTCGGCGTGCCACCCCCGAAGCCCGTCTGCGACCCGACCTCCGACAAGAACGGCTTCGTGGTGCTGACCAAGGATCTCGGTCAGCTGCGGCTGCCGCCCATCCTCGCTTTCCTCGCCTCCGGCGTGCTCTTCGGCCTCGGTCTGCTCGGCCTCCACTGGCGGGAGCGGGACGAAGCCGAGCGGGCGCGGCAGCAGGAGACGGGCGGTCCGGCGCCCGTTCCGGCGCGGACGTGAGGAGGATCACCGTGACCCGTCGCCTCCGCGACCTTCTGGTGCTGGCCGTCTCGTCGACCGTCGCGCTCGTCCTCGTGGCCTCCCCTGCCGGCGCCCAGCAGCTCGTCGACGCCGGGAAGGAGAACGGAGGCGGCGCGCTCGCCTTCGTGCTGTTCGCCGCTCTCGTCGGGGTCACGTTCGCGGTGCTGTTCGCCATGGACCGAGTTCGCCGGCGCCGCGAAGCGGCGCAGGAGCGCGAACAGCAGCGCTGAACTACTGCCCGTCCGCGGCCGACGAGACCTCGCGGGCGATGATTCCCCAGTGCACCCGGTCGACCATCGCCTCGGTGCGGTGCCGGGCGTCGAGCTTCGCGTAGGCCGACGACAGGTCGCGGGAGACGGTGCGGTCGTTCACGAGAAGGCGCGACGCCACCTCGTGCGTCGAGTACCCGTCGGCGAGGAGCTGGAGCGCGTCGGCTTCGCGCTTCGTGATCAGGTCATGCCTGACGTCGTCGGGAGCGGTGAGCTCCCGGAGCATGGAGCCCGCCAGGTTCGGTGACAGCACGACGTCCCCGGCGGCGACCTTCTCCACCGTCGACACGACCTCCTGCATGGCGAAGTCCTTCGTGAGGTAGGCGCACGCTCCGGCGCGAACCGCTCGCGCAACCAGCGCCGGGTTGGCGTGCATCGTCACCATGACGACACGGAGGTCGGCGTCGTGTGCGCACAACCTCCGGGTGACCTCGATCCCGTCGAGGCCGGGAAGCGACACGTCCATCAGGACCACGGAGGGCCGGAGCTCCGCGACGAGATGCAGCGCTTCGTTGCCGTTGCCGGCTTCGCCGATGACGTCGTGGCCGGCAAGCTCGAGCGCCACGCGCATGGCGTCGCGCAGCATGGCGTGGTCGTCGACGATCAAGACGCGCGTCCCGCCGTCCAAGCTGGCCTCGATCCGTTGCCGGGTCGTGCCTTGCAGGCATGATGAGGCAACCGACCGCGCCCCGTCTACCGCCCGAAACCGCTCAGATCGGCGCGAACGGGGCGCGCTGCGGGTCAGCCGCCGACGGTGAGCCGCGGCAGCGCATCGGTCGCGGCACTGAAAGTGTGGTCGAGCTCGACGTCGCCGTGGGCGAGGCTCGGGAACATCACCTCGTAGCCACTCGGTGCGATGTAGACGCCCCGGTCGAGCAAGCCGTGGAAGAAGGACGCGTACGCCTTGTGGTCGGCGGCGTGCGCGTCGTCGTAGTTCCGCACCGGGCGGTCGGCGAAGAAGAGCCCGACCAGCGTTTGCGACTCGAGGCACTTGTGCGGTCACGCCGGCGCCGTCGAGCACTTCGGCCAGGCCCCCGGCGAGGCGGGTCGCGATCGCCTCGAGGCGCGCGTAGGCATCGTCGTCGAGCAGCGAGAGCGCGGCGAGCCCGGCGGCGGTGGCGAGCGGGTTCCCGGACAGCGTGCCGGCCTGGTACACGGGCCCGACCGGGGCGAGCTCGTCCATCACGTCGGCGCGTCCGCCGACCGCGGCGAGCGGGAGCCCGCCGCCGACGACCTTGCCGAACAACGACAGGTCGGGCGACGCGCCGAGGAGCCCCTGCGCGCCGGCCGGCCCCACCCGGAAGCCCGTGATCACCTCGTCGAAGACGAGCAGGGCGTCGTGCTCGTCGCAGCCGCGACGGAGCGCGGCGAGGAACGCGTCGCCGGCGGGAACGAGGCCCATGTTCGCCGCCACCGGTTCGACCAGCACCGCCGCCACCTCGCCGCCGAGACGGGCGAACAGCTCGTCCACCGCGTCGGCGTCGTTGTATGGCACGACGATCGTGTCGGCGACCGTGCCCTCGGTGACCCCGGCACTGCCCGGGAGCCCGAACGTCGCGACGCCGCTCCCGGCCGCGACGAGCAGGGCGTCGAGGTGACCGTGGTAGCAGCCGGCGAACTTGACGATCTTCGACCGGCCGGTCGCGCCGCGTGCGAGCCGGATCGCGGTCATGGCCGCTTCGGTCCCCGACGAGACGAGTCGCACCTTTTCGACCGCGGGGACCCGCTCGCAGATGGCTTCGGCCAGTTCCACCTCGCACGTCGTCGGCGCGCCGTACGACGTGCCGTCGGCGGCGGCGCGCTGCACAGCTTCGACGACCTTCGGATGCGCGTGCCCGAGGATCGACGCACCCCACGACTGCACATAATCGACGTAGCGCCGTCCGTCGGTGTCGACGACGTATGCGCCTTCGCCGCGGGCGACGAAGAACGGTTCGCCTCCGACCGCACCGAACGCGCGTACCGGGGAATTCACTCCACCGGGAATGCGCGCCAGCGCCCGATCGAAGAGCGATTCCAAGTCAGCTGTTGAGCCGCTCGGCGGCCTCGCGCGCGAGGTATGTCAAGACGAAGTCGGCCCCGGCACGTTTGATCGCGACGAGATGCTCGAACCCGACGGCGTCACCGTCGAGCCAGCCGAGCTCCGCCGCTGCCTTCACCATCGCGTACTCGCCGCTCACGTGGAATGCAGCGACGGGGACGTCGACGGACTCGCGTACGGCGCTGATCACGTCGAGGTACGCGAGCGCCGGTTTCACCATGACCATGTCGGCGCCTTCGTCGACGTCGAGCACCGTCTCGTCGACGGCCTCACGGGCGTTCCGCGGGTCCATCTGATAGCCGCGGCGGTCACCGAACTGAGGCGCGCACTCGGCCGCGTCCCGGAAGGGGCCGTACAGGGCCGAGGCGTACTTCGCCGAGTACGCCAGGATGGCGGTGCCGGTGTGTGACGCGGAGTCGAGCGCGGCGCGGATCGCGCCGACCTGTCCGTCCATCATCCCCGACGGGGCGACGACGTCGGCACCCGCGTCGGCCTGCGACACCGCGATCTCGGCGTAGCGCTCGATGGTGACGTCGTTGTCGACCTCGCCGTCGGGCGTCAGGACGCCGCAGTGACCGTGATCGGTGTACTCGTCGAGGCAGTTGTCGGCGACGAGCACGAGGTCGTCACCGACCTCGTCGCGCAGCGAGCGCAACGCGACCTGCACGACGCCGTCGGGTGCGTCGGCGCCCGATCCGGTGGCGTCCTTCGCCGCCGGCACGCCGAAGAGGACGACCGCGGGAATTCCGAGGTCGGCGAGGCCGCGCACCTCCTTGCGAAGGCTCTCCTGGGTGTGCTGGAGCACGCCGGGCATCGACGCCACCGGCTCGGGCGTGTCGATGCCGTCCTTCACGAAGAGCGGCGCGACGAGGTCGTCGACGGTGACGTGCGTCTCGCCGACGAGGCGGCGCAGCGCAGGCGTGCGACGGAGCCGCCGCGACCGGTGTTCGGGGAACGCCACGCGACAAAGGGTACAGCGTGTATGAACACGTCACCCCGGTCGGCGGAGAGCGCCTTACCCGCGTCCGGGGAGCGCGCGGAGGAGCGCTTCCACGAGGCCGTCGATCGTGTGCTCCGTCGCCTCGGCGTCGACGCGCAGCCCCCGCTCCATCGCCGTCTTCGACGTGACGGGGCCGATCGACACGACGAGCGGCTGCGGCGCCGGGACCGCGCCGAGCAGGTCGCACAGGTTCGTGACCGTCGACGACGACGTGAACGTGAGCGCATCCACGTCGCCCCGCCGTACCCGTTCGAGCGACGTGGCGTCCGGCGTCGCGGTCACCGTGCGGTACACCGCGAGCACCTCGACCTCGTAGCCGCGTTCCGCCAGGCCGGCCGGAAGGACGTCGCGCGCCTGTTCGGCCCGGGCGAGCAACACACGCTCCCCGTCGGCGGCCGGCGGCGGGAAGGCCTCGAGGAGCGACTCGGCGACGAAGCGCTCCGGGAGCAGGTCGGGGTGCAGCCCGTGCCCGGCGAGGGCGGCGGCGGTGCCCGGCCCGATCGCCGCCACCCGGATCCCCGCGAGAGCGCGCGCGTCGAGTCCGGCGGCCGTGAGCCCGCGCTCGAGGAACGCGTCCACGCCGTTCGCCGACGTGAAGACGATCCAGCGGTACCGGTGGAGGTCGGGCAGGACGAAGGGGACGGCCTCGATCGTGATCGCAGGCAGCTCGACGACCTCGGCGCCGAGGCCTTCGAGGCGTCGCCGGAGCTCACTTGCCTGCTCGCGGGCGCGTGTCACCACGACCGATCGACCGAACAGCGGCTGATTCTCGAACCATGCGAGGTCGAGGCCGGCGACGTCGCCGACGACGATCGCCGCCGGCGCCCGCACCCCGGCTTCGGACACCGTGTCCAACGTCGCCCGCACGGTCACCTGGTCGGGACGAGTGCCGTTGCACACGGCCGCAACCGGGGTCTCGGGCGGTAGACCGCCGGAGACGAGTCGCTCCGCGATGTCGCCGACGCGGCCCGCGCCCATGAGGATCACGAGCGTGCCGCCGGACTTGGCGAGCGCGTCCCAGTCGACGTCGGCGCTCTTCTTGGTCGGATCCTCGTGTCCGGTCACGACCGTGAAGTGCGTCGAGGTGCCCCGGTGCGTGACCGGGATCCCGGCGTACGCCGGCGCGCCGATGGCGCTGGTGATGCCGGGCACGACCTCGAACGGGACCCCGGCGGCCGCGAGCGCTTCGGCCTCTTCACCGCCGCGGCCGAACACGAACGGGTCGCCGCCCTTGAGCCGGACGACGGCCTGCCCGCGGCGGCCGCGGTCGACGAGCAGCGCGTTGATGTCACCCTGGTCCATCTCGTTCCGCCCCGGCGCCTTGCCCGCGTAGACGCGCTCGGCGCCCGACGGTGCAAGGTCGAGCAGCGTCGACGCCACCAGCCGGTCGTAGACCACGACGTCGGCGCGGCGCAGCGCCTCGGCGCCGCGCACCGTGAGCAGGCCCGGATCTCCGGGACCGGCGCCGACGAGGTACACCGTCACTGGATCAGTCTCCTCACACCATCTCGTCGTCCAACACGACGCGGCCGCCTTCCTCGTCGACGAGGCGCCGCGCCGCTTCGGCGCCGACGGCCGTCGGATCGCTCCCCTCGACGCGCACGCGCAGCGAGATGCGCCCGTCGAGTGATCCCAGGAGCGCGTCGAGCCGCACCTCGCCGCCGTCGCCGGCCTCGGCCAAGGCGCCGCACGGGAGGTTGCAGCCGCCGCCGAGCTCCGCGAGATAGGCGCGTTCGGCGGTGACGGCCGTCCGCACGTCGGCGTCGTCGATGCGGGCGAGAAGCTCGCGGGTCCCGCTGTCGTCGGCGCGGCACTCCACTGCCAGCGCGCCTTGCGCGACCTGGGGCAGCACGATCCCGGGCTCCACCCGCTCGGCGATGCGGTCGGCGAGTCCGAGCCGGTCGAGTGCCGCCGCCGCCACCACGATGGCGTCGAACGCGCTCGCCTTCTCGAGCCGGGTGGGGATGTTGCCTCGCAGCTCGCCGAAGCCGAGGTCGGGACGCACCGATGCGAGCTGCGCCCTCCTCCGGACCGACCCGGTCCCGACGCGGCCACCCGTCGGGACGTCGTCGAGCGCCCGCCCGACGAGCGCGTCCCGAGGATCGGCCCGTTCGGGCAGCGCTCCCAGCACGAGCTCGGCGGCGGTCTCCGACGGGAGGTCCTTGGCCGAGTGCACGGCGACGTCCGCCCGCCCGTCGAGCACCGTCTGCTCGACCTCCTTCACGAAGACGCCCGTCCCGCCCATGGTGTGGATCGGGACGTCCCGCCGCTCGTCGCCACGGGTGGACACGATCACGTACTCGGCCTCGACGCCCAGCATCTCGACCACCCGCTCGGCTTGCCGGCGGGCCAGCGCGCTGCCGCGCGTCGCCACCCGCAGCGGCATCTACGGCTCGTCGGTGGGCGGATCGGCAGTGTCGGGAGCGGCTTCGAGACCGAACAATGCCGCCAGCGCGTCCGCGTACTGGTCGCCCTCGGCGGTGCCGGCGGCGTCCTTGACGCGCACCGTGGGGTCGTGCAGGAGCTTGTTGACGAGGCCCCGCGTCAACGCGTCGACCGCCTCCCGCGCGGCGGGATCGAGCGCACCGAGGCGGGAACGGAACCGCGCCAGCTCGGCGGTGCGGAGGTCCTCGGCCCGGGCGCGCAACGAGGAGATCAACGGTGCGACCTCGCGCGCCGAGCGTTCGAGCCGGAAGCGGTCGAGCTCCTCGGTGATGATGTCGCGCACCGTGCCGATCTCCTGCCGGCGTTGCTCGAGCGACTGCGCGGCGAACGCCTTGAGGTCGTCGATGTCGAGGAGCGTGACGCCGAAGACCTGGCTCACCCCCGGGTCGACGTTGCGCGGCACGGCGATGTCGACGATCAGGAGCGCGCGGTCGCCGCGGCGGGACATGGCCGATTCGATGTCGCCGCGGTCGAGGAGCACGTCGGCCGCGCCCGTCGAGGCGAGCAGCACGTCCGTCTCGACCAGGTTGTCGAGCACGCCGTCGAGACCGATGGCCCGGCCGCCGACGCGCGTCGCGAGCTCGGCGCCGCGTTCGGGTGAACGATTGGCGACCACGATGTCGCTCACGCCGGCGCCCTTGAGCGCGATCGCCATCCCGGCGCCGACGTCTCCGGCGCCGACCACGAGCACGCGCCGCCCCTCGAGACCGCCGAGGCGCTCACCGGCGACCGCGACCGCCGCCGAGGACACCGACACCGCGTGCCGGCCGATGGCGGTCTCGGTGCGGGCGCGCTTGCCGACCTCGACGGCCTGCCGGAACACGCGCGAGACGAGCGGTCCGATCATCGACTCCTGCTCTGCGATCTGCCACGCCTCGCGCACCTGCCCGAGGATCTCGCCCTCGCCGACGATCATCGAGTCGACACCGGCCGCCACGCCGAACAGGTGCGTCACCGCGGCGTCGTCGTGGTACGTGTACAGGTGGTCGCTGATCGTGTCGGGATCGAGCGACGACTGGTCGGTCAGGAAGTTCCTCACGTCCTCCACCGCAGGATGGAACCGCGTGCAGCGGGCGTAGACCTCGGTGCGGTTGCAGGTCGACAGCACCGCGACCTCGGCGAGGTTCTCGCTCCGCTCGAGGGTGTGCAGCGCCTTGGGCAGCTCGGTAGCCGGCACGGCCATCCGCTCGAGGAGCGCGACCGGGGTCGTGCGGTGGTTCAGGCCAATGACGACGAGAGACACGACCGCAGCAGCTCCTTGGCGTCATCCACCCGACCGGCCCGAATGAGATCGAGCATGCCGGAATCGAGAGCCCGTTTCCAATCGGCCTCCTCCGTGGAACGCCCGTCGGCCTGCATCGCATCCCGGGCGTCCGACAGCAGCTCCACGAGCGTCTCGTACTCGGGCCCGATCTCGGCCGTGATGCGCTCCTTCAGCCACGTCGCCAGCGCCGGGCTGCGCCCGCCGGTGCCGACGGTGACGACGAGGTCGCCCCGCCGGATGACCGACATGAGCGTGAACGAGCAGTTGTCCGGGTCGTCGGCGGAGTTGACCCAGACGCCGCGGGCATCCCCCGCCTCGAAGACGGCGTGGTTCACCGAGGCTTCGTCGGTGGCGGTGGTCGCCAGCCACGCGCCGTCGAGGTCCTCGGGCTCGAACGCCCGCTCGACCGCCGTGATGCGGCCGTCGTCGAGCCGCTCGCGCACCTGATCGCCGAGGTGCGGCGCCACGACGTGGACGTCGGCGCCCGCCGCGAGCAGGCCGTCCACCTTGCGTGCCGCGATGCGCCCCGCACCCACCACGACGCAGCGGCGCCCCGACACCACGAGGTTCACCGGGTAGCCGAGCAGCGACCGGCGGGTGGTCGTCACCGCACGCGCTCCTTGGCGCGGGGCCCGTCACCGCGCTGCCCGTCGACGGCCGGCACCTTGCGCTGTTGGTAGAAGGACAGGATCTGGAGCTCGATCGCGAGATCGACCTTCCGCAGCGACACGCCGGGCGGCACCGTGACGACCGCAGGGGCGAAGTTGAGGATCGACGTCACGCCGGCGTCGACCAGCCGGTCGGCGACCTCCTGCGCCGCCACCGCCGGAGTGGCGACGATCCCGATGGCGATGCCGCAATCGGCGACGACGCGCGGCAGGTCGTCGAGGGCGGCGACCGTGAGGTCACCGATGTGCGTCCCCACCTTCGCCGGGTCGGCGTCGACGAGGGCGACGATCTGGAACCCGCGGGCGCCGAACCCCTTGTAGTTGGCCAGCGCGTGGCCCAGGTTCCCGACACCGACGATCACGACGGGCCAGTCGTGGGTGAGGCCGAGCTCGCGGGAGATCTGGTGGAGGAGGAACTCGACGTCGTAGCCCACGCCCCGGGTCCCGTAGGAGCCGAGGTACGAGAGGTCCTTGCGCACCTTCGCCGCGTTCACACCCGCCAGCGACGCCAGCCGCTCGGACGAGACCGTGCCGACGTGCTGGTCGGCCGTCTCGAGCAGGGCCCGGTAGTAGAGGGGCAGGCGGGCGACCGTCGCCTCGGGAATTCGTCGGGCGGAGGGCACTCCGTTCGCTTCCTGCTGCATTCCTCGGTCGAAACCCCGGCCGTCGCCGGGCGTCCGCCGAGGATACCCCCCGCTTGTGCAATCGTTCTCAAAGTCCCGTGCGGTCGCGGCGGGGCTCAGGGGCGGAGCTCGCGGCGGAGGACCTTGCCGGCGAAGGACCGGGGCAGCGCGTCGACGATCTCGACGCGTGTCGGGCACTTGTACCGAGCCAGAGTCCGGGCGCAGTGGGCGAGCAGCGCGGCGGGGTCGGGCCGGGCACCCGGCTCGGGCACGACGAACGCCACGATCGCCTCGCCGGTGCGAGGGTCGGGCTCGCCCACCACGGCTGCCTCGGCCACGTCCGGGTGCTCGAGCAGCGCCTCCTCGACCTCGGCCGGGTAGACGTTGAACCCGGACACGATCACGAGGTCCTTGGCCCGGTCGACGAGGCTGAGCTCGCCGTCGTCGTCGGCGACGGCGACGTCGCCCGTTCGCAGCCATCCGTCGCGGCTGAGCGCGCGGGAGGTGGCGTCGGGATCGCGCCAGTAGCCGGGGAACACGTTCGGGCCGCGCACCCAGATCTCGCCCGGGTCGCCCGGGAGCACGTCGCCGCCGTCGGCGTCGACCAGGCGCACCTCGACGCCCGGGAGCGCCGGGCCGATCGACCCGGCGGCGGGCTCCCGCCGCCCGATCGCCGACGTGGTCACGATCGGGGCCGCCTCGGTGAGGCCGTAGCCCTCGTGCACGACGACGCCGAACCGCTTGCGCATCCCCTCGAGCACCTCCTCGTCGATCGGCGCTGCGCCCGACACCGCCAAGCGCACGGACTGGAACGCCTCCGCCGGCGCGGCGTCGTCGTCGAGCTCGAGGAAGGCGTGATACATGGCGGGAACGCCCGCGACGACCGAGACGAGATGGTCGCGCACGGCGCGCACGGCGGTGGCGGCGTCGAAGTGCTCGAGCAGGACGGTCGACGCACCGGCGGCGAGGCCGATGCCCAGCACCGCGTTGAGCCCGAACACGTGGAAGAGCGGCAGCACGCCGAGGCTCACGTCGCCGGCGTTCAAGGCGAGGCCGGGGTGGTCGAGCACCTGGCGGATGTTCGCGACGAGGTTCCCATGGGTGAGCATGGCGGCTTTCGGTGCGCCGGCGGTGCCCGCCGTGAACAGCAGCACCGCGATGTCGGAGTCGTCCCGCGCCACGGTCGCGGCCGGCTCGGCGACGCCGGCGCCGTCGAGCGGGCGTCCGAGCACGACGGCAGGCTCGACCGTCGCGAGCTCGCGGTCGAGCTCCGGGTCGGGTGCAAGCGGGTTGAGCGGGACGGCGACCGCGCCCGCTCGCAGCACGCCCAGATACGACGCGACGAACGCGATCGTGTTGTGGCCTTCGATCGTCACCCGGGCGCCGGGGTCGACGCCCTCGGCCCGGAGCGCGCCCGCCACCCGCGCGGCCCGCGACTCGAGATCGCGATAGGTCACGGCGTCGGGCCCGGCCCGCAGCGCGATCGCGTCGGGCGTGGTCCGGGCGGGCGCCAGGAGCACGTCGGCGAGGTTCGTCACAGGACCGCTCCCTGCTTCGACAGTGACGCCTGCAGCTCGTCTACCGCGACGTCGGCGACGGCGACGCCGTCGCGCGCGGCCAGGGCGGCGGCGGTGCCGGCCGCCTGGCCCAGCGCCAGGCTCGGGCCCATGACGCGGATCGACGCCAGGGCGTCGTGGTCGGCGGACAGGCAGCGCCCGGCGACCAGGAGGTTCGGCACCCCGCGGGGTCGCAGGCTGGCGAACGGCACCTGATAGCTGACCCCGGCGGGCAGGAACTCGTACTCGGTCGTGCGTCCGTGCACGTGGTACTCGCGCGGCCACGCGCCGCGCGCGACGGCGTCGTCGAAGGTCGCCCCGCGGGCGACGTCGTTCCCGGTGAGCACGTAGTCGCCGACCACCCGTCGCGTCTCGCGCACGCCCAGCGCGGTGGCGGTGTCGTCGAGGAAGGCGTCCGAGAAGCCGGGGACGTGCTCCTGGAGGAACGCGGCTGCTTCCTCCGCGAGCCGGCGGCCTTCGAGCTCGCCCCACGTCGCCTGGCGGACGTCGGTGACGTCGACGGGGCTGCCGTCGGGATTGCGGACGCGCGTCATCGCGCCGACGAACTCACCGGGCCGGAACGTCGGGATGACGGCACCCCCGTCGCGCGACAGGTGGGCGCCGTGCTCGGCGATCAGGTCGCCGAGCGCGGGAACCGCGGCGAGCGCCGCCGCCGCGTCGACGTGCTGCATCACGAACTGCATCGACCCGAACTGGCGGTGGCCGGGCGGACCGAGCTCGGTCGGGACGCCGGCGAAGGTGGCGACGTCGGCGTCGCCGGTGCAGTCGACGAACACCTTCCCCGTCAGTGCGCGCGGTCCGCGTTTGGTCGCGAGCACCAGCGCGCGCAACGCGCCGTCGTCGACGAGGGCGTCGGCGACGAGCGCGTGGAGCAGCACGTCCACCGACTCCTCGTCGGTGACGAGGTGGTCGGCGAGGCGTTTGACTGCCCACGGCGCGTACAGGAACACGGCCGTCTCCTTGAACGGCACCGGCCCGACACCGGCGCCGGCGCGCGCGAGCGCCTCCGCGACCTCGCGGGCGATCCCGCCGACGACGAAGTCGAACTCGCCGGCGTCGTCGCCGACATAGAGGCCGCAGATCGTGCCGACCTTGGCCACGGTGAGGTTGCCGCCGAGGAACCCGTATCGCTCGCAGAGGACGACGCGGGCGCCCGCACGGGCGGCGGCGACCGCCGCGCCGAGCCCCGCCGGCCCACCCCCGGCCACGACCACGTCGGCATCGGCGAGCACGTCGGCCTGACGCTCGGGGACACGCACAGCCGGAACGTACCGCCGCGCCCGCCAGCCGCGCCCGCCCGCCGCCCGATCTTGGACGCCTGGGCGATTCGCACCCTCGCGTGCGTGGTCTCACGCTCCGTGGTACAACCCACGAAAGGCGCGAGGCGGCCCGGTCGATGCCCCGCGCGATTCGGGGTTCCGGTCCGTGGGTGTGGGGGCCGCGGGCGCCGCGCTGTCATGGGGTGGCGCTCGTGGAACAGCCTCCCAGCCCGCCCCAAGCACCACACCCACGGCCGGAGCCCCGATTCCTCGCCCCGTGGGTTGTCAGGGCCCGAGGCGCAACACGAACTGGGCGAACGCCGCCGCGAGGATGATGAAGAGCAGGACCGCGATGGCGATCGTGGTGCCGGGGCGCACGGCTACGCGCCGTCCCGGCTCGTGCCGGTGACGGTGGCGCCGGGCGGGACGAGCGTGACCGGCGATGCCGGCTCGAGCTTGCACTCGGAAGCGGCCGAGCCGCGGTCGAGGGCGAGTGACGTCAGGCCGTAGGAGTCGACGAGCAGGACGAGCTCAGCGGGTTTGGCGTCGCCGTACGTGTGCACCCAGCGCACCGAGCGCGCCTGTTCACCCGCGGAGACGGCGGCTTTGCCGACCGTCGGAGCAGAGCCCGAGCTTGCGAGGGCGCTGGGAGGGGCGCCGGGAGAAAAGCGGACCTCGACCGGCGCGCCCGGTTCGGCGCCGTGGGCGCGCAGCTCGTCGGGGTCGATGTTGAGCTGGCAGTTGCCGAACCGGTCGATCCACCACACCTCGCCGTGGATCGCGCCGCCCTCGTCGTGCTGGGGCAGTGAGACGAGGCCGGGGACGAGCCCGGCGGGATCGACCTCGTCGCCCAGCTCGTCGGCGTCGACGCCGGCCGCGAGGTGCGCGGCGGCGGGCGCGAGGACGTCGCGACCCGGCGAACGTCGGGCCGGGCGCCGGCAGGTGGTGCTCGGTGTTCGTGAGGGAAACCACGCGCCGCGCGCCACCGAGGATGGCGACGCCCGGCGCCAGCAGGCCGTTGTCCGGACCGAGCAGGACTCCGTGCTCGACCTCGACCGCCACCAGCCGGCGGTCGGTGCCGACGCCCGGGTCGACGACGGCGAGGACGATGCCGCCGTCCGGGAGGTACTGCGCGGCGCGGACCAGCGTGAGCGCGCCGGCGCGCACGTCGTGCGGAGGGAGGTCGTGGGTGATGTCGATGATCTGCAGGTCGGGGACGAGGCTCAGCATCACCGACTTGCACACGCCGACGAACTCGTCGGCGTGGCCGTAGTCGGACAGGAAGGAGACGAACCGCCGAGCCGGGGTGGTCGCCAAGGGCGCTTCGTCCTCTTCGCGCCTATCCGGCCTGCGTGTACCGCGACTCCAGATAGGCGTCGACGTCGACGTCGCGCACCCGGAACGAGCGCCCGACGCGCACCGCCGGCAGGTCCCCCGCCTTGATCAGGCGGTAGACCGTCATCGAAGAGACCCGCATGAGCCTCGCGACTTCCTGCACCGTCAGGAATCGCGCTTTGGCGAAGGACTCCGCCACGGTCAATACCCCTTGCTACTCCAGCCCGCTGCGGATCGGAGCGTAGGGCGACGATGCCCCTGTTGTCTAGCGTGAGCCGAGCGCGCCGGTGTCGAGACCTGTGGACGGCGAGTCCACCCGGAGAGGGTTACTCGCCGGGGCGACCCATCTCCCGGGAGCGGCGGGTGGCGGCCTCGACCGCCTCGAGGAAGGCTGCCCGGACGCCGTGGGCCTCGAGCCGGGCGAGGCCGGCGGCGGTTGTCCCGCCGGGCGAGGTCACCGCCGCCCGGAGTGCCTCCGGCCCCTCGGTCCCGTCGACGAGCAGGGCGGCGGCGCCGACGAGGGTCTGGTGCACGAGGGTGGCCGCGGTCTCGCGGGGCAGCCCGACGAGGACGCCCGCCTCCACCATCGCCTCGGCGACCAGGAACACGTATGCCGGCCCCGAGCCGGACAGGCCGGTGACGGCGTCGAGCAGCGGCTCGGGGACGCGCACGACCACGCCGACCGACCCGAGGATCCGTTCGGCCTCGTCGAGATGCGCTTCGGTGGCGTGACGCCCGCCCGCGATCGCGGCCGCGCCCTTGCGGACGAGCGCGGCGGTGTTGGGCATCGCCCGCACGACCGGGCGGTCGGGAACCGCCTCCTCGAGGGTGGCCAGCGTGACGCCGGCCGCGATCGACAGCACCAGCGCGTCGGTCTTCAGCGACGTGAGGCACTGCTCGAGCGCGGCGCCGATGTCGCCGGGCTTCACCGCCACCACCACGACGTCGCTCTCGGCCACCGCCCACGCCGGGCTCGGCACGACCCGCACGCCCCGGAACCGCTGCTCGATCAGGCGGCGCCGCTCCGGGTCGACCTCGGCCACGGCGAGGGCGTCGGTGTCCCAGCCGGCGTCGAGCAACCCCGCGAGCAGGGCCTCGCCCATGCGGCCACCGCCGAGCAGCGCGAGTTGCATCAAGGTGTCTCCTGTCGCCGTCCCGCCTGGGAGGGTAACGGCGGCGCGACCGGGCCCGAGGAACCTTCGGGTCCACCTCGCACTTCCCCGAACGAGGCCGACCGTCCCGCACCTCGGGCCCGACTTCCGAACCTTACCCTCTCACGCCACCTGGCGCAAGCAGTGAGGATTTCAGACAGTCTGAGATCGAGGAGCGGCACGGCGCCCGAAGGCGATCGCCACGACGGGCTGGAACCACGTCTCGACGATCTCGTAGATCACGCCGATGATGCGGTCGAGCTCCTCCACGCTCAAGTGCTCGAGCGCCACCCTACCGACGAGATAGAGGTCGCCGTCGGGCCCGATCGAGAAGCGCGTGCCGTACATCGTGTGGTTGCGCCGCAGGAGGTAGCGGTAGAGCTCGAGGTGGTTCGCGGGCGGGTCGGGCAGGAAGTACACCTCGTAGCGCAGCGTCCGCTCGTGCAGGTCGAAGTAGATGGTCGTGGCGTCGCGACCGTCGCAACCGAACCGGACGTACCAGCGACGCAGCTCGGGGTCGTACTCGACGTGCTGTGTGTACTCGGCCGCCGCGACCGGACCTTCGAGGTGGCGGGCGATCAGATCGTGGGCCTCGTCGAGCGTCAACGTCGCCTACGAGCACTCCACCGGCGCTCGGGTCGCGAGGTCGCCGTACAGCCGTCGCAACCGCGCCGCCGCGATGCTCCACATGTACCGGCCTGAGCGCGCCAGCGCGCTCGAGCCCATCGTCCGGGCGAGATCGGGATCGGAGAGCAGCACGTCGACGGGCGCCGCGTAGTCGACGGCGGCGCGCCCTTCGACGAGGAAGCCCGTGTGCCCGTCGTCGACCACCGATCGCAGGCCGCCGACGTCGGCGGCGACGACCGGCGTCCCGCACGCCGCCGCCTCCAGGGCGACGAGCCCGAACGACTCCGTGCGCGAAGGGACGAGGCACACGTCCGCGGCCTGGTAGTAGGCGACGAGCTGCTCATGGGGCTGGGGCGGGACGAAGCGCACCTGCTCGTCGAGGTCCAGCTCGGCCACGAGCGTGCGGAGGCCGAGCATCTCCTCTTCCCCGTCGCTGCCGCTCGGTCCGCCCACCACGAGGAGCGAGACGTCCCCGTCGAGCTCCGCGAGGGTCCGCACCGCGAGGTCGGCGCCCTTGAGCGGCTGGATCCGCCCGACGTAGAGGAGCACCGGCCCGTCCGGGTCGAGCCGCAGCCGGCGCCGTGCCGAGCCGCGGTCACCGGGGGCGAAGACGCGGTGATCGACGCCGGGTGGCACGATCTCGACCCGGTCGCGCGCGGCCCCGTAGAGCGTGACGAGCTGCCGGCGTTCGTCGTCGGTCGCGGCGATCACCATGTCGGCGCAATTGACGATCTCGCTCTCCACCCGCGCGCGTCTCGGGATCATCGCCCACGCCGGCTTCGGCCTTGACGCGATCGAGGGTGTGGAACGTCGCGACGAGCGGCAGGTCCAGCTCGTGCTTGAGGCGGTGCCCGACCGCGCCGGAGACCCAGTAGTTGGCGTGCAGGATGTCGGGCCTGTCGCCGTCGGCGGCGAAGAAGGCCAGCGCGGCCTCGACGAACGGGTCGACGAGGTCGGGCAGCGACTGCTTCGGAACCGGCGCGCTCGGCCCCGCCGCCAGGTGCACGACCCGAAACCCGTGCTCGACCTCTACGACCGGCGGCTGCTCGGCGTGCTCGGCGCGGGTCAGGACGTCGCACGGCACGCCGGCGCGGGCGAGGTTCGACGCCAGCGAGCGGACGTAGACGTTCATGCCGCCGCCGTCACCGGCGCCCGGCTGTGCGAGCGGCGATGTGTGGACGCTGATCATGGCGACGCGCTGGGCCGACATCGAAAGGAGAGCCTACCGGTGAGGGGATCGCGCCCCGTTCACCGTGCGTCGGCGTTCGGCGCCTCGGTCTCCTCGACTCGCTCACGCTGGAACGAACGGTAGAT
Source organism: uncultured Actinomycetes bacterium (assembly GCA_963781615.1). Taxonomy (GTDB): domain Bacteria; phylum Actinomycetota; class Acidimicrobiia; order IMCC26256; family JACDBD01; genus JALZAA01. Next base: position 126,198 of record CAWAGI010000007.1, on the reverse strand, counting down.
CTCGACCAGTGCCTGCTTCTGGCCTTCGGTCAGCGTGCGGTCGCGCAGGATGCCGCCGACGAGATCGGCGTCGGTGTCGCGCTCCTCGAGGATCCCGGCGCGTACGTAGAGCGTCTCCGACGAGATACGCAGCGCGCGGGCGATCGCCTGCAGGATCTCGGCGCTCGGCTTGCGTAGGCCCCGCTCGATCTGGCTGAGGTAGGGATTCGAGATCCCGGCGAGCTCGCTCAGCTTGCGCAACGACAGGCGTGCGGTCCGCCGCTGGTCGCGGATGAACTCTCCGAGATCGCGCAGCCTCGTCTCGAGGTCCGGGGTCATCTGCGGTGCGCGGTCACGCCTGGCCCACCTTGTGCCGGGCGGCCAGGTCGGTCTCCATGCGGTCGATGACCTGGTGCAGGTGACGACGCTGCCCCGACACCTCCTGCTCCAGCTCTCCGAGCTGACGAAGCGTCGAACGCAGCGCGTCGTCGTCGAGGTTCGGCAGGGTCGCGAGCGTGTCGTCGGTGATGAGGTGCTCGCGGCCGCGGCGCCATTCGATGTCCATCGACGGAGCAAGGCGGCGGCTCAACCGGCTCTTCTCGACCGGGGCGCGCGGTCCCTCGTCGGCAAGGATCTCGGGCAGTGCCGCGATGAGATCACCGATGGAGCCACCACTGGCGCGGCGATCGAGCTCGGCCTCGAGAATGTCGATGCGCGCCTGCGTCACGCGACGGACGTACGACACCTCGGTCTCGATCTCGAGGCACTCGGCGTGACGGCGGCGCAACTCGCCGAGCGGCCATTCGGGAAGATCGGTGAGGAAGCCCGGATCGAGCACCTTGTCGATACGACGTCGGTGCTCGCTCATGGCGCTCACCGTACCAGCGCGCTACTGACAGATCTTTACAAGCGTCGGGTACGGGTTCGTCGCGGGGGCTGTGCGGCCGCCGGGGCGGATCTCGAAGTGCGTGTGCGGTGCGCCGGCGTTGCCGGTCATGCCGAGCCTGGCGACCACCTCGCCCTGCGCCACGCGCCGCGGACCGCCGACGTACTCCGACAGGTGGTAGTAGACGTAGGTCACGCCGTTGTCGCCCTCGAGGTACGCGCCGTTGCCGCCCGAGCCGCCGGGGCCATACGTGATGTTGCCGCCGACGACCGCGAGGTTGGGCGTCCCCATCGGCGCGAACATGTCGTTGCCCTGGTGGGTGTGGCCGGTACGCGGCGATCCGAAGTCGCTGCTGAACGCGGCACCGGGCACAGGGCAAACCAGACCGTCGACGACCTGTGCACCGAGGCCCGCGGCAACACGCTTCGCCTGGAGCGAGCGGAACGCGAGATCCGCCTCCGCCACCTTCGCGTCGAGGAGCTTGTGTTCGTCGGCGAGGCGTTGACGGTACGCGTTGTAGTCCTTGGAATCCTCGGCGTGCCGAGCGCGCTGTGCCGCGAGCTGCGCGTTGAGCGCCGCCATCTCGGCAACGGCCGCGTTGTCGGCCTCGTTCGCCCGGTCGAGGAGCACCGACGAGCGGGCGCCCTCTGTCGGGTTCGCGGCGTCCAGGACGACGTCACGATCACTGGCCTGGTGCTTGTACGCGATGATCGCCCGTCGTTCGGCGATGGCGCGCAGCTCCGCGCGGCGCGCCTCTCCCGCGGCGATCTTCTGGTCGAGCTCGGCGATCTTGTTGCCGAGGTCTTCGAACGAGGACTGGGCGTTCGTGTAACGCTCGGCAGCGTCGTTGGCCTCTCGCCGGGCCTCGTCGGCGCGCTGCTTCAGCGCGTTCATCTCGGCGTCGGGATCGGGGGCAGGCTGCGCACCGGCGGTGGATGTCGCGAGAGGCGCGGCCACACTCAGGGCGGCGACCGTCAAGAGAACGCGACAAACCACCCACTTTCGGCCCACTCGCACGGAGCCGCACGCTAGTCAGGCCAGCACGGCGCGGGCAATGGCGAGCCGCCTGACCAGGACGTTTCCGGAATCCCAGCGGAGGGAAGGACGTTTGAAGGTGCGAGCGAGACAATGGCGCGACCCCCGTTTCGCGCCCAGACCCCCGAGGGAGGACCGATGCCCGAGTACACGCTGCCCGACCTGCCCTACGACTACGCGGCCCTCGAGCCGCACTACTCCGCCCAGATCCTCGAGCTGCACCACGACAAGCACCATGCGACGTACGTGAAGGGCGCCAACACTGCGCTCGAGAAGCTCGCCGCTGCGCGCGAGAGCGAAGAGTTCGGCACGATCAACCAGCTCCAGAAGAACCTGGCCTTCAACCTGTCGGGACACGTCCTGCACTCGCTGTTCTGGAACAACATGAGCCCCGACGGCGGCGACAAGCCCGACGGCGACCTCGCGGCCGCGATCGAGGAGTCGTTCGGCACCTTCGAGGGATTCCGCAACCAGCTCAGCGAGGCGTCGCTCAACGTCCAGGGGTCGGGTTGGGGCGCGCTCGACGTGGGAGCCCGTCGCGCAGCGGCTCATCGTCGAGCAGGTGTACGACCACCAGAGCAACGTCGGGCAGGGGGCGCCCCCGCTGCTCGTGCTCGACATGTGGGAGCACGCGTACTACCTGCAGTACAAGAACGTGAAGGCCGACTGGGTCGACGCGTTCTGGAACATCGTCAACTGGCCCGACGTCGCCACCCGGTTCGACAACGCCCGGCACCTGAAGTTGCTGTAGCCGCTACGACGCGTGATCGGCCGGGCGGACCCGGCGGTCAGCCACCACTCACCGGGGGGATGACCGCGACCTCGTCGCCGTCACGAAGGGGCGTGTCGTCGTCGTGCTCGGGCTCTTCGCCGTTCACCCACACCCTCGCCGACGCCAGCACGGCGCGGAATGGCGCGCCGTAGACGGAACCCGCCGCCGCCAGCAGCTCGCCGAGTGTGGCGGCCTCGAAGGTGTCGTCGGCGCGCCCTGCCGCCTCGCGCGCCTGTGCGAACAGCCGCAGCCGGACGCTCAGATCGCTATCTCCGCCACGCCGTCCTTGATGACGGCGTCACCGGCCGGGTTGGTGCTCTCGAACGCGTACGCGGTCGTGCCGTCCCGCTCGCCGACGGTCCAGAACCGGGTGGTCATCGTCTCGCCGGGCAGCACCGGCTTCGAGAAGCGCACCGCCAGCCGCTTGAGCAGCTTCGGCTCGCCGGCGGCGAGCTCGCCGATCGCCGCCCAGCTCGTGAACGCCATCGTGCAGAGGCCGTGGATGATGATGCCGGGCAGTCCGACCGACTTGGCGAACTCCTCGTCGAGGTGGATCGGCACCGTGTCACCGGATGCCTTCGAGTAGCGGTAGGTCTGGTCGGCGTCGAAGGTCTGCTCCGCGACCGCGACGGGCTCGGCGCTACGAAGCTCCTCGGGGAAGCGGTGCTCGGGCGCAGCGTCGCCCTTTCCCTCGCCGCCGGTGACGCCGCGGAAGAACGTCACCGAGTACTGCTCGTTCACCAGTGCGCCGCTCTCGTCGTGCGTCTCCATCCGGCTGACGACCGTGGTGCCCGACTGCTTCACGTGGATGCCGATCGGCGCCGCCCGCGACCGCAGCACCGCGCCGGGGACGATCGGCTGGTGGAAGTACATGTCCTGCTCGCCGTGGACGACGAACGGGAACGCCTCGGCCGGCGTCACCGCGCCCACGGCGCCGCCCATCACGTCCCACACCGGGACCACCGAGAACACGGGCGGTGCGAGCTCTCCGTCGGCGTGCGCCGGGATCGGGTCGTTGGTGGCGGCGGCGTACTGCTTGATCCGCTCGGCGTCGACCTTGAACTCCTGCTCGTCGGACCACTGCCCGACTTCGTCGATCGCGAACTGCATCAATACTCCTCTGGGTCCCCGGCACCGGTGGGCCGGAGCCTACCGTCAGCTTCCCGTGGGGCTTCGGTCTCGACATTGGTACGCGCGGTCGGCCGCGCCTCGAGACGTTCCGGCGCGATGGGCTCGCCCGTCACCTCGTCGATCCCGTAGGTGCCGTCGTCGATGCGCTCGAGCGCGGCCTGCAACTCGGCGAGCTCCTCCTCGAGCCGCTCCAGGATCGAGACGTCCTTCTCGCGCTCGAACGTCTCGCTCGCCGTGTCGGCGGGATGCTGGTCGTAGTCAGAGAGCTCCGAGAGCTCGTCGTTCTCGGTCCCGTCGCCGAGCTCGTCCTTGAGATTGTGGATGAGGCCTTCGACGCGGGCCTTCTCGTCCATCACGCGCCTACGCGCGTCATCGGGATCTGCGCTCATGCACAACCTCCTTTGGCGCCCTCGCAGGCTCGGGCTCTGCGATGGCGGTCGGCAAAGCCGCCGCCACCGCGAGGCTAAACCGGCCGGGCGCCACCCGGGACTGTCACGCCCCCGACAGGCGCAGCTCGAACACCGATTCGCAGTCGGTGAGCAGCGCATGCAGCTGGGCGAGGCGTTCTCGGGGGTCGTCGAGCTCGAGCAGGCGCTGCGCGTCGAGCGGACCGATCGGCGCCGCCGCCGCCGCCTCGAAGGCAGCGTGGGCAGGGTCGTCGTCGAGCACGACGTCGATGGACTGCGGGGCGTCGCCCAGCTCCGCCGCCATGGCCAGCACGCGCTTCAACAGGCGCTCGACGTCGTCGCGCGCGGCGCCGGCGTCGCTCGGCGCCCCCGGCTCGCCGAGCAGCTCGATCTCCGCCCGCGGGTACGGATCGTCGGGGAGCCATTCGCGGACGCGCAGACGGCGGGTGCCCTCCGTAGCGAGGAGGTACCGGCCGTCGGGGAGCCGCCCGGCGGCGACGATTCGAGCAACGGTCCCGACCGAGAAGCGAGTGTCGCCACCGCCGACTTCGCTGCCCCGCTCGATGAGCACGACGCCGAACTCGCCGTCGCCCGCCAGGCACGATTCCGCGAGCGCGCGGTAGCGCGGCTCGAACACGTGGAGCGGCAGCTGCGCATGCGGGAACAGCACGCTGCCGAGCGGGAACATGGGAAGCGTCCGGCCGGCCCGCATGCACGGCACCGTACTTCCCAGCCGCGCGTCAATTGGCGCGTGACCGGAGGGCGGTTGCATCGCGTGCCACCTGCTCGGCATCGTCACCCTCGAGGTCCGACGCCACTGCCTCGAGCTCGGCCGCCGCCTCGAGGAACCTCCCTACGCCGCCGAGCAGACCTGCCAGCTGACGCCGCTCACCGGGCAGGAGCTCCGGGATGCAGAGTCGCAGCCGCGCTGCCCAAGCGAGCGACGCCGGGTCGCGTCGCATGAACGTCTGTTGGAGGTTCGCCAGCATCCGGCTGAGGATGCGGCGCGTGTCGACGGCGCGCAGTAGCTCGAGCGTGAACGGCACGTCGAGCTGCATCTCCTCGTACAGCTCGCGGCAGCCCGTTTCGTCGAGGCGCCGCCCGCGGTGGAACGGGTCGTACCAGACGTCCGGCTCGCCGACCGGCTGCACGAGGAAATGGCCGGGCATGCCGACGCCGTAGATCGGTACGCCGCGGCGTCGACCGACCTCGATCATCACGACCGACAGTGAGATCGGGATGCCGAGCCGTCGCGCGAGCACGTCGTCGAGATACGAGTTGCGCGGGTCGGCGTAGTCGACGGTGTTGCCGGCGAGCCCGCCTTCGCCGAACAGGGTGCCGCCGATGTCTTCGGCGGTTGCGTCGGGCACGGCGTCGGCCAGCCGGTCGAGCTCGGCGAGCGGGCCGGCGAGATCGAGGTCGGGGTGCGCGTGCTTGGCGATGAGCAGCGCGGTCTCGTCCAACGGGACCTCGTCCGGCGGCCGGCGCACGAGGTCCGCGAAGCGCTCGGTCGCGTCCACATTCCTCCGTACACTGCGCTCATGGCAGGTGGCAAACGCGCGGCACTGTCAGACGATCTGCACGACACGGTTTCCACGCGCCTTCGCGGTGTCAACCAGCGGGTGACGGCCAACCGCAAGGCGATCGTCGGCGCGCTGTCCACCGCGTCCCGCCCGATGACCATCCCCGAGCTCCTCGACTCGCCCGGGGGCCGGGGCCTGGCACAGAGCTCCGTCTACCGGAACCTCCTCGTGCTCGAGCAGGCCGGGCTCGTGCACCGCATCGTCACCGACGGCGAGTTCGCCCGCTTCGAGCTGGCCGAGGACCTCACCGAGCATCACCACCATCTCATCTGCGCCAACTGCGGGACGGTCGAGGACGTGCCGGCGTCCGCCGGGCTCGAGCAGTCCGTGCGGACCGCAGCCAGCCAGATCGCCCGCTCGACCGGATTCCACACGCAGCGTCACCGGGTGGACCTGGTCGGGCTGTGCGCGCGCTGCGCGTGACGCGCTAGCCCTGACCGGCAGCCTGGTTCACGGCATCGGTCAGGCGCTCCGGATCGGCCGCGACCGAGTTGCTGATCACCTTGTCGTTCACGAGCACGGTCGGCGTGGACGTGACACCACGTTGCGAAGCGCCGTCGGTGTTCTTCGTCACCCATCCGGTGTACTTGCCCGCGTCGACGCAGCGTGTAAAGGCGGGATCAGTGAGCCCGACGGATCTGCCGAAGCTCTTGAGCTGCTCGTTCGTCAGGAACCCTGAGTTCTCGCTCGCGCGACTGGCCGTTGTAGAGGGCGTTGTAGTAGTCGAGGAACTTGTCGGCGTCGGCCGCGCACGTCGCGGCGGCGGCCGATCGCAGCGACTCCGTCGTCCCGCGGTCGAGATACTCGAGGCCGACGAACTCGAACTTCACGTTTCCCTGCTGGATGAGCTGTTCGAGCGTCGGCTCCCACAGCTGGTGGAGCTCGGCGCAAGCCGGGCACTGGAAGTCGCCGTACTCCGTGATCGTCACCGGCGCGTTCGCGTCGCCAACCAGTACACCCCCGTTGGGACCGACCGCGCTCGCCGGCTTGACGGCCTTGGCGTGCTCGGTCGACGAGCGACTCTGTTGGACCACGACGCCGATCACGACGGCGGCGATGACGACCCCGCCGAGCACCCACCACATCCACGCGCGGGTCCTACCCTTCCGAGCGGCGGCGACGGCGCGGGAACGTGAACGTTGCGGTGGCACGTCAGCGGCCTTCCGGTCGGGCGACGTCGTCGAGCGCGAAACGGCTCGGTGCACCGGCCGCGACGAGGAGGGCCAGGCACAGGAGCAGGCCGTCGCGCCCCATGTCCCGCAGGTAGCTGGCGGAATCGGCCGCGGCTTGGCCGCCGCCGCCGAAGCAGCCGCAGTCGATCTGGAGGCCGCGCGCCCACACCGAGGCAGTGGCGCCGATGAACACGAGAAGAACCACGACCGACGCCCAGGCCGCCGGCCGCGTGGCCAAGCCGAGGAGCAGCAGCACCGCCAGTGCCAGCTCGACGAACGGCAACCCCCAGGCGAACGGCTTCACGAACGCCTCGGGCAGGATGTCGTAGGCGCGGACGGCGCGCACGGCCGCGTCGGGATCGCCGAGCTTTGCGACGCCGGCCCATGCCCAGACGCCGGCCAGCACGAGGCGGGCGGCGGTCGAGCACCACGGCCACCACTTGGCCGGGATACGGCGGGGCGCGGTCAGCGTGTCGGGAGAGCGCACAACCCGTAGTCGATCACAATCCCGCGCCGGTTCCCGCGCGTCACCACGTCACCTCGGCACAGCCCGTGTGGTCGTCCGGCTCGACCTGGAGCGTCGCGTGCGCGATGTCGTACCCCTCCCGCAGCACGTCGCGCGCCCGGTCGAGCACGCCGTGCGCATCGGTCCCGGCCGTGACCATCAGGTGCGCACTGGCGACGTCCATCTCGGAGGTCAGCGTCCAGACGTGCAGATCGTGCACGTCGACGACCCCCGGTACCGCCGCCAGATCGGTGTGGAGGCGGCCGACGTCGAATCCGGCCGGCGCGGCCTGGATGAGGATGCGCAGCGCACTAGAAGCGAGACGCCAGGCCCGGGGCACGATCCACAGGCCGATCGCGACGGCGACGATCGCGTCGATCGGCTCCCAATCCGTCACCGCGATGACGACGCCGGCGACGATGACGCCGAGCGACGCCACCGAGTCGGCGAGCACGTCGAGGTACGCACCCTCGACATTCAGGCTCTGCCCGGCGCCGCTGCGGAGAAGGACGACCGAGACGACGTTCACGATCAGGCCGAGCACCGCCACCACGAGCATCGGGCCTGCGTCCACGGACGGCTCCGAGCCGAGGCGCAGGACCGCTTCGACGAGGACGTACCCGGTGACGACGAAGAGGAAGATCGCGTTCGCGAGGGCGGCGAGGATCTCGAGCCGGTACAGCCCGAACGTGCGCGATCGGTCGCCACCGGCGCGATCGGCGAGGCGGATCGCGGCCAGCGCCATGCCGATGCCGACCGCGTCCGTGAGCAGGTGGGCGGCGTCCGACAGCAGCGCCAAGGATCCGGCGACGAACGCGGTGACCGCCTCGACGACGAGGAACGCGACGGCGAGGACGAACGCGGCGCGGAGGCGCCCGGCGTAGCGCGCCCCGGCGCGACCCGCCGGCGTGGCGTGATCGTGCCCGTGTCCGTGCCCGTGCGATGGCGCCACGGGTTCGATGCTACGAGCGAGGCGGGCACCCGAGGGCGGTACTGAGCTTGTCGAGATTGGCGTTCATCAGGGTGAAGTACGTCGCGTGGTCGTCGCGCTCCTTCTTCGACAGGCTCTCGAGCGGGCTCAGCACCTCGGTGCGGAGTCCGCCCGCATCGCGGGCGAGCGTCTCGGCGATGCGGGGCGAGACCGTCTCCTCCGTGAACACCGTCGTGACGCCCTGGTCGCGGGCAAGGTCCGCGAGCTGGCCGAGTCGGGCCGGGTCGGGCTCGGTGTCGGGCGACAGGCCGGCCACGGCTTCTTGTCGGAGCCCGTAGCGGGCGGCGAGGTACGCGAATGCCTCGTGCGACGTGACGAGAAGATTGCGCTCGCAGCCGGTGAGCCGCTCGCGATAGCGGGCGTCGAGAGCTGCAAGCTGGTCTTGAAGCGCTCGTGCGTTCTGCTCGTACGCGGCCGCGCCCTTGGGATCAGCCTTCGCGAGGCCACGCTCGACCTCGCCGACGAGCTGCGACATGAGGACCGGGTCCAGCCACACGTGCGGGTCGAGGCCGCCGGTCTCCCCCTCCTTGGCGACCCGCTTCCCCTTGGCGTCGACGAGCTTGGGCAGCAGCTCGACCGTCGGTCCGTCGCGCCGTTTGGCCGCCTTCTCGACCGCGGGCTGGAAATCGCTGCCGAGCACGAAGGCGACCTTCGCTTCCAGCAGCTCGTCGAGCTGGTCCGAGTTCAGCTCGAGGTCATGCGGCTCCGCCCCCACCGGGGTGAGGTTCGTGACACCGACACGAGTCCCGCCCACCGTCTGCGCAGCGAACGCCACGGGATAGAACGCGGCCGCGACGCTCACCTTGCTGCGGGACGCACTCGCCGGTTCGGCGCGCCACGCGGTCGTGACGATGGCCACGATGGCAACGGCGACGAGGATGGGAGGCAACCGTCTGCGCATGATGAGAATGAGTCTTATCACACTCGGGCCTAGGATGGGAATCGATCTCATATGAAGACCTCCGTAGCCGATCCCCTCTTGTGCGCAGAGGGCGTCTCGTTCGCCTTCGGCACCCATCGCGTCCTCGAGGACGTCGGGCTCGAGGTCTCACGGGGCGAGTTCATCGCCCTCGTCGGCCCGAACGGCGCCGGGAAGTCGACGTTCCTGCGCATCGTGCTCGGACTGCTGTCCCCGCAGGCGGGCCGGGTCGAGCTGTTCGGCTCTCCGCCCCGCCGCCTCTCGGAGCGCTGGCGCCTGGGGTACGTGCCCCAGCGCCCCCGGTTGGCGCCCGACCTGCCGGCCACGGTCGAGGAGGTCGTCGCCGCCGGTCGTCTCGCCAAACAGGGGTGGTGGCGGCGGACCCGACCGGTCGACCGTGACGCAGTCACGCACGCCCTGGAGTCGGTGGCGCTCGCCGACCTGCGCAGTCATCGGGTGACCGAGCTGTCCGGGGGGCAGCAGCAGCGCGTGCTCATCGCCAAGGCGCTGGTCACGGAGCCCGAGCTGCTCATCCTCGACGAGCCGATCGCCGGTGTCGACGCGCAGGCGCAGCGACTGTTCCGCGATTCGCTCGTGCATCTGCTGCGCGAGCACGGCGCCGCCGTCCTGCTCGTCTCGCACGAGCTCGGCGCGGTCGCCGACGATCTCGATCGTGTCGTGGTCTTGCGTCGCCGCGTGCAGTTCGACGGCAAGCCGGCCGAGCTCGCCGCGACCGGTGTGAGCCTCGGAGTGCACCGAGACGACCTGCCCCGCTGGTTGGAGGAGCTCACCGAGAACGGCGGGACGTGATGCCCGGGATGCCGTGGCCCCTCCCGTGGCCGTTCGACACCACCTACATGCAGCTGGCGCTGATCGCCGGTGTCGCCGTGGGCGCGTCGGCTCCACTCATCGGGACGTATCTGGTGCAGAAGCGCCTGTCGCTGCTCGGCGACGGGATCGGCCACGTCGCCGTCGCCGGAATCGGCGCGGGACTGCTGTTCGGCACCTCGCCCGTCTGGACGGCGTTGGTCGTCGCCGTCATCGCGGCATTGGCCCTCGAGTGGTTGCGGTCGCGGGGGCGCACCTCGGGCGACCTGGCGCTGGCGCTGTTCTTCTACGGCGGCATCGCCGCCGGCGTCGTGCTCGCAGGGCGCTCGGCGACCAACACCAACCTGCAGCCGTACCTCTTCGGCTCGATCCTCACCGTGACCGAGAACGACGTCTACACGGTCGTCGCGCTCGGCGCGCTGATCATCGGCGCGATCGCGATCACGCGGCGGGGGCTCCTCGCGGTCGTGCTCGACGAGGAAGCCGCCCACGTCGCCGGCATCCCGGTGGGGGCGCTGAACGCTCTGCTCGCGGCGCTGACGGCAGTGACCGTCGCCGCCGCTATGCGGGTGACGGGCGTGCTCCTCATCGCCGCGCTCATGGTGCTGCCCGTCGCCGCCAGCCGGGTCGTTGCGCGGTCGTTCCGCACCACGACACTCGGCGCGGCCGCGGTCGGCGTGGTCGCGGTCGTCCTCGGTCTGGCCGCGGCCCGGCTGTGGGCGCTCGCCGCCGGGGGTGCGATCGTGCTCGTGACAGTCGCTCTGTTCGCCGCTGCGTCGATCGCCGCCGCCCTGCGTCGGGGCCGCGCTTCCGAAGACGCCGGCACCCTCCTGTCGGGGCCCGGCTGAGGAGCGTCGCGAGCGGGGGCGTCAGCAGATGCCGCGGACGACGGGATACGGGTTCACCGCGCCGCCCCCTCCCGGGTGGACCTCGAAGTGCGTGTGGGTCGCCCCGCCCGACGCGTCGCCGGTGTTGCCCGTGTATCCGATCACTTCGCCCTGCGCGACCCGGCGCGAGCCACCCTCGTAGGCGTCGAGGTGGAAGTAGTAGTAGAGGTCACCGTTGTCGCCCTGCAGATGCACGCCGTTGCCGGAGATGCCACCCGACTTCATCGTCACGGAGCCCGAGACCACGGCGACGTTGGGCGTGCCCCTCGGGGCCATGAGGTCGACGCCTTCGTGTGGCCGGCCGCCGGGACGGGGCGCGTGCCAGGAGTCGACGAACGACACCGGGCCTCTGACGGGACAGATGAGCCCGTCGGCGGACGAGGGAGACGGAGCGTTGTCGCGCGCGTACCCGGCCTGCGCCTTCTGGGCGGCCGCGAGACGGGCGGCTTGCTCGCGGAACTTGTCGAGCGCCGCCTGTTGTTCGGCTCGACGCGCCTTGAGCGCGTCCTGCACGCGCGCCAGACGAATCACGGCGTCGTTGTCGCTCGCGTTGGCCTCGTTGAGCAGCTTCTCGCGCCGGGCGGCGTCGATCGGCGCGTCGCTCGCGGTGAGGAGGTCGGCGCTCGAACCCGAGTCTTTGTACGCGCTGACGGCTCGTCGCTGCGCCGCGGCTCTCAGCACGGCGATCTGCTGCTCGAGCTGCCGGATCTCGCCGTCGAGCTCGCCGACCCGGACCTGCGCCTCCTCGTAGCTGGCGGCGGCGGAGTCGGATGCCTTCTGCGGATCCGAGCCGGGGCCTGCGAGCGCGGGCGCAGAGCCGATCGACACGCCGGCGAGCACGGCGAGCGCCACCGCACCCGCCAGACCAGCCGCGCCGACTCCGCCTCGGCGACCGCCCTTCGACCCAGAGATGGGCGCACGACGCTAGACGGTCCCCGGTGCCGCCCTCAATCCTGCTCGCGACCCCGTGGCGCCGCCGACCAGGGCGTCACGGGGTGGTCCTCGCCGGGTCCGTCCCAGAACTCGGACTCCGTATCGGGCGGTACGGGCGCTCGGGACGACGGGCGCTCCCTCGGGCCCCTGCCGCGCCGACGACGGCCGGGTGGGCCGCCTTCGCCCACGACCCGCGCCGCGAGCCACGTCGTGAGTGGAACCGATGCCACGATGCCGATGCTGCCGACGAGCGCGCTCGAGGATCTCCGTCGCGACCGTTTCGCTGTTCGCCACTGTTCCCAGCGACTGTCTCGACTGCACGAACAGGATCAGCAACGGCAAGGCGGCGCCCGCATACGCGAGGGCGAGCGTGTTGACCGTCGACGCGACGTGGTCGCGCCCGATCCGCATGGCCGAGCGAAAGATCGCGCCACGTGGGAGCTGTGGGTTGGCCGATCGGAGCTCCCACACCGCCGCCGCCTGCGTGACCGTCATGTCGTCGAGCGCGCCCAGCGCGCCGATCACCATCCCGCCGAGGACGACGCCGCTGAGGTCGAGGCCTCGTTCCCCGATCTTCACGAGCAGCGCTTCCTCGCTCGCGAATCCGGAGATCTGCGCGAGGGACGTGAACACGCTTGCGAGCAGCACGGTGAGCGCGAGCGTGGCGAGCGTGCCGAGCAGTGCGACCGTCGTCCGGGTGTTGACCCCGTTCGCGAGGTACAGCGCCAGGTAGGCGATCGCGCTTGCGCCGAACACGGCGACGAGCACCGGGCTCCGACCGTCGAGGATCGCGGGTAAGACGAACGTCAACAGCACGACGATGCTGGCGGCCAGCCCGACCAGCGCGGCGAGACCGCGCAGGCGTCCGAGCGCCACGACGGCCACGGCGAAGATGACCGCCAGCCACAGCAGCACCGGCCGGCGTTGCCGGTCGGCGAACTGGTACCGGAAGCCCGGCTCCGCCCTCGGCTCGTACGACAGGACCACGTCATCGCCCTTGTCGAGGTGGGGCGTCGTCGGCGAGCGCGGGAAGTCGATCGACGTGGTCTTGCCCTTGTCCGGGCCCTGATTGAGCCGGAAGCGGACGTGCTCGCAGGGGATGCGATCGGCTTCCGTCGTGTTCGCGCACGGCCCCGTCCGGGTGGAGGCGACGGTCGCGTCGTAGACACGGCTGACCAGACCGATGTCGGGACCGGTCCGCTTGCCGACGTCGCCCGGCGATCGCAGGAGCACGACCCCGGTCAGGGTCGCGATGCCGAGCACGACGGACACCGTCGTGAGGAGACGGCGCGTCCGCCGAGGTATCGCGACCCGTCCGTCCCCATGGGCGTGCGCCACCGGCGCAGTCTGGTCGCGGCGACGGCGGCCATGCCCACCGTCCTCGTCGAGGGCCCGGTGTACGGTCCCGCCGTGCGCCTCGAGGGGGAGATCGCGCTCGTGACCGGCTCCACCGCCGGCATCGGGAAGGCGATCGCAAACGCGTTCGCGGCGGAAGGAGCCCGCGTCGTCGTCACGGGGCGCGACGAAGGACGCGGCGCAGCCGTCGTCGACACGATCACCGGAAGCGGCGGCGACGCCGCGTTCCATGCCGCCGACCTTTCCGACGAGGCGGCGTGCTCCCAGCTCGTCTCCGCCGCCGTCGAGCAGTGGGGCGGGCTCACCGTGCTCGTCAACAACGCCGTGGGGTCCACCGTCGACGAAGCCGACGGCCCCGTCGCCGCATTGACCACGTCGAGCTGGGAGGCCACGTTGCGAGTGGGCCTCACGGCTCCGATGTGGCTCGCGCGCGCCGCGATCCCGCACATGATCGAGGCCGGGCACGGTTCGATCGTCAACATCTCGTCGCGCGCCGCGGAGCGGGCGAGCCCGGGGCTCTCCGCCTACATCGCCGCCAAGGGAGGGCTCAACGCGCTGACCCGTTCGATCGCCGTCGACTACGCCGAAGGCAACGTCCGGTGCAACACGATCAGCCCCGGATACGTCCTCAACGAACGGCGTGACGCCGAGCTCGGCGACGAACGGCGCGCCCGCCTCGAAGGCATGCACCTCACGCGCCTCGGGGAGGCGAGCGACGTCGCACACGCCGCCGTATACCTCGCCAGCCGCGAGTCCGAGTTCGTCACCGGCGTCAACCTCGCGCTCGACGGCGGCGGCAGCGCGGCGCGTGGACTGACGCTGGGCTGACCGCCCATGCACGCGCGGGTCTCGCTCAGCGCGATCTCGACCTTCTCGTGGGAGCTCGACGCGGACCTCGCGTTCTACGCCGACGCCGGGATCACGAACGTGGGCATCTCGGTCGCGAAGCTCGAGCGATTCGGCTGGGAAGACGGCGCGCGCCGGGTGGCCGACGCCGGGTTGCGGGTGACGAACCTCATCGGCCTCGGCCCGTTCCATCTCGCCGAGCCCGCCCGCTGGGGCGCACAGCGGGAACGGATCGTGCGGGCCCTCGACACGGCGACCGACGTCGGCGCCGAGTGCCTCGTGTTCACGACCGGTCCCGCCGGCCCGCTCCCGTGGGACGAGGCGGCCGACGCGCTCGAGGCGGCGCTGGCGCCGGTGCTCCCCGAAGCGCGCTCCCGCCAGGTGCCGTTCGCGATCGAGCACACCAACCCGCTCCGGGTCGACGTCGGCTTCGTCCACACCCTCGCCGACGCGATCGACCTCGCCCGGCGCCTCGACGCCGGCGTCTGCATGGAGGTCAACGTGTGCTGGGCCGAGAGGGGCCTCGCCGAGACGATCACGGCGGGGGCCGACGTCCTGCGACTGGTCCAGGTCAGCGACTACGCCGTCGGAACGCTGTCGACACCCAACCGGCTCGTCCCCGGTGACGGCGACATCCCCCTCGAGGGGATCCTCGCCGACGTGCTGGCAGCGGGTTACGACGGCTGCTTCGACCTCGAGCTCATCGGTCCCCGCATCGACGAGGAGGGATACGAGTCGGCATGCCGGCGCAGCATCGACCGCCTCACGCAGATGCTCGGCGCGCTCGGCACGTGACCGTTGCGAGAGCGTCGGGCGTGGACTAGACGGTCACCCGGCGGAAAGTGCCTACGGGCTGAGGAGGAACACATGGCAACTCCAGCGACTCCGAGGACGTCGACGCGCGGTTCATCGCATCTGTGGGGCGGCATCGCCGCGATCGTGTTCGCGGTGCTGTTCGTCGTCGGCTTCCTGTTCGTCTCGGACACGCCGGACGGGGACGAGTCGAACCTGAAGTGGCTCCGGTATTACGCCGACAGCGACAACCGCAGGATGATCATCATCGGCGCGATCGTGCTGGCGCTCGCCGCGCTGGCCTTCCTCGTCTTCCTCGGCGTGCTCCGAGAACGCCTTCGGAACGCGGGATCCGGCGCGCGAATGGGTCGGCACGACGGCGTTCGCGAGCGGATTGCTGTTCGTGGCGATGCTCGCGGTCGCGGCGCTCGGCACCGCCTCCGTCTCGGCCAGCGTCGAGTTCGGCGATGCCCCGGTCGTTCGAGACGCCGACGTCCTCCGCACCTTCGAGAGCCTCGGGATCGGCGCTCTGGTCCTGTTCGGGGCAGCCGCAGCCGGCTTGCTCATCATCACGTCGTCGGCAGCGGGAGGCCGCTCCGCCCTGCTCCCACGGTGGCTCGTGATCACCGGCTACGTGGCCGGCGTCATCGTCCTCCTCGGGGGCTTGTTCTTCATCCCGCTGGCCCTGTTCGTGCTGTGGATGCTGGTCGTCGGGATCGTGATGCTCCGGAGCCCGGCGCCGGCGGCCTGAGCGCGGCCACTCAGGCCACCCATTGCACGGGCCCGAGGTGGTAGTGGCACCGGGCGAGGAGCTGCTCCGCGCCACCCGGCCACGTCGTGAGGCGCAACTCGGCGTGCGTGAGGTCGGCTGACGGCTCGAGCCGCAGCCACGCCAGCGGCGCGTCGCCGGTCGCCGCCCGGCCGGCGGCCGCCAGCGCCGCCTCCGCCGTCGCGCGCTCCTCGTCGGTCAGGTACTGCCACACGATGGAGTGGAAGACGACCGTGGCGCGGCCGGGCGCGGGCTCGCCGAGCTGACGTCCGAGCCAGTCGGGGATGTCGGCACGGTCGATCGTGACCGGGACGGCACGCGCCACGTCGAGTGCGGCGCGCAGCATCTCGAAGCGATGGGTCTGACCCGGCCACACATAGGAGAGGAGCGTGAGCCGGCCGTCCTCGGCACCGGCGTCGATCGGGTCGCGGTCACAGCCGCGGCGTTCGGCGATCGTGAGCTCGGCGTCGAACGGGGGCCGGCCCTCCTCCCACAGGCCGGCGAAGCGCACGGGCGACGCTGCGTCCCCGTACCCGGCGCCGTCCGACTCGTACCAGTAGCGGTCGAACCGCAGGTTCAGTCCTGCGCTGCTGCCCACTTCGAGCACGCGCAACGGGAGTCGCGCGTCGCGCGCCACGAGGAGAAAGCCCCCGACGAGCGCCGCCGAGCGGCCCACCTCGTTCGTCTGGGGTGGCCGCGTGAGCGCGTCGCGGATCGCGGCCTCGTGCTCGTCGAGCACCGCGAGCACGGCGGGCCACGCGGCACCGGCGTCGCCGTCGCCGCCGACCGACGGGAAACGCGCCGCGAGCTCGGGTGCGCTCCCGGCGAGCACCAACCGGTGGACGCCCCCGAGGAAGCGCAGCGGCACCGCGTCCTCGTAGGTGGAATCGAGCTGCTCGGCGAGGAAGCGGCCGATCGGTCCGCCGGTGACGACGTCGTCGGCCATGCGCTCGAGGAGGCCGGCATAGAAGGGTGACCCCATGCCGCTGCACGCGAGCTGGTAGATGCGGACGATGCCGACCAGCGCGGGCTCGCTCACGCGTCGAACGGTAGCGGGATAGCGTGCGCGACTCATGGCCCGGAGCATGCTCGTCACCGGAGGCGCGAGCGGCATGGGGCGCGCGGCTGCGCGTCTGCTGGCGCGTGACGGCGCATCGGTCACCGTGGTCGACCGCGCCGCCGACGCCGCTCGCGACGTCGCACGCGAGATCACCGACGGTGGCGGCACCGCGCTTGCCGTGCCCGCCGACGTCGGGAGCGAGGGCGAGGTCGAGGCGGCGGTCGCCGCCGCAGTCGACGCCTTCGGCGGGCTCGACGGCGTGCTCACCAGCGCCGGTGTCTTCCACGGCAACGACCTTCGCCCGCTCGGCGAGGTCGAGCTCGACGACTTCCTGTTCGTGCTGCGCGTGAACCTCGTGGGCACGTTCCTCGCCGTCAAGCACGCCCTGCCGCACCTCGTCGAACGCCGGGGCGCGGTCGTGACGATCGCGTCGACCGCCGCCCTCAAGGGCCACGGCTACGGCCCGGGCTACACGGCGAGCAAGGGCGGGGTGGCGGCGCTCACGCGGATCGCCGCGGTGCAGTACGGGCCGCAGGGCGTCCGGGTCAACTGCATCTGTCCCGGCAGCGTCGATACTCCGATGACGATGGGCGCGTGGAGCACGCCCGAGGCGCGGCGGCGGATCGAGCGTTCGGTACCGCTGCAGCGGGTGGCGCAGCCGGAGGAGATCGCGTCGGTGGCCGCGTTCCTGCTCTCCGATGCGGCCGCCGACGTCACGGGCCAGACCATCGCGGTCGACGGCGGCGCGACCATCGCCTGACGCGTTCTTACGTCGGCATCCTCGTGATCCCGACGAGCTCGACGAGCACGCCGTCGGGGTCACGGACCGTGACCATGTCGACGTCGCCACCGGGACCGGGCACACGGATCCGCCGTTCCTGGCCGCCGAGCCCGAGCGCCGCGAGCCGCGCCAGCGTGGCGTCGACGTCGACGAAGAACGAGAGGAGGAGGAAGCCGGGGCGAGGCGAAGCTGGCCGCGGCACACGATCGGCGCCGGCGCCGGCGAACGTCACCAGCTCGACGATCCCGGCGTCGGGGGCGGCGGGGTCACCGAGGAACACCGAGCGCAACCGATCGGCGGGAGCGTCGAACAACGTGCCCCAGTCGCCGTCGAACTCGTGGTCCATCAGCACCTCGAGGCCGAGCCCGTCGCGGTAGAAGAGGAGACTGGCGTCGACGTCGCGCGCGTAGATCGCGCTGTGGTGGACGTGCGCCACGTCAGGCGCCCTCGAGCATTTCGGTGGGATCGAGCGGGCTCCGGAGTGTGATACCACCATCGGCGACGAGCACGTTGCCGGTGACCCAGTCCAGCTCGAGGAGCGCCAGGATCGCCCGGGCGATGTCGTCCGCGGTCCCGACCCGTCCGAGCGCGGCGCGTTCCGAGACGAGCTCGCGGTAGCCCGGCAGCTGATCCGTGACCGCGAACATCGGCGTGTCGGTGCATCCGGGGGCGATCGCGTTGACGCGGATGCCGTGGTGGCCCATCTCGGCCGCCGCCACCCGCACCAGCTGGTGCACGGCTGCCTTCGACGTCGAGTAGTGGACGATGCCCCGATCGCTGACGATCCCCGAGACCGACCCGGTCGCGACGATGGCACCGGGCTGTCCGGCGGCCACCATCGCCCGCGCCGCCTCGCGCAGGCACAGGAACACGCCGCGGATGTTCACGCGTTGGACCCGGTCCCACTCGTCCGCGCTCATCTGCAGGATCGGGGACATGCCGCCCACCCCGGCCGCCAGCACGGCGACGTCGGGCGCGCCGAGCTCGTCGACCACCTGCTGCACGGCCGCGACGACGTCGCCCTCGTCACCGACGTCGCACTTCACGGCCAGGTCGCCCTGCCCGTCCTGCGCCTGCAGGTCGAGGACGGCGACGCGCGCCCCGGCGGCGCGGAGCCGGGTGGCGGTGGCGGCGCCGATGCCGCTCGCGCCCCCGGTGATCATGGCGACGGTTCCTTCCAGGTTCACCGGAGTCCTCCTTTGGCGCCGTCGGCGAGCTCCGGCTCGGCTCCGGCGGTCGGCGAAGCGGCCGTCTCCACGACGGTAACGTCCCGTCGTGTCGACTGTCAGCGACGTCAGCGTGTGGTTCGGGCTGTTTCTTCCGCAGCTGCGCATGTCGTTCGACACGATCCTCGAGCGCACGCTCGCGGCGGAGACGGCCGGGTTCGACTCGGTCTGGCTCATGGACCACCTGGCGGCGCCCGCCGCGCCGCAATGGGACACGTTCGAGGGCTGGACGCTCGCGGCCGGGCTCGCCACGCGCACGAACGGGATCCGCCTCGGCCACCTGGTCACGGCGGACCCGTTCCGCCACCCTGCGGTGCTGGGGAAAATGGCCGCAACCGTCGACGCGCTGAGCAACGGACGCCTCGAGCTCGGCCTCGGCTGGGGCTCGGTCGACGCCGAGTTCCGCGCCTTCGGCATCGACGCCCGGCCGGCGCCGGAGCGGGCCGCTCGGCTCCGCGAGACGCTCGAGATCCTCCCGCGGATGTTCGCCGGTGAGCCGTTCGACTACACGGGCGAGCACTACCGGCTCGAGGGTGCGATCGGCCGGCCCGTCCCCGCGCAAGCGCACATCCCCGTGCACATCGGCGGGGCCGGCCCGAGGCTCACGATGCCGCTCGTGCGCGAATACGCCGACTGGTGGAACTGCCCGTCGTATGCCACCGACCGGATCGGCGACCTCGCCACCCTCGCGGGTGACGCGCGCGTCTCCGTGCAGCACCCGATCGGGTTGGCGGCGGGAGCCGGCGACCGCCAGGAGGTCGAAGAGGTGGCGCGACGCCGCTTCGGCAGTTGGGGCGGCGTGGTGACCGGCACTGCGGATGAGGTGGCGGCCGCGCTCGTGGCCGACGTCGAGCGCGGGCGTTCGCGGGTTCGTGCTGCAGTTCCACGACTTCGGCGACGCCGGCACGCTCGAACGGTTCATGGCCGACGTTGCGCCGGCCGTGCGCGCGGCGGCATCTGGGTAGCCTCCACGCGCGTGCCTTCGATCTTCACGAAGATCATCGACGGCGAGATCCCCGGCGTGTTCGTCTGGCGCGACGACGAGTGCGTCGCGTTCCTGTCGATCGCGCCCATGAATCCCGGCCACACGCTCGTTGTGCCGCGTCGCGAGGTCGACCACTGGATCGATCTCGACCCCGAGGTGACGCGACACCTGTTCACCGTCGCGCAGACCATCGGCAAGGCACAGGAGCAGGCGTTCCGGCCCCGGCGGATCGGCGTGATGATCGTCGGCGACGAGGTGCCGCACGCCCACATTCACGTCGTCCCGATCAACTCGGCCGGTGAGCTGTCGTTCGCGCACGCCGATCCCGACCCGGCCGCGGGTTCCCTCGACGCGGCGGCCGAGCAGATCCGCGCCGCCCTGCGCGACCTCACCGCCGACGGGGTCGCCGACTAGCGCCATCCTCTTTGGACGGGCCGACGGGGCGCGCCCCTAACATCGCCCCCCGTGAGCTCGGGGGAGCAGTGGGCGAAGCGTGACGCGGCCGTCGTCTGGCACGGCTTCACCCAGATGGCCAGCTACACGGAGAACGCGCCGGTCATCGTCGAGTCGGCGGACGGACACGAGCTCGTCGACGTCGACGGGCGCCGGTACCTCGATGCGATCTCCTCGCTCTGGGTCAACACGCTCGGCCACCGCGTCCCCGAGCTCGACCAGGCGCTGCGCGATCAGCTCGACCGCGTCGCCCACTCCACCATGCTCGGGAACGGCAATCGCGCCGCGATCGAGCTCGCCGAGGCGCTGGCGCGCGTGGTGCCGGTCGACGGGCCGCACTTCGTGTTCGCGTCGGACGGCGCCGCCGCCGTCGAGCAGGCCCTGAAGATCGCGTTCCAGTACTGGGTCAACTGCGGCGTCGAGGGGCGGACGACGTACCTCGCGTTCGGCGGCGCGTACCACGGCGACACCGTGGGCGGGCTCTCGCTCGGCGCCGGCGGGTTCGGCACGGAGATCTTCGACCCGCTCCGGTTCCCGGTGCTGCGCGCCCCGGGGTTCGACGACCCCGGCTGTTTCGACGTGGCGGCGCAGATGGTCGCCGACCACGGTCATGAGCTGGCGGCGGTGGTCGTCGAGCCCTTGGTGCAGGGCGCGGCCGGTATGCAGATCGCGCCCGCGGAGGCGTTCGCGCCCATCGCCGAGGCCTGTCGCGACCACGGGGTGCTTCTCGTGTGCGACGAGGTGGCGACGGGATTCGGCCGCACTGGAACGCTCTTCGCGTCAGAGCAGTGCGGGCTCCGACCCGACGTGCTCTGCCTGGGCAAGGGGCTCACCGGCGGGTACCTGCCGCAGTCGGTGACGGTCGCCAGCCAGCGCGTCTTCGACGCCTTCCTCGGGCCCGACCTCTCCGACCGCACGCTCTATCACGGGCATTCGTACGGAGGGAACGCGCTCGCGTGCGCGGTGGCGCGCCGGCATCTCGAGCTGCTCGACGAGCGGGACGTGCTTGCCAACGTCCGCGCCCGATCCGCCGAGCTGCGCGGTCTGCTCGAGGGGCGCGTGGCGCCTCATGCGGCAGTTCGCGAGGTGCGGCTCCAGGGGCTGATGAGCGGGATCGAGCTCGCCCCACCGCGCGACGGACTGCGGTGGGGCCGGCGTGTCTGCGCCGCCGCCGTCGAGCGGGGCGTCCTGCTCCGCCCGCTCGGCGACGTCGTCGTCGTCATGCCGCCGCTCACGATCACCTCGCCCGAGCTGCACCGGATCGTCGACGCGCTCTCAGGCGCGCTCGACGAGGTGGCGGCTGCGTGACCTGGCGCGACTGGGCCGACGGCGAGTCCCGCGCCATCCGGGGCGCGGGCCGCTGGCGGGAGCCGCGCGACCTCGACGCCGCCGGCCCCGAAGGGAAGCTCGCCCCCGACGGACGTCCCGTCGTGTCGTTCGCGTCGAACGACTACCTCGGCCTCACCCAGCATCCGGACGTCGTGGCGGCGGCCCACGCCGCGCTCGACCGGTGGGGCGCCGGATCCGGCTCGGCGCGCCTGATCGTGGGCTCGCGCCCCGTGCACGCCGACCTCGAAGCGGCGCTGGCGGACTGGAAGCACGCTGAACGAGCCGTCCTCTTCCCCACCGGGTTCGCGACCAACCTCGGCGTCCTCACCACGTTCGGCGCGCCGGGCGTGCTCATCTGCTCCGACGAGCTGAACCACGCGTCGATCATCGACGGCTGCCGCCTCAGCCGCGCCCGGGTCGAGGTGTACCGGCACCGGGACCTCCACCATCTCGAGCACCTGCTCGCCACGGTGGCGGCCGAGCGAGCGATCGTCGTCACCGACACGGTGTTCTCGATGGACGGCGACGTCGCCGACGTCGACGGCCTGGTCGACCTGTGCGCCGGCCACGGCGCGCTGCTCGTGCTCGACGAGGCGCATGCCGTGCTCGGCCCGGACCCCGACCTCACCGGAATCGACGCCGTTCGCGTCGGCACGCTGTCGAAGACGGCGGGCGCTCTCGGCGGCTTCGTCGCCGGCCCGGCGCGCTACACCGAGATGGTCGTGAACCGAGCCCGCTCGTACATCTTCACGACGGCCCTCTCGCCGGCGGACACGGCCGCGGCCCTCGCCGCGATCGGGGTGATCCGCTCTGACGAGGGCGCCGAGCTCACCGCGCGCCTGCGTGCGAACGTGGCACGACTTCGGCCTGGTCACGAGTCGCCGATCGTGCCCATCGTCTTCGGCGGCGAGGCACGAACTCGTGCCGCCGCCGCCGCGCTGCTCGACGAAGGCATGCTGGTGCCCGCGATACGACCGCCGACCGTTCCGCCGGGCACCTCTCGACTTCGGGTCGCGTTGTCGGCGGCGCATTCGCTCGCGCAAGTGGACGAGCTGGCAGCAGCGCTCACCGAGTTGTGACGGCGCGACCCCCATGCGTCGTCTTCGTGGCCGGCACCGGCACTGAAGTCGGCAAGACATGGATCGCTGCCGCAGTGCTGAGGCGCTTGCGGGATGCGGGCAGGCGCGTCAGCGCGCGCAAGCCCGCACAGTCGTTCGATGCCGCAGACACGCACACGGACGCCGACGTGCTCGCGGCCGCGACGGGTGAGTCGCCCCACGACGTGTGCCCACCGCACCGCTGGTACACGCGGGCGCTGGCCCCACCAATGGCGGCGGCCGCGCTGGGCGCGCCGCCGTTCACGGTCGCCGACCTGCTCGACGAGCTCTCCTGGCCCGCAGACATCGACGTCGGGCTGGTCGAGGGTGCCGGCGGACCTCGGTCGCCGATCGCGGTCGACGGTGACAACGTGGCGATGGCGTCGGCGGTCGCCCCCGAACTCGTGCTTCTCGTCGCCGACGCCGGGCTCGGCACGATCAATGCGGTGCGGATGTCGGTCGACGCCTTCGCGGACGCACCCGTGGCCGTGGTGCTGAACGGCTACGACGAGCAGGACCCGGTGCATCGTGCCAATCGCGACTGGCTCGCGGCTCGAGACGGGTTCGACGTCGTGATCGGGCCCGACGCCGCAGCTGCCCGCATCGTTCCCTAGCTGTTTGCCCGCTTTCATCCGAGTCTCATCGGCGCTCGGGCAGACTCCCGGCCGTGCCGCCCGACCCCGCGGGCGCGGACGCGCCCACCGTCGCCGACCGCGTCACGGTCCTCACGCTCGTGCTCGTCTCGGCCTCTGCCACTGCGATCACGATCGCGCGCGAGTTCTCGTCGCTGGGCCGAGCCGGCCTGCTGGCGCTGGCGTTCGCGGCCCTCGGACTCGCCCTCGGCGTCGAGCGGTGGCGCCGGGCGCTCGGGATGCGCACCGTGTTCGTCGTGGCCCTCGCGCTCCTCGTCGTGGCGGTCACGTACTGGCCTCGGAACTCGAGCGACATCTGGGCCTACGCCGCGTACGGACGCATGGTCTCGCACTACGGCGCCAGCCCGTACCGGCACGTGCCGGTCGAATACCCGAACGACAGGGCGGTCCGGCGCGTCAAGCCCATGTGGCAGAACACGCCCTCGGTGTACGGCCCCCTGTGGAACGGCATCTCGGCCGGGGTCGTGGCGTTCGCGAACACGGACATCCATTCGACCCGGCTCATCTTCCAGGGGCTGGCGGCCCTGTCCGTGTTCCTGGCGGCGCTGCTCGTCGCCAGGAGGACGCGCGCGCCTGCTGCAGTCGCGCTCATCGGCCTGAACCCGCTCGTCGTCTACGACATCGTGAACGGCGGGCACAACGACGCGCTCGTCGGTCTGGCGCTTCTGGCGGGCGTCCTCCTCGCGACACAGGAACGGTTCAAGCTCGCCGCGCTGTGCATCGCGCTCGGCGCGCTCGTGAAGCTCGTCGCACTGCTCGGTCTCGTCGCGCTCGTCGTCTGGATCTGGCGCCGGCGCGGCCCGCGGCCGGCGATCGCCTCGGCCGGGTTGGCGGGAGGCGTCGTCGCCGCCGGCTACGCGGTCAGCGGCGGTTTCGACGCGCTCAAACCCCTCGAAGCGGCGCGCCTCCAGATGAGCCGCAACTCGATCTGGTTGCTGAGCGGCTCGCACGGGCGGGCGCGCCTGTTCGGGCTCGACCGTGTCCCGCTCTCTCCCGAGTTCCTACGGCCGGTGGCGACGCTGTCGATCATCGCCGTGCTCGTCCTCGCCGGCGTCCTCGTCGCGAGCAGGTTGCATGATCGGACGCCGACCCTAGTGGTCGGGAGCGCCCTCGTGGCGTACCTGCTCGCGTCGATGTACGTGCTGCCGTGGTACGTGGCGTGGGCGTTGCCGGTGCTCGTGCTCGAGTGGCGCTCCGGGCTCACCCGCCTCGTGCTCGCGCAGTCGGCGCTCTCTCTGGTGGCGTACCAGTATCGCCAGGGCTTCCCGGCTTCGTTCGCGTACCAGACGTTGTTCGCGTCGAACGTGGTCCTCGTCCTCTTCGAGCTGTCGATCATCGTCGCCCTGGTCGTGACGATCGTGCGCCCGCGTCGACCCGCAGGCGTGCGCGTCGAAGCGGCCGTTCCACCGTCCCCGGTGGCGGCCCGCCTCGACTGACGTTCAGCTGATCGCCGATGGCGCCGGGGAGCGGGCGACGTCCCTCCCCGGCGCCTCTACCGGACGGGTATCAGACGTTGATCGTGATCCCGAAGTTGGCGTTGATGATCACGTTGTTGTCACCGACGATCGTGTTGTTCGAGTTGTTGTTGCCCTCGTTCGAGATGTGAACGTTGGTGATGGGCGCATTCACGGGTGAGTTCTGGAACTGCATCCCGATGTCGCCGAACCCGTCGGTGTTGACCTGCGCGTCACCACCGGCTTCGATGCTCGCGCACCGCGTGTCACCACTGCCGGAGCCACCGCCACTCGCCCCGACCCCGACGACCACGCCGCAGTGCGACTGACCGCCGACATCCGCTGCCGACGCCGGTGGCGCCGGATCCGGCGTGACCGGTGGATCAACGGCGGCCGGAGCAGGCAGCGCTGCCGCCGCGGCACTCTCCACCGGCGGGAAGGCGTTCGCCGACGCGCCGGCGTTCCCGTTGATGATCAAGTCGGAGTTCCCGATGATCGAGTTGTTGGAGTTGTTGTCGCCTTCGTTGGAGATGTGGACGTTCGAGATGGCCGCAGCCACCGGAGAGTTCTGGAACTGCATCCCGATGTCGCCGAAGCCGTCAGTGTTGACCTGCGCGTTGCCACCGGCCTCGACGCTCGCGCACCGCGCGTCACCGCTGCCGGAGCCGCCGAAGCTGGCGCCGATGCCGACGACGATTCCGCAGTGCGACTGACCGCCGAAGTCGACGGTCGCGGCCTGCGCCTCCACGAGAGATCCCGGAGCGCTCGCGCTCCCTGCCGGGCCCGGGAGGAGCAGCACCGCGAGCACGCCGACCAGAAGGAACCAGCCGACGAGCAGGCCGTGCTGCAGTCCGAGCCTTCCGACCACCGGAAGGTGCCAGAGTTTGGAAGTACCCATCACGTGCCTTTCGTGTTCCGGGTACCCGCGCTCGAGCACCCGCCCTATTTGTGGCGGATAGTTTCCCGGGAGCAGCGAGCGCGCAGATAGGGCCGTTCGGCAGCACTGAGCGCCGGCGTCCTCACGGCAAATTGAAGCTCCGACGAATGAGGTCGGTACTGGACAAACCGACGGGCGCACGGCCGCACTTGTCAGCGGCGTTAGCCTCGCAGTGCGCGCTCGAGAGGGGGAACCGTGAAGACGACGCGGAAATTGGCAGGGGTGGCGGCGATCGCAGCATTGATCGGCGCAGTCGTCGCGGGTTGCTCGAGCGACGACTCGAACAAGTCGTCGTCTTCGACGACGACGGCGAAGAGCAGTGGCAAGAGCTTCCAGGTGAGCACACCCGATGGTCAGGCGTCGCTGTCGCTCGACGGTCAGCTGCCGCCGGGCTGGCCTTCCGGGTTCCCGGTCGCCCCCGACACGAAGAAGGCCGGCTCGGGCTCGCTGGGCAACACGAACAAGACCGTCCTCGTCGGCGTGTACAGCGCGACGAGCAAGCCCGACGACGTGTTCAACTTCTACAAGTCCAACAGCGCGTACACGGTCAACAACTCGACCTCGGCCGGCGCCGGGAGCGCCTTCGTCGGAACCGTGGAGTTCTCGGGCGCCTACACCGGCAACACCGTCGTCGTCAGCAACGACGGCACCACCTACGTGATCGTCAGCTTGGAGAGCGGAGGCGCAGGCAGCACGTCATCGACGTGAGTGGCCACGAGGCGGAGGCTCGCGTGTCTCGTCGGATTCCAGGTGGGCCGCCGGGGAATCGAACCCCGGACCATCGGATTAAAAGTCCGTTGCTCTGCCAACTGAGCTAGCGGCCCCGGGGCGATCGTACGACGGATCGGCCGCCGCTCAGGTGGTGGTCGTCGTCTCGAATGTGATGCCGCACTCGTCTTCGAGATACGTGAAGATCGTCGAGAGGTCATCGGCTGCTCTCGAGATCGCGCTCGGCAACTGTCCGAGCTTGAGCTTTCCGTCCACGACCCGCTGGTACAGGCGGCGCAGCCGCTTGAACGCGTCCTTCAGCTCCTGAGGAGCTTCCTTCTGGAGCTGCTTGATGAGGCTCACGTCGCGCCGGTACATCGCCTTGATGCTCCGCACGCTCAGGGACTCGAGGTCGATGTCGTCGAGGCCCTGGATCTCACTCTGAAGCCGTTGGGCAGTCGTGCAGAAAGCCGACGTCGATTGCGCGGGCCGGGCGGTCGTGCCCGCCGCGGCGACCTGGTAGGTCACGAGCGTCATGGCCGAGACGAGTGTCCCGGCGACGACGGTCCGAAATCGGCGCATCTCTCTCTTTCCTGCCCGCGGCGACTCCCCCGACCCTACTGATCGCCCGGCGGGACGAGAAAGGGTGGCTGATACGATGCGATGCTCCCGGTGGAGCTACGGGCCCCCATCGTCTAGCGGTCTAGGACGCCGCCCTTTCAAGGCGGTAGCGGGGATTCGAATTCCCCTGGGGGCACAGGCGCCGGCGGCGCGAACGTCGAGCGTCGGAGACATGGTCCTGTGGTGCAGTCTGGTTAGCACGCCGCCCTGTCAAGGCGGAGCTCGCGGGTTCAAATCCCGTCAGGACCGCCGGCGGGCTGCGTGCGCGGCCCGCTCCCGGCCGGGTAGCTCAGTTGGCAGAGCACACGCCTGAAAAGCGTGGGGTCGACGGATCGACGCCGTCCCCGGCCACAACGAGGAGGAAGAGCCGGACAGCAAACGACCCGGGCCTCGGCCCGGGTCGTCGCACAAGCTGTGCTGTCGGCTTAGACCTCGGAGCCTTCCTCGACTTGCTCCAAGAACCGACGAATCTCCGACGCCCGGAAGCGTCGGTGGCCGCCGAGAGTCCGGATGGCCGAGATCTTTCCGGCACGGGCCCAGCGGGTGACCGTCTTCGGGTTGACCCTGAACATCGCGGCGACCTCTGACGGGGTCAGAAGGGCCTCGTGCTCAGAACTCGCGTCCATCGCCATTGCTTCCTCACTCTCGCTTCTCGCGTTCCCTACCCCTGTGCGGTCCGGAGCCTCGGCGTCCTGGAGGCCCCACTTGTGCGACCTACCCGATTTGTCCGTGTCCGAATCGTGCATTGAGGGTAGCCTGCGAAGTATCCGGAGGGGATAGCCCATCGGGACCAAATGTCCAACGCGATGGGACTAGTTATTCGTCCCGATCTGTGCCCCCTCGCTCCCGGTCACCCGATCTGGGCATGGCCGTGGCCCGCCGTGATCTCCCCCACGATCCACGCCTCGTGGCCTGCGGCCCGCACGGCGTCGAGGGTGGGCTGCACGGCGTTGCCGGGCACGACGGCCAACATTCCGAGCCCGAGGTTGAACACATGCTCCATCTCCGTGTCGGGCACGGCGCCCGCCGTCTGGACCTCGGCGAAGATGCGGGGCCGCTCCCAGGCGTCGTGCCACACGACGGCGTCGCAATCGTCGGGCAGGACGCGGGCGAGGTTCCCGACGATCCCTCCACCCGTCACGTGCGCGAACGCGTGCACCTCGACATCGCGTCGAAGCTCGAGCATCGACGGCGCGTAGATCACGCTGGGCCGTAGGAGCTCGTCGGCGAGCGAGCGGTCCGCGTCCGCCCACGCCGGGCCGTCGAGGTCCCGTCCGTCGACGTCGAGCAACGCTCGCCGCGCCAGGGAGTAGCCGTTGCAGCGCAGGCCGCCGCTGGCGAAGCCGACGACCGCGTCGCCGGGACGGACATCGGCAGGGAGCACACGGGACCGTTCGACCACGCCGACGGCGAAGCCGACGAGGTCGAACTCGCCCGGCTCCATGACCCCGCCGTGCTCGGACATCTCACCTCCGAGCAACGCGCATCCGGCTTGGCGGCATCCGTCGGCGACGCCGGCGACGAGCTCGTCGATCGTCTCCGGGACGAGCTTGCCAACCGAGATGTAGTCGAGGAAGAAGAGCGGCTCGGCGCCGTTGGCGGCGACGTCGTCGACCGACATGGCGACGCAATCGATGCCGATGGTGCGGTAGCGGCCCGTCAGCTGGGCGACGACGGCCTTCGTGCCCACCCCGTCCGTCGACGCGACGAGCAGCGGGTCGCGGAACCGCCCGTGCGGGAATGCGAAGAGCCCCCCGAAGCCGCCGACGTCGCCGACCACCTCGGGGCGGAAGGTCGACCGGACGTGCTGCTTGATGAGCTCGACGGCCTTCTCGCCCGCGCCGGTGTCGACGCCGGCGTCGGTGTAGGTGAGCGGCTCGCGCTCCCGATCGCGCCGGGTCACGGCTCGATGCGGGCGGGCGCCTCGGCTGCGGCTCCGGGCGAGCGGACCTTCTCCTCCTCGAGGGCGAGCTTCGTGTCCGCGTCGGGCACGGGGACGGGGTACACACCGCTGAGGCAGGCGGTGCAGAACGACTCGGGGCTCGATCCGGTGGCGCCGACGAGTCGATCCAGCTCGAGGTAGGCGAGGGAGTCGACGCCCAGGTACTCCCGGATCTCGCCGACCTCGAGGTCGGCGGCGACGAGCTCGGGGCGCCGTCCGGTGTCCATGCCGTAGAAGCACGGCCACCGGTACGGCGGCGAAGTCACCCGCAGGTGCACCTCCGCCGCTCCCGCCTCGCGCAGCATCCGGGTGAGCGTCAGCTGCGTGGTCCCACGGACGATGGAGTCGTCGACGACGACGAGGCGCTTCCCGGCGATGTTCTCCCGGATCGGGTTCAGCTTGAGCCGGACGCCGGCGGCACGCGTCTCGGGCGTCGGCGCGATGAACGTGCGGCCGATGTAGCGGTTCTTCACGACGCCGTCGCCGTACGGGATGCCCGACGCGCGGGCGAAACCCTGCGCGGCGGGGATCCCCGATTCCGGCACCGGCATCACCATGTCGGCGTCGACCGGCGCCTGGCGGGCGAGCTCTTCGCCCATGCGTTGACGCGCCGCGTGAACGCTTTGTCCGTAGAGGTTGGTGTCGGGGCGCGAGAAGTACACGAACTCGAACAGGCAGAGCTTCGGTGACGGCTCGGCGAAGTGGTGCGAGCGGAGGCCGGACGCGTCGATGACCACCATCTCGCCCGGTTCGACGTCGCGCACGTAGTGCGCCCCGACGATGTCGAGGGCGGCGCTCTCGCTCGCGAGGACCCACCCACCCGCGATCCGCCCGAGCGTGAGCGGCCAGAACCCGTGCGGATCGCGCACGCCGATCAGGCGGGCATCGTCCATGAGGACGAACGAGAACCCGCCTTCGAGACGCGGCAGCACGCGCTCGAGCGCGACCTCGAGGTCACGACCGTCGGAGCGGGGTGACGGCGAGTACTCCTGGGCCACCAGCTCGGCGACGAGCGCGGAGTCGGTCGTCGAGTCGAGATCGAACTCGGGTGCGGTCATGCCCGGGAGCATCCCGACGGTCTCCGCCAACTGCACCGTGTTCGTGAGGTTGCCGTTGTGGCCGAGAGCGAAGCCGGCGTCGCCGACCGACCGGTACACGGGTTGGGCGTTGCGCCAGCTGCTCGATCCCGTGGTCGAGTAGCGGTTGTGCCCGATCGCCAGGTGGCCGTCGAGAGGGGCGAGGCGGCGCTCGTCGAACACCTGGGTGACGAGACCCATGTCCTTGACGACCGTGATCGTCTCGCCGTCGCTGACGGCGATGCCGGCCGACTCCTGGCCGCGGTGCTGCAGCGCGAAGAGGCCCAGGTAGGAGAGGTGGGCCACCGGTTTCCCGGGGGCGTAGACACCGAAGACTCCGCACGCGTGGCCGAGACGCTGCTCCATCTCGCTACAAGTATGCCGTACGGATGTTCACCCTCCGGTAACTTCCATTCGTGGCGAGCACGGGCTTCTGCTTGTGGTTCACCGGCCTGTCCGGCTCGGGCAAGAGCACGATCGCGGCGGCCGTGGTGGGCGAGTTGCGCCGGCGCGGCCATCGGGTCGAGCTGCTCGACGGCGACGAGGTGCGAGAGAACCTGTCCGCCGGCCTCGGCTTCTCGAAGGCCGACCGCGACACCAACATCCGCCGCATCGGCTGGGTCGCGGCGCTGCTCGCCCGCAACGGGGTCGTGGCCGTGACGGCGGCGATCTCCCCATACCGCTCCGTCCGGGACGAGGTGCGGGCGAAGGTCGACCGGTTCGTCGAGGTGTACGTCGACACCCCGATCGACGTCTGTGAGGAGCGGGACGTCAAAGGCTTGTACGAGAAGGCGCGCGCCGGTGCGATCCCCGAGTTCACGGGAGTGTCGGACCCCTACGAGCCCCCGCGCGCGCCCGAGGTGAGGGTCGTCACCCACGATCGTGACGTGCCGGCATCGGCGGCGGCGGTGATCGAGTACCTCGAAAGCGCCGGTCTGACGGGCCCGGCACCGCGGACGGCGGAAGCGCGCTCGTGATCGACCTCCACAGCCACTCGACCATGTCGGACGGCACCGACACGCCGAGCAGAGTGGTCGAGTTGGCAGGCGAGGCAGGCGTCTCGGCGCTCGCCCTCACCGACCACGACACGCTCGAGCACGTGGCCGAAGCGCGCGCGGCGGCCGAGGCGCGCGCGATGCGATTGGTCCCGGGATGCGAGATCTCGTGCGAGCTCGGCGGGCGGGCGCCGGGAACCATGCACCTCCTCGTGTTCTTCGTCGACGACGGCGCGGGCGAGCTCCAGGACCGGCTGGCTGAGCTCCAGGTCGCCCGGAACGAGCGCAACGTCCAGATCGTGGACGCGCTGAACGAGAACGGCGTCCCGATCACGGAGGATGCGGTACGCGCACAGGCGGGTCCCGGCTCGGTCGGCCGTCCGCACATCGCCCGCGTGCTCATGGAGGCCGGCTACGTCAGTTCGATACAGGAGGCCTTCGACGTGTGGCTGGGCAAGGGGCAGCCCGCGTACTTCGAGCGCGACCGCCTTCGTCCGGAGGACGCCATCGACCTCACGCACGCGTCCGGCGGTGTGTGCGCAGTCGCGCATCCCGGCTCACTGGAGCTGACCGACGGCGCGCTCGACGCGTTCGTCGGCGAGCTCGCCGGTGCAGGGCTCGACGGCCTCGAGTGCGAGTACGGGGCGTACACCCCCGAGGAGCGGGCGCCCTTCCACGAGCTGGCCCGGCGCCACGGGCTCGCGCGGAGCGGAGGGTCCGACTACCACGGCGAGAACAAGCCCGGTCTCTTCGTCGGCGTCGGGCGGGGCGACCTACGCGTGCCCGACGAGTACCTGGCCGAGCTCGAGTCGCGCCGGCCCTAGCGCGCGACGACGTCGGCGCCGAGCGCGTCCGGGATCGCGTCGCGCCAGGCGCGGGACGCGTCGGACAGCGCCACGTCGAACGCGTCGTGGGCGACGAGCCGGTCACTCCTTGCCTCGCCGACGTCGACAGCGGGGACACCGGCCGAGCCGGCTCGAGACAGCACCTCGCCGACGAGCGCCGGGTCGACCGCGCACACGACACGCGACGCGGACTCGGAGAAGCACTCGAGCGCGCCGCCGATCGCAACGTCGAACCCGCACTCGCCGGCGACCGCCATCTCGGCCAGCGCGACCGCGAGGCCACCGTCGGCGCAGTCGTGCACGCCGTCGACGAGACCCCCGGCCACGAGCGTGCGCACCACCTCGTTGACGGCCCGCGCCGCGGCCACGTCGGCGCGGGGTGGCATCCCGCCGTCGAGGCCGTGGACGACGGCGGCCCACTCCGACCCGCCGAGCTCGGTCGCCGTCTCGCCGAGCACGACGATGCGCGTTCCCTCGACGAGGGTCGCGGGCGGCGGGCGGTCGTCCAGCTCGTCGACCAGGCCGAGGAGCCCGACGACCGGGGTCGGGTCGATGTCGTGACCGAGTGACTCGTTGTAGAAGCTGACGTTGCCGCCGACGATCGGGATCTCGAGCCCGGCGGCCGCCTCGCTCATGCCCTCGACCACCTCGGTGAACTGCCACATCACCTCGGGATGCTCGGGATTGCCGAAGTTCAAGCAGTTGACAAGGGCGAGGGGCCGGGCGCCGACACAGGCGACGTTGCGGGCGGCCTCGAGCACGGCGAGCCGACCGCCGGTGCGCGGGTCGAGGCGGCAGAACCGGCCCTTGCCGTCGGTCGTGAGCGCGAGCGCGCGGTCCGTCCCCTTCAGGCGCAGGACGGCGGCGTCCCCGCCGGGGCCGGCGACGGTGTTGAGGAACAGTTGATGGTCGTACTGGCGCCACACCCACGACTTGTCCGCGATCGTCGGCGTTGCGAGCAGCGCCAGGAGCTCACCCGAGACATCGGCGCCGGCGGGGAGACGGGCAACGAGCTCGGGCGCCGGGTCGGCCGCTTGCAGCGCATCCTGTCCCTCGGGGCGGGCGCGCGGCCGGTCGTAGAGAGGGCCGTCGCCCAGGCTCTCGACGGGGACGTCGGCCAGCGGCTCGGCGTCACCGTCTGCGCCGCCGGGCTCGTCGAACACCCCGTCGAACACCCGGAACCGCCGGCTGTCGGTCACCCGGCCGACCACGGACGCATCGATCTCCCACCGGTCGCACAGGCCGAGCACCTCGTCGAGATCGTCGGGCTGCACGATCACGAGCATCCGCTCCTGACTCTCGGAGGTCATGACCTCGACCGCGCTCATGCCCGGCTCGCGGCGGCGCACGCGCGCCACGTCGACGTCCATGCCGGCGCCGGCCTTGGCGGCCGTCTCCGAAGCCGCGCACGAGAGCCCGGCGGCGCCCAGATCCTGCACACCGACGGCCAGACCGGCGTCGAGCAGCGCGAGGCACGCTTCGATGAGCTTCTTCTCCTCCAGCGGGTCGCCCACCTGCACGGATGGGCGCTTCTCCTCCGCGCCCTCCTCGAACCCGGCCGACGCGAGCACGCTGGCGCCGCCGATGCCGTCGCGCCCGGTCGAGGACCCGAGCAGCACGGCGAGGTTCCCCTCGCCGCGGGCGCGGGCGAGCACGAGCCGGTCGTGCGGGAGCAGGCCGAGGCACAGGACGTTCACGAGCGGGTTCTCGCGGTAGCAGTCGTCGAACACGACCTCGCCGCCGACGGTGGGAACGCCGACCGCGTTGCCGTAGCCGCTGATCCCGGACACGACGCCTTCGAGCAGGTAGCGCGTCCGTGCGTCGTCCAGTGGGCCGAAGCGGAGTGGGTCCATGAGCGCAAGAGGGCGCGCGCCCATCGAGAAGATGTCGCGAATGATGCCGCCGACTCCCGTCGCCGCGCCCTGGTAGGGCTCGACCGCCGACGGGTGGTTGTGGCTCTCGATCCGGACCGCGACCGCAAGGCCGTCGCCGATGTCGACGACCCCGGCGCCCTCGCCCGGGCCGACGAGCACCCACGGCGCCTCGGTGGGCAGCCGCCGGAGGTGCGCCCGCGACGACTTGTACGAGCAGTGCTCCGACCACATCACCGCGAACATCGCGAGCTCCAGCTCCGTCGGCTCGCGTCCGAGCAGCTCGACGACCGCCGCCAGCTCGTCGTCGGTGAGGCCGAGCCGGCGGTGGAGGGGCTCCATGCCGCCAGGGTATCGGCGGTCTCCGTCCCCGAAATGGAGCTGTACCCAATACCGAAATAGACTGGGCGTGAAATCGCAAAAGGCGTGAAATCGCAAGGGAGGGGTCGCCGAATGGCCGCAGCTCGAAAGAGCACGATGACCGCCGAGCACAAGCGGGCGCTGGCCCAGGGCCGCGCAGAGGGACGCGCGGTGCGCTCCTACCTCGAGGCGCTGGACCAGAACCGCCCGCGGCGCGGTCGCCCGCGCACGCCGGCATCCATCGAGAAGCGCCTGAAGGCGGTCGAATCCGAGCTGGCCGACGCGGCACCGCTGCACCGGCTGCAACTCGTCCAGGAGCGCATGGACCTCGAACGCGAGCTCGATCGGATCGACGCCGCCGACGACCTCACCGGGCTCGAGCGCGACTTCGTGAAGGTGGCCAAGGGCTACGCCGAGCGCAAGAGCATCTCGTACGCGGCGTGGCGCGAGCTGGGCGTCTCTCCCGACGTGCTCCGCAAGGCCGGGATCGCGCGCGGCAGCTAAGCGACGGCGACGCCCTCGGACGCGGTCGTGAGCAACGAGCGGAGGAGCACGACGCCATCCGTCGATCCCAGCAGTGGCTCGGAGGCACGCTCCGGATGGGGCATGAGCCCGACGACGTTGTGCTGCTCGCTGCACACGCCGGCGATGTCGTCGATGCTGCCGTTCGGGTTGCGCACGTAGCGCAGGACGACGCGATCGTCGTCACGCAGCCGGCGCCGCGTCGTCTCGTCGCACACGTAGCTGCCCTCGAAGTGGTTGATCGGGAGACGAAGCACGCTCCCGGGCTCGGCGAGCCCCGTGAGCGGGGATCGGCTCGTCTCCACCCGGCATTCGACCGTTTCGCAGAGGAAGCTCAGCCCCGCGTTCTTCTGGAGCGCGCCCGGCAGCAACCCGGCTTCGGTGAGCACCTGGAAGCCGTTGCAGATGCCTACGACCGGCCCGCCTGCCGCCGCGAACCGCGCCACCGCTTCCATCACGGGCGAGAAGCGGGCGATCGCACCGGTGCGCAGGTAGTCGCCGTGCGCGAACCCGCCCGGGACGACCACGGCGTCCGCGCCGCGGAGCTCGGCGTCGGCGTGCCAGAGCGTCTCCGGCGACCCACCGAGCTTTTCGATCGCCCACGCCACGTCGAGCTCGCAGTTCGTGCCCGGGAAGACGACGATGCCGACGCGGGCGCTCACCTCGGCCTCACGCCTCCGACGCCGACGCCAGCTCGGTGAGCTCGATCGCGTACGCCTCGATCACCGGGTTGGCGAGCAGCCGGCGGCACATCTCGTCGATTTGGGCACGGGCGGCGGATTCGTCGGCCGCGGCGACGACCAACCGGATGCTCTTGCCGACACGCACGTCCGAGACGTTGTCGTAGCCGAGCGCGGGCAACGACCGCTCGACCGTGGCGCCCTGCGGATCGGCGATCCCGGGAAGATGTGTGATCTCGACGCGCGCTTCGTACTTCATGCAGATTCAATCGTACCGGCGGGCATCTTCGATTCTCGGTTCCTCGGGGCCGTGCCATTCGTCGAAGCTCTTCCCAGTCAACAGCTCGTACGCCTCGACATACCGCGAGCGCGTGCCGAGGATCACGTCGGCCGGGAGGCGCGGCGCCGGCGAGCTGCGATCCCAGTCGGTGCCGAGGTAGTAGTCGCGCACGTACTGCTTGTCGAAGCTCGGCGGCGAGATGCCGACGCGGTACTCGTCGCCGGGCCAGTAGCGCGAGGAGTCCGGCGTGAGCATCTCGTCGATCACGAGCAGCCGGCCGTCGAGGACGCCGAACTCGAGCTTCGTGTCGGCGAGGATGAGCCCGCGCGACTCGGCCAGCGCGGCGCCGAACCCGTACACGCGCAACGTGACGTCGCGGATCTGCTCGAGGAGCTCCCCGCCCACCAGCTCGGCGGCGGCGGCGTCCGTCAACGGCTCGTCGTGGCCCGACTCGGCTTTGGTCGTCGCCGTGAAGAGCGGATCCGGGAGGCGCTCGGCCTGACGCAGCCCGGACGGCATCGCCCGGCCGTAGACCGTCCCCCGCTCCTCGTACTCGGACCACGCCGACCCGAACAGGTAGCCCCGGCCGATGCACTCGAGCCGGACCGGCTGGGTGGCGCGCACCAGCATCGCCCGCCCCGCGACGTCGGACCCGGCCGTCTCCGGGAAGTCGGTGGGGTCCGACGAGATCAGGTGGTTGGGCGCGAGGTCGGCGGTCTCCTCGAACCAGAACGTCGACAGGGCCGTCAGCGCCCGGCCCTTGTCGGGGACGAGATCGTCGAGGACCACGTCGAAGACGGAGATGCGATCGGACGCGACGATCAGCAAGCGGTCGTGGTCGACGTCGTACAGGTCGCGGACTTTGCCGGTGTACGCGTGCGGGAGCGCGATGCCCGTCACGGGCGGGACGTCGCCGGCACGTCGAGCGCGAACATTTCTGGTCGCAGTTGCGAGCGCAAGTGCTCCAGCCCACCATCTTCTCGGTACGGCGCCGGGGAAGCCCCGGCGCCTGGCCGAGGTGCTGCCCTCACAGCGTATCCACGGCCCGGCCGGCGTGGGCGAGGGCGCGGCCGAGATCGAAGCACTCGTCGAGACGCTCGGGCGTGAGCGTGGCGCGCACGTCGGGATCGTCGTCGAGCACGGCGCGGAACGGAAGCACGCTCCTCCCACGTGCGCGTCGCGGCGCGTTGCACGATCCGGTAGGCGTCGTCGCGCGACCGACCGGCGTCGACGAGCGCCAGCAGCACGGGTTGGCTGAACACGAGCCCGTACGAGGAGTCGAGGTTCTCGAGCATCCGGTCGGGATGCACGCGCATCCCCTCGACGATCTTCCGGAACTGCACGAGCACGTAGAACGCGAGCTGCGCCGAGTCGGCGAGGACGATGCGTTCCACCGAGGAGTGTGAGATGTCGCGCTCGTGCCAGAGGGCGATGTCCTCGAGGCCGGCCTGGAGGTTGGCGCGCAGCACGCGCGCCAGACCGCACAGCTGCTCGCAGCGCCACGGGTTGCGCTTGTGGGGCATCGCGCTCGAGCCCTTCTGGGTGCCCTCGCGGAACGGCTCCTCGACCTCGCGGACTTCCGTGCGCTGGAGGTGACGGATCTCGAGGGCGAAGCTCTCGATCGACGCCCCCACCGTTGCGCACGCGTAGAGGAACTCGGCGTGCCGGTCGCGGGCGACGACCTGGTTCGCCGGGACCGGCGTGAGCCCCAGCCGCTCGCAGACGAAGGCCTCCACCTCGGGGTCCACGTTCGAGTAGGTCCCGACGACGCCCGACAGCTTGCCGACGGCCACCGACTCGCGGGCGCGGACGAGGCGGTCGCGGTCGCGACGGAGCTGGAGCGCCCACAGCGCGAGCTTCGCGCCGAACGTCGTCGGCTCGGCGTGGACTCCGTGCGTGCGCCCGACTGTCGGCGTGTCGCGGAACTCGCGCGCCCGTACGGCGATTGCTCGCTCGAGGGCGGCGACGGCGTCGAGCAGGAGGTCGCACGCCCGCAGCAAGGTGACCGAGAGCGCGGTGTCGACGACGTCGCTCGACGTCAGGCCGTGGTGGACCCAGGCACCGGCGGGAAGGCCGACGGACTCCTGGACCACGTCGACGAAGGCGGCGACGTCGTGGTCGGTGACGCGCTCTCGCTCCTCGACGGCGGCGGCGGTGACGGATGCCCGGTCGCGGATGGCCTCGGCGTCCGCCGGCGGGATGACTCCGAGCTTCGCCCACGCCTCGACCGCGAGGAGCTCGACGTCGAGCCACGTGGCGAGCCGCGCCTCGTCGGTGAACAGCTCGGCCATCTCGGGCAGGGCGTACCGGGGGATCACGCGGGCTCCTTTCCCTCTGATTCTACGGCCGCGGCCGCGATGTCCCGCCGGTACTGGACGCCGGGCCACGAGATGCGGCCGGCCGCCTCGTAGGCGCGCTCGCGCGCCTCGGCCAGGGTGGACGCGACGGCCGTCACGTCGAGCACGCGCCCTCCGGCGGTCATCACCTGCCCCCCGTCGGCTTGCTTGGTGCCGGCGTGAAACACCGTCACGCCCGGCAGCTGCTCGGCGTTGTCGATGCCTTCGATGACGTCGCCCTTGCGCGGAGACGCCGGGTAGCCATCGGTTGCGAGCACGACCGTCACGCAGGCATCGTTCCGGAACTTCGTGGCGAGGTCTGAGCTACCGGCTGCCGCGTCGTGGCACAACTGCCCGAAGTCGCTCGCCAGGCGTGGCAGCACCGCCTGGGCCTCGGGATCGCCGAAGCGCACGTTGTACTCGAGCACCTTGAGCCCGTCCGGTGTCAGCATGAGCCCGGCGTAGAGGACGCCGTGGTATGTGATGTCGCGTGCGGCCAGCGCATGCAACGTCGGCGCAACCGCGCGCTGCATCACCTCGTCGACGACGTCGGCGCCCGCGATCGGGACGGGCGAATACGCGCCCATTCCGCCGGTGTTGGGGCCGCGGTCGCCGTCGCCGATGCGCTTGAAGTCCTGCGCCGGCGCCAGCGGCCAGCCGTCGGTGGAGCCGTTGCACACGACGAGCACCGAGAGCTCCGGGCCCGTCAGACCCTCCTCGATCACGCACGTGCGACCGGCATCGCCGAACGCCTGGCCCGACAGGTAGGCGCGCACGGCGTCGCGCGCCTCGTCGAGCGACTGCGTGACGATGACGCCCTTCCCGGCC
Organism: uncultured Actinomycetes bacterium; assembly: GCA_963781615.1. GTDB lineage: Bacteria > Actinomycetota > Acidimicrobiia > IMCC26256 > JACDBD01 > JALZAA01. The sequence goes on along the minus strand of CAWAGI010000007.1, from coordinate 87,368 downwards.
GCGAGCCCGTCCGTCTTCACGACGTAGAAGCCCGGCAGCCGGTCGAGGAAGGCGAGCGCCTCCTCTTCCTGGTCGGCGGTGAAGGCGGCGTGTCGGGCGGTCGGGACTCCCGCTTCGGCCAGCACCGCCTTCATCCACGCCTTCGAGCCTTCGAGGCGGGCGCCGTCGGCGCCGGGCCCGAACACGAGCGTCCCGTGTCCGCGCAGGGCGTCGGCGACGCCGTGCACGAGCGGCTCCTCGGGGCTGACGACGACGAGGTCGGGCGCCAGCTCACCGGCGAGGCGGGCGACATCGGCCGGGTCGTTGGCGTCGACGGGGATGCACCGCTTCCCCATCGCCGCGACACCGGGATTGCCGGGAGCGGCGACGACCTCGTCGACCGACGCCGAGTTGTCGAGCGCCCACGCCAGCGCGTGCGCCCGGCCGTCGGAGCCGAGAACGAGGACGCGCACCGGCGGTTCTACGCGGCCCGCGGCAGCACGACGGTCTGCTCGCGGCCGGGGCCGACCGACACGAACGTCACCGGCACACCGGTGAACGCTTCGATGAAGCTGACGTAATCGCGCGCCGCCGAGGGCAGATCCTCGAGACGCTCGGCCCGTTCGATGTCGTGACCCCACCCCGGCACCGTCTCGTACACGGGTCGCACCTTGTGCAGCACGGACTGGTGGTACGGAACGTGGTCGTACCGATTCCCCTGATCGTCCTCGTATGCAGTGCACACGTTGAGGGTGTCGAACTGCGAGAGCACGTCGAGCTTCGTGATCGCGAGCTCGGTGCACGTGTTCAACCGCGCGGCGTGGCGGATCATGACACCGTCGAGCCAGCCTGTGCGACGGCGGCGCTTGGTGTTCGTGCCGTACTCACCGCCTCGTTCGACGAGCACGTCGCCGTGCGGATCGCCGTCGGCGAGCTCGGTGGGGAAGGGACCCGCTCCGACGCGGGTCGTATAGGCCTTGACGATTCCCACGATTCGCTGCAGGTCACGCGGCCCCACACCGGCACCCCCGCAGACACTTCCCGCGACCGGGTTGCTCGACGTCACGAACGGATATGTGCCGTGGTCGAGGTCGAGGAAGGTCGCCTGCGCAGCTTCGAAGAGCACCCACTGCTGCGCGTCGAGCGCCTCGTGCACCAGGTGGACGGTGTCGTCGATCAGCGGCTCGAGCCGGGGTACGAGGTCCAGGTAGTCCCGGGTCAGGGCGTCGGCATCGACGGGAAGTCGGTTGTACACCTTGGCGAGCACTCCGTTCTTCTCTCGAAGAACGAGATCCAGCTTCTGCCGGAAGATCTTGGGATCCAGAAGATCCTGGACTCGTAGCCCGACGCGGGCCGCCTTGTCGGCGTACGCGGGCCCGATCCCGCGCTTGGTCGTGCCGAGCTTGTTCTTGCCCAGGAAGCGCTCGGTCATGCGGTCGAGCTCCTGGTGGTACGGCATGATCAGGTGGGCGTTCCCCGACAGGCGGACGCGGCGGCTGTCGATTCCCTTGGCTTCGAGCATGTCGAGCTCGTCGATCAGCACGGCCGGGTCGACCACGACGCCGTTGCCGATCACGGGCACGACCCAGGGATACAGCACGCCGCTCGGCACGAGCTGGAGCTTGAAGACGTCGCCGTCCACCACGATCGTGTGGCCGGCGTTGTGCCCGCCCTGGTAGCGGACGCACAGCGCGGCTTCTTTGGCGAGGTAGTCGGTGAACTTTCCCTTGCCCTCGTCGCCCCATTGGGTACCGACGATCACCGTGCCGGGCACGGGAACCTCTGAACGGTCGCGATTGCGATCACGTTGACGAGATCGTACTACCCCGCCCCGGACGCGACGCCGGGATCAGCGCCGCGAGATACACGGCCCGCACGGCGAGCGACCGCCGCATCTCCTCGAGGATGTCCCCGATGAACTCGCTCCGGTAGGACTCGTCGGTCACCGCCGTGACCGAGGTCCAGCGGAGTAGGACACGCAGCCGGTCCTCGAATCACGATCCAGGTGAAGCTCGGTGGACGACGAGGACGACCCGCCAACGGGCTCGGTGACGACAGGACAACGAACACCCAAGAAGACCATCGCCGACACGAGGACGACCTGCAGGGCCTGGCTGAACAGGAAGACGAGCGCCACGTTGCCCCACTGCCGTTTGGACAACGGCGGCGTGTCGACACGCTCACCCCGCGCCGACTCGTCGACGAGTGGCGCCGCCGGTGTGCCCTCGACGCGACCGACCACGACGTCCCACGATTCGAACTCGGACAGCTGACCGATCTCCCGGGGCAGTCGGATGACCGAGAAGCCGACGCCGATCACGACGAAGAGGCCGAGCACGATCCAGTAGTACGGGCCGTGCAGCCCGGCCGTGATCTGCCACGCCTCGTTCTGCAAGAAGATGAACGTGATGAACAGGATGAGCAGCGGCAGGGCGCGCACGAGCAGGCTCACCACCTGCTCGAGCTCCCGAACGGTTCGAGCGCCGGCCCACCGGGTCAACGGCACCACGCCGTAGCTCGTCCCGAGAAAGATCACTGCGAGGAGGAGCAGGTTCCCGACCGCGGTGACGAGCGCCGAGCGCCACTGGCCGCCGAACAGGAGCGGGATCGCAGGCGGGGCGAGCACGAACACCGCGACCTCGAAGACGCCGACGCTCTCTGGACGGGCGAGCAGCGGCCGCCCCCGGACCCGGTTCGCCAGCATCCACGCCCCGAGCAGGATGCCGAAACCGACGGCGACGGCCACGACGTCGAGCCAGATCGGGAAGTCGCGCTTGGGCGCGTTGGCGACCTCGACGAGGAAGATCAGGGTGAGGAGCGGGACCGCCCGGGTCAGGACGTCGCGGGTGGGGCTGTAGTCGTCGATGAAGTGCGGCAGGCCGCGCTTCAGGAACCACCGCTCGGTGTCGGTGACGGCCGGGTCCGACAAGCGGGACCTGTCTACTCGCGCTCCTCGTCCTCGCCGGCGACCGGCTGGGCCTGCTCGAGCGCGTCGGCCTCGGGCGCTTCGGGGTCGTCGCTCACCCTCGACCGGTCGGCTCGTCCTCGTCGTCGTCTTCCTCGCCGAAAGCGTCCTGATCCTGCTCGTAGGCGTCCGCCTCGGGTACCTCGTCCCGTTGCATGAACCTCGTCCTACCCGGTTTCGGGCCCGCCCACAACGCCGTTGTCGGGCGGGCCGCCGCCGGGCGCCCGCCCTCAGCCGATCCGAGCAGGCTCACCCTTCGTGAAGACGAGCCCTTCGGGCGACGCGTCGACGACGATCGTGTCGCCGTCGTGGAACTCGCCCTGGAGCAGCTTCAGCGCGATCGGGTCGGCGACCTCGCGCTGGAGCACACGCTTGAGCGGTCGAGCCCCGAAGTCGGGGTCGTAGCCCACACGCGCGACGTGCGCCCTGGCGTCGTCGGTCAGCACGAGCTGCAGGTTGCGCTCGGCGAGTCGCTTCTCGAGCTGCGCGACCTGGAGCCCGACGATCTCCTCGATGTGGCGCTCGTCGAGCCGGTGGAACACGACGATCTCGTCGACCCGGTTCAGGAACTCCGGCTTGAAGTGCGCGCGCATCGCCGCGAGCACGGTGGCCTCGTCGGCGCCGCCACCGAGGTTGCTCGTCATGATGAGCACCGTGTTCGTGAAGTCGACCGTGCGGCCCTGGCCGTCGGTCAGACGGCCGTCGTCCATGATCTGGAGGAGCAGGTTGAACACATCGGAGTGCGCCTTCTCGATCTCGTCGAGCAGGATCACCGCGTACGGGCGGCGGCGCACGGCCTCGGTCAGCTGACCGCCCTCCTCGTAGCCGACGTAGCCGGGGGCGCGCCGACCAGGCGCGACACGTTGTGCTTCTCCTGGTACTCCGACATGTCGATGCGCACCATGGCGTGCTCGTCGTCGAACAGGAAGTCGGCGAGGGAGCGCGCCAGCTCCGTCTTGCCGACGCCGGTCGGGCCGAGGAACAGGAACGACCCGATCGGCCGGTTCGGGTCGGACAGGCCCGCCCGCGACCGCCGGATCGCGTTCGCGACCGCCGTCACCGCATCGTCCTGGCCGATGACCCGCTCGTGCAGGACCTCCTCGAGGCGCACGAGCTTCTGCATCTCGCCCTCCATGAGGCGGGTCACCGGGATGCCCGTCCACTTGGAGACGATCTCGGCGACGTCTTCCTCGTCGACCTCCTCCTTGAGCATCTGCTGGTCGCCCTGGAGCTCGTTCAGGCGAGCGGTCTTCTCCTCGATCTCGGCGTCGAGGTCGCGCATGGTGCCGTAGCGGAGCTGCGCCGCCCGCTCGAGGTCGCCCTCGCGCTCGGCGCGCTCGGCGTCCATGCGGGCGATCTCGAGCTGCTCCTTGAGATCGCGGATCTCGGTGATCGCCCGCTTCTCGTTCTCCCAGTGGGCGACCATCGCCGACCTCTGCTCGGTCAGCTCGGCGAGCTCGGCCTCCAGCGCGTCGAGCCGGCGCTTGGACACGTCGTCCGTCTCCTTCGCCAGCGCCGCCTTCTCGATCTCGAGCTGCCGGATCCGGCGCTCGACCACGTCGACCTCGAACGGCATCGAGTCGATCTCGATGCGCAGCCGCGAGGCCGCCTCGTCGACGAGGTCGATCGCCTTGTCGGGCAGCTGTCGACCGGTGACGTAGCGCTGCGACAGCACTGCGGCGGCGACGAGCGCGGCGTCCTGGATGCGGACACCGTGGTGGACCTCGTAGCGCTCCTTCAGCCCGCGCAGGATCGCGATCGTGTCGTCGACGGTCGGCTCTCCCACGTACACGGGCTGGAACCGGCGCTCGAGGGCGGCGTCCTTCTCGATGTGCTTGCGGTACTCGTCGAGCGTCGTCGCGCCGATGAGCCGCAGCTCGCCGCGCGCCAGCATCGGCTTGATCATGTTGCCGGCGTCGACCGCGCCCTCCGCACCGCCGGCCCCGACGATCGTGTGGAGCTCGTCGATGAAGCTCACGATCTCGCCCTCGGCGTCCGCGATCTCCTTGAGCACCGCCTTGAACCTCTCCTCGAACTCACCGCGGTACTTCGAGCCGGCGACCATGGAGCCGATGTCGAGCGCGACGAGGCGCTTGTTGCGCAGCCCTTCGGGCACGTCACCTTCGACGATGCGGCGCGCCAAGCCCTCGACGATGGCCGTCTTGCCCACGCCGGGCTCGCCGATGAGCACCGGGTTGTTCTTCGTGCGCCGGCTCAAGACCTGGATGACGCGACGGATCTCCTCGTCGCGTCCGATGACGGGGTCGAGCTTGCCCTTGCGCGCCTCCTCGGTGAGGTCGCGTCCGTAGCGCTCGAGCGCCTGATATTGGTCCTCGGGGTTCTCGCTCGTGACCCGGTGGCTGCCCCGCACGTCCTTGAGCGCGGCGAGCACCGTGTCGTGGGTGACGCCGAGGCCACGGAGCAGGTCGCCAACGCCGCCGGTGACCTCGGTCATCGCCAGCAGGATGTGCTCGGTCGACAAGTAGTCGTCGTCGAGGCCGATGCGCTCCTTGTCGGCGTCCTCGAGGATCCGGTACGCGTCCTGCGACAGCTGAGCCTGCTGCGCGGTCTGGCCGTACACCTGAGGAAGGGCGCGCAGCGCCTCGTCGGCGTTGTCCCGCACCGTCTTCGCCGGCACCCCGAGCCGCTCCAGCACCGGGAGCACGACGCCCTCGGGCTGGCTGACCAGAGCCGCGAGCAGGTGCTCGGGTGTCACCTGGCTGTGGTTGTGCTCGCGCGCCAAAGCCTGCGCCGCCTGGAGCGCCTCCCCCGTCTTGCGGGTGAATCGGTTGGGATCGAGTGGCATACGACTACCTCGGTGTGGTCAAGCTCTTGACAAAGTTGACAACGTCGCTATCAACTTTATTCCGGCGGTCAGCGGCGCCGCACCCGGACGACGGCCTTGCTGACCGGGACCAAGTCGCGGCGGTACTGGCGGTGGACCCGTTCCTCGGCCTCGGCGGCGTCTCGCCGGGCCTTGCGCACCTGGGCCCGGACCCGCTCGATCTCGTCCTCGGCTGCCTCGAGCGCGGCCTCGAGCTCGAGGATGCGCTTCACGCCCGCGAGCCCGACGCCCTCGTTGGTGAGCTCCTGGATGTGCTGGAGCAACTCGATGTCGCGATCGCTGTAGCGCCGGCTGCGCCCTTCGGTGCGCTTGGGCTCGATGAGACCCTTGCGCTCGTAGATCCGCAGCGTCTGCGGGTGCACCCCGGCGAGCTCGGCGGCGACCGAGATGATGTACAGCGCCCGTTCGTTGTCGTCCATCGTTGTCACACTCCCAGGTGCTCACGCGGGTTCTCGGTGAGCGTGTTGCCCAGGTCCTCGATCGCCTTCTTCGCAGCGCCGTCGACCTTCTTCGGGACGACGACGTCGAACGTCACCAGCAGATCACCCGGGCCTCCCTTGCCGGTGTCAATCCCGCGGCCCCGCACCTTGAGGGTCTTGCCGCTCTGCGTACCGGCGGGCACCTTCACCGTCACCGGCTTGTCGAGCGTCGGCACCTTCACCTGGGTGCCGAGCGCCGCCTCGGAGAACGTGACCGGGACGCGCACAGTCAGGTCCTTGCCCTTCCGCCCGAAGATCGGGTGCTTGTCCACGTGCACGACGACGTACAGGTCGCCCGGGGGCCCGCCGTTGGCGCCGGCCGCACCGCGGCTCGCGACGCGAATGCGCTGGCCGTCGTCGACGCCCGCCGGGATCCGCACCTTGACGTCTCGCCGGCGCCGCTCGACACCGCGCCCGCCGCACTGGTGGCAGGGATCCTTGATGATCGTGCCGCGTCCCGCGCACTGCGGGCAGACCTGCGAGAACGAGAACGGGCCCTGGTCGACGAGGATCTCGCCGCTGCCGCCGCACTGCGGGCACACGTCGGGCGTGGTCCCCGGCTCCGCGCCCGAGCCGTGGCACACCGAGCACACCGCGTCGGCGGTGAAGCTCACGCTCGTCGTGACGCCCTGCACGGCCTCGAGGAAGTCGAGGTGGAGCTCCGTCTCGAGGTCGGCGCCGCGCTGCGGCCCGGCCTGGCGCGGCCCTCGTCCACCCCGCCGGCCCCGACCGCCCCCGCGACCGAACAGCCCGCCCAGCAGGTCGCCGAAGCCACCGCCGTCGTCGTCGAACTGGAAGGTCTGGAAGCCCTCCGCGCCGCGGGGTCCGAAGCCACCGGCGCCGCCGGCGCCCCCGAACGGGCCTACGCCCGAGGCCACCATCTGGCGGACCTCGTCGTACTCCTTGCGCTTGTCGGCGTCACCGAGGACGTCGTACGCGGCCGCGACGCCCTTGAACTTCTCCTCCGCCTGCTTGTTCCCCGGGTTCGCGTCGGGGTGGTACTGCTTGGCGAGCTTTCGGTACGCGCGCGTGATGTCCTTCTCGGACGCCGACGGCGTCACACCGAGCACGTCGTAGTAGTCGGTCTCGAACCACTCGCGCTGCGGCGCCATGGCCCGTTACCTCGCTGCCCTCGTGACCTTCACCATCGCGGGACGCAGGACCCGGCCCTTGAGCGTGTACCCCGTGCGGAGGACGTCCGTCACGACGGGCTCGCCGTCGCCGTCTTCCTGCATGACCGCCTCGTGGACGTTCGGGTCGAACGGCTTGCCGTCGGCTTCGACGCGCGACAGGCCCGCCTTCTCCAGCACGCCGAGCAACTCGGCGTACACGAGCTCGACGCCCTTGCGCACGCTCTCGATGTCCTCACTGCTGGCGGTGTCCACGTTCTTCAACGCGAGCTCGAACGAGTCGAGCACCGGGAGCAATTGCTCGACGAGGCCGGACGTCGCCCGGTCGACGAGCGCGGTCTGCTCTTTGATGACGCGCTTCCTGTAGTTCTCGAACTCGGCCTGCACGCGCCGGAGCGTGTCGAGGTATTCGTCGCGCTCCGACTCGAGCTGGGACAGCCGAGCGAGATCGGCTTCGAGCTCCGAAGCCGCGGCCTCCTCGTCGGAGACCGCGACCTCCGGCCGCTCGTCGGGTGTGAACGGCTGATCGGGCACCGTCACGCCCCCTTCTGCTCGTCGCCTCGCTCGTCGTCCTCGACGATCTCGGCGTCGGCGACCTCGTCGTCGGACGGCGCCTGCGACGCACTCGGCCCCGCGCCACCGGCGCTCGCGTCACCGGCCGCACCCTGCTGCTGGCTCTGGGCCGCCTGCTGGTACAGCCGCTGGGCGAACTCCTGGCTGGCCGCCAGCAGCTCCTCGTGGCCGCGCTTGACCGCCTCGAGGTCGGAGCCGGCCAAGGCGTCCTTGAGCACCTTGAGCTTCTCCTCGATCTTCTGGCGCTCGTCGCCCGAGACGTTGTCGGCCTGCTCCTTGAGCAGCTTCTCGGTCTGGAAGACGAGCGAGTCGGCGTTGTTGCGCGTCTCGGCCTCCTCGCGCCGCTGACGGTCCTCCTCGGCGTGCGCCTCGGCCTCCTTCACCATCGTGTCGATGTCGTCCTTCGACAGCGCGGTGCCACCGGTGATCGTCATCTGCTGCTCCTTGCTGGTGGCAAGGTCCTTGGCAGACACGTTCACGATCCCGTTGGCGTCGATGTCGAACGTGACCTCGACCTGCGGCACGCCCCGCGGCGCCGGCGGGATGCCGACGAGCTGGAACTTGCCGAGCGTCTTGTTCCGGTAGGCCATGTCGCTCTCGCCCTGGAGCACGTGGATCTCGACGCTGGGCTGGTTGTCCTCGGCGGTCGTGAAGACCTCCGAGCGCTTGGTCGGGATCGTGGTGTTCCGCTCGATGAGCTTCGTGAAGATCTGACCCTTCGTCTCGATGCCGAGCGACAGGGGCGTGACGTCGAGGAGCAGGACGTCCTTCACGTCGCCCTTCAGCACGCCGGCCTGGATCGCAGCGCCCACCGCGACGACCTCGTCCGGGTTCACGCCCTTGTGCGGGTCCTTGCCGGTGAGCTCGCGCACCAGTTCCACGACCGCGGGCATACGCGTCGAGCCGCCCACGAGGATGATGTGGTCGATCTGGTCCTTGCTGACACCGGCGTCTCGGATCGCCTGCTCGAACGGGCCGCGGCACGAGTCGAGAAGGTCGGCCGTCAGCTCCTGGAACTTCGAGCGTGACAGCTCGAGCTCGAGGTGGAGCGGTCCCTCGCTCGTCGCCGTGATGAACGGCAGGTTGATCGTCGTCTGCTGCGCCGAGGAAAGCTCGATCTTCGCCTTCTCCGCCGCCTCCTTCAGACGCTGGAGCGCCATCTTGTCGTTGCCCAGGTCGACGCCGTGCGCGTTCTTGAACTCGGTGACCATCCAGTCGATGACGCGCTGGTCCCAGTCGTCACCGCCGAGGTGCGTGTTGCCGGCGGTGGCCTTCACCTCGAACACGCCCTCGCCGATGTCGAGCAGCGACACGTCGTAGGTGCCGCCACCGAGGTCGAAGACGAGGATCGTCTGGTCGTGCTCCTTGTCGAGGCCGTAGGCCAGCGCGGCCGCGGTCGGCTCGTTGATGATGCGCAGGACCTCGAGCCCCGCGATCTGGCCCGCCTCCTTCGTGGCTTGACGCTGGGCGTCGTCGAAGTAGGCGGGGACGGTGACCACGGCCTGGGTCACGGTGTCGCCCAGGTACGCCTCGGCGTCCCGCTTCAGCTTCTGCAGGATCCGGGCGGAGATCTCCTGGGCCGAGTAGTTCTTGCCATCGATGTCGATCTTCCAATCGGTGCCGACGTGGCGCTTGACCGAGCGCACCGTCCGGTCCGGGTTCGTGATCGCTTGGCGCTTGGCGACCTCGCCGACGAGCACCTCGCCCGTCTTCGAGAACGCGACCACCGAGGGAGTGGTCCGGGCACCTTCGGAGTTGGGGATGACGGCGGGCTCCCCCGCCTCGAGGGTGGACACCACGGAGTTGGTGGTGCCGAGGTCGATTCCGACGGCCTTACTCATAGAGGGGTCCTCCAGGAACTTGAGTCCTTGATTATCAACTTAGTTTAGGAAACTGCTCACCCCGTCTGTCAATTCCCTGCTCCCTCCTTTTTCTTCCCGACCAGACGCGGCGAGGAACGCGGGGCGAGGGGCCGACGCAGGCAGGCCGTTGACACCGTGAGTAGATTCCGGACGTGGCCCCGCTCCGTCGTGACGCGTTCCTCGACCATCTGGCCGAGGTCCCCCTGTTCTCGGCCCTCTCGAAGAAGGACCTCCAGCTGGTGGCACGGCGGGCGGAGGACGTGAAGGTCGACGCCGGCAAGGTGCTGATCAGCGAGGGCAGCGCCGGGGCCGAGTTCTTCGTGATCGTCGACGGCAAGGCTCGGGTCACGATGCGAGGCCGCAAGGTGGCCGAGCTCGGGGCGGGTCGGTTCTTCGGCGACCTCGCCCTGCTCGACCGGGCGCCCCGCAACGCCACGGTCGTGGCCGAGACCCCGATGGAGCTCCTCGTGCTGGGCCAGCGGGAGTTCTCCGCCCTCATCGACGAGGCACCGGGATTCGCCCACAAGCTGCTCGCCGGCCTCGCCCGCCGGCTCCGCGAGTCCGACGCCAAGAGCATCCAGTAGCGCTAGGTCGTCGAGACGCGGCCGAGCGCGATCGTCGCGGCGTCGATCTCCTTCTGCTTGATCTGCGCCTCGGTCAGGGGCTCGGGGTACCGATAGTTGTGGAGCTCCACGACCATCGCCGTGCTCCCCGATTGGATCGCGAGGTCCAGACTCCGAATGAACGCCTCGTCGCCGAGCCCAGGTACCGGCTCGTTCTCATCCGGCTCCCTGGCCTTCGCGTTCTGATAGGCGTCCACGCCCGCTTGCCCGGTCGCCACAGTGACCTCGAGCCCCAACGGCTGGCCTTTGAGGCCGCCCGTCCCCTTCTTCTTCGCGTTCCACGTGCAGGAGTCAGCCCGCGCGTGGGAGATGCGCTTCGTGCTCCCGACGGGGGTTCCGAGAATCCTGCCCGCTTCTCGGCTGGTCAGCAGCTTGCACGAGCCCTTGGGCGCAGCCGTGCGTGCGGACGCGGGCGTGGCGGCCAGAGCGAGACCGGCGGCAAGTGCCGTCGCCGCGGCGATGCGAATCTTCTTGGCGATCATGGGCCGAGGAGCGTAGTTGGCGTGCAGCACCACTAGATTCCGCCCCGTGAGGCGGATCGCGCTTCCCAAACCGCACCAGCTCGTGCTCGGCGTCGGCGTGCTTGCCGCGCTCGGCGCGTTGGCGTCGGGCGTCGTCCCCCGCCTCACCGGGTGGGAGGACGACTCGCCGATCAGCCGGCACGTGTTCGGCAACGTCCCCGACGCGCTCTACTGGGCGTTCTACGCCACCGCCAGCGTCATGCTGCTCGTCGTCGCCTGGCTCGTGTCGCAGCGGGTCCAGAACTACGAGCGGGGGAAGCCCGACGACCGCCGCACCACCCGAGCCAACGCCAAGCGGCGACTCGAGGGCTTCCGGTCCGGCGTGTGGATGCAGACTCTGCTGCGCGACCCGGCGGCGGGCGTCATGCACTCGATGATCTACTTCGGATTCCTCGTCCTGTTCGTGGCGACGGTCGTCCTCGAGATCGACCACCAGCTGCCGGACTCGGCGAAGTTCCTCCACGGCCGGGTGTACGAGGGCTACGCGGCGACCGCCGACGTGTTCGGCGTGATCTTCGTCGTCGGGATCCTGTGGGCGCTGGGCCGCCGCTACATCCAGCGGCCGTACAGAATCCGCATCAAGACCAAGCCCGAGGACGCGCTGATCCTGGGCACGTTCCTCGTGATCGGACTGACCGGCTTCGCCACCGAGGGCCTGCGCATCGCGCTCATCGGGCGTCCCGCGTTCGAGAAGTGGTCGCTGGTCGGCTACCCGATCGCCGTGCTGTTCGACTCGCTGTCGCACGGCACGCTGCGCGACGCGCACCGCTGGCTGTGGGGCATCCACTTCGCGTCGTTCGTGGCGTTCCTCGTGATCCTGCCGACGACGAAGCTGCGGCACATGATCACGTCGCCCATGAACATGTACCTCGGCGACCGCGACCGGCCGAAGGGCGCGATGCGCCCCTTGCCGAACCTGATGGAGACCGAGCTCGACACCTTCGGCGCGTCGACGGTCGAGGACTTCACCTGGAAGCAGCTGTTCGACACGGATGCCTGCACGATCTGCGGACGGTGCACATCCGTGTGCCCGGCGCACGCCACCGGGAAGCCGCTTGATCCGCGCGAGATCGTCCTGAAGGTCGGCGAGGTCATGGCGGCGACAGGCGATCCGCCGGTGTCCCCGCCCGTAGGCGTCGACCGCGACATCACGCTCGGCGCCGACTCGGTCTTCGAGCGCATCACGGCCGAGGAGCTGTGGGCGTGCACGTCGTGCAAGGCGTGCGACGAGATCTGCCCGGTCGACATCGAGATCCTCGACAAGATCCTCGACATGCGCCGGTACCTGTCGCTCATGGAGAGCAACTTCCCCACCGAGCTCGGGAACACGTACCGCGCCATGGAGAACTCGTCGAACGTCTACGGGATGAACCAGGGCGACCGGGGGGACTGGCCCGGCGACCTCGAGGGCATCCCGATCATCGACGGTTCCGGCCCCTTCGAGCACGAGTACCTCATGTGGGTCGGATGCGCGGGGTCGTTCGACGACCGCAACAAGAAGACGAGCCGGGCCGTCGCCAAGCTGCTGCAGCGGGCGGGCGTCGACTTCGCGATCCTCGGCCCGAGCGAGCTGTGCACCGGCGATCCCGCCCGGCGGTCGGGCAACGAGTACATCTTCCAGATGCTGGCGATGCAGAACGTCGAGACGCTCAACGGACTCGGCGTGAAGAAGGTCATCGCGCAGTGCCCCCACTGCTTCAACACGCTGAAGAACGAGTACCCGCAGCTCGGCGGGGACTACGAGGTCGTGCACCACTCGCAGTTCCTCATGGAGCTGATCGACGGCGGGCGCCTCGACCTCGAGGAGGCGACTCTCGAGGAGCGGGTCACGTACCACGACTCCTGCTACCTCGGCCGACACAACGACGTGTACCTCGCACCCCGCAACGTGATCGGCTCGCTCGGCGGCATCGACGTGATCGAGATGCCGCGCAACGGCACCCGCGGGCTGTGCTGCGGGGCGGGCGGCGCCCGCATGTGGATGGAAGAGCACACGGGCAAGAAGGTGAACATCGAGCGCACCGAAGAGGCGCTCGCCACCGGCGCGAGCCGGATCGCGGTGGCGTGCCCGTTCTGCTACGTCATGATGGACGACGGCGTGAAGGAGAAGCAGCGCGACGACGATGTCCGGGTTCAGGACATCTCGGAGGTGCTGCTCGACGCGGTGGAGAACGCCGAGCGCCAGCCGGAGACGGCCACCGCGCACTTCGAGCCCGGGCTCTAGCGCCTACGACGCACGCCGCCCATGGACACGTTCATCGACTTGTTCGACCCGTTGCCGATCGCAGTGCTGTTCGCTGCTGTTTCATCGCAGGCGGGCTCCTGTTCATCTTCGGGTTCGAGGCTGTGGTCCATCGCAGGATGCGATCGGAGACACGCGAACGCGTGAGCAGCAGCACGGCAGTGATGATCCAGGTGCTGGCGGTGTTCTATTCGGTGCTCATCGCGTTCGTGATCGTCGGCGAACGGAGCGCGATCAGCGAGGCGAACGACCACGTCGCGCGAAGAGGCCGCGCGCGATGTCGGCGTTGTTCCAGGACGTCGGCGGCTTCCCGTCGGGTGTCCGCGAGCCGGTGCGCGAGTCGATCCTCGGCTACGACCGGTCCGTGCTGGAACGACGACTTCCACGCCGTCGAGCGCACCGGCGAGCCGAGCGCCGGCACCAACCGGAAGCTCAACGGCCTGTACTGCCGCGGTGCAAGTCGGCAGAGCCCGTCGTCGGCACGAGCGCGTTCTACGCGCAGGCCGTGAACGATGTCAGTGAGGTCACGAAGGCGAGACGGAGCCGCAACGCCGATGCCGAGGACACGATCCCCGGACCGCTGTTCTTCTTGGTCGTCGTGATCAGCTTCGCCGTACTCGGAGTGGCGACGTTGTTGAACACCCGCGAGCGCGGGACGCACGTCGCGCTCCTCGCGGTGCTGGCGATCGTCACCGCGCTGAACCTGGCGCTCATCGTCGCGCTCGAGCACCCCTTCTGCGGCTCGATCGCCGTGGGTGATCAGCCATTGCACGTCGGCGTGCTCGCGCCAGCTGCCCGCTGACAGCCTGCGCCGAGCACCCCGAGCGCCGCCGCCACGCCGAGGACGGTCGCGACCGGCCGCACGCCTCCCGTCTCGCCGAGGCGGGGCATGACGAGTGAGCCGACATGATCGATGCCGGTGTCGCGGAGCGCCGGCCTGTGGTCCCGTGACGGGGCGACGGCGAGGTCGTATGTGAGGTCGCCGACGTTCACGTCGACCTTCAGGTACGTGAACCACATGTCGTGCGGAACCCAGCCCATGCCGCGATCGGAGCGCAGGTCGTCGAGGAGCGAGCCCGACGCCGGCTCCGATCGCTCGAGCCGAAGGCCGGGCCCGGCGAGCAGTGCGGGCTGCTCGTCGGTGAGCAGGAACACGTCCGCTCTGCACCGGCTCGGCCGCAGGCTTGCCGGTACCGAGGATGCGCAGGGGCACCCACGGGCGATCGACGGGGATGGTGAGGTGCACCGGGATGCCGTCTCCCGAGTCCAGACCCTGGGCGACGGCGGCGGTGGCGTCGAACTTGGCGGCCATGAAGTACGGCGAGCGTCGGGAGTAGAAGTCCAGCACGTCGGGCGTGTCCGACGTGAGGTCGAAGCCCTGCTGCACAGCCCAGTCGGCGACTGCGGCGCCGCCGCCGCGCACGATCGTGACGTCGAGCGAGTCGATGCGGGTCTGTTGCAGCACGTCGACGCCGCTCGTCGCGGGCGCCGCCTCGGCGACGTCGCCGAGAACCCGTCGCAGAGGCGTCGACCTCGCGCGCCAGGCGTTGCAGCGTCCAGTCGCCGCCCCGCTCGACGTTCGTCGGCTCGGCCGGCAGCGGGATGATCGATCCGAAGGACGTCTGGTCGCTCTCGAACTCGAAGTTCGTGACGTAGTGCTCGACGCCGTCGTGCCACGCGGCGAGCGTGCTCGTGCGCACGAGCTCGACGGCGCCGTTCGGGCCGACCAGGCTGCCGCAGGCGAATGCGGACGAGGCGGTGGCGAGCACGAGGACGGCGGCAACGACCGGCACGAGCAGCAGACGACGCATGTGGAGACCCCCCTGGCGGTGTGGTGTTGGGAGGTTCGACGGACGGTGTGCGCGTCCGGTTCCCGGAGATTCAGCCCTCGGCGCGAGCTCGCGGATCAGACCGGCCGATGGGGTTCGGGAAGGTCATCCCCCCGCCGTCGACCACGCCGCGCGTCACGAACCGGGCGTCGTCCAACGCCTCGGTCAGTCGCCGTCGCGGAAGTTGAGGTAGTAGCGGCTCGGGGTCGGACCTCGCTGGCCCTGGTACTTCGAGCCGGTGGCGTCGCTCCCGTACGGATGGTCGGCGGCGGTGGTCATGCGGAAGAACGAGATCTGCCCGATCTTCATGCCGGGATAGATCGCGATCGGAAGGGTGGCCACGTTCGACAGCTCGAGGGTGAGGTGTCCGTCCCAACCGGCGTCGACGAAGCCGGCAGTTGCGTGCGTGAGCAGCCCGAGCCGCCCGAGCGAGCTCTTGCCGTCGAGCCGGGCGGCGAGGTCGTCCGGCAGGCGCACGCGCTCGAGCGTCGACGCCGAGCGCGAACTCGGCGGGGTGGAGGATGAACGTACGCCCGTCGGCGACCTCGACCAGCTCGGTGAGGTCCTCCTGGGGCTCCTTCGGGTCGATGAACGGCGTCGTGTCGTTCCGGAACACCCGGAAGTACCGGTCGACGTGCATGTCCACCGAGGACGGCTGCACGTTGGCGTCGTCGAACGGCTCGATCACGATGCGGCCCGCCTTCAACTGCTCGCGGATCGTCGCGTCCGACAAGATCACGCGCGGGAGCCTACCGGCGCCGCTTGGTATCTTCGACGCTCCTCGCGGGTGTAGTTCAGAGGCAGAACATCAGCTTCCCAAGCTGAGAACGCGGGTTCGATTCCCGTCACCCGCTCTGCATGAAACGACTCGTCACACGTTCGTCCGCGCATCTCGAACGAACGCGGTGAGTTCGACGACGCGCAAGAGGACATCGCCACCGTCCGCCGGAACCTGTTCAGGGTTCGAGCACGTAGCGGCCGCGCACCCCGCCCTTCGCCACGGCGCGGTGGGCGTCGCCGACCTGGTCCAGCGGCACGACTGCGTGGACCCGGGCCGGGAGCTCGCCGGAGGCGGTGCGGGCAAGCAGTTCGGCCAATCGAGAGCCGTCGGGATGTGTCGCCACCGCGTCGACGGTGATTCCGCGCTCAGCGGCCTGCTTGGCCTGCGGCTGCACGCCGACGAACGCGCCGCCGTCTCGGACGAGGGCGAGACCACGCTCCTGCAATACTGCGCCGTCGGCCACCGCATCCCAGCCCGGCTCGGCGTGCGTGATGAAGTCGGCGGCGAGGCTGCGGACGAACTCCTCGTCCTCGGCTCTCGCCAGGCCGGTCACCTTCCAGCCGCGGTCCTGGGCAAGTGAGGTGACGTAGCCGCCGACCGCGCCGGCCGCCCCGGTCACCAGGAGCTGGTTGCGGTCGGTTGGCGCGTCGCCGAGCAGGTCGACGATCTGGGACGCGCCGAGCCCGTTCAGCGGAACCGTCGACGCCGCGGCCAGGTCGATCCCGTCGGGCACGACGGCGAGGTCGGCGGCCGGCACCACGAGCTGCTCGGCGTAGGTTCCGAAGTCCCGGTCGAAGCCGACGACCAGGCCCGCGACCCGGGCGCCGACATCCAGGTCGACGCCCCGGCCGGCGGCGACGACGGTGCCGGCGAAGTCCCAGCCGAGGCCGGTCCGTTCCGGCTGGTCGATCAGCCGCATCGCATGAACCCGACCGCCAACGGTGACGAGGTCGACGGGGTTGACCGGCGCGGCGGCGATCGCGACCCGGACCTGGGCGGGTCCGGGCTCGACGACGGGCACTTCGATGATCTCGATCGAGTCGGGTCCGTCCGGGGTGCGGACGACCGCGGTGCGGAAGGTGGACGGGCTCATTGTTTCCCTCCTTCTGGCTCGGGCTCGGGCCGTTGTGTGCTCCATATTCGATGGGTTACTCTCCTTTGGGAAGTAGGCACTTTGGAGTGCGTAGGTCACCCATCGGTGGGGGGAGGAGCGGTCGATGCCGACGATGACGGCGGCCCAGAAGCGAGCTCGGGCGAAGGTGGACTACGACGCGTTTTTGGCGGGCTGCCCCAGCCGGCAGCTGCTCGCCAGGATCTCCGACAAGTGGGTGTCGCTGATCCTGGCCGCGCTCGGCAGCGACGGCCCGCACCATCCTGGGATCGACTGTGTCGGCGAACCGCGGTCGATGCGTTACTCCGAGCTGTCCCGCCGACTGGCCGGGGTCAGCCAGAAGATGCTCACGCAGACGCTGCGCTCGCTCGAGCGCGACGGCCTCGTCACTCGCACCGTCACACCGACCGTGCCGGTCACGGTCACATACGAGCTGACCCGACTCGGTCTCTCGCTCCAAGAGGTGATGTGCGGCGTCAAGGACTGGGCCGAGGCGCACATGGACGAAGTGCTCGCCCATCGCGACGAGTACGACGCCCGCCCCGCGTGAAGGACTGACCATCGGCGCACCGCGGCGAGCGGCTCGGTGTCAGGTCACGGGTCAGGCTCGGCCACCGAAGAACACCTGCGTCTCGGTGACCTGCTCGTTCCGCACGGTGAGCAGCTCCACGTTGCGGTGCCGGTCCCCCGAGTCTTTGAGCTCGTACTCGTACATCGCGAAGACGTCGTCGCCTCCCGCCGGCACGACGTACAGCAGCTCCTGCGAAGCGAAGCGATCAGCGGTCGGGAAGCAGCGCTCGAAGAACGTGGCCTTGTCGATGTGGTCGTCCTGTGGGCTCGTGAAGACGAAACCATCGGCGAGCAATCGATCCATCGTGTCCCGGTCCTGCTCGCGGTAGGCATCGAAGACGGCTCGGACGGTGTCCATCTTGGACACGAGCACCTCCTCTCACAGCGAGTCGACATGTTTGACGATCCAGACTGCGAGTCCAACCCATCTCTCTACCGCCCTGCCCTCAGCTCCTTGTAGCGAAAGCACGTCGTGGTGTGGTCGTTCACGATCCCGACGGCCTGCATGAACGCGTAGCAGACGGTCGGGCCGACGAAGCGGAACCCGCGCCGCTTGAGGTCCTTGCTCATCGCCTTCGATTCGGGCGTGTGGGCGGGGACGTCGGTCACGGCTCGCCATTTGCCGACGATCGGCGAACCTCCCACGAACTGCCAGAAGTAGCCGGCGACGTCCCCGAGCCCGTCCTGCATCTCGAGGATGCACCGGGCGTTGTTGACGGCCGACTCGACCTTGAGGCGGTTGCGCACGATGGCCGGATCGCGTAGGAGACGCTCGACGCGCCGTCGATCGAAGCGCGCCACCTCAGCGGCATCGAAGCCGGCGAAGGCGCGCCGGTACCCGTCACGTTTCCTCAGGATCGTCGACCACGAGAGCCCGGCCTGCGCTCCCTCGAGGGTGAGCATCTCGAACAGGTGGCTGTCGTCGCGCGACGGCGCTCCCCATTCGAGGTCGTGGTAGGCGACGTACGCCGGATCGCCGTCGGGAACCCACTCGCAGCGGCGCGGCACGTCGACACGGTAGCGATCGCCCGCCTGCTCTCTATGCTGAGCCCGAATGGCGATCCCGAAGGCCGTGGCCCGGTTCAACACGCACGTGACCAACCGGATCTCGCGCCCTCTCGCCGGCCGGCTCCCCGGCTTCGCCGTCGTGACCCACGTCGGCCGGCAGTCGGGACGCGCCTACGAGACGCCCGTCAACATGTTCCGCGACGGCGAGCGGTACGTGTTCGCGTTGACCTACGGCGCCGACAGTCAATGGGTCAAGAACGTCATGGCCGCAGGCGGATGCGAGATCCGCACCCAGGGAACGACGGTGCGCCTGTGCGAGCCGCGGATCTTCACCGACCCCGACCGTCACCTCGTCCCCGGGCCGGTGCGCGTCGTGCTGGGGCTCCTCGACGTGAGCGACTTCCTGTCGATGCGTCCGGCGCCGGCCCAGTCGTAGTGGCGGCGGGCGGGGCGGAGCCCGGCGCCGACCGCCGGCTGGTCGTGGTCATGGGCGTCTCGGGGAGCGGCAAGTCCACGGTGGGACGCCGACTGGCGGCCGACCTCGGTGTGCCGTTCGTCGACGGCGACGACGAGCACACCCCGGAGGCGAAGGCCCGAATGGCGCAGGGTATTCCGCTCGACGACGCATGGCGGGCTCCGTGGCTGGATCGCCTCGAGTCGATCCTGCGTGCCCATGTCGACGAGGGCCTCGTCCTCGCCTGTTCCGCCCTCACGCGGGCCTACCGCCGCCGGCTCAGCCGCGGCGCACCCGATGTGGTGTTCGTCGCCCTCGTCGCGCCGCGAGAGGTGCTGCAAGCGCGTCTCGCGGCCCGTCACGGTCACTTCGCCGGCCCGGCGCTCCTCGATTCGCAGCTCGCGACCCTGGAGCTCGGCGACGACGTGGTCACGGTCGACGCCACCGATCCTGTCGAGACGATCGTCGCCACCGCCGCGCTCGCCGTCCGGGACTAGCCGCCCCAGCGCTCGGCGGTCGATGCCACGGAGCCGTGTGAGGCTATTTGGTCGCGATCGCGGCGAGGCCGGCGATCATGACGACGAACCCGATGACGAGATAGGTGATCGTCCGTGTGAGCGGTGCCTGCGGAAGGGTGTCCCGGCGCCGGGTGGCGCCACCTCCGACCGACCGGGCTGCCCGGCCGTCCCCGCTTGACGGCGCGCTCCGATGCGCGGCGGGCGTCGGAGCGTCGACGGATCAGCGCGACCAGATTGCCGATGAACAGTGCGGCGCCGACGGCGGTGATGATCTCCCGCAGCACGTCGTCGTAGAAGCTCACGTCCCGATCGTAGGCGTCGACGTGTCGCCCGACGGATCGGGGTCAGAAGCGCGGCCCCCATACCATGAGCAACAGGATGACGACGAGGTTCGAGCTGCAGGAGCGTGCCGACGATCCGTGCCCGGCGCCCGCGCTCCTCGAGCTCGATGACCTGGGACGGCGGCCCGCCGGCGGTCGCGCCGGCCGGCGGCGGGCCCATCGCGACGAGCTCGTCCTGAAGCGCGATCATCCGGCGCACGTTGGGCCGCTGTAGGCCGTGCGACAGCCCGAGCCCGAGCACGTAGAGCACGATCGCGCCGACGATCCACGAGTCGCTGAAGTCCCACACGTCGTCGCTCAGCACAACGAGTAGGACGCCGAAGATGAACACGGCGTAGATGAAGTACTCGCCGATCCTCGACACGAGGAAGTTGGCTTGCGAGATCGCGAGACCTTCGGATCCTCTGCGGCTCTTGGCCTGCTGACCGTAGATCCCGTTGAGGAACACGGCACCGAATCCGATGATCGCCGTCAGGATGTGGAGCACGAGGACGAGCTTGTAGATGCCGCTGTTGATGCCCATGATGCGCCCCCTCACGGTCGAATGCGCCGCGCAGCCTAGGGCCACGACGTCGTCGCTGTGGTACAACGCGGCCGTGCGGCTGGTCGTGGCGCGATGCTCGGTCGAATACGAAGGCCGGCTCGCCGCCCGGCTCCCGCCCGCACAACGCCTCATCCTGCTGAAGGCGGACGGTTCGATCGCAGTCCACGCCGACAGCAAGGCGTACAAGCCACTGAACTGGATGAACCCGCCGTGCACGATCCGCGAAGGGCCGGGCGAGATCGTCGCCGCCACGCCAGGCGGTGAACGGCTCACGATCACCCTGCACGAGGTGCTGCTGGACCACGACATCACGCTCGGTGACGACCCCGGGCTCGCCAAGGACGGGGTCGAAGCCGAGCTCCAAGAGCTCATCGCCGCGCGTGTGCGCGCCCTTCGCGACGACCTGCGCATCGTGCGGCGCGAGTACCCGACCGATATCGGGCCCGTCGACCTGCTGTGTCGCGACGGCGAGGGACGCGCCGTCGCGGTCGAGGTCAAACGCATCGGCGAGATCGCCGGCGTCGAGCAGTTCCTCCGCTATCAGGAGCGGCTCGACCTCGACGCGACTCTCGCGCCGACGAGTGGGCTCTTCGTCGCCACCCGCATCAAACCCCAGGCGCGCGTGTTCGCCGAGAGCCGCGGCGTGCAGTGCATCGAAGTCGACCTCGAGCGGTTGCGCGCCGACGCCCCGCCTGATCTCAAGCTCTTCTAGGTGACAGATCGCGCCGCGGCTACTCGAAGCGCGGTCGGCGCTTCTCGAGGAACGCCGAGAACCCCTCTTGGGCATCGGGGTGCTGGCTGGACCCCGCCATCACGTCGAGGGCGCGCTCGTACGCCGCCTGCTGGTCCAGCCCTGAGCTGGGCGTAGAAGGTCTGCTTCCCGAGGCCCTTCGAGGCCCGGCTGCCGCGAGTGGCGCGGCGCAGGAGGCTGACCGTCGCCTCGTCGAGCTCCTCGGCGGGGACGACCCGGTTCACGAGCCCCCAGTCGAGCGCGGTGCGGGCGTCGATCGTGTCGCCGGTGAGGCCGAGCTCCAGCGCCCGCTTCCTCGAGACGTTGCGTGCCACCGGGACCAACGGCGTGTGGCAGAACCAGCCGCCCTTCCCGCCGGGCGTCGCGAAGCCGGCGTCCTCGGACGCCACCGCGAGGTCGGCCGTCGCAACGAGCTGGCACCCGGCGGCGGTGGCGAGACCGTGCACACGGGCGACGACGGGCTGCGGGATGCCCTGCATGGTGAGCATGAGCTCGGTGCACGAGTCGAGGAGCTCCCGGATCGATCCGGCATCGGTGCCGGCGAGGTCTCGGAAGTCGTGCCCGGCGGAGAAGACGGGACCGTTGGCGGCGAGGATCACACCTCGGGCGTCGCTGTCGCCGGCGGCCCGGAACGCCACCGTCATGTCCCGCAGGACCTCGAGCGAGAGCGCGTTGCGACGCTCGGGCCGGTTCATCGTGATCGTCGTCAAGCCCTCTTCGGCCTTCACGAGCACGGACTCGGAGCTCACCGCCACCCCCTCGAACGCGCCGCCGAGGGTACCGCCTTCACGAAGCTCTGACGTTCCCGCGGCACGGTCTTCCCACACGTGAGTCACGATGATGACCACGACCGCGGAGGCGTCATGCGACCTGGAAACACCATCGTGATCATCCGCAGCGTCATCGGCGCATTGTTCGCCGGGCTGGCGATCGCCAACTTCGTGACCGGGCGCATCGTCTTCGGCGTGCTCTTCGCGGCGCTGGCGGTCATGAACGTCGTCATGACCGTCTACGTCCGCCGGCGCCGGGCTCAGTTCGCCCGACGCTTCCCGAGGTTCGCCGAGCGCGACGATCGCTGATCAGACCGCCGTCGCCGGGCGCTAGTCGCGGGCCATGTTGTCGAACTTGGTGAACCGCTCGTTGAACGCGAGCCGCGCCATACCGGTGGGTCCGTTGCGGTGCTTCGACACGAGGATCTCGGCTTGTCCGCGCTGATCGGACTCGGGGTTGTACACCTCGTCGCGGTAGATGAAGCAGACGACGTCGGCGTCCTGCTCCAGCCCGCCCGACTCACGCAGGTCGGCCAGCATCGGGCGCTTGTCCTGGCGGTACTCGAGCTGGCGGTTCAGCTGCGACAACGCCATGACGGGGCAGTCCAGCTCGCGGGCGAGGATCTTCAGCCCCCGCGACATCTCGGCCACCTCGACCTGGCGGTTCTCGATCTGACGGGTGCCACTCGAGCTCATGAGCTGGATGTAGTCGATGACGATCAGCCCGAGGTCGCCGTGGCGGGCGCGGACCCGCCGGGCCTTGGCGCGCATCTCCATCACGGTGCAGTGCGGGTTGTCGTCGATGAACAGGGGCGCCTCGGCGAGACGCCCGACGGCGTGGCTCAGCCGAGACCAGTCCGACTCGGGGATGTTGCCGGTCCAGAGCCGCTTCGCCTCCACCCGACCCTCCGCCGCGAGAAGGCGCTTGGTGAGCTCGAGGTTGCCCATCTCCATCGAGAAGAACATGACCGGGCGCTGGACAGAGACGGCGACGTTGGCGGCCGCGCCCAGCGCGAACGACGTGTTGTGGACGAACATGTCGGCGGCGACGAAGTTGTGCACGTGCGGGACCGTGAGGTCGTAGACCTGCTCGTCCCCGACGTAGACGATCGAGACGATCTCGTCCCACCAGATGTCCGACGTGGCGAGGAGCTCGAGGTCGCGGGCGTCGAGCACCTCGGCGAGGAGCGCGAGCGTGTCGCGCTGCGGTGAGCGGGTGCCGACGTGCCAGTTGTGGTTGGCGGGCTTCCCCGCCGCCTCGGAGACCGAGCGCCATGTGCGGTCACCCTTGGCCTTGAGGATCTCGGCCCAGAAGGTCGCCGGGATCGTGTCGAGGTTCGAGTTGCGACCGCGGCGCTCCACCGCGTCGAGGACGTGCGCCACCGCGTCCTCCTTGCCGAGGATGCCGATGACGGCTGCGAACTGACGGATGGACTCGGGATGGCTCACTTCGATCTGCCACGAGGGGAACCCGCGGCCGTTGTAGAGAGCGGTCCGGTGCCGGAGCTGCGACGCCACCCCGAACCGGAGCAGCAGGTGCTGCGCACCGCGGGCCAGCCGCTCCGACCTCGAGCCGAACCCGATCGAGGCCTGCCCGCCCTTGTGGACCGACGCCCAGCCGTTGGCCGCGAAGAGGCGGTTGAGGAACAGCGCCATCTGCTTGCGCGGCAACCGGTACACGGCGTCGGGGATGTGCTTGGCGCGCGACTCGCTCTTCCACAAGCCGTGCTGGCGGAGCAGCGTCGTGACCGGGCTCGGGCGGCCGAGCGGGGTGCAGAGACGGTGCTCGTACGGCGAGGCGTGCCGGACCGTGACGCCGAGCTTGGCGGCGCACCGCTTCAGCTCGAGCAGCACCGACGGCGAGCTGGTGCTCATCATCGGCGACCCGTCGGCGAGGCATCCACTCCCGATGAGGAACCCGAGCATGACCACCTCGGCCTCCGGGCGCTGCTCGTTCCCGAAGACGCTGATCTCGCGCGGCACGGCGATCCGGTCCCCGACGCAGATGTCGGCCAGTGGCTTCCATCCGTCGGCGGTGAGGAACGGGTGCGTGATCGTGGTGCGCACGACACGTCCCGTTCGGGTGGTGATCTTGTAGACGGGTTTCACACCGTCGTCGACGAACGCCGACGGGGCGATGCTCCGGATGCGGAGATCGTCGTCGAGCGCGAGAACCCGCACCTCCCTGCCGGCCCGCCCGCGCTCGTAGACCTCCTGGGCGGTCCGCACGGAGCCGGTGGCGGCGTCGACGATCGGGGTGTCCCACGCGACGCACTTCCCCATCGACGGTCGGGCCGCCACGATCACGAGGTTCGAGCGCTGGAGCCCGAGCAGGAGGGAATCGAGCTCGTGGTAGCCGCTGGGTACGCCCACGACGTCGGAATCCTGGCCGTACATCGACTCGAGCTGGTCGAGGGTCGTCTGCAACGAGTCGGAGATGCCGGCGAGCGACTCGCTGACGCGCCGCTCCGCCACCTCGAACACCATCGACTCGGCGCGGTCGAGCGTCTCGGTGACGTCGTCGGGCGTGTCGTACCCCATCTCGGCGATGTCGCCGGCGACGCCGATGAGCCGTCGGAGCAGCGCCAGCTCGTTGACGATGCGCGCGTAGTGGCCCGCGTTCGCCGACGCCGGTGTGGCCGCTTGGATACCGAGCAGCGCGGCACGCCCGCCGACGGCATCGAGGAGCTCGGCGCGACGTAGCTCTTCGGCCACGGTGACCGGGTCGACCGGCTCGCCCTGGCCGTACAACGCCATGACCGCCTCGTGGATGTGGACGTGGGCGGGCTTGTAGTAATCGCTCGCCTCGACATGCCCTTCGACGGCGGCGGTGATCGCGTCGCGCGACAGGAGCATCGCTCCGAGGAGCGACTCTTCGGCCTCGAGGTTGTGAGGCGGGACGCGCCCCGTCCTCTGCCGCCGCGCGTCATCGATCGCCTGAACCACGGTGCTCCTTTCCTGCCTCCCGGCCCGCCGGTCCCCCGGTTCCGCGCCCTCGTGTCGCCGCTCCCAGTACGGCGTCCCACCGACGAGGTGGCTTGTTCCGCATCCTCGTCGGGTCGGCCTGTGGATCGATAGAGCGATTTCCTTGTGGATTCAGGGCTCAGGCCTCCACAACCCTGGGGACGACTCGTCCCTGATTCTCCGCCGGGGGTGTGACAGAAACGCCGGGGCGCGACGAAGCGCTGGTGGGGGCGTTGCGGGAGGAACGCGTGCCGGCGCGCCCTTGGGGAAAGTGCGGGGCGGCGCTATTCGGAAACGACGTCGACGGTCAGGGTGACCTCGACGTCGGTGTGGAGCTTCACCGGAACTTCCGCCTCGCCGAGCTCCTTCAGTGGTTCCGCGAGCTGCGTCCGGCGTCGGTCGAGCTCGATGCCGGTCTGCGCGCGCACGGCGTCGACGACGTCGGCCGCCGTCACCGAGCCGAACAGCCTGCCACCTTCGCCGGCGCGCGCCCGGAGCTCGATCCGGCGGCCGGTGAGCTGATCCGCCACGGCCTGCGCAGCCTCGCGATCCCGCGCGTCGCGGGCAGAGCGGTTGCGGCGCATGGCTTCGGCCTGCTGCACGACGCCCTTCGTCGCCTTCATCGCCAGGCCGCGGGGCACGAGGTAGTTCCGTGCGAAACCGTCGGTGACCTCGATGAGGTCACCTTTGCGGCCGACGTTCTCGACGTCGTCACGCAACACGACCTTCACGACTGATCCTCACCGCCGGTGGGCGCGGGCGTCGGGGCCTCGGCCGCGACCTCCGCCGTGGCGTCGGCGCCGTTCCCGCCCTCCGCGGGCGCGCTCGGAGGGCCGTCGACCGCCTCGGCGGGCGCTGTCCCGTTCGGGGGCGCGCTCCGGCGGGCGGTCGCGGTCGCGATCGCGCCGGCCGCCGCGACTCCGCTGTGTGACCTGGCGGACGCTGTAGGGCAGCAGCGCCATCTCGCGCGCGATGCGAATCGCCCGGGCCACAGCCCGCTGTTGCTGCGCGCTGTTCCCTGTGACTCGCCGGGCGCGGATCTTGGCCCGTTCCGACATGAATCGCCGCAGGAGGTTGACGTCCTTGTAGTCGACCCACTCGATGCTCTCCGACGAGAGGATCGATGTCTTCTTCTTGATCGGGCGGCGACGGTCAGCCGCCTGGGACTTCTTCTTCTTGTCTCTCGCCATCGTTGGTCAGCTCACCTCGTCGGTCTTCTGGTGCTCAGAACGGCTCTTCGTCGAGGTCGGCACCAGCGGCCGGCGCGGGTTGGGGGCTCTCGCCCCCACGCCCGCCGCCGCCGCGGCTCCACCACCGCCGCCGCTGTCGCCGCCTCCTCCGAAGTCGCCGCCGCCCCGGCGGTCGTTCTTCGTGACCTGGGCGGTGGCGAAGCGGAGGCTCGGTCCGATCTCGTCGGCGATGATCTCGACGACGTTGCGCCGGTTGCCGTCACGGTCCTCGTAGCTGCGCTGCTCGAGGCGGCCGGTGACGACGACGCGTGAGCCCTTCGCGAGCGACTCGCTCACGTTCTCGGCCATCTCCCGCCAGCACACGATGTCGAAGAAGCTCGTCGCCTCCTGCCACTCGTTGGTGTTGCGGTCCATCCAGCGCCGGTTCACCGCCACGCCGAAACGCGTGTTGGATGCGCCGCTCGGCGTGTATCGAAGCTCGGGATCGCGGGTGAGGTTGCCCACGACCGTGACCGTGTTGCCGTTCGCCATTGGTGGTTCCTCCCTATGCGTCCGCCGTGCTGGTGCTGGCGCTCTTCGGGGGCCCGTAGGCCTGTTCGGGGATGCGCAGCACTTTGTGGCGGAGTACTTCGTCAGCCAGGGAGAGCACCCGGTGCAGCTCCTGCATCGGCGCAGGCTCGGCCCTCGCCTGGAGGACCACGTAGTAGCCCTCCGTGCGGTGGTTCACCTCGTAGGCGAATCGCCGCTTCCCCCAGTAGTCGACGTGTCCGGGCTCGGCGCCCTTCGACTGGATGACCTGGAGGAACCGGTCGACCGCGGCCCGGATCGTCTCCTCTTCCAGGTCCGCGTCGAAGATGATCATGACCTCGTACGGCCGCAACGGCTCGTACCTCCTGTGGACCGCGACCCGTGCTCCGGGCCTGACGGGCTCCCGGCTGCGCCCGGCGGGCCGGACGGCAAGGAGCAGGTTGAGTTGGAACGCTTCAGGCTAGCAACCTCCGACGTGGCCTATCGATGCAGACCTTAGCGACGGTGTACGACGGCTACGAGATGCGCCGAAACCTACGATCGGCCCGATGCCGAAGAGCCGGACGGAGGCGTTCAGCGACGGAGTGTTCGCGATCGCCATCACGCTGCTCATCATCGAGGTCCGCGTCCCGCACGCGAAGGCGGGCGAGCTGGCGGCGGACCTCGCGAGCCAGTGGCCGTCGTACGCGGCCTATGTCGTGAGCTTCGCCATCATCGGCATCATCTGGGTCAACCACCACGACATCTTCGAGCGCATCGTCACGGTCGACCGCCCCCTGCTGTTCCTCAATCTGCTCCTCCTGCTCACGGTCGCGTTCCTGCCGTTCCCCACTGCCCTGCTCGGGGACTACATCCGCGAGGGCGACAACGCCCACATCGCCGCCGCCATCTACGGCGCCAACATGACGCTGATCGGCCTGGCGTTCATCGCGATGTGGACGTATCTCGTCCGCGTCCCGACGCTGCTCACGGCGGAGGTGGGCGTCGAGGGGGCACGGCGCGCCCGCCGGGCCGCCGTCGTCGGCCCCGTCGTGTACGCGCTGTCGATCCCGCTCGCGTTCGTGAGCCCGGTGGCCTGCCTGATCGCCTACGCCGCCCTGGCGCTCTACTTCGCGATCTTGTTCACGGTCGGCGGGCGGGACGATCCGGTCACGAACACCCGCTGAGCGCGCCCGCGGGGAGTTGTCCCCCCAACGTCTCGAGCGCGTACCGGTACGAGGCCTTGGACTGGTACACGGGGCACTCGGAGGGCGACAGCCGCGGACACGGTTGCATGAGGGTCCGGTCGACGGGGTGGCCGGCGGCGTCGTACCAGCCGATGTCGAGCGGCACGGGCACGTCCGACATCGTGAAGGGCGAGTGGGTCGGCCCGTCGAAGACGAAGAGCATTCCGCCGTACGGACCGAGGTCGCTCCGGCGCATGAGCCCGGTGGCGCGCTCGTCGACGTTGTCGGCGACGACGACGCGGCGGCAGTCGCCGCCGACGCCGAGGCGCTACCTCGGTCAGGCCGTCGAAAGGCGTGGTCGCGGGCCGGGCCCCCATCAGCACCGACGCGAGGGCACTGCTCGGCGCGGCGGTGTCGTCGTCGCTGCGCAACAGCAGCACGAGCCCTCCGCCGACCAGCGCCGCAACCAACACGACCAGCACCGCCGCCGCGATCGCCCGGCGCGCGGGCGTCACGCCGGGGCGGTGCCGTACAGGCCGATGGCCTCGGCGACGTCGTCGGCGAGGTGGTACGTCTCATCGCTGGCGGGGAACCGCCCGGTCCGTACGTCCTCGGCGTAGCGCGCGACCGCCGCGGTGGCATCGGCCTTGAGCGACGCGTACCGCCGCACGAACTTCGGCTGCAGCCGGTCCTCGAGACCGAGAAGGTCGTGGTACACGAGCACCTGGCCGTCACAGTGGCGGCCGGCGCCGATGCCGATCGTCGGCACCGACACGGAGTCGGTGACGAGCCTGGCGACGGCGTCGGGCACGCACTCCAGCACGATCGCGAAGCACCCGGCCTCCTCGAGCGCCACTGCGTCGTCGACGATGGCGCGGGCGGCGTCGAGCTGCTTGCCCTGCACCTTGAACCCGCCCACGGCGTGGATCGACTGCGGGGTGAGCCCCAGGTGACCCATGACGGGGATCTCGGCGTCGAGGATCGCCTCGACCGCGCCGAGGCGCTTGCGCCCGCCCTCGAGCTTCACGGCCGCCGCGCCCGCTCGGACGAGCTGGGCGGCGTTGTGCACGGTCTCCTCGTCCGAGACGTGGTAGCTCAGCCACGGGAGATCGCCGATGAGCAGGGCCCGCGGCTTCGCGCGAGCCGCCGCCGCCACGTGGTGGGCCATGTCGTCGATCGTGACGTGAAGCGTGTCCTCGTGGCCGAGGACCACCATCGCCAGGGTGTCGCCGACCAGGATCATGTCGACGCCGGCGCCGTCGGCCACTCGGGCCGACGGGAAGTCGTACGCGGTCACCATCACCAGCGGGGGCCCCTCGCCCTTCCGGGCACGGATGTCCGGCGCGCTGACGGGCGCGCGTGAGTCAGGGGGCGACGACGCGGTCGTCATCTCCGTACCTCCACCGTCCGGGGCACCCACGGCTCCCGGCGGCGTTCCGAGCGTAGCCGCGGCGGCCGGCGACGGTCTCGCCGCCGCAGCCGACCCTGCAATGACGACAGAATGATCGGGTGGCCGACCGGGTCTGCGAGAACTGCGCCTTTCCCGACGAGGAGCTGGTGCTCGTCCGGCGCGTCTACGTGACCCCGGAGACCTGGGACACCCCCGCGTCGCACCGGGTGGTCGACGAGCCCGAGCTGTGGTGCGTCTCCTGCCGCTCGCAGTACCCCCACGAGGACGCCGAAGAGGACGAGGACGTGTGAGCCGCCGAGCCGCGCCGCTCAGCCGGCGTGGCGGCGCCCGAGCAGGTAGCGGCGATCGAGGTGGTTCCACCGACAGTCGAGACAGACCTCCACCACGTAGCACGCGAACTCGTCGAACGAGGCGTCGAGCTTGTCGAGCTCGCCCGGATACGTGATGCAGCGGCCGTTCGCCTGCTTGAGCGTGTCGCCGTACACGTAGGACACGTAGCGCACGCGCCCGTTCGCGCAGATCGGACAGTCGTGCGGTGCCGCCTCGCCGACGTTGCGGGCGGCACGCAGGAGCTCGGGGTGGGCGTCGCACACGTCGAGTCGCGTCACCGCCCCGCGTCGGAGGTCGCGCAGGACCGCCCGCCGGGCGAGTGCGTAGTCGACGTGTGACGGCACGGCTCGAAGCATAGGAGCGCGCCCGGGCCGGCGCGAGCCACGCGCTCGGACCGGATCGGTCGCGCGATGCGGCCGCACGCGCACGGACGGAGGGCGCTCGCGGCCCCGCCGCGGAGGTGAACAGCAGGCGGCCGGCACCCGACCGGGGGTGGGCTTGACGGTGACGAATCGGACCCTCATACTGCTCTTCCGATATATCGGAGCGATATATCAACCCTGCCCGACGGAGCCATCCACGTGCTCGAACTCGCCATCCTCGGCTTGCTCAAGGAGCAACCCCTGCACGGCTACGAGCTGAAGAAGCGGCTCGGCGAGACGCTCGGGTTCCTCTGGGGCGTCTCGTACGGTTCCCTCTATCCCGCGCTCCGGCGCCTCGAGAAGGCGGGCGCGATCGAGATCGTGGCGCCCGGATCGGCGACCTCGGCGCCGGTGCCCATGCCGGCGACCGGTTCGATCGACGGGGAGACCGCGGCGGCGCGCCTCCGCCGGTTGCCGAAGCCGACCCGCCGCACGCGCAAGCAGTACCGCCTCACGGCGCGCGGAGACGAGCTCTTCGCCGAGCTGCTCACGGGCGACGACGCACCCGGCGCCGACGAGGAGAGGGCCTTCGCTCTGAAGTTCGCGTTCTTCCGGCACCTCGCCGGCGACGCCCGTCTCGCGCTCCTGGAGCGGCGTCGCGCGGGGCTGAACGAGCGCCTCGCCGAGGCCCGGGGGTCGGCCCCGCGCCGCGGCGACCGCTACACCCGCTCCCTCGCGGAGCACCGCACCGAGTCCACGGCACGCGACCTCGCGTGGCTGGACGAGCTCATCGCCGCCGAGCGGCGCCCAGCTCAGCCCGAACCAACCCAGGAAGGAGCGACAGCATCATGAGTCGTTCTATTCGTGTCGCCATCGCAGGCGTCGGCAACTGCGCCAGCAGCCTCGTACAGGGCGTCGAGTACTACCGAGATGCCGAGCGGGACGAGACCATCCCCGGCCTCATGCACGTGGTGCTGGGCGGCTACCACGTCGCCGACGTCGAGTTCGTCGCCGCGTTCGACGTCGATGCGGCCAAGGTCGGCCTCGACGTCGGGAAGGCGATCTTCGCCGGCGCCAACAACACGATTCGGTTCGCCGACGTCCCCGAGCTCGGCGTCCTGGTGCAGCGGGCCCCGACGCTCGACGGCCTCGGGAAGTACTACCGGGGCACGGTCGAGGAGTCGCCGGCAGAGCCCGTCGACGTGGCCGAGGCGCTGCGCGCGTCGTGCGCCGACGTGCTGGTCAGCTACCTGCCGGTCGGCTCGGAACAGGCGCAGAAGCACTACGCCCAGGCATGCCTCGACGCCGGCGTCGCGTTCGTGAACGCGATCCCGGTGTTCATCGCCAGCAACCCGGAGTGGGCCCAGAGGTTCACCGACGCCGGCGTCCCCATCGTCGGGGACGACATCAAGAGCCAGGTCGGCTCGACGATCGTGCACCGGATCCTGTCGCGCTTGTTCGAGGACCGGGGCGTCGCACTCGACCGCACGTACCAGCTCAACTTCGGCGGCAACATGGACTTCAAGAACATGCTCGAGCGCGAGCGGCTGGAGTCGAAGAAGATCTCCAAGACCCAGTCCGTCACGAGCCAGATCGAGCACGGACTCGAGGCCGACGCCGTGCACATCGGCCCCTCCGACCATGTCCCATGGCTGGAGGACCGCAAGTGGGCGTACATCCGCCTCGAGGGTCGCAACTTCGGCGACGTGCCCCTGAACCTCGAGTTGAAGCTCGAGGTGTGGGATTCGCCCAACTCGGCGGGAGTCATCATCGACGCGCTGCGCTGCGCCAAGCTCGCCCTCGACCGAGGGATCGGCGGGCCGCTGCTGGGCCCGTCGGCCTACTTCATGAAGTCGCCGCCTGTGCAGTACCGCGACGGAGAGGCACGCGATCTGGTGGAGGCGTTCGCGCAGGATCAGTGACGTTCGGCGCGGCGCGCCGTCACTCGCCACAATGAGCCCGTGACCAACGCCGAGAGCTGGGACCGCATCGCCTCCCAGCGTGCCGGAAGTCCGCCCACCGAGGTCGTGCAGTACGGGCCCGAGGGCCCGACCGAGGACGACCTTCGCTTGCTCGGCAACGTGGCCGGCAAGCGGATCCTCGACCTCGGTTGCGGCGACGGTCAGGCAGCGGTCGCGTTCGCGCTCCGGGGCGCGACGACGATCGCGGTCGACTCCTCCGTCCGGATGCTCGACCGCGCCCGCACGCTCGCCGAGCAGGCCGCGGTGCGGGTCGAGTGGCACCAGGGAGACGTCGCCGATCTGGCGTTCATCCGCGCCGAGTCGATGGACCTCGTGTTCAGCACGAACACGCTGGGCGAAGTCGGCGACCTGCACCGGGTGTTCCGCCAGGCGCACCGGGTCCTGAAGAACCGCGGCGCGTTCGTCTTCTCGTACGACCACCCCGTCGGGCTGTGCGTCGGACGCGAGCCACCCGAGACACCCTCGACACCGATCAGCCGGGTCGTCCGCACTTCGTACTTCACGGACGAGCCGGTCACCGTCGAGCGCGACGGTCAACCCTTCCGGCTGTACGTACGCACGTCGAGCGAGGTCTTCCACGCGCTGAGCCGCGTCGGCTTCCGCGTCGAGGTGCTCGCCGAGCCGCGCCCACCGGGAGCAGACGCGCTGGTTCCGCGCACGATCATCTGGCGCGGCCGCAAGGAAGGCCTCTGAGCCGAGCTGCGGGTCACGGCGCCGGTTCGATACCGCGCTCGCGAGCCCACGCTGCGAGCCGGCGGTAGGCCTCCTCCTCGTCGATCGGGCCCTCGTCGAGACGGACCTCGAGAAGGTGGTCGAGTGCCTCGCCGACGAGCGGGCCGGGCGCGACGCCGAGGAAGGTCATCACCTTGCGGCCGTCGAGCGGCGGACGGATGCGGTCGAGCTCCTCTTGGGCTCGCAGCTGGGCGATGCGATCCTCGAGCTCGTCGATGCGACGGTTCAACGCCCGCGCCTTGGCCTTGTTGCGGGTCGTGCAGTCCTGGCGGACGAGATGGTTGAGCGGCTCGAGCAACGAGCCGGCGTCGCGCACGTAGCGGCGCACGGCCCTGTCGGTCCAGCCCATCGAGTAGGTGTGCACGCGCAGATGCAGATAGACGAGGCGGGCGACATCGTCGACGACATCGGTCGGGAAGCGGAGCGCGCGCAGTCGCTCCTCCGCCATGCGCGCGCCCACGACCTCATGGTGGTGGAAGCTGACGCCGCCGGGCCCGACCGAGCGCGTCTTCGGCTTCCCGATGTCGTGAAGCAGCGCCGCCAAGCGCACCCGGAGCTCGGGACGCGTCTTGCGCACGACCGCGACCGTGTGGGCCAGCACGTCCTTGTGCTGGTGGATCGGGTCCTGCTCGAGCTGCATGGCGTTGAGCTCGGGCAGGAACTCGTCCGACAGGCCGGTGCGGCAGAGGAACCACAACCCCGCCGACGGGTCCGGGAGCTCCAGCAGCTTCGTGAGCTCGTCGCGCGACGCGCTCGGCGCTGACGATCTCCATGCGCCCGTGCAGCTCCTCGACGGCGGCGACGACCTCGGCGTCGGGCTCGAGCCCGAAGGCCGCGAGGAACCGCGCCGCTCGCATCATCCGCAACGGATCGTCGAGGAAGGAGACCTCGGGCTCGAGGGGCGTCCGCAGGCGCTTGCCCGCCAGATCGGCCGCACCGTGGAACGGGTCCACCAGCTCCGGGTCGGGGAGGCGCAACGCCATGGCGTTGACCGTGAAGTCGCGTCGCGACAGATCGGTCTCGATGTCGTCGGCGAACGCCACCTCGGGCTTGCGGCTCTCAGGCCGGTAGACCTCGGCCCGGAAGGTCGTGACCTCGATCCGGGTGCCGTCCTTCTCGCACCCCACGGTGCCGAAGCGCTTCCCCTGGAGCCAGACGTGGTCGGCCCAGTCGCGGACGATGCGCTCGACCTCGTCGGGACGGGCGTCGGTGGCGAGGTCGACGTCGTCGTGCTGGCGGTCGAGGAAGGCGTCGCGGACGCTGCCGCCCACCAGGTAGCACCGGCGCCCACCCGCGACGAGCCGCCCGGCGAGCGCCTGGACCGGGGACGCGGGTTCGAGCAGGGACCGCAGGCGCGGCGGGAACGAGGTCACGGATCCATTCTCGACCATCCACCACTTCGCAGGCGGGGTTCTATACGTTCAGCCCATGAGCGGATGCGGGCGTCCCGGCTGCAACGCACCGGCGGCGGCGGCGATCGGGTTCGACGCCTCCCGCCAGGCCGTGTGGCTGCAC
Organism: uncultured Actinomycetes bacterium; assembly: GCA_963781615.1. Taxonomy (GTDB): domain Bacteria; phylum Actinomycetota; class Acidimicrobiia; order IMCC26256; family JACDBD01; genus JALZAA01. The sequence goes on along the minus strand of CAWAGI010000007.1, from coordinate 53,292 downwards.
CCGCTCGACGAGCCCGAGGCGACCGGCCGGCTCTGCCGGGTCCACGCCGACTCCCTCCGGCCTCCGCGTGGCTGGCGCTTCTTCGACTACCGCGAGCCCGCGACGCCCGATCCGGACGTCGCCGACCTGCTCGACGCCCGCTCCCCGCTCCTGGAGCGCGCGTTCCGGGGTGCCCGGGCCAGCTGAGCGGAACGACAGCTCGCCCGTCCGCGTACGTCGGAAACAGAGCCGTCGCGGTACCGTCGCGGCAGAACGGCAGGAGCCGCGGCCATGGACGTCAACTCTCCTGAGACCTGGCGCTGGATCTGGCTGATCGCCGTCGTGGGCTTCGCCCTGGCCGAGGTCTTCACCCCCGTCCTCTTCTTCATGCTGTCGTTCGCGATCGGCGCCGCCGCCGCCGCCGTGGCTGCCTTCGCCGGCGGCGGAGCCGTCATCCAGTGGGTGCTGTTCGTCGCGGTCGCCGCTGTCAGCCTCGCCGCGCTGATCCCGCTCGGTCGCCGGCTCGAGGGGAGGGACGAGATCCATCCCGTCGGTGCCAACCGCTGGGAGGGTCGCACGGCCACGGTCGTGGAGGAGATCCCGGCCGGCAAGCACGCGACCGGCGTAGTGCGCATCGACCGTGAGACGTGGAAGGCCGAGAGCACCAACGGCATGGGCGTCGCCGCCGGCGCCACCGTCCTGGTGACCCTCGTGACCGGCACCCGCCTCGTCGTCAGCCCGTGGCGCATCGACGTCGCGCCGCGGGGAACCCCGCCCGGCCAGACCGAGCCGGGCTCGCCGTCGGCACCCGCCTGACGGCCTTCGCTGAAGGAGCTGTCCCATGGCAGCAATCATCGTCCTGGCCATCGTGGCCTTCCTGCTGTTCGTCCTCGCGTTCAGCTGCATCAAGATCGTGCGCCCGTACCAGCGCGGCGTCGTCGAGCGGCTGGGCCGGTACAAGGGGACGGTCGACCCGGGTTTGCGGATCATCGTGCCGTTCGTCGACCGGGTGCACCTGGTCGACATGCGCGAGCAGGTCGTCGAGGTTCCCGCGCAGGAGGTGATCACCTCTGACAACGTTGTCGTCAGCGTGTACGCGGTGGTGTACCACGAGGCCACTGACGCCAAGCGACTCATGTACAACGTCGCCAACTTCGAGCTGGCGGTCACCAAGCTCGCGCAGACGAACCTGCGCAACCTGATCGGTGACCTCGATCTGGACGACGCGCTGACGTCGAGCGCCAAGATCAACACGCACCTGCGCGACATCCTCGATGACTCCACGGACAAGTGGGGCGTGCGCGTCGTGCGTGTGGAGATCCAGCGCATCGACCCGCCGCCGGATGTCGTGCAGTCCATGCACCACCAGATGCAAGCCGAGCGCACGCGCCGCGCCGTCGTGACCGAGGCGCCAGGGCGTGCGCGAAGCCGCTATCACCAAGGCCGAAGGCGACAAGCAGGCGGCCATCCTCGAGGCGCAGGGACAATCCGAGGCGATCCAGCGGTTGGCCGACGCCGAGAAGTACCGCGAGACCGCGGTGGCGGAAGGGGAGGCTTCGGCAACGCGAGCCGTGTTCTCGGCGATGCACGACGGCAACCCGACGCCCGACCTCCTCGCGCTGAAGTACCTCGAGGCGCTGCGGGTGGTGGCCAACGGGCAGGCGACGAAGATCTTCCTGCCCACCGAGATGAGCGGCTTGTTCGGGGCCGTCGGCGGGTTGGCCGAGCTCCTCCGCGAGCCGTCGAGCGACGGCGAGAAGCCCGCGGTCGAGAGTGAGGACGCCGGTACCGGCGCGAGTTAGGACGACAGCTGGGCGACTTCGCGCCACAGGTCGGCGGCCGCGTCCACGACCTCGCGGCCAGGACCACCTGCGGTCGGCGCCTCGACCGGTTCAACGGCTTCCCCCAGCAGCGCCGCGACCGAGGACGCGGTGCCATCGCGAAGCGCGTCGAGGTCGTAGCCGCCTTCGAGGAAGACGACGACCCGCGCCGGGCGCGGCGCGAGCTGCACCATGCGCGCCGCGAGCGCGCCGTAGTCCCCCGCGGACAGACCGAGCCCGGTCAGCGGGTCGGCACGGTGGGCGTCGAACCCGCACGACACGAGCACCCAGTCGGGCGAATGGCGCGCCGCCAGCGGTCCGACGAGCTCGTCCACGGCGCGGAGGTAGAGGTCTCCGGTCGCGCCGGCCGGGAGCGGCACGTTGCAGGTCGTCCCGACTCCTTCGCCGCGGCCGATCTCGTCGAGACGGCCGGTCCCCGGGTACAGCGGCCATTCGTGGAACGACACGTACGCGACGCGCTCGTCGTCGTAGAAGATCTCCTGCGTCCCGTTCCCATGGTGCGCGTCGTAGTCGACGACCAGGACCCGCGCGCCGCGATCCGCCAGTGCGGCCGCGGTGATGGCGACGTTGTTCAGCAAGCAGAACCCCATCGAGCCCTCGGGACGGGCGTGGTGGCCCGGCGGTCGGAGCGCGAGAAAGGCCGAGCCGCCGGTTGCGCCTTCGAGCGCGTCGACGGCGGCGAGCCCCGCCCCCGCCGCACGCACCGCGGCCGGCCACGAACCGGCAGACATCGCGGTATCGGGGTCGATCGATCCCCCGCCCCGCCCGGCCAGCGCCTCGAGGCGCTCGACGTGGCGAAGCGTATGCACCCGGGCGATCTCGGCGGCGGTGGCGTCCCTCGGCGGCAGCGACGCGAACAGGGCATCCGGGTCGCCACCGAGGTCGCGCGCGGCCTGAGCCATGCCCGCGTGCACGGCTTCCAGGCGCGCCGGTCGCTCCGGGTGTCCTCGGCCCGGATCGTGGGCAGCGAAGCACGGATCGGCGCCGACGAACAGCATCCGTCCACGGTACCGCCCACCTCGTTCTCCACCGTGGCCGCCGCGCCCGCCGGAGGGCCGACGGTTACGCTCGCGCGTCGCCATGTCGCCCCTGAACTCCCACACCCTCCGCTGGCGGGGCGGCTGGGCGCGTATCGGCCCGTTCCGCTCGAACGCCGATGTCGCGCGCCTCACGATGGGGGCGGACGAGCCCCCGAGCCCGTCGGTGATCGAACGTTGCCTCGGCGAGGCGCAGGCGCGCAGCTACAAGATGGTCGTGACGAACGCGCTCAGCGCCGCCGACGCGCTGCCGTTCGTGGATGCCGGCTTTGCCGTCCGCGAACGCCTTCACCTGCTCGCCCACGACCTCGACCGATTGCCGCCCGCGACCGGGACGACGCGTCGCGCCCGCCGTCATGACCATCACGCGGTGCTCGACCTCGATGCAACGGCCTTCAACGGTGACTGGCGACTCGACGGCGGTGCTCTCGTCGACGCGTTGCGTGCGACTCCGGTGACGCGCTTTCGCGTCACGCCTGACGCCGCCACGAAGATCGCGGGCTACTCAGTGACCGGCCGGTCCGGACACAGCGGATACCTGCAGCGAATCGCAGTTCACGCCGACGCCCGTCATCGCGGCTACGGCCGCACGCTCGTGGCCGACGCGCTCTGGTGGTTGCGCCGACGCTCCGTCGAACGAGCGCTCGTCAACACGCAACTCGACAACACCGCCGCGCTCTCCCTGTACGAGTCGTGCGGGTTCCGACGACTCCCTGTCGGGCTGTGCGTGCTCGGGCGGGCCCTGTGAGGCGCGCCGCGGCAGTCGTGATGGCGTCCGCTGCCGTCCTCGTGCTCGGCGCGACCCCGGTCGCGGCGGGCGTCCAACCGCCGTCGACGACCGGGACGCCGGCCGATGCGCCGCGCCTCGTGCTCACCGGCCAGCCCGCGTGGGTGACCGTCGGCGGCAATCTCCCGTTGCGACTGCAGGTGCGGGGCCAGGCGGCGGGAACGCCCGGGCTCACGGTCAGCGCCACCGCGCACGAAGCCGTCAGCTCACGGTCCGGTTTCGAAGGCGCCCTCGAAGGCCGCAACCTCGGCTCCGTGCTCGGCCAGGCCGAGCTCCCCCTCGATTTGTTCCCCGCCGACGAGGACGGCAGCCGGACGCTGACGTTTCCGCTGCAAGCCGACGACGCCCCTCGTGATCCCGCGCGCCTCCAGCTGCGCCGGACCGGCGTGTACCCGGTCGAAGTGGAGCTGCGTCAGCCCGACGGGACGCGTCTGGCCGGGTTCGTCACCCCGGTCGTCGCCGTCGCGCCGGGCGCGAACGGAGGGCCGGCGATCGGGCAGCGGCTCGGGGTCAGCTGGGTCCTGCCGATGGTGGCGCCGCCGGCGTACCAGGCCGACGGCAAGCCCGATCCGGACGTCGTCGCGCAGCTCCGGCCGGATGGAAGCCTCGGCCGCCGCGCGATCGCGATCGCCAATTCGGGCGTGCCGCTCACCCTCGCGCCCGGGCCCGAGACGCTCGAGTCGTGGACGCAGCTCGCCGGCGGCGACCCCGGGCTCACCACGTCGCTCAATGCGATGCGCGACGCCCTCGCCCGGTCGCAGGTCCTGGCCGGGCCCTACGTGCCGGTCGACGTGCGCTCGCTCGTCGGGGGTGGGCTCAGCGCCCAGGTCGGGCCCGAGCTCGTCCAGGGAGCCGAGAAGCTCGGCACGCTGCTCGGGACACGCATCGACCCGAGGACGGAGATCGCGCGCCCCGCGAACGACGCGTCGCTCGCGCGGATACGCGACGCCGGCGTCGACCGTCTGATCCTCGACGGCGCCGACCTGGCTCCGAGCAACGACCAGTTGACGCCCGCCCAGCCGTTCGCCGTACGCAGTGAACAGGGCACGACCACCGCCGTGGGATCGGACGTCGGCCTGCAGCGCCTGCTCGACGGTGATGACCCGCCCGCGTTGCGCGCCCAGCGGTTCCTGGCCGGGCTGTCGGTCATCGCGCTCGAGCAGCCGAACGTCATGCGGGGCGTCGTCGTCCTCTCGCCCGATGACTGGAACGCGAGCAGCGCGCTCCTCGAGTCTTCGCTCGCCGGTCTCACCGCCGACCATCCCCTCCTGCAGCCCATGACCGTCGACCACCTCATCGACACGGTGCCGCCGGCGACGAGCAGCAATGCCCCTGTCGAACGTCAGCTCGCGCCGTCTCCGGTTCCGCCCACTCCCGTCACCGAGCGCGAGTTCCTCGATGCGGACGACGAGCTCAGCGCGTTCAACGCGCTGGTCCCGCCGCCGAACCCCGTAGCGGAGCCCGGCAACCGGTCCCTGCTGGTGTCGTTGTCGTCCGTGTGGTCGGGTCCGGCCGGTCGCGCCCGTGCCCGCGCCGAGCTCGGCAAGATCCACCTCGACGTCGACCAGTTCGTGAGCCGGCTGCGCGTGCCCGCTGTCGACAGCACGATCACGCTGACCGCCCGCAAGGGCGAGATCCCGGTGACGTTCCTCAACGAGACCGGCCAGGCCCTACGCGTCCGGGTCCACCTGCAGAGCGACAAGCTCCTGTTCCCGGACGGCGACCAGCGGATCCTGGACCTGCCACCCCGGAGCACGACGGTGCGGTTCGGCGTCGAGACACGGAGCTCGGGGACGTTCCCTCTCACGCTGAAGGTGACGTCGCCGGACGGCGCTCTGCCGATTCAGCAGACCGAGGTCCAGGTGCGCACGACGTTCTTCGTGAGCAACGTCGGTGTCTTCCTCACGGTCGGCGCCGGGCTCTTCCTCGCCGGATGGTGGGCCCATGACATCCGCCGGCGGCGCAGGCGGCGGGCCGAGACCCCAGCTCATCCGGCGCTGTCCTCACCGCCTGCGAAGCCCGGCGCCGGTCAGAGCTCCGCGCCGTGAGCGACGCGGTCGGAGCCGCGGGCCAGCCCTCGACCCGGCTGCTGCGGTCGAGCGCGATCGTCGGGCTGGGCACCGGGCTCTCGAGGATCACGGGGTTTCTCCGCGTCGCCGCGATCGCGTACGCGATCGGCGCCGGCGCGCTCGCGGGCACGTACAGCTACGCCAACGAGACCCCGAACATGCTGTACGAGCTGCTGCTCGGCGGGGTGCTCACCGCGACCCTGGTGCCGCAGTTCGTCCGTCATGTCGAGCGCGAGGACGACGAAGCGGTCAGCGCCATCATGACGGTCGCGATTGCGCTGCTCGTCGCGGTCGCTGTGGCCGGCGTGCTGCTCGCGCCGTACATCGTGCAGGTGTTCACGCTGCGAGCCGAAGGCGCGAGCCGGGCTGCGCAGCAAGACGTCGCGACGACACTCGTGCGGCTGTTCATGCCCCAGATCGTGTTCTACGGGTTCACGGCGCTCGCCACCGCGCTCTTGAACGCACACCGCCGGTTCGCGGCCGCGGCGTTCGCGCCGATGCTCAACAACATCGTCGTGATCTGCATCTTCGTGTCGCTACCGCGCTTGCTCGAGGGCCCGATCACGCTGGAGCGGGTCAGGAACGACAACGCGCTGCTCCTCACGCTCGGCCTCGGCACGACGGCCGGGATCGCCGCGGTGGCGATCGCCCTCTGGGGCGTGCTCCGGTGGGCGCGCATTCGACTGCGGTTCGTCTTCGCCTGGCGACACCGCGCCGTTCGCACCATGGCGCGCCTGTCCTCGTGGACCCTCGGCTACGTGATCGCCAACCAGATCGCGCTGTGGATCGTGCTCGTGCTCGCCAACGGGCGCGACGGCGGGCCGTTCATCTATCTGAGCGCGTACGCGTTCTTCCAGCTCCCGCACGGTCTGCTCGCGGTCTCGCTGATGACGACGCTGGCGCCGGAGATGGCGAGCGCGGCGGGCCGGGGCGACATCCGCGAGCTGCGGGATCGGCTCTCGTTCGGACTGCGGCTGACGACGTTCGTCATCGTCCCGTGCTCGGCGATCTTCATCGCCCTCGCCCGCCCGATGGTGGTGGCCCTTCTGGAGCGGGGCGCGTTCTCCAGTGGTGACGCCACCGTCGTCGCCCACACCGTGGCGGGGTTCTCCCTGGGCCTGGTGCCGTTCTCCATCTACCTGTTCTCGTTGCGGGCGTTCTATTCGCTCCAGGACACGCGCACGCCGTTCTACCTGAACTGCTTCGAGAACGCGTTGAACATCGCGCTGGCGTTCCCGCTGTACAAGGCGTTCGGCGTGCCCGGTCTCGCGGTCGCGTTCTCGTGTGCCTACGGAGGGGCGTCGGTGCTCACGATCCTCGTGCTGCGGCGCCGCCTCGGCTACATGGACGGGCGAAGATTCGCCGACACCCTGGCGCGCTCCCTCGCTGCCGGAGGGCTCGTCGCCCTGGTGACGTGGTTGATCGCGCGCGGCCTCGGATGGTCGAACCCCTGGATAGCGCTCGGGACGACGATCGTCGGGGCCACGGTCGGCTTCGCCGAGTACTTCGCCGTCACCGCCGCGCTCCGCATGCGGGAGCTCGACGACCTCTGGTCGTTGTTCGCGCCCCGAGTCCGCCGCGGCGAGCGGCTGCATCCGCCGCTCGAGCAGGCCATCGGCGCTCCGGCGGACAGAGAGGGCCGAACGGTGTAACGATGCCTGCGCGCCGCCGGTCGGAGAGCGGCGGACGGGCCAGGGGGATTGCCATGGGGGTTCGAGTCGTCACCGACAGCGCGTGCGACCTGCCCGACGATCTGATCGAGCGTTACGGCATCGAGGTGGTGCCGCTCACGATCCGATTCGGCACCGAGGAGCTCGTCGACCGCAAGGAGCTCAGCACCGACGAGTTCTGGCGGCGCCTCGCCGAGTCGGACGTGCTGCCCGAGACGTCGGCGCCGTCGGCGGGGGCGTTCGAGGGCGCCTTCCGGCGTCTCGTCGACGACGGCGCCACCGGCATCGTCTGCATCAACCTGTCCTCCAAGCTGTCGGCGACGATGCAGTCGGCCCAGGTCGCGGCCCAGGCCGTCCAGGCCGACTGCCCTGTCACGGTCGTCGACTCGCTGCTCGTCTCCATGGGTCTCGGCAGCCTGTGCCTCACCGCCGCGCAGAGGGCCGCGGACGGCGACTCGCTCGAGTCGATCGTCGCCAACGTCACCGACCGGCGGAACCGTTCGAAGCTGTACGGGACCCTCGACACGCTCGAGTTCCTCAAGAAGGGCGGGCGGGTCGGCAACGCCCGTGCCCTGCTCGGCTCGATGCTCGCCATCAAGCCCGTCGTCGAGGTCCGGGACGGTGTGGTCGAGGAAGCGGGCAAGGTCCGCACCCGCTCGAAGGCGCTGCGGCTGCTCGTCGACCGCGTCAAGGAGGGCCCGTTCGAGAACCTCGCCGTCCTGCACGGGAACGCGCCCGACCTCGACGAGCTGCTCGACCTGCTCGAGCCGCTGGCCGACCGGGACCAGATCGTCGTCGGCCAGATCGGTCCCGTCATCGGCACGCACGCCGGACCCCGTGTCATCGGGGTGACGTTCCAGGCCGGCTCGTAGCGGATCCACGGCCGGGCTGCAGCGAGCCCGGCGGGGCCAGCAACTAGCGTCGGATGACGTGCCGGAGCCAGCCACGGCCGGACGCGTCCTCGGTGGGCGCTATCGCCTCGACCGCGAGCTCGCGCGCGGCGGCATGGCGACGGTGTGGATCGCCGAGGATCCCCTGCTGTCACGGCGGGTGGCGATCAAGTTGCTGCTTCCCGAGCTGGCGGTCGACGAAGCGCTGCGGGTCCGCTTCCGCAACGAGGCCATCGCCGCCGCCAAGCTCACCCACCCCGGGATCGTCGCCACGTACGACACCGGCGACGACGACGGCACCGCGTACATCGTCATGGAGCTCGTCGAGGGAACGACGCTCCGGCACCTGATCGACGAGCGGGGACGTCTCCCCGTGCGCGACGCGGTCGACATCTCCTCGCAGGTCGCGGACGCCCTGGAGCACGCGCACCGTCAGGGGCTCGTGCACCGTGACATCAAGCCGGCCAACGTGCTCGTGCAGACGGACGGGCGCGTGAAGGTCACGGACTTCGGGATCGCAAAGGCGGCAGGCGGCGACGACCTGACCCGGACCGGCACCGTGGTCGGGACGGCCCGCTACCTCGCGCCCGAGCAGGTGAACGGCCACCCCGTCGACGGTCGGGCCGACGTGTACGCGCTCGGTCTCCTCTTGTACGAGATGCTGGCCGGTCGGGCGCCGTTCAGCGGCGACAACGACATGGCGACCGCAATCGCCCGCCTCACGAGCGCCCCCGAACCGATCCGCATGGCACGACCGGAGGTCTCGCGTCCACTCGAGGACGTCGTCGCCCGCAGCCTCGCGCGCGATCCCGAGTACCGATACCAGTCGGCGCAGGCGTTCAAGGACGCGCTGGCGCCGGGTCGCGACACGGCGCCGACCGGCCCGCTCACCGCGCCCATCGAACGCCAGGAGCTCGAGCGGACGCAGGTCGGCGCGAGGCCCCAGGCTCCGCCCCAACCGCCGCACCCCCAGCCTCCGCCCGCCCCCGTGGCCGGGGTCCGGCGCCGCCGGCGGTGGCCGTGGTTGCTGCTGATCCTCCTGCTGTTCGCCGCCGGCGCGGTAGCGGCCTATGCGCTGACGAACCTGACGGATGAAAACTCCGGCGGAGGCGGCGGCAGCCCGGCAGCCGCCAGTCGGGCCCTGCCCATCACCGAGGCGCACGACTTCGACCCGCCCCCGGGAGGTGGAAGCGAGCACGGCGACGAGGCCCGCTTCGCCATCGACGGCGACCCCGGCACCACCTGGCAAACAGAGGGCTACAGCAACCGCAACTTCGGCAACGCGAAGTCGGGCGTCGGACTCTGGGTGCAGCTCGACGCGTCGCACGAGATCTCGAACGTCACCGTGACCACGGTCGAGGACGGTTGGAGCGCTCAGATCTACGTGGCCGACCAACCCGGCAACACGCTCGCAGCGTGGGGTCCGGTGCGTGCCACGGGCGACAACGTCGCCTCGACACATCAATTCGACTTGGCCAACACGCGCGGCCAGTACGTGCTCGTGTGGTGCACGCAGCTGCCCGATGCCAACAAGCTGCAGATCGGTGACGTCAAGGTCGAGGGCCGCTGACGACCGCGGTGCCGATGACGCTCTTGCAGCGCGGGCGCGTGCGGGCGATCGCCGCGCTCTCGAGGCGCTGCTGGATCGACACGCCGACCGCATCCACGCCGTGTGCCGGCGCGTCCTGGGCGACCGGGAAGACGCTCTCGATGCGACGCAGGAGGCGATGATCGCGGTCGCGCGCGGCATCACCCGCTTCGACGGCCGCTCCGCGTTCACGACATGGCTCTACCGGGTGGCGACGAACGCCGCGCTGGACGAAGGGCGACGCAAGGCTCGGCGCCCTCGCCCCGTCGACGCGCCGCCGGACACGGCATCGGACGCCTCACCCGAGGATGCGGTCGGCGCTCGCGTCGACATCGACGCCGCGCTGGGTGCGCTGCCCGAGGAGTTCCGTGTCGCCGTGATCCTCCGTGACCTGTGCGACCTCGACTACGCCGAGATCGCCACCGTGCTCGGCGTGCCGGCAGGCACAGTGCGGTCCCGCATCGCGCGGGGCCGCGCCGCACTTGCCGATGCGCTCGGGAACCGCGAGTGGGCCGACGAGCGTCCTACTCCCCAGACGCGATCAACCGGACCATGACCGACGACCTCCCTCCCGACGAACGCGACGACGAGCTGGCCTCGCGCCTCGAGGTGCCGCCGCTCGACGACGAGACCCGCCGCCAGCTCGTCACGCGTGCGCTCGACGAGGCGACCCCACTCCCCTCCGAGCGGCGGCTCCCGCGTCTGCTGGCGCCGGCGGCGGCGCTGCTCGTGGCGCTCGTGCTCGTAGGGGTCGGCGTCTTCGCACTCGTCAATCGCGACGGCGGCGACACGAGCACGGCCGGTCGGTCGCCGGCGCCCAGGGCGGCGTCGCCCGGTGGCAGCGCGCCGGCCACCGACGCGTCCCCGAGCGCCGAGTCCGCGGTCGGCGCGCGGGATCTGGGCGACCTCGGTGACGTGACCGACACCGGCGACCTCCGGGATCGGGTCCGGGCGCGGCTCGACGAGGCTCCTCCGTCGGCCACGCGGCGCCCCGCCCCCCTGCCTCGACCGCGCCGTCGCCGGCAGCCCGCCGCCGAGCGCGTACGGCACCGGCACCCATCGCGGCCGGCCGGTCCTCGTCTTGCTCCTGCCGTCGAGCGGCGACCGTTCCACGATCGTGCTGCTCGCCACGGCGACGTGCCGTGCGGTGTCGGTCTTCGACCTGCCATGAGGCGCCGGGGACAGCACGGCGGCGGGTACGCTCGCCGGGTTCTCGGGACCGGCGAGGAGCCATGAGCGACGACTGGACGACCGACGCGGTCGACAACATCGAGCGGGTCGTCGCGACCGTTCGTGACAAGACCGTCACCCCGGCGCAGAACGTCACCCGGGCCGTCGTCTTCGGGCTGCTCACAGCGTTCTTCGCCCTGACCGCCGTGACGATCGTCTCGATCGGCCTCTTCCGGATCGTCGACGTCTATGTCCCGGCCGGGGTCTGGGCGACGTACCTGATCTTCGGAGGAATCTTCGTCGTCGCCGGCACGTTCTGCTGGGCGCGGAGGACGAAGGTCCCCCCGCCCGAATGACCCGGGAACCGCCCCATGAGTGAAGTCCGTGAGCTCGTCATCGTCGGATCCGGCCCCGCGGGCCTGACCGCCGCCCTGTATGCGGCGCGAGCCGACCTGCGGCCGATCGTCATCGAAGGTGCGGAGGCAGGTGGGCAGCTCATGCTGACCACCGACGTCGAGAACTACCCCGGCTTCCCGGACGGCATCCTCGGCCCCGAGCTCATGATGAAGTTCCGGGAGCAGGCGGAGCGCTTCGGGGCCGAGTTCGTGACCGCCGACGTCGACCGGGTGGACCTGTCGGGGTCACCGTTCGGCGCGTGGGTCGGGGACACCGAGTACCGCTCCGAGGCCCTGATCATCTCGACCGGGGCGTCGGCCCGGATGCTCGGCCTGCCCTCGGAGGGGCGGCTGCTCGGCCACGGCGTCTCGACGTGCGCGACGTGCGACGGGTTCTTCTTCCGGGAGAAGGACATCGCCGTCGTCGGCGGCGGGGACAGCGCCCTCGAGGAGGCGCTCTTCCTCACCAAGTTCGCCAACCGCGTCACCGTCGTCCACCGTCGTGACGAGCTGCGCGCGTCGAAGATCATGCAGGACCGCGCGTTCGCGAACCCGAAGATCGACTTCCGGTGGAACTCGGTCGTGACGGACGTCGGCGGAGACGGGCAGGTCGACGTCGTCCACCTGCGCGACACGTCGACCGATGATGTTTCCGAGCTCGATGTCGGCGGTTTGTTCGTCGCCATCGGCCACGACCCCAACACCAAGCTCTTCGAGGGCCAGCGTCGACCTCGACGAGAACGGCTACGTCGTCCTGCCGACGGCGGGATCGACGGGCACCTCGGTCGACGGCGTGTTCGCGGCCGGCGATGTCGCCGACCACGTTTTCCGCCAGGCTGTGACCGCGGCCGGCACCGGGTGCATGGCCGCGATCGAGGCCGAGCGCTGGATCGAGGCACGCCGCCACGCCGCCGCGCAGGCGTGACCGGCGCGGAATGGGGCGAGTCCCGGCGCGGTTCAACTCCGTAGCTACACTCGAACGACCCTGGCCGAAAGGACCACTGTGGGCGCCGACATCACGCATCTCTCCGACAACACCTTCGACGAGACGGTCGGTGGCGCAGAAACGCCTGTGCTCATCGACTTCTGGGCGGAGTGGTGTGGTCCGTGCAAGATGATCGCCCCGACCCTCGAAGAGATCGCTTCCGAGCACAAGGGCAAGCTGCGCATCGCCAAGCTCAACGTCGACGACAACCCGCAGACGGCGATGCGTTACAACGTCATGAGCATCCCGACGCTGATGGTGTTCAACGAGGGCGAGCCCGTGAAGCGACTCGTCGGCGCCAAGGGCAAGGGCCAGCTCCTTCAGGATCTCGCCGAATTCATCTCTTGACGGCCCGCTTTGTCGCCGTCGCAAGCTCCGGCTTTGCAGCGACGGTCGGCAAAGCCGCCGTCGCTGCGCTTCCCCGGGGGTCATGACCGCGGCGGCGCTCGAACGGGGCGAGACGGGCGAGGCGGTTCGAGACCTCCAGCGGCGGCTCGCCGCGCTCGGGCACGACAGCGCGCCCGACGAGCCGGGCGAGTTCGGCCCCGCAACGGAGGCCGCGGTGCGCGTCTTCCAGGACCAGCGCCGCCTCGACGTCGACGGTGTGTGCGGGCCGCAGACCTGGGCGGCGCTCGTCGAGAGCGGCTTCTCGCTCGGAGATCGCACCCTGTACTTCCGTCAGCCGATGCTCCGCGGCGACGACGTCACCGAGCTCCAGCGTCAGCTGAACGCGCTCGGCTTCGACGCCGGCCGCGAGGACGGCATCCTCGGCGAGCAGACCGCCGACGCGATGGCCGAGTTCCAGCGCAACGTGGGCCTCGCGCCCGACGGCTTCTGCGGGTGGACGACCGTCGCCGCGCTCCGCCGGGTAGGAACGCTGGCGGCCGGTTCGGTCGCCAGCGTCCGCGAGCGGGAGATGCTGCGCCGCGGTCCACACGGGCTCGGAGGCCGCCGCGTCTTCATCACCGCCGCACCCGGCTTCGAGGCGCTCGGCGACGCCGTCTGTCGCGGACTCGCCGAGGCAGGCGCAGGCGCGCTGTTGGACTCCGCCGGGTCGGACGACAGCACCACTGCCGCCGCCGCCAACCAGTTCGGCGCCGCGCTCTTTCTCGCCCTTCGCGCCGGCGCCGCCGACCATCGGAGTCTCTGCACGTACTTCTCGTCCGGAACGTTCCGCTCCGAGGCCGGCTTTCGGGTGGCCGCCGCCGTCCAGGCCGAGCTGCGCGGCGTGCTCCCGACGACGTCCGAGCCGAGCGGGAAGGCGTACGGCATCCTGCGGGAGACCCGCATGGCCGCCGTCGTGTGCGAGCTCGTGGAGCGAGGCGACGTCGCCGCGATGCGCAACGTCGTCGCGCGCGCGGGCGACGTCAGCCGCGCGATCGTGCGCGGCGTGCGCCGCGGCGTCGAGGAACCGCCCGACAGCTAGCGCGGCTTGTTCGCCACGTAAGCCGACAGTGCACGCACGACGGCCGCGCGCGCACTCTCCACATCGACTCCACGGTCACGGAGCACGCGACCACCGACGCCCTCGTCTTCGATCACGAGCGCGAGCAGAAGATGCTCGGTGCCGACGTAGTTGTGGCCGAGGCGGAGGGATTCACCGCGAGTGAGGTCGAGCACCCGCCGCGCCCGCGGCGTGAACGGCCGGTCGGCTGCCGTCGCGTTCGGGGAGCGCGGACCCGCGGCTTCGACCACCGCATCGCGGAGATCGTCGGCCGGCACGCCGAGTTCATCGAGCACCGTGCACGAGAGTGCGGCGGGGTCGCACAACACGCCGAGGAGAAGATGCTCGGTGCCCACATAGTTGTGGCCCATTCCCCGCGCTTCCTCGCGGGCGCGGGCGACGCTGGCGCGGGCGCGACTCGTGTACCGGACGAGGAGGTGCTCGTCGTCGGCCGGCGTCGTGTCGTCATGGTCGACGAAGCGCTGCTGGGCCCCTTGCTTGGTCACACCCAGCGCGGTGCCGATCTCCGTCCACGAGCAGCCCGCCTGCCGCGCGGCGGCGACGAAGTGCCCGAGCAGCAGATCGGCCTTGTTCGTGATCTCGCCCGACATCTCGGCCGCCGCCGCCACGCGCGCCGAACGCGTCCGTGTCGGCGCTGCGGTCTTGCACGGTCTGGATGAGCTCGTGCAATGAGGGTGCGGGCGCCATGTGTCAACCCTACGTTGACGCTCCGCCCGGCGTCAACCCGGTCTTGACGCTAGGCTCCTTTGGTCAGCCCGTCTCGGCACGGGGCTGCCGGTCTCCCGTCACCACCCTGTACAGCCGTTCGAGGTCCTCGAGATCGGCGAAGTCGATCGTGATCTTCCCCTGCTTGCCGCCCACACTGACCTTGACGCGCGTCTCGAGGTAGTCGCCGAGGAGCTCCTCGAGCTCGAGCAACCCGGGCGGGCGAAGCTGGCCCGGTGTCGCGGCCGGAGCGCGTTTTCCCTCGCCCGAATGGGCGCGCACGGCGTCCTCTACCGCGCGCACCGAGAGGCCTTCGTTGACGACGCGGCGCGCCAACTGCTCCTGGAAGGCGCGGTCGGGTGTGCCGAGCAACGCGCGCGCGTGACCGCCCTTGAGCGTGTCGTCCTGGATCATCTTCTGGATCGCAGGTGGGAGCTGCAGGAGGCGCAGCGTGTTCGTGATCGCGACGCGGCTGCGTCCGACGCGCGCCGCGACCTGCTCGTGCGTAAGGCGGAAGTCCTCGATGAGCTGCTGATACGCGGCCGCTTCTTCGAGCGCGTTGAGGTCGGCGCGGTGCACGTTCTCGACCAGCGCGTGCTCGAGCGCGGACGCGTCGTCGGTCGTGCGGATCAACGCCGGGATCGCCTGGAGACCGGCCCGCCGCGCCGCCCGCCAGCGACGCTCGCCTGCGATGAGCTCGTACCCGTCGTCGGCGGGACGCACCAGCACCGGTTGCAGCACGCCGACCTCCCGGATGGAATCGGCCAGCGCGCTGAGCTGCTCCTCACCGAAGTGCTCACGCGGCTGGTACCGGTTGGGCCGGATCGTCGAGACGGGCAGCTCCTGGTACCCGCCGGCGCCGAGGCCTTCGGCCGCGCCGGCCGGGATCAGGGCGCCGAGCCCTTTACCCAGACCGCCTTTTCGCGTCACGGCATACCTCTTTCGCCAGTTCCCGGTACGCCTTGGCACCCCGGGAGGTGGAATCGAACACGATGATGGGCTGCCCGAACGACGGCGCCTCCGAGAGCCGCACCGTCCGGGGGACGACGGTGTCGTAGACACGCCGTCCGAAGTGGGCCCGTACCTCGTCGACCACCTGGTCGGCGAGCTTGGTGCGCCCGTCGTACATGGTCATGATGATGCCGCGCACGTCGAGGATCGGGTTCAGGTTGGCGCGCACGAGGCCCACGTTGCGCAGGAGCTGCCCGAGCCCTTCGAGCGCGTAGTACTCGCACTGGATGGGGACGACGACACCGTCGGCGGCTGCGAGCCCGTTCACCGTGAGGAGGCCGAGGGAGGGCGGGCAGTCGATCAGGACGATGTCGTAGTTGTCGCGGACCTCGTCGAGGGCCCGGCGCAGCTTGAGCTCACGGCTCATGGCGGGCACGAGCTCGATCTCGGCCCCCGCCAGGTCGATCGTCGCCGGAGCCACGAACAGGTTCTTGAGGCTGGTCGGCTCGATGCAGTCCTCGATGGCGGCGTTGTTCATCACGACGTCGTAGACCGACGATCCGAGGTCGCGTGCACTGAGACCGAGTCCCGTCGTGGCATTGCTCTGCGGGTCGAGGTCGACCACCAGGACCCGGAGGCCCTCCTCGGCGAGTGCTGCCCCGAGGTTGACGGCGGTAGTCGTCTTGCCCACTCCGCCTTTCTGGTTGGCGATGGCGAGCACGGACGGCAGGAGCAGCGGGGTCGGGTCTTCCGCCGCCCGGGCGAGGAGCTGCCTGGTCGGGACGTCCGCACCTTCGATCCGCGGAGCCTCGAAGGCCGGCAGATCCAGGCGGCGTTCACCATCATCCGTGACCGCGGTCTCGACCTCCGGCTCGGAGTGGCGGCCGCCCTCGTTGGAGGCGGTGTCGCGGCGCAATGACGCGAGCGCTTGACGGCCGCGACGTTTCACTTCGTCGTCAACCCGGCCCATACTCGGTCCTCTACTCGTGTTACCCAGCGCGCGAAGGCCATGTTGGCCGAGGCCTCCAGCCCGGTCAAGAGGCCGGCCGAGAAAGCAACGTTTCACGGGGAACATGCCGCGAATCCGGCAATCGCCGCGGCCGCCGGGCGGGCCTGGTGCACAGGACGTTTCACGGGAAACGTTCGGCCGCAGCCCCGCCTGGCCTCCTCACCAGAGCGGGCGACGCCCCGGAACCCCAACCCGACGCGGCCACCGCTCTCCCACCGGCCCGGTCGCGGTCAGGATCGCCACCCCGGCTCCGCCGCCTGATCGCAGCTCCGGACCACTCAGTCCCAGCTCGGCCAGACCGTCCGCCGGCCATCGATACGGGTCGGGCGTGCCCGGGGGCTCGCTCACCACCACCCGGCCTTCCGGAACAAGGAATCCCACCGCGCACTCCGCCGTCGTCGCCGGTCCCCCGAAGCCCCGCGCCACCACCAACTCGAAGACGCCCCGAATACCCGGGGCACGCGCCAGCTCCTCGGCCCGACCGCAGACGACGGACGCCCGTTCCGCCCATCCCAGGTCGCTCCAGCGCCCCCTCCAGGAACGAGCACCGGCGCCGGCGGGCGTCGAGAAGCGTCGCGGTGGCGTGCCCCCACGTCGCCAGCAGCACCAGGCCCGGAACGCCGCCGCCCGAGCCGAGGTCGAGGAAGCGTCCGCGGAAGTCCCGCTCGACCGCCGCTGCCATGGCCTCGCCGTGGTCGAGGTGCACGTCCACCGGCCCCGGCCCGACGAACCCGCGCGTGCGCGCCTCATGGAGTTGCTGCGTCAGGCGATGGCGAATCTCCGGGGCGAGCATCGCTCGCCGCCGATCAGCCCGGCCGGATCACGACCCGGCGGCGCGGTTCCTCGCCCTCCGAGATCGTGCTGACGCCCTCGATCTCGGCGACGACGTCGTGAACCACCTTGCGGTCCGAAGCCCCCATCGGCTCGAGCGCCTGTTCCTCGTCCTCGTCACGCACGCGCTCGGCGAGCTGACGTGCGAACTCCGAGAGCGCTTCTCGCCGCTTGGCCCGGTATCCGCCAACGTCCACGTGGACGCGGACGCCGTGGCCGCCGGTCTGGCGCTGCACGACCGTCCGCACGAGCTCCTCGATCGCCGCCAGCGTCGCTCCCCGCGGCCCGACCAGCAATCCCAGGTTGTCGCCGGTCACGTCGACCAGCACCGTGTCCTCGTCCTCCAGGTGGCTCGCAACGTCGGCCTTCGCACCGAACGCCTCGACCAGGCCCCGGGTGAAGTCGACGGCCTGGTCTACCTGCTCGTCCACCGAGATGTCGGCTTGCTCGTCCACGGTTGCTCCCTGCTCCTGCTCGTCGCGCGGGCGCTCGCCGCGCCCGCCGGTCCCGCCCCGGCGGCGGCGCCGCCGGTTCCTCGATGGGCGCGGACCCCTGCCTTCCTGCGACCCGTTCCCTCTCGTCCCCGAGCGACGCCGATCGCCCGCAGGCCTGTCGTCCCCTCGTTCGCCGCCCCGTCGCCGGGGGCGCCGACGGCCCTCACCCGGCTTCTCCCGCGAGATCGGCTTGACCCGGGCGCGGATGCGTGCCTCGCCGCCGAACCGCCCGAGCAGCCCGCCCCGCGGTCGGGCAAGCACCTCGTACTCGACGTCGTTCTCGTCGACCCCCAGCTCGTCGAGGGCTGCGTCAAGCGCCGCTTCGATCGTCCGGCCGGTCGTCTCGACCCATTCCATCTACCGCTTCCGCTTCTTGTTGCTGCTCCGCTTGCGGCGTCGCCGCGACTGCCCGCCGCGTGCCGACCCCCCCTGCGCCGCTCGCGGTTGATTGGACGCGGGCTGCTTCTGCGGCGCGGACTGCTTGGCGGCCGCGGTACCTCCGGAGTTGCCGTCGGCCGGCGGCCGGAACAAGTCCCGCAGCGCACCGAGTGGGCTCGATCGTGTCCCTGCCGGAGCCGAGGGCTTCGCGCGAGGAGCCGGCTTCGGCGCGTCCGACACCGCCTCCGGCTCCGCGGCGTCTTCCACGTCCGCCGGCGCCTCGACCTCGCGTTTCGCGGGCGAGCTCTTCGCGTCGATCGCCCCGTCCTTCTTCGCGTGGTCACCACGGGGTGCGATCTTGCGGATGATCAGCTCCTGCTGCCCGAGCCGCCACAGGTTCGAGACCAGGAAGTAGAGAACGAGCCCGGCCGGGAAGAACAGTGAGAAGGCGCCGAACGCGATCGGCAGCACCTTCGTGATCATCTGCATCTGCGGGTTACCGCCCGCCGGCGTGTTGCGCTGGCTCTGGCGCGACTGCATGAACCCGGTCAGGAAGACCAGTCCGACGAGGACGTAGTAAGGCAGTGCCGAGATCAGGTCGCCGTGGTTGTCCGTCGCCTTGAGCGACAGGTCCATGCCGAGGAACGTGAGACCGTTCGGCTCGGCGGCGATGATCGCCTTGTAGAGCGACGACCCGGTCGGCACCGTGGCTGCCGTCGAGCGCAGCACGTGGAAGAGCGCGATGAAGACCGGGAACTGCACCACGAGCGGCAGGCACCCGCCGAGCGGGTTGACCTTGTTCTCCTGGTACAGCTTCATCATCTCTTCGTTGAGCTTCTGGCGATCGCCCTTGTGCTTCGCCTGCAGCTTCTTGATCTCGGGCTGCAGACGTTGCATCGCCAGCATCGACCGCGACGACTTGGCGGTGAGCGGGAAGAGGAGCAGCATCACCGTGATCGTCAGCAGGATGATCGCCACGCCCTCGTTCGGGATGATGGCGTAGAAGAACGCCAAGACGGCGCCCAGCGCGTTGTAGAGCGGATCAAGCATCGGTCAGCCTGCTCTCATGGGGCGAACGTGTGTTCGGTACCGGGTCGAGGCCGCCGCCGCCCCAGGGATGGCAGCGGGCCAGCCGGCGGATCGCCAGCCACAGGCCTCGGATTGCGCCGTGTCGCTCCAGCGCTTCGAGCGCGTACGCAGAGCACGACGGGTGGAACCGGCATCGCGGCGTGAGGTGGACGCTCACCAGCCGCCACGCCCGGATCGGCAGCATGAGGACCCGGGCCGCCGGCGAGGGCGGCGCAAGGGGCGTGTCGACCACGGCGCTCACCGCTGCTCCCCGGTCGCCGTGAACAGCGCCGCGAGCGTGTCGACGAGCGCGTCGAACGGCATCGTCAACGCGTCCCGGCGGGCGGAGACCAGGTAGGCGCCGCCGGGGGAGAGGCCCGTCTGCGCCCGAGCCACTCCGGCACGGAGGCGACGGCGCAACCGGTTGCGGACCACCGCGCTCCCGACCCCCGCCACGGCGTAGGCAACGCGGGACGGGCCGCCCCCTTCCCCGGCCACGAACCGGACCGTGACCGGGCCGTAGACGTGTCGTTCCGCCCGGCCGAGGGCGGCGAAAGTCGCACGATCGCGAACGCGCCAGATCAGGCCGAGAGACGCGTGCGGCCGCGTTGGCGCCGGGCCTTGAGCACCGCTCGACCGCCCCGGCTTCGCATGCGGGACCGGAAGCCGTGGCGCTTCTTGCGCTTCCGGTTGTTCGGCTGGAACGTGCGCTTCACGCATGGCCTCCTCGCGAAGGATTCGCCCGCGAGACCCGAGGTCGGGGGCCGCAACAGTCGGGCGAGCCACCAAGTGTACGGCGGCGCATGAAACCGCCGCAACGCGGGGAAGCGCGACGCGCTCCGCTGCGTCGCGAACCCTTGTTTGTCGCAAAAGGCCGGTGCTACGTTCGGACTTCTCGCCAACGCCACGGCCTCGAAGGCGAACTTCCCCGGACACGAGAGGCCGAATTCATCTGCACGCCGGCTGCCTCCGGTGGCCCCGAGAGGGAACCTTCTCCACACCTGTGGACGCACCTGTGGAATTCGACCGGGGTGTCACCGCCGCCGAGATCTGGGAGCACGGCGCGACCGCCCTCCGCTCCCAGCTCGCGCCCAATACGTGGGGACTGTGGTTCCAGGGCGTGAGGGCCATCAGCCTGACGGACGACGTGCTCACCCTCGCCGTGCCGAGCTCCCTCGCCGCCGACCGCATCCGATCCAGCTACACGGGCATGCTCGCCGACACGCTGCGGGACGTCACCGGACAGCAGCTCCGCGTGGAGCTGACCGTCGAGACCGACTCCCGGTCCGAGGAGGCGCTCCCGACGCTCCCTCCGGTCGCGGCCGCCCCCCTCACCGACCTTCCGGCTCCCACTCCTCCCGCTGCCGAGGAGTCCTCCCGACTCTGGGCCTCCGGAGGCCTCAACCCGCGCTACACCTTCGACCAGTTCGTCATCGGCGCGTCCAACCGCTTCGCCCACGCCGCCGCCCTCTCCGTGGCCGAGGCCCCGGCCCGGTCCTACAACCCGCTGTTCATCTACGGCGCGGCCGGGCTCGGCAAGACCCACCTCCTCCACGCCATCGGGCACCACGTGAAGGCCGTCTTCCGGAACAAGCGCGTGCGCTACGTCTCGACCGAGACGTTCATGAACGAGTTCGTCGACGCGATCCGGGCGAAGACGATGCCCGCGTTCAAGCGTCGCTACCGCGACCTCGACGTGCTGCTGATCGACGACATCCAGTTCCTCGAGCGCACCCAGGAGCTCCAGGAGGAGTTCTTCCACACGTTCAACCAGCTCCACAACGAGGACGGGCAGATCGTCATCTCCTCCGACCGCCCGCCCAAGTCGATCGCCACCCTGGAGGACCGCCTACGCAGCCGGTTCGAGTGGGGCCTGATCACCGACGTGCAGGTTCCCGAGTTCGAGACCCGCCTGGCGATCCTGCGCAAGAAGTCGGAATCCGAGCATCTCGACGGCATCCCCGACGAGGTGTTCGCGTTCATCGCCGGCAACATCCACGACAACGTCCGGGAGCTCGAAGGCGCCCTCCTCCGCGTCAATGCGTACCGGGCATTGAACGACGCTCCCCTCACGGACGAGATCGCGCACCAGGTGCTCGCCGACCTGCTGTCACCCGCGCAACCGCGTGAGATCACCCCCGAGCTCATCCTCGACGAGACCGCCAAGATGTTCGGTTGGACCGTCGAGGACCTGTGCGGCAAGAGCCGCCGCCGGCCGCTCGTCACTGCCCGACAGATCGGCATGTACGTGATGCGCGAGCTGACCGGCTACAGCTACCCCCAGATCGCCAAGGAGTTCGGCGGCCGCGATCACACGACGGTCATGTACGCGGTCGAGAAGATCAAGCAGCAGATGAACGAGCGGCACACGACCTTCGACCAGGTCACCGAGCTCATCGCCCGGATCAAGCTCGGCACCGGTGGATAACCCTGTGGATACGTGGGGATATCAGCGGAGCGGATGGGGACGAGCCTGGGCAAAACCCTCGCCGTCAAGCTCTCCTTGAGGGATGCCGGTGGACAGCCCGGGGATTCCCGAACCTCGTCCCACCTGCCCGAACAGCCCACTGTCCCCAATCCACACGGGCTACTACAACAACTATTCATAGATCCCCAACTGTTGAGGAAACTCAGCGCACGAATCGAAGGAGGTTGCCGGTGAAGTTCCGCTGCGAACGGGACACCCTTGCCGATGCCATTGCCGTTGCGCAGCGTGCCGTGGCCTCCCGGACTGGTGCTCTGCCGGTCTTGTCGGGTCTGCGGGTCTCGCCGACGGCTTCGGGTGTCGAGCTCGTCGGGTCGGATCTCGAGTTGACGATCAGGGTCGAGGCTCCCGCCGACACCGAAGGGGAAGGCAGTTCGGTCGTGCCGGCCCGCCTCTTCTCGGAGATCGTGCACAAGCTCGAGGCCGGGACGGTCACGGTGGAGTTCACGGACGACGAGGCACGCGTCGAGGCGGGCCGGTTCCGGACGTCGTTGCGCACGTTGTCGGCAGCCGATTTCCCGCGCCTCACCGAGCCGGGAGGGGCGGGCGTCAAGGTCGCGTCGGGCGCGTTGACCGACGCCTTGCGTCAGGTCGTTCCGGCCGCGTCGAGGGATGACGCCCGGCCCATCCTGACCGGCGTTCTGCTCGCAGCATCAGCCGGCGGCTTGCGGTTGGTCGCGACGGACTCGTACCGCCTCGCGGTGCGGGATCTACAAGGCGTGAGCATGTTGCCGGAAGGGCAAAAGGTCTTGGTCGCGGGGAAAGGCCTCGGTGAGGTGCAACGGCTGCTGGGCGACGAGGAGATCGAGGTCGTGCTCGCCGAGCGTGAGGTCGTCTTCCGCGTCGGGCGCACCTCGGTCACGACACGACTGATCGAAGGCGACTTCCCGAACTACGAGCAGCTGATCCCCGGCGGCTATCCGAACAAGTTGACCGTTGCCCGCGATCAGCTCAGCGCCGCGATCAACCGCGTACGACTCGTGGGACAGGGTCGCGATACCGCGCCGATCCGCCTGGCCATGACGGCCGAGGGCCTCGAGCTGTCGGCGGTCGCGCAGGACGTGGGCGAGGCGCACGAGATGGTGGAGGCGAAGTACGAGGGTGGTGATCTCACGGTCGCGTTCAACTCGCAGTTCCTCCTGGAAGGAATCGACGCCGCGTCAGGTTCGGAGATCACGGTCGAGTCGATCGATCCGTTGAAGCCCGCTGTCCTGAAGGGGACCGACAGCGGGGACTTCCTGTACCTGCTCATGCCCGTGCGCATCTCCTAATCGGGGGTGCGCGGACGTGAGCGTCGTGGCGCGACTCGCGCTCACGGATTTCCGTTGCTATTCGGGTGTGGACCTCGTGCTGCCGACGGGTGTGACGTTGGTGGTGGGCGCGAACGGCGAGGGGAAGACCAGCCTCCTCGAGGCACTCGGGTGGGCGGCGACGGCTCGTTCGTTCCGGGGTGTCCCCGACGCGGCGCTGGTGCGCTCCGGTGCCGAAGCGGCGTACGTGCGCGTGACGGTGCAGGAACCGGATCGTGAGCAGCTGATGGAAGCCGAGATTCGTGCCGTTGGCCGCAACCGTGTTCGTTTGAATCGTCAGCCGCTGGCGCGGGCGCGTGATCTCCTGGGCTTGGTTCGGGTGACGGTGTTCGCGCCGGACGATCTCCAACTCGTGAAGGGCGGGCCGGCCGAGCGCCGCGGGTATCTCGACGACCTCCTTGTCTCGGTCGCGCCGCGCTACGACGCGGTACGCGGCGAGTTGGACCGCGTGTTGAAGCAACGCAACGCGTTGTTGCGACAAGGCATGCGCGGGCGCTGATGCGGAGTCGACGTTGGTGGTGTTCGACGACCAGCTCGTGCGCGCCGGAACCGAGCTCGTACGCGGCCGATTGCGCCTGACCGCGCGGTTGCTCCCGGCGTTGCGTGATGCGTATCGCGGTCTTGCGGGAGAGGGCGATGACGTCGATGCCGCCTACGAAGCAGAGTGGGCGGAAGGCAGTGTCACCGTGACCGCCGACGACGTGGAGGAGTTGCTACGCGCCGCGCTCGCGGCACGGCGCGCCGCGGAGGTGGATCGGGGAGTCACACTCGTCGGCCCGCACCGCGACGAATGGCGCGTGCGTCTCGCCGGGCTCGACGCTCGCACGCACGCGTCCCAGGGAGAGCAGCGCACGTTGGCGCTCGGCCTACGGCTCGCGGGCCACAAGGTCTGTGCCGAGGTCGTGGGCACCGAACCGGTGTTGCTCCTCGACGACGTGTTCAGCGAGCTCGACCCGGCGCGGGCGGAGGCCCTCGTAGCCGAGCTGCCGGTAGGGCAGACATTGATCACCACCGCGTCGGCGGTGCCGGGGTCGGTCCATCCCGATCGGCACTTGCGTGTCCACGGCGGACGCGTCGAGGACGCGGCATGACGGCTCGGCTCCCCGGGCGCCCCTCCGAGGACCCGCGCCCGCTGCGTGATTCGCTCGCCGAGGTGAGCGCCGACCTCGGGCTCCCCGAGCCCAGCGGGCTCGCGTTGCTGATAGCGGAATGGCAGGAGCTGGTCGGCCCGGACGTGGCGCCGCATTGCCGGCTGACGTCGCTACGCGACGGTGTCTTGCGCGTCACTGTCAACTCCGCGCCACGCGCCACGCAGCTCCGCTACCTCGAAGGCGAGCTCGTCGAGCGGGCGGCAGCGCTGTTGGGGCCCGGTGTCGTGCGCGAGCTGCGGGTTCGCGTGGGCTCGTCGAGCGCGACGCGCGATCGTTGAGAACGGCGCGAAACCGGACCGGGAACGCCGGTTTCTCGGGGGTCGTCTGGTACACTGAAGACAACGTTTTAGGGGTCCTGACCAGCCCTTTTACGGGATTCCATCCTCCTCGTCGGGGCGTGTCCCGGCCCTCCCCCGACCCCGATCAGAAAGGCGCCGCGCGTGGCGTATACGGCCAAGGACATCACCGTGCTGAAGGGCCTCGAGCCCGTGCGCGAGCGCCCTGGCATGTACATCGGCTCGACGGGACCATCCGGCCTGCACCACCTCGTGTACGAGGTCGTCGACAACTCCGTCGACGAGGCGATGGCGGGCGAGGCGACCCGGATCGACGTCACGCTGCTCGCCGACGGCGGCTGCCGCGTCGCGGACAACGGTCGCGGGATCCCCGTCGACAACCACCGCGAGTTCAGGAACAAGTCGGCCGCCGAGGTCATCATGACCACGCTGCACGCGGGCGCGAAGTTCGGCGGGGAGGGTTACAAGATCTCGGGCGGTCTGCACGGCGTCGGCGTCTCGGTCGTGAACGCGCTCTCGAGTCGCCTCGAGCTGGAGGTACATCGGGACGGCGGACGCTGGCTGCAGGAGTTCGCGAAGGGCGGCAAGCCCCAGGGCAAGATTCGCCGGGTCAAGGCCTCGAAGCAGCGCGGCACGACCATCACGTTCTGGCCCGACGCGACGATCTTCGAGGAGACAGAGTTCCGCGCCCAGACGCTCCTCGAGCGGCTACGCGAGATGGCGTTCCTCAACAAGGGTCTCGAAATCAGGTTCACCGACGAGCGCACCGATCCGAAGTTGGAGCAGACGTACAAGTACTCCGGTGGGCTCGTCGACTTCGTCAAGCACCTCAACGGTTCGAAGGACCCCCTGTTCAAACGCGTCGTCTCGCTGGAGGAGAAGAGCCAGGCAGGTGAGGTCGAGATCGCGATGCAGTGGAACACCGGCTTCTACGAAGGCATCCACTCCTTCGCGAACAACATCGCCACCACCGAAGGCGGCATGCACGAAGAGGGCTTCAAGAAGGCGCTCACGAACGCAGTGAACCGATACGCGCGCGCCAAGGGCATGGTGAAGGACAAGGACGTCTCGCTGCTCGGCGAGGACATCCGCGAGGGCCTCACCGCCATCGTCTCGGTGCGGCTGCGCAACCCGCAGTTCGAGGGTCAGACCAAGGCGAAGCTCGGAAACACAGAGATGAGGTCGGCGGTCGAGAAGTCCACCAACGAGAAGCTCGGCGACTGGCTCGAGGAGCACCCCTCGGAAGCCCGCCAGGTCCTGAACAAGGCGACCCAGGCTGCCAGGGCCCGGGTGGCGGCCCGCCAGGCCCGTGATCTCACCCGGCGAAAGTCGCTGCTCGAGTCGGCAGCCATGCCGGGCAAGCTCGCCGACTGCTCGTCGAAGGACCCCGAGCAGTCCGAGCTGTTCATCGTCGAGGGCGACAGCGCCGGCGGCAGCGCCAAGCGCGCACGCGACTCGAGCTACCAGGCGATCCTCCCGATCCGGGGGAAGATCCTCAACGTCGAGCGCGCCCGCATCGACCGGCTCCTCAAGAACGAAGAGGTCCAGTCACTCGTCACCGCGATCGGTAGCGGCACCGGCGAGGACTTCAACAAGGACAAGGTCCGCTATCACAAGGTGATCATCCTCGCCGACGCCGATGTCGACGGCGCGCACATCCGCACACTGTTGCTCACCTTCTTCTTCCGCCAGCTTCCGGACATGCTGAAGAGCGGTTACATCTACATCGCGCAGCCGCCGTTGTACCGCGTCGACATCGGGAAGGAGCACTACTACCTGAAGGACGACGCGGTGCTCCGCGACTTCGACGCCGCGCATGAAGGCCGCAAGTACGAGGTTCTGCGCTTCAAGGGCCTCGGTGAGATGGACTGGGAGGAGCTCAAGGTCACGACGATGGACCGCGGGACACGCAACCTCCTCCAGGTTTCGGTCGAGGACGCGGCGATCGCGGACGAGATCTTCGCCCGGTTGATGGGTGACGACGCCGAGACCCGCCGCCACTTCATCCAGGAGAACGCCAAGGACGTGCGCTTCCTTGACATCTGACGCCCATGCCTGACGACGGCCAGCAGACTCTCGAAGGCAACATCGAGCCGATCGAGATCCAGGAGGAGATGGAACGCTCCTACCTGGACTACGCGATGTCCGTCATCACGGCGCGCGCCCTTCCGGACGCCCGCGACGGGCTGAAGCCGGTGCAGCGTCGCATCGTCTACGGGATGTACGAGCAGGGGCTGCGGCCTGACCGCAAGCACCAGAAGTCGGCGCAGGCGGTCGGGCAGGTGATGGGGAAGTACCACCCCCACGCCGGTGAGGCGATCTACGCCGCGCTCGCCCGCATGGCCCAGGAGTTCTCGCTCCGTTATCCGCTCATCGACGGGCACGGCAACTTCGGATCCCCCGATCCCAACGACAGCCCGGCCGCCCAGCGGTACACCGAGGCCCGTCTCGCCCCGCTGGCCATGGAGCTCATCGGCGAGATCGAAGAGAACACGGTCGACCTGGCCGACACCTACGACGGCCAGAACCAGGAGCCGGTCGTGCTGCCGGCGCGGTTCCCCAACCTGCTCGTCAACGGCGGTGGGGGGATCGCCGTGGGGATGGCGACGAACATCCCGCCCCACAACCTCAACGAGGTCGTCGACGCGTGCATCCACGTGCTCGACAACCCCGACGCCAAGCCCAACGACCTCATGAAGTTCGTGAAGGGCCCCGACTTCCCGACCGGCGCGCTGATCCTCGGCCGCGAGGGGATCAAGGACGCGTACCGGACCGGGCGGGGCTCGATCAAGATGCGGGCGGTCACCGATATCGAGGAGGGGCGTCGGGGCGAGAGCCAGATCGTCGTCACCGAAGTGCCGTACCAGACGTCCGTCGAGGTGATCGGCCAGAAGATCGCCGAGCTCGTGAACGAGCGCAAGGTCGACGGAGTCAAGGATGTTCGTAACGAGTCAGCCGGTGACACGACTCGTCTGGTGATCGAGCTGCGCCGCGACGCGAATCCGCAGGTGGTCCTCAACCAGCTCTTTAAGCACACGCCGATGCAGTCGAGCTTCCCGGTGCACATGCTGGCGCTCGTCGACGGCGTGCCGAAGTTGCTGAACCTCTCCCAGGCCGTGTTGGTCTACGTCGCCCACGAGATGGAAGTCGTCACGCGCCGGACGCAGTACCGCGTCGACAAGGCTCGCGAGCGCGCGCACATCGTCGAAGGGTTGGTCCGCGCGCTCGACATGATCGACGCGATCATCGAGCTGATTCGCGCTGCAGCGGACGTCGACGAGGCCCGCACGGGGCTCATCGCGAAGCCGTTCGAGTTCAGCGAGATCCAGGCGAACTTCATCCTCGACATGCAGCTGCGGCGGCTGACGCAGCTCGAGGGCCAGAAGCTGCGCGACGAGCTCGGCGAGCTCGAGGAGCAGATCAAAGAGCTCGAGTCGATCCTGCGCAGCAAGAAGAAGCTCCGCACGGTCATCAAGAACGAGCTCGGCGAGCTTCGTGACAAGTTCGGCGGCGAACGCAGGACGCGGATCACCGTCGACACCGGCGAGCTCGACACGCTCGACCTCATCGAGGACGAAGAGGTCATCGTCGTCCTGTCCAAGAAGGGCTACATCAAGGCGGTCGCCGCCGACTCGTTCCGCCGCCAAGGCCGGGGCGGCCGGGGAGTGAAGGGTGGCAACCTCCGTGACGACGACTACGTCGCGCACCTGCTTCCCACGACCGCGCACTCCTACTTGCTGTTTTTCTCCAACCGCGGTCGGGTATACCGCCTGCGCGCTCATGAGATTCCGATGAAGGAGCGCACGGCCCGCGGCACCGCCCTCGTCAACCTCGTCTCGTTGAACCAGGGAGAACAGATTCAGGCGATCATCGACACCCGCACGTACGAGGACGGCGCCTACCTGTTCTTCGCGACAAAGAATGGTGTCGTCAAGAAGACGCGCATCTCGGAGTTCGACTCGTCGATCCGTAGCGGGCTGAAGGCCATCAACCTGCACGGCAACGACGAGCTGGTGAAGGTGATCCAGACCACGGGCCGCAATGACATCGTCATGGTCTCGCGCGAGGGTATGACGATCCGATTCGCCGAGAGCGGCGTGCGAGCGATGGGACGCGACACGGCCGGTGTGCACGGCATGAAGCTCAAGAGCAAGGATGATGCGGTCATCGGGTGCGATGTCGCCCGCCGCGGCGCCGTCATGCTGTTCGTCAGCTCGAGCGGGCACGGCAAGCGCACCAAGCTGGATCTGTTCAAGCGCCAGAATCGAGGCGGCCAGGGGGTCCGTGGGATGAAGATCACCGCCTCCCGGGGTGGCGTCGTCGGGGCCTTTTGCGTCAACGACACCGACGAGATCTTGGTGTTCTCGTCGGCGGGCAATATCATCCGCATGGGAGCCAGGGAGATCTCGGCGCAGGGCCGTGACGCCACCGGTGTGCGCGTTGCCCGACTCGGCGAGGGTGAGAGCGTCGTCGCTGTAGCTCCCGTGCTCGAAGCAGACGACGGAGAGGGACTCTCGACCCCATGAGCGCCAGTCCCGAAGAGATGGAGCCGCGGCGCTCGAGCGGCGCCCAAGTGGATCCGATGCGCAACGAGCCACCCACGCGCACGAGCCGCCGCCCGCCGGCCCCGACCGCTCCTGCCGGCGATGGCGCCGGTCGCGCAGCCGCGCCGGACGCAGCGGCCGCACGAACGACACGGCCGGGGAGGTCTCGCGTTGCACCCTCCCCCGGCCCGCGGGCGCCGCGCCGTGTGAGGCACACGATCAAGAAGGTCGATCTGTGGTCGGCGCTGAAGATCTCGCTGTGCTTCTACGTCTGCGAGATGGCCGTCCTCGTCACCGCGATCGCGTTCTTGTGGCTGATCGCCGACGGCTTCGGCATCATCGGCAGTGTCGAGAAGTTCATCGGTGACCTGCTGTCGTCGAAGGACTTCAAGTTCCTCTCCGCCGGCATGCTGCGGGGCACGATCCTCGTCGGCCTGGTGCTCGTCGCCATTCAGGTCGTCGCGACAGTCCTCGCGTGCGCGTTCTACAACCTCTTCGCGGAGCTCTTCGGCGGCATCGAGGTCACGGTCATCCAAGAGGACGCGCCCGGCAAACGGTGACCGCAGTTCGCTCTCGGGGCTATAGCTCAGCCGGTTAGAGCGCATCCCTGATAAGGATGAGGTCGGTGGTTCGAGTCCACCTAGCCCCACCACCTGACCGCTACGCGGTCGCCGGCGAATCGCCGATCACCCTCTCCTCCGCCCGCGCCAGCGCGGCGATCCCGACGAGCACCATGGTCACGGAGACCACGACCGCGGCCGCCTGGTACGCGTCGTCGAAGTTGACGCGCTCGTCCAGCAGCACGATGCCGAGGATCGCTGCTGATACCGGAGCAGTGGACTCGGTGGCGCCGACCGAAGCAGCGAGGGCGCCGGTCTGGAACGCGCTCTGACCGACGATGACGCCGCCGATGGACGCGAGCGCCAGCGCGTACGACTCCCAATGGGGAACCCACGCGAGGATCCCGTCGCCCAGGTAGTGCACCACACCTTTCGTGAGCACGGCGGCGGCGCCGAACAAGATGCCGGCCGCGATTCCCAGGAGCGCGGCTCGCGGTGCTCCGCGGGACGGCTTGGCACACGCGATGCACAACAAGACGATGGCACCCACGATGGGTCCCGTGATCACGGCGCGGTCGGTGGGAACGAAATCGTGACCACCCTCTGGCGAGACCTCGTAGAGAAAGAGCGCGAGCCCTCCGGAGAGCACGGCCGCCCACACCCAGTCACCGCGTCGAAGTCGCCGCTTCGTCATGACTGCCCCGAGGATGAGCGAGATCACGATGGCAAGCGCAAGGATCGGCTCGACGAAGATGACGGCAGCCAGGGCGAGGGCGGCGGCCTGGCTGATGTAGCCGAACACGTCGCACAGCAGGCCCAGGAGCCACCGGGGACGGCGGACCAACCGGGTCATGAGGCCGACGCGGAGGGCGTACTCGTCCGGAACCTGCTCGGCTTCGGTCAACTCGAGCACGTTGCTCAGCGCGTACAGGAATGCGGTCACGAGGGCCAGGATGATCGCGAGCGCGATTTCGAGTGACACGGGGCGTACCTACAGGCGCTTCGTCGCGCTCGTCCCGAGCTTCGTCATCGCCTGCTGGGCGGTCGTGGCATCGACCGTGTGCTGGATGTCGAGGAGCCGGAGGAACAGGAACGTCTTGCCCTTCAGGACGAGGAGCTCCTTGAAGGACGGGATCTCGGTGAAGACGGCCTGATCTCGTACACCGGGGACCTTCGTCGGCGTCGACCCGGCTTCCTCGGCCAGGTCGCGCAGGCTCTCGTACGTCGCCTTCGCGTCGCTCGTCGTCACGTCCAGCGACAGCGCGACGCCGTCGAGCTGCCACGTGCAGTCGGTGCCCATCGCGGTACCGCGGCCCGCCTCTGTGCCGAATGCGCTCGCGACCTCCGATCGGCGCAGGAGCTTGCATGGGCGCACCTTGCCCGGTACCGCGGTCGCGACGCCCTCGCCGGTGAGGCCGGCGAGCAGCGCGCCGGTCGCGATCAGGACGGGGAGGAAGCCCTTGGAAGCGCGGAGCACGCCGGCAGGCTAGGCGCTCGCCCGGATTGCCCGGATCGCGTGCGGGCGGCGGGGGGCCCTGCTAGCTTGCCGCCGTTCCGCTGTCGACTCGCTGACGGCAGCGTTCGTGCCGGGTGGCGTACATGGGAGTGGCCATGCGACGGAGACTGTTCGGACTGTTGGTGACCGGGGTGAGCGCGAGCGCGTTCATGGGTCTCGGTCTCACCGGCGTGGCCGGGGCCGGAGTCAACGGCAATGTCGAGACCTTCGACGAGCCGGGGAACTTCTCGTTCCCGGTGCCGGCCGATGTGTGCGAGGTCGACGTCACCGCGATCGGCGCCGACGGGGGCGCGGGTGGCAACGGGCAGGACTCGGGTGTCGGCGGGAGCGCCGAAGCGGCCATCCCGACCACCCCGGGCGAGACGCTCGCCATCGTGGTCGGTGACAAGGGCGACAACGGCGACAGCGATGCCAATCCCGGCGGACCTTCGGACTTCGGCGGGGGCGGTGGCGGCGGCACCGGGGGCAGCCTCGGCGACGAGATCAGCGGGAACGGCGGCGGCGGTGGCGGTGGCGGCGCTGTCCTCGGCCACCGGCGCGGAGGGACGGGTGATCGGCGGCGGCGGCGGCGGCGGTTCCGGCGGCTCGCCGCCGTTCAAGTCAGGCGGTGACGGGGGCGGCACGACCGGCCTTGACGGCACCACGTCCGGTGGCACCCCCACCGGCACGGGGATCGGCGGCTCGCAGAACGCGGGCGGTGCCATCGGCGGCGGTTCGGGACAAGGCGGGACCGGCGCCAACGTGAACAGCACCAACGGCGGCGGCGGCGGCGGGGGAGGCGGCGGCTTCTTCGGCGGCGGCGGCGGTGGCGCGCTCGAGTTCAACGCCGGCCGCGGCGGCGGCGGCGGCTCGGGCTTCACGCCCGACGGCACCGGCATGACCACCGGCGACGGCGCCGGGAACCTCGGCAATGGTCTCGTGGAGCTCACCTGGGTCGTCGACCCTGGCTGTGCACCGACACCGCCTCCTCCCGAGCCCGGGCCCGAGGCCGGGCAGGGTGCGGGTGGAGCGGCGGTAGCAGTCGTGGCGGTGGCGCGCTTCACCGGGTGAGCCAGCAGGGAACGCAAGGCACGGCGCGCGCCTAGTCGGGCCCGCGCCGTGCCTCGAGCCCTCTGCGACGCGCAGCCCTACACTGCCGGCAATGAAAGCGCTTCGCCGCGGTTTGATCCTCGCCGTGATCGCCGTCCTCGTCGGCGGGTTCGTGAAGCTGCGCGGCAAGGGCGGAGTCCCGCCGACGAGCGGCGGGTGGCGCGAGCTCGACGGCCCCGACTTCCGCTGACCCCTTGGCCACGATCCTGCTCGACGGGGTCGGAGCCGTCGGCATCCGTGCCGCCCGGCAACTGGTCGACACGCCCGGTCTCGACTCGCTCCTGATCGCAGCCCGCGGCTCCACCCGAGCCGGTGAAGTCGCCGCATCTCTCGGTGACCGGGCGGAGGCCGTCGAGCTGCGTCCGGACGACCCCATCCCCGCGGGAGTGGACGCGGTTGCCGTCGGGCTGCCGGCCGCGCTCGTTGCCGGTCGGGCAGAGCGCGCCCTGGCCGCCGGCATCCCGTTCGCGTCCACCGTCGACGATGCCGGCGCAATCGACGCCCTGCTCGCATTGGACGAGCGGGCGCGGCGCGCCGGCGTCCTGCTCGCGGCCGGCTGTGGTCTGGCGCCGGGTCTGGCGGACGTGCTCGCCCGCCACGCCGCCGCCGCCCTCGACGCTGTCGACGAGATCCACGTCGCGCGGGCGGGGTCGGCCGGCCCGGCCTCGACGGTCGCCCTGCGTCAGGCTCGCCGCGATCCCGTCGTCGAGTGGTGCGACGGCGAATGGCGCGACGAGCGGCACCCCAATCCGGAGCTCGTGTGGTTCCCCGATCCCATCGGCGCCCGCGAGTGCGCTCCGGTGACGGTCGGGGCGACGCTCCTCGTGCGCGCCTTCCCGGAGGTCCGCCGGGTCACGATGCGTCTCGCCGAGCCCCTCGCCCGCCGGTTCACGTGGCCGGGCCGGCGCGGCCTCGACGAGGGATGGGGGTCGGCGCGCGTCGAGGTGTGGGGCTGGAGGGGCCAGGCGCGTGAGTCGATGGTCTACGGGGTGATCGACCGGACGGCGATCGCAGCGGGGACCGTGCTGGCGGTGACGGCGGCGCGCCTCGCCGGTATCGCACCGGGGCTCGCCACCCGCGGAGGTTCGCCCGCCGGCGTGCACGGCCTCGCGGCGCTGGTCGAGCCGGTGCCGTTCCTCGCCGAGCTCGCCCGCCGAGGTGTGAAGGCGGCGGTGTTCGAAGGCGTGGCAGTCGCGTGAAGGTACGCGTGCGCCGCCTGCGAGTACCGATGCCCGGTGGCGTGGTCGTCGTGTTCGTGCTCTCGATCCTGGCGTTGCTGCGCGTCGGTCGAGGGCGGCGAGGGGTCAGTGTGGGTTTCGGGATGTCGGCGCCGCTCTGGGCGCGGCAGACGAGTGAGCGAGGGGACACGGTGAGCGAAGACGGTGCGAGAGACGGAGTCAGCGATCAGGTCGCGCGCAGGCTCGGCATCCTGAGCGGAGCCGAGCAGGTGTCACGTGCAATCGAGCGCGCCGCCAGTGGGGACGGGGCGGTCGGGCCGGCGACCACCGCGGGCGACCGCGCCGTGATCCCGCTCCTCGAGACGTTCGCGACCGGCGGGTTCGGTGGCGGCGCCGGCGGCGGCGGCCCCGAGGGTCAGGACGGTGGCGGCGGCGGCGGGGGTGGCGGCGGCACCGGGCGCAGCCGGGTGATCGCAATCGCCAGCGTCGGACCGGACGGGGTCAAGGTCCGCCCCGTCATCGACGTGACCGGGCTCGCGTTGCCGGCTGCGAGCGCGATCGCCGCGCTCCTCCTCGCCGGGGCGAACCGCCGCCGCCGGCGTCGGCGTTGAGCCCGGGACCCCGTGGCATGCTGGAGCCCTCGGGGACGTAGCTCAGTTGGCTAGAGCACCTGCTTTGCAAGCAGGGGGTCGTGGGTTCGAGTCCCATCGTCTCCACGGCGACTGTGCAGGTGGAGGAGGGGAGCATGTCGGTCGACCTTCGCAGCCGGATCGACGGCAGCGAGCACACGTTCGACCCCGACGAGTTCTTCGGCGCGGAGCTCCCGTCTGCCATCGAGGCGAACGCGGCGACGATCGGCCGGGCGGTGCGGTGGCTCGACCCTCGGCCCCTCACGATCGCGGTCGACGGTTCCGTCTGGACGCTGGTCCGCGTCGACGACCGGGTCGACGTGCGGCGAGGCGATCCCGGCGGTGGCGCGCGTGTGCACCTCGCACGCGAGCAGTTCGACGACCTGGTGACCGACCAGCAGACGTTCATGGGCTTCTGGTCGAGCGGTTGTCTCGACCAACCCGCGGGCCGGTTGGGCGACACGCTCGATTGGTGGCTCGTGCTGCGCGCCGCGATCGACGGCGCGCCCATCAACACGCCGGGCACGATCGACTTCACGACCGCGGCCGGCGCGCCCCTCGATCTCCAGCGGTCCTTCCGCCGTGACGACGATGCCGACGAGAAGCGCTACTTCCTCGAAGAGGCGGGCTTTCTCCACATCGAGGGCGTCTTCACCGAGGACGAGATGGCCCAGGTATCCGCGGAGATGGACCGGGCCGCGTCCGATTACTCGCCCACCGACAGACGGTCGTGGTGGGCCAAGACCGCCGGTGGCGAGCAGCGGCTCGTCCGCATGCAGGCATTCGACACGCACTCGCCGGCCACCGCCGCGCTCGTCGGCGACACCCGCTTCCTCTCCCTGGCGGACATCACCGGCGACGGCCACCGGTTCGGGGCCCGCAGCGACAACCGGATCGAGGCGCTGTTCAAGCCGATCGGCGTGGTCGAGGGCATCTCCGACGTGCCCTGGCACAAGGACTGCAGCCTCGGCCGCCACTCGTACGAGTGCTGCAGCGTCACCGTCGGCATCTCGGTCACCGGCGCCGACGCCGTGTCGGGTCAGCTGCGAGTTCGCGCCGGCTCTCACCGAGCTCTTGTGTGGCCCGCGCTCGAGCAGCCGCACTGTGATCTGCCCACGATCGACCTTCCGACCCGCACGGGCGACGTGACTTTGCATCTCAGTTGCACCCTGCACATGGCTCAGCCTCCCGTGGAACGGGAACGGCGCGTGATGTACAGCGGCTTCTCGCTCCCGCCGCTCGATCCCGCCGCGGCCGCCGAGGGTCGAGCCCGGCTCCGTGCCGTCCGCGAGGCGGCCCCGGTGACGGTCTCCCAACCGCCTGGCTACACCGGCTGAGCCAGGTGGGAGGCGATCCCCGACTGCTGATCGCTAGCGACGCACCGTGGCTCGCACTCTCGACAGCAGCCGTTTGCGCTCGGTCTTCGTGGTGACCCGCATGCGCTCGAAGTCGACATCGAACCGGACGTCCGCGTACATGCCGCTCGGGTCCTCGTGGAAGTGCAGGAACGCACGCGACCCCCGGTAGAAGACGCCGCGCGACTTCTCCTTGAGGCCGTCGACGTGACGGAGCTCCCCGAGTAGGTCGTCGAGCTCGTCGAGCCCCGCCTCGCTGGCGTGCTTCATGGGCCGATCATCGCGGGATCCACGGCTTCACGCTGCTTCGCCCGCCGGGGCCACCAATCGCGCCAACGGGCGAGCGTGTACGCCACGGCCAGGACGATCCATCCGCCGACCGCGTCCAGGAAGTAATGGTTGGCGGTCACGACGATGGCGAAGACCATGAGCACCGGATACAACACCAGGAGCACCCGCGCCCAATACGGCCGGACCAGCGGCCACAGTGCGAACACCGCCCACGTCGCCCAGGCGGCATGCAGGCTCGGCATGGCCGAGTACAGGTCGCCGGTCTCCTGCGCGTGCGGCACGGGCTTGCCGATCGTGAAATACGTCAGCCGGGTGTCGATGAACCCGAAGCTGGAGGGCAGCAGCCGCGGCGGCATCAGCGGGTAGAACCAGAACCCGATCAGCGCGACCAGGAGCATCAGCAAGAACGTGTTGCGCCAGCGCACGTAGCGCCCCGGGTCGAAGTGGTACAGCGCGACCAGCGTGACGACCGGCGCGGCGAAGTGGATGCTGCCGTAGAAGAGGTTCCAGAAGCCGATGAACCAGCGGTAGGGGAGGAACCACTCCTGGATCGTCCGCTCGTGGTAGATCCCGAGGAGCTGCTGCCAGTCGATGATCTGCTTTGCGTTCCGGAAGGCGTCGGCGCGCGACACGCCGACGAGGTCCCGGATCCAGCCGTACACGGGGTAGAGGGCGAGGACCATGCCGGCCGCTTCGAGCGCCCATCCCCCACGGATCCGCTTGCTTCGAGGTCCGGGCGGGGGTGCCTCCGGCGATGACGCCATGGGACCGCACTTCAGTGGCTCGCCGGGCGGTCCGCAACCCGTTCCCTCGGCGACCGGCATGGCCCGATCGGACTAGCCTGCCCCGCGGGCGGAAACGGCCAGATCGGGCCATGTTCCGCGGCTCGGTCTGGTCAGAAAATGGGTTGTCACTGGCCCCGTCGGGACGTGTGCGCGCGCCGCGCCGGGGGCGTTTGCGGCGCGTGGCGGACGGGAGCCGCATGGCCACGACCACAGCGAGAAGAGCGACCTGGCACCTCCGGCTCTGGGCCGGCCTCGCGATCGCGGTCGGCGTCATGTTCGCGCCGGGGCTGAGCCGGGCCGAAGCCCTCACGCTCAGCACGGCAGCGGTGGTGTACGTCCTCGGGGCCACGGTCTTCGACGCCGTCGCCGCGCACCGGCGCCGTTTCCCTGCTCGGTTGCTCACCCCCCTCCTCGGCCTCGCGGTGATCGAGTTCGTCATCATCGCGATCCCGCGCGCGCTCGGGGCGGGGCTGGTGCTGTTCCTCCTCGTCGTCACGTTCTCGAGCTACGTCGGCGGGCTGCGCCTCGGTCTGTATCTGTCGAGCGCGGCCGTGCCGGGTGCGGTCGTAGCGAACGTGCTCGCACCCGAAACAGACCGTGTCGACACCGGAACGCTGGTCGCCTTCGCGGTGGTCGTCCCGCTCGTCGCCGTGCTCATCGGCCGCCTGACGGCCGAGCGGCGCCGCACGGCGGTGGCACTCGTTCGACTCCACGATGCGCTCGGCACCGCCGAGGAGCAACCCGACCTCGCCGCCACGCTCGACTCGATCGCGAGGTCGGTCGGCCACGCCGTCCGGGCCACGATCGCCGGTGTCGTCCTGCGCGACCGCGACCAGGTCACGGTGGCGGCGTGGACCACCGGAGCGTCGGCGCCGACTCCGGCCGAGGCCGAGCAGCTGACGCGGGCCGAGCTCGAGCTCGGTCCCGACAGCCCGCTCGCCGCGGGCCTGGCATCGCGCCGACCGCTCGTCGTCACCGATTTCGACGACGACGCCCGGTTCGGCGAGTGGTCGAGCCCGTGGGCGAGCGTCTTGCGCGGGCTCGGCTGCCGATCACTCGTGCTCGTCCCGTTGCGCCTGGACCACGAGGTGATCGGTGCCCTTGCGACCGCCTACACCCGTTCGAGGGCGGTGTCCCGCGACGACCTTGCGTTCCTCGAGGCGTTCGCAGACCGAGCGGCGGCGCTTGCCGTCCGCGCCCGCGCCTACGACCAGGAGCGCGAGTCGGCAGAGCAGCTCGCCCAGCTCGACCAGCAGAAGGGCGAGTTCCTCGCGCTCGTGTCCCACGAGCTGCGCACGCCGCTCACAGCCGTGAAGGGTTTCGTCGACACGGTTCTCGTGCACTGGGACGCGATCCCCGAGGGCCGGCAGCGCGAGCTGCTCGACCGTGCATCCACCAATGCCGACGAGCTGAACCGGCTCGTCGGCCAGCTCCTCGACTTCGCCCGCCTCGACGCCGCCAGCGTGCGCATCACCCGCGAGCCGGTCGAGGTGTCCGAAGTGGTGGCGCGCGTGCTCGACGACCTTGCGGCCGCGCTCCAGGAGCACCAAATCGTGACCGCCGTCCCGCCGGGCGTCGCGGTCCTCGCTGACCGCGGCGCGTTCGTGGACGTGCTGACGAACCTGCTGACCAATGCGGCCAAGTTCTCTCCCGAGGGCACGCCGATCACCGTCAGGGCCGAGTTCGACGGAACCGACGTCGTCGTCTCCGTCGTCGACCACGGCACGGGGATCGCGAAGCACGAGCAGGAGCGCGTCTTCGACCGCTTCTATCAATCGCCGTCGAACGTGCGATCCCAGCGCGGCACGGGCATCGGACTCACGATCGCGAAGCGTTTCACCGAGCTGCAAGGAGGGCGCATCGGCCTCGAGAGCGAACCGGGGCTGGGCTCGACGTTCTTTGTCACGATGCCGGCGCCGATGACCCCCCACTCGGTCCGTACCCAGGGCGCTGGTGTGGCGACGTGAACCGGCTTGTCGGCGCCGTCGGTGTGGTCGTGCTCGTTGCCGCCGCTGCGCTCTTCGCCGCGGGTGCGACGGCGACCCCGGCCCGCGGACAGATCCTGCCGCCGATCACCACCCCTCCGATCGACATCGGAGTCCCGGGTCTGGTCGACGTGCACGTCCCCGGCGTCCAGCTCGGCGGGGGCGACGTCCCCGGGGTCCCGGGTGTCCCCGGTCTGCCGGGTCTGCCGGGGTCCTCCTCGTCCTCGGGAACCTCCTCCGGAGGCGCGGGCGCCCCGTCGCCGGGCTCCGCGGCGCCGCCCGACGCGGCCACCCCGCCTCCGGCGCCCTCTGCTCCCTCGTCGCCCTCCCCGTCGTCGGCGCCGCGGGATAACTCGTCTTCGTCGGACGGGGCCGAGCGCGCCCTCGACGCGGCGAGCCGCCGTCCCACCGCCGGTCCCAGCCTCGGCTCGGCGATCGCCGGCGCCGTCACCGAGCCCAGCACGCTCGTGGGAGCGTTGACCCTCGCGTTGGGCTTCGGGGTCGTCGTCGGCGCGGCTCCGTACCTCCCGCGCTACCGGCGCCGACAGCGCGAGCTGCTGCGGCAATGGGCGCGCGCGTCGGAACGCGAGCACGCGGTGGCCGCGAAGCTGGCGGAGGCCGACCACCAGAAGAGCGAGTTCCTCGCGCTCGTCTCGCACGAGCTGCGCACGCCCCTGACCGCCGTGAAGGGCTTCGTCGACACGGTGTTGCTCCACTGGGACCGGCTCGCCACCGACCGGCGCCACGAGCTCCTGACTCGCGCGTCGTCGAACGCCGACGAGCTCGGCCGGCTCGTCAGCCAGCTCATGGAGTTCGGCCGCACCGAGAGCGGCCCCATCGAGATCGCTCCCGCCGAGCTCGACGTGGCGGCTGCGGTCGACGTCGCCCTGTGCGGCATCGCACCGGTCACCGCCGCCCACCAGGTGGCGGTCGACGTGCCCGATGGGCTCGCCGTCGACGCCGACGCCGACGCGTTCAACCACGTTCTCGTCAACCTGTTGACCAACGCGGTGAAGTTCTCACCCGCCGGCAGTGTCGTGGCGGTCCGGGCCCGGCGCGCCGGCGACGAGGTGGTCGTCTCCGTCGAAGACGAGGGTGCCGGCATCGCTCCCGACGAGCAGGAGCGGATCTTCGATCGTTTCTACCAGTCCACCAACGGCGATCACGCCCGCGGGACCGGCATCGGCTTGACCATCGCGCAGCGCTTCACCGCTCAGCACGGCGGACGGATCTGGGTCGAGAGCGAGCCCGGCTGCGGCGCCACGTTCTCGTTCACGATGCCGGTCGACGCCGGCGACTTCGTGCCGGCTCAGTCGTCGTAGCCCCGGATCCCGCGGCCGACCACGACCGCAGGTTTCACGACGCCGCCTGCTCGGCGGGGCGTTCCTCCTTGCGGCGCACGAAGAACGTCCCGGTGCTCTTCGACACGACCTCGCCGTCGGCATCGCGGATCGCCGTCTCGAGGTAGGCGACCTGGCGGGCGATTCGAACGACCTCGCCCCGGACGGTGAGCGGGTCGCCCGCCTGCGCCGGACGCATCGTGGAGTACTTGAGCTCGAGGGTGGCGGCCCGGTCGCCCGACTCGAGGGCGGAGTTCGTCGCGAAGTTCATCGCCGCGTCGTGGACGACCCCGTAGACGCCGCCGTGCACGGTCCCCGCCGGATTGCACGCCAGCTCGGTCGGCGTCCAGGTCGCGGTGGCCCAGCCCTCGCCGTAGCCGTCGAACGAGAGGCCGAGCTCACCCAGCAGCCGCATCCCGCCGTCGCCGAGCGAGCGGTCCATGTTCCGGGGCACGGGCCGGAATGTAGCCCGCGGCGCTACAGTTGACCGGTTGGTCTAGTAGCCGAGGAGGCCCTCATGCCCACGGCCGTCATCGTCGACGCCGTCCGCACCCCGCTCGGGCGACGGAACGGCGCGCTCAAGGACGTCCACCCCGTCGACCTCGCCGCGCTCACCCTGGACTCCCTGGTGAAGCGCAACGACCTCGACCCCGACGTGGTCGAGGACGTGATCATGGGGTGCGTCATGCAGGTCGGCGACCAGGCGGTCAACGTCGGCCGAAACGCCGCCCTCGCCGCCGGCTTCCCCGAGTCGGTCGTCGGCACCACTGTCGACCGTCAGTGCGGCTCGTCGCAGCAGGCGGCGCACTTCGCCGCCCAGGGCGTCATCGCCGGCGCGTACGACGTCGTGATCGCCGCCGGGGTCGAGAGCATGACCCGCGTCCCGATGGGCGCGTCCTTCACACCCGGCAGCCAGCCGTTCGGCCCCAAGGTGTTCGCGCGTTACCAGGAGCAGGGTGGCCTCGTGCCGCAGGGGATCTCGGCGGAGCTCATCGCCGAGAAGTGGGACATCTCGCGGGAGGACAACGATCGCTTCTCGCTCGAGTCGCACCTGCGCGCCGCCCGCGCGACCGAGGAGGGGCGCTTCGAGCACGAGATCGTGCCGGTCGAGGTCACCGGCGAAGAGGGAACGACGACGTTCTCCCGCGATGAAGGCATCCGCCCCGACTCGTCGCTCGAGAAGCTCGCCTCCCTGAAGCCCGCGTTCAAGCCCGACGGCGTCGTCACGGCCGGCAACTCGTCGCAGATCAGCGACGGTGCCGCCGCCGTGCTCGTCACGAGCGAGGAGGCGGCGAACAGGCTGGGCCTCAAGCCACGGGCGCGGTTCCACAGCTTCGCCCTCGCCGGCGTCGACCCCGTGTTCATGCTGACGGGGCCGATCCCGGCGACGACCAAGGTGCTGGAGAGGGCGAAGATGACGCTCGACCAGATGGATCTGGTCGAGATCAACGAGGCGTTCGCGCCCGTCGTCCTGTCGTGGGAGAAGGAGCACCACCCCGACATGGCCAAGGTCAACGTCAACGGCGGCGCGATCGCTCTCGGCCACCCGCTGGGCTGCTCCGGCGCCCGCCTCGCCGCCACGCTCGTCAACGAGCTCGACCGCACCGGCGGCCGCTTCGGCCTCCAGGTCATGTGCGAGGGCGGCGGCATGGCCAACGCCATGATCATCGAGCGCCTCGGGTAGGCGAGTCTCGGGCCGCCGCCGGCCTCATCGACGGCGGATCGAACAAGCGGGCCCTCGGCTTCGCCTCGTGCCCGAACTCGCCGGCGCCGATGGACCGGGCCGGCCTTCACACCGTTCACCTGCGCTCGATGGTCGCCGCGCTGCCCAGCCTTGGGTGAAGTGGGGGTTGAATGAGGGTGTGGATGTCGCGCTTCGGGTGCTGGTGGGGCTGGTCGGAGCGGTCACCATCTACGTCATCGGGGCCGCATTGTTGCGGAAGTTCAAGATCGAGCCCGAGCCGGAGCCCGATCCGGCACAGCTGCGGCCGGTCGACGTGGAGTTCCGGTGCACGGTGTGCGGCACGACGGTGGTGATGACGACGGCCGCCGGCGACGAGCCGGAGCCGCCCCGGCACTGCCGGGAGGACATGGTCCGGGTCTAGAGCCCGCCGAAGGTCCTGAGCTGGACATTTTTCCCACGCGTTGTCCCCAACCTGGGGAGAACCCTGTGGGAAGTTACACATCTGGCATTCGCCCCGAGGGCCCGCTATCGGAGCTGGGTGGAGAGGATCGCGCCCCCCGTGAACAGCCCGAGGCCGATGAACAGGTAGCGGTTCTCGGCCGAGCCCCCCGGCAGGAGCTGGAGGTAGTTGGCGACGATCACCAGCACGCCGGTGAGCAGCATCGTGAACATCGTCGCCGGGACCCACAGCTTGCTCGGCGGCGCCTTCTTGGCCGGCGGCGGGGTGTAGCGCGACCGCTTGCTCTTCGACTGGGGCATCGCGGCGGAGCGTACCCGGCAATCCACGGAGGACGCGCGGGGGCGCGCGTTACCGTGACCTCGTGTCAGGGCCGCGGGTGTTGGTGATCGACAACTACGACTCGTTCGTCTACAACCTCGTCCAGTACCTGGGGGAGCTCGGCGCCGAGCCGATCGTGCATCGTCACGACCAGGTGACAGTGGCGGAGCTCGAGGCTCTGGCGCCCGGCGCGGTCCTCGTCTCGCCCGGCCCGGGCCGTCCCGAGGACGCGGGGGTGTCGAACGAAGCCGTGCGGCTCTTCGGCGAGCGCGGCGTGCCCGTGCTCGGGGTGTGCCTCGGGCATCAATGCATCGGACAGATCTACGGCGGCGACGTCGTGCGCGCGCCCCGGGTGATGCACGGGAAGACGTCCACGATCTCGCACGACGGCGCCGGCGTGTTCGCCGGGTTACCGAACCCGATCACCGCCACGCGGTACCACTCTCTCGTCGTCGAGCGCGATTCCGTTCCGGACGCGCTCGCGGTCACCGCCGAGAGCGAGGACGGGCTCGTCATGGGGTTGCGGCATCGCGACCTGCCGATCGAGGGCGTGCAATTCCATCCCGAGTCGATCCTCACGGAGTCGGGCCACGCTCTCCTGAGGAACTTCCTGAACGCCTCGGAGCCGGTCGCCTAGTCGGACGGCTGGGAGCGTCAGGGAAGTCGCGCGCCGTCGTCGTCGTCGACGACCGCCAGGCCGTCGTCGACCAGAGAGGTCAGCGCTTCGGTGTCGAGCGATCGGGCGTCGACACGCTCACCGGAGCGCAGCTGCGCCATGACCCTCCCTCGGCGCTGGCGGAACGACCCCTCGAACCGCCCCTGGCGAGAGCGCCGCTCGCCATCCCGCGCCCCGCGAGTCGCGCATCGCCGGCGAAGCGGGCACTCGCCACAGCGCGGGTCACGCGGCTTGCAGACCAGCGCGCCGACGTCCATCAGGGCGAGCAGCCGGTCGCGCCCGCGCAGCGGTGCACCCAGCTCGGCGAGCACCCGCTCGGCATCGCGGTCGGAGAGCGCCCGCCCGGCCGTCCGCTCGGCGACGCGCCGGCCG
Organism: uncultured Actinomycetes bacterium; assembly: GCA_963781615.1. GTDB lineage: Bacteria > Actinomycetota > Acidimicrobiia > IMCC26256 > JACDBD01 > JALZAA01. The sequence goes on along the minus strand of CAWAGI010000007.1, from coordinate 9,956 downwards.
TTCACCTCGACGGCGGGCACGTCGAGGCCGTCGGACTGGGCGGCGACGGCCCGGGCCGTGTACCGGCCGACGCCGGGGAGCGACGTCAGGTCGTCGGGCCAGCCGTCGGCTGCGATCGCAGCCGCCGCCTCCCACAGCCGGCGCGCCCGGCGCGGGTACCCGAGCGTTCCCCAGGCGGTGATCACCGCCCCCGGCCCGGCGTCCGCCATCGCGTGCGGGCTGGGGAAGCGGGCGATGAACCCCGGCCACACCGCCTCGACCCGGGGCACCTGCGTCTGATGGAGCATGACCTCCGACACGAGCACCGCCCAACGGTCGCGGGTGCGGCGCCAGGCGAGGTCGTGGCGCCCCTCCCGGGCGTACCAAGCCGTGATCTCAGTCACGGCTACGCCGGAAATCTCCCTACCGTGAGGGTCACGCCGGAGCCCTTGGGTTGCTGGCCGCCGGCTGACGGGTTCTGTGCGAGCACCTGCCCGTTCTGGGTCGGGTTGTTGACGCCCTGCTGGGAGACGAAGACCTGGAAGCCGGCCTGCTGGAGTGTCTGCATCGCCTGGCCCTGCGATTGGCCGACGACGTTCGGCACGGCGACGAGCTGCGGGCCCGTCGACACGAACATCGTCACCGCCGAGCCCCGTTTCACCTGGGCGTTGGCCCCCGGGTCGGTGCGCGTGACCCGGCCGCTCGGGACCGTGTCGCTCTGCTCACTCTGCACCGACACCTGGAACCCGGCCTGTTGGAGGAGCTGCTGCGCGGTCTGCGACTCCTGGCCGACCACGTTCGGCATCATGACCTGGGGCTCGCGCGCGATCTGCAACGTCACCTTCTGGCCCGCCTTCGGAACCTGCGCGCCCGCGGCCGGGTCGCTTGCGACCACGGTTCCGGCCGGTTGGTCGCTGTCGACCTCCTGGCTCACGACCGCGTTCGTCGGATCCTGCAGGCCGACGTTGATGAGGTCGTTCACAGCATCCGCGCGGCTTGCCCTTCACGTCGGGCATCGCGAACGTCGCCTTGCTCACACGCAGCTGCACGGTGCCGTTCTTCTCCAGCTTCTCGCCCGCACCGGGCTTCTGCGAGAGGACGAGGTCCGGCGGGTCCTTGCCGACGACGTCTTTGCGGTCGACCTTGAAGCCGGCGAGCTTGAGCGCCTGCTCCGCTTCCGCGAACGGCTTGTTGATGACGTTCGGCACCTCGGCGGTCTTCCCGCCCCCGCCACCGCCGCCTGCGCTCGCGAGCAGGGCGATGATCACGGCGGCGATCAACCCCACGCCGAGGAACCCCGCGACCAAGGCCCCCCGGCGCTTCCGCTTGCGGTCTTCCTCGTCGTCATCGTCCGGAGCCGCGACCGGTGCCGCCTGTGTCGCTGCGACTGCGGCCGTCGCGGTGCCGTCGGCGATCAAGCCGGTCATCGGCCCGCCGAGGGGCGGCTGGCCGCGCACGAAGCGCATGAGGTCGGTGCGGAGCTCGTCGGCGGTCTGATAGCGCGAGTCGGGATCCTTCGCCATCGCCGTGAGGATGATGCGCTCGAGATCGGGTGGGAGATCCGGAGCGCGTGTGGACGGCGGCGGCGGTTGCTCCCGCACGTGCTTGTAGGCGACGGCGACGGGGCTCTCGCCCGTGAACGGCGGTACACCCGTCACCATCTCGTACAGCACGACGCCGAGCGAGTACACGTCGGACCGGCCGTCGACGACGTGGCCTTGGGCCTGCTCGGGCGAGAAGTACGTTGCCGTGCCCATGACCGCACCGGTCTGGGTCAACGCCTCGCTCGTCCCGGCGCGCGCGATCCCGAAGTCGGTGACCTTGACGTCGCCGTCCGCGGTGAGCAGGACGTTGCCGGGCTTGACGTCGCGATGGACGACGCCGTTGCGGTGGGCGAACTCGAGTGCGCCGGCGATCTCGGCGCCGATCTCCGCCGTCCGGCGGGCCGAGAACGGCCCGTTGACCTGGACGACATCGCGGAGAGAGCGACCACGCACGTACTCCATGACGATGAAGTACGTGCCGCGCTCCTGGCCCCAGTCGTAGATGGCGACGATGTTCGGATGGTTGAGGTTGGCGGCGCTCTGGGCCTCGCGGCGGAAGCGCTCGACGAAGCTCGGATCCCGCGCGTACTCCGCGAACAACACCTTCACGGCGACGGGACGATCCAGCAGTTGATCGCGGGCGAGATAGACCTCCGCCATCCCGCCCCGAGCGATGCCACGCTGAATCTCGTATCGATTCGAGAAGACGTCAGCGAGCTGCGTCATCGGGCCCAAACCCTACCCGTGCACTTGTTTGCGCCCCGGGAGGTCATCGCCCGAGCACCATGCGCATCATCTCGGCCGCGATCGGTGCCGCGACGCGTCCGCCCGTCGCCTCGCTCCCGGCGCTCCCCCCGTGCTCGACGAGCACCGCCACCGCCACTTGGGGGTCCTCGGCCGGCGCGAACCCGACAAACCACGCGTGGGGGGCGCCGGTCTCGTTCTGAGCGGTGCCCGTCTTGCCCGCGACGGACACTCCCGGGATGCGCGCCGCCGTCCCGGTGCCGCCTTCGACGACCGAGATCATCATCGTCGTCACGGTGGAGGCGATCTGAGGCGACATCGCCGTCCGCCACGGCTTGGGATCGATCGTCTTCACGGTGTTGTCGTCGCCGTCGGTGATCCGCTCGGCGACGTGGGGCTGCATGATCTGGCCGTTGTTCGCGACCGCCGACGCGCTCAGCGCCATCTCGAGCGGCGTCACGGCGACGTCGCCCTGGCCGATGCCGGCGAAGGCGAACAGCGGCTGGTTCTGCTGGAACGAACCGGGCGGCGGCCCGACGCTCCCGGCCGCACCGGGCGCGACGTCGAGCGGCGGCGCCGACCCGATGCCGAACTTCTCCATGCCGGGCACGAACTCGTTGGCGAGATCGAGCCCGATCTGGCCGAACGTCGTGTTGCACGACTGCTGGAAGCTGCGCGCGAGCGTGCCGCCGCAGGATTCGCCGCCGAAGTTCTTCAGCGTGTTGTTCGTCTGGGGCAGGTCGAGCTCGGTGAGCACCGGAAACGTCGACTCCGGTGTGAACCGGCCCGTGCCGAGCGCGACCGACGACGTGATGACCTTGAACGTCGAACCTGGTGGGAAGCGCTCGCGGTACGCACGCGGCAGGTCGGGCTTGTCCGGGCTGGCGCGCAGCAGCTTCTCGTAGTCCTGGACGGCCTGGGAGTTGTGGCTCGCGAACGGCTGGGGGTCGTAGCTCGGGTTCGAGTACATGGCGAGGATCCCGCCCGTCTTCGGGTTCAGGACGACGACGGAGCCGTGTTGCGCGCCGAGCGCGTCCCGCGCCGCCGCCTGGAGTGACGCGGACGTCGACAGCACGACGTTGCCGATCGGCTCCTTCCCGGCGAGCAGGTCGCCGACGTTCCTGATCTGCAGCAGCGGGTCGCGGCCGGCGAGCTCGTTGTTGTAGGTGCGTTCCACGCCGATGTTGCCGAACACGAACGACTGGTAGCCCGCGATCTGCGAGAACAGGGCGCCCTGCGGGTACAGACGCTGGAACTTCAGCTCGTCGCCAGTCTCGACCGAGCGGGCGACCACTTGGTCGTCGGCCGTGAGGATCCGACCTCTCGGCTTGGAGAAGTCGCGCAGCTGGAAACGGATGTTGCGCGGGTCGTTGGCGAGATTGTCGGCGTCGTAGACCTGGAGGTACGTGAGCTGGGCGACGAGCAGCAGGATGAGGACCGTGACGCCGATTCCTACCCGTCGGATCGCGCGGTTCATCGGCGGGCGAGCGCGCCGGCTCGCGCGGCCGGTCTCGCGCCCCGCTCGGCGGACTCGTCGGAGATGCGCAACAGCAGCGCGAGGACGACGAAGTTCGCGATGAGTGACGAGCCGCCGTAGGAGATGAACGGCAGGGTGACGCCGGTGAGCGGGATGAGCCGGGTGACTCCGCCGAGGATCACGAACGTCTGGATGCCGATGATGCTCGTGAGGCCGGCGGCGAAGAGCTTCGGGAAGGGCCGTTGCGCCTGCACCGCGATGCGGAAGCCGGCCGCGACGAACAACAGGAACGCGACGAGGATCGCGACCGTGCCGAGCAGGCCGAGCTCCTCACCGATGGCGGAGAAGATGAAGTCGGTGGACGCGTTCGGGATCTTGTCGGGGCTGCCCAGACCGAACCCCGTTCCGGCGAAGCCGCCGGAGCCGAACGAGAAGAGCGACTGGACGATCTGGTAGCCCTGCCCGCCCGCCACGGGCCAGGGATTCGCCCACACCGACACCCGTTCCTGGACGTGGCCGAAGATCGCGTACCCGATCGCCGCGCCGGTCACGAACAGGCCGGCCCCGGCGAGCAGGAAGGCGGTGCGCTCGGTCGCGATGTAGAGCATCACCGCGAAGACCGCGAAGAAGAGCAGCGACGAGCCCAGGTCCTTCTCGAGGAGCATCACGACGAGCGAGAAGCCCCACGCCAGCAGCAACGGGCCGAGGTGCCTGGCCGCCGGGACGAGGAGGCCCGCGATGCGCCGGCCGCCGGCCGCGAGCACCTCGCGCTTGTCGACGAGGTACCCCGCCAGGAAGATGACGAGGAACACCTTCGCCAACTCGCCGGGCTGGAAGTTGATGGGGCCGAGGCGCACCCAGAGGCGGGCGCCGTTGATCTCCCGGCCGACCCCGGGCGCGAGCGGCAGGAGCAGCGCGACGAGCCCGAGGAAGAGGAACGTGTAGCGGTACCGCTCGAGCAGGTGCACGCGCCGGACGATCCAGAGCGTGCCGATGAAGGCGGCGACGCCCACCATCGTCCACACGGCCTGGCTCGGTGCGAGCTGGTCGTTGGCGTCGCGGTCGATGCGCGTGATGACGACGAAGCCGATCCCGTTGAGCAGCGCGGCGAGGGGCAGAAGCGTGCCGTCAGCCCGAGGCGCGAGCGCGCGAACGGCGATGTGCGCGACCACGTAGAGGCCGATGAGCACGGCGAGGAAGAACCAGATGTCGGCCGGAAGCGACGGGCCCTCGGAGAGCGCGACGAGGATGTACCCGCCGACCGTGATGACGACCGCGAGGAGCCCGAGGCCGAGCTCGGCGTTGCGCCGCTGCGACGCGCTGAGGCTCACTGTGGCGGCGGGGCGGGGATCGGGGGAACGGTCGCTTCGGGTGGTGCCGGGACCACCGTGGTGGGCGCGGGCGTGCGCGCCTCGACGCCCTGGCGGAGACGGGCCACGTAGGCATCTGCGCCGCTTCGCGACGAGAACTTCTTGCCGTCCTTGACGTCCTCCTGCTGGGCCTGGGTCAGCGCGCCGGTGTCGATCGTCGTGCGGCGCTCGACCGTCGCGTCCCACCAGAGCAAGCCGCCCTTGACGCCCTGGAACACCGTGACCCGGCCGCGGTCGACGCCGACGAAGTAGGTGTTGCGCGCGTACCAGCCGACGGCGAGGAACGCGACCGCCAGCACGACGAGGATGGGAAGCACCCAGAGGAGAACCCTGAGGAGGGTGCGACCGGTGCGGCGCTTCGGCTTCACCGCCGGGCCTTCGGAGGTCTCGTCGGGCCCGGGCGCGGGCGCGACCTCGACCTCGACCTCGTCCTCGGGGACCTCGACCGCCTCGACGATCACCGCGGTGATGTTGTCCTCGCCGCCGGCTGCGTTGGCGGCGTCGACGAGCAGCTGCGCCGCCCGCTTGGGGTCGCGCTCCCGGCCGAGGATGTTCGCGATCTCCTCCGGCCGCACCATGCTGGTGAGCCCGTCGGAGCACAGCAGGACGCGGTCACCGGGCTGGAGCTCGAGCGGGTACTCGTCCACTTCGACCTGGGGATCGATGCCGAGCGCACGGGTGATGATCGACCGCTGCGGGTGGACCTCCGCTTGCTCGGGTGTGAGCTCGCCGCCGCGGACCATCTCCTCGACGAGGCTGTGGTCGTTCGTGATCTGCGAGAGCTGGCCGTCGCGGACGAGGTATGCCCGCGAGTCGCCGACGTGGCCGACGGTCAGGTAGCCATCGGAGCCCAGCATCCCTGCGGTGAGCGTGGTGCCCATGCCGTGGAGCTCTTGGTCGGACTCGGATTTCTCGAGAACGGCGTCGTTCGCGCCCTCGATCGCGTCGCGCAGCGACCGGCCGTTGGCAACGGCCGCCCGCAACGCCTCGAGTGCGGTGGCGCTCGCAACCTCACCGGCGCGGTGGCCACCCATGCCGTCGGCGACAGCGACGAGGCCGAGGCGGTTGGCCTGGTCGAGGAGGGCGTCCTCGTTCCCGTCGCGGACGCGGCCGACGTCGGTCACGCCCGCGGCGACGAGCTTGAACGGGCTCACTTGGCGACCTCCGCGACCGTCTGCCCGAACTGCACCTGGTCGCCGCGCTTGAGGCGCGTCGCGGCGTTGATCTGCTTGCCGTTCACGAACGTGCCGTTCGTCGAGCCGAGGTCCTCGACGTACGCCTCGCCGTTCTGCTGGAACAACCGGGCGTGGAGCTGGGAGACGTAGGTGTCGTCGTTGAGCACGAGCGCGCATCCACCGCCCCGCCCGACCGTGATCTCGCGGTCGATCGTGTGGGTCTCACCCCGCCGGCCGGCGGGCTCGACGATCCGCAGCCGCAACCCGGTACGCGGCTCTGCCCGGCGTTCGCGACGCGGCGGGGCGGCGGCGGGCACCCCCGCCGGCTCGGCCGTGAGCGCGGGCGCGCGGAGCTCGCGCAGGGTCAACCGCACCACCCGGTAGAGGAAGAGGTACAGGAGGGCGAGAAAGCAGAACTTGAGGACCGTCAGAACGGCTTCGGACATGAAGTCGGGCCTCTAGGACGCCTCGAAACGGATGGTCGTGGAGCCGACCCCGATCTCGTCGCCGTCCTCGAGCGCGTGCTCACGGACGGCGACGCCGTTCACCGTGGTGCCGTTCATGCTGCCCAGGTCGGCGACGGCGAAACCCTCGCCGGCCGGCCGGATCTCGGCGTGGCGCCGTGAGACCTGTGCATCCGCAAGTGATACCGCGCAGTCGGGCAGCCGTCCGATCACCGCCGGCTGGTCCCCGAGCTGGACCCGGCGCCCGTCCGGGAGGACGAGGGCGCCCAGGTGCTCGGCGGGTCCCTCGACGATCTCGGCCACGACCTCGAGCTGCCCGGCGCGGAGGTCGTCGTCTTCGATGAGGGCCACGGTGACGGGCCCGAGGAAGTGGTACCCCTCGTCGCGGGCGTACTGACGGGCGGCGTCCGCGAGCTCGCGGGACAGCACGTCGGAGTAGGTCGAGAATCGCTTCATGTCATCGGCAGAGAGGTAGACGACGGCGTCGTTGGGTACGACCCAGCCACCCTGGACGCCGATCATGCGGCCGGTGTCCAGAGCTCGGGCGATCTTGCGGCCGATCTCGACGGGCTCGAGCCCCGCCCGGAAGGCCTTGGCGAACGTGCCCTCCACCAGCCGCTCGAGCCGTCGCTCGAACCCCTGGAGTCCCATCGGGCGGAAGTGTAACTGCGAGGTATCTCGTTTCGGCCTTGCCCCCGGGGGCTGATCTTGCCCCCCGAAGAGCGTCGGAAACCGCTTGGTACGCTGCGCACTCCCCACCACCGGGCGAGTGGCGGAATTGGCAGACGCGCAGGCTTCAGGTGCCTGTGTCCGAAAGGATGTGGGGGTTCAAGTCCCCCCTCGCCCACCGGTGCGATGTCGCGAGACATCGTGGACTTGTCTCTCAGGACATGGCGGACACGCTAGCTGTGGGGCTGGTAGGTCCGGTCGGGGTCTATGCGGAGCTCGGCGATGGGGTCGCCTTCGCTGGTGAGGACGCGCACGTCGCGGTCGTGGACCAGCAGGAGTACGTGGCGTCCTTTGTGGGCTCGGCCGATGCCGAGGTGTCGGAGCTTGCCGGCGTAGCGGAGTGTGACCTTTCCGGTCGTATCGACGCGGTCGTGGCGGATGCGGAACTCGCCGACGTCGAGGATGGGTGAGCCCGATGGTCGGGCCTTGGTCCGTGCGTCGTAGGCGGCTCGTGGTGTCGTCCGGTGGTTGGCGCGGTGGGGGCGCACGTCGTTGTAGTAGGTGCTGAAGACGTCGAGGCGGTCTTGGAGCTGGGCGAGGGACCGGACGGGGTTCGCGTCCAGGTGCTGCTTCATCGTCTGGTGGAAGCGTTCGACCTTTCCGCAGGTCTGGGGGTGGTAGGGCCGGGAGTGCTTGAAGACGATGCCGAGGCGGGCGAGCTCGGTAGAGAGTGCGCCGCGGTCGCCGCGAAACGATGCGGTGAAGACGGCACCGTTGTCGCTGAGCACGGAGGTGGGCAAGCCGTGGCGGGTGGCAGCGTCATAGAACGTGGCAACCACGTCAGCCGCGGTCGTGATCGGGAACGCGCGGCTGGCGAGGCAGAGGCGACTGTGGTCGTCGATGAGGTTGAGCACCTCGACGGTTCGGCCGCGCTTCAAGGCGACGTGGGTGACGTCCATCTGCCAGCACTCGTTCGGCAGGTTCGCTTCGAAGCGGACATAGGAGCTTCGGGGCCGCTTGTGCGGCTGGGCCGTGATGAAGCCACGCCGAGTGAGGATCCGCCAGATGGTCGAGACCGAGCAGGGCGCAACGCCGTTGTGGTTGCGTGCGAGGTGGGTGTGGATCGTGTCGGGCCCTGCGTCGGCGCCGAACTCAACGAGATGCTTTCGCAGTCCGACGATCTCGTCTTCCACGGCGTCGGGAAGGCGTGTGGGTGAGCGATGGGGACGTCTCGAACGGGGGACCAGCCCCGCCTCGCCGTCGGATCGGTAGCGGGCCAACAGTTCGTAGAGCCACGTCTTGGAGATCCCGTGGGCTCGAGCGACCTCCCGAACACTGCGCTGCTCGGCGAGAACGGCCTGGACAACGAACGCTGCGAGCTCCACCCGGACACCTCCCCGTCGGTGTCCACCATGTCTCGCGAGATGCGTCCGCTATCTCCTGAACTCAGTCACCCCCTCGCCCACCGGGGTCGCCGGCGTCCGTCGCCCCTTCGGGGGACCGCCGTGGACTCAGTTGGTACATCCCGGCACGCTGCCGGGCGGGCTGCAGTTGTCGGGTTGGTTGTTCCGCACGACGGAGCGATTGAAGACGGCCGTGCCGGCGCTGTGGAAGACGCCGCCGCGGCGGCCGCAGGCGCGGTGGCGACGTTCCTCTCGACCAGAGTGCGGTCGCCGGTCAGGCTGCCGGCGTTGAAGATGCCGCCGCCTTGCGCGTCGCCGCCGGTGGCTTGGTTGCCACTCACCGTCGTTTCGAACAGACGCAACACTCCACCGGCGAGGTTCTGGATGCCACCGCCTTGCGCCGCGTTGGAGCCAGTGGCGGTGACGACGTTGCTCCGAACCACGCTCTGGACCAGCGTGAGCGAGCCGGAGTTGACGATGCCGCCGCCGCCCACGGGGCCCGACGAGCTGGTGGTCGTGTTGGTCGTCACGAGGCTCGACGACAACTGGGCCGACGCGGGGGAGGTGTTGACGATGCCCGGCCCGCTGTTGTTGTGGACGGTGGCGTGGTCCAGCAGCAGGTTGCCGCCGTTCAGGATGCCGCCGGGGCCGCCGCTGCTGATCGACACGCCTTGGAGGTCGAGTCGCCCGCTGCTCGCCACCTCGAGGATGCGGAACGTGGTGTTGTTGCCGGTGATGCTCGTGTTGGGCCCGCCGACGATGCCGATGGGAGCGGTGATCACGGGCAAGCCGTTCCCGAGGTTGTGCGGGCCGGTGAGGCGATAGTTGCAGTTGGCGGCCAGGGTGAGCGCGGCACCGCCGGTGCTGTCGGCGGTGTTGATGGCGTTGACCAGTGCCGGCACCGAGCACGGCACGTGCACGGGCTCGGGCCCGGGCGCGGGGCCCGGTTTGACGGGATGGCACGCGACCAGCGCCAGTCCGCCGGCCAGTACCAGCGCGCTGAAGACGGACCGAACCGGCCGCCGTGTCCTGCCCATCACCCTGCCGCTCCTCGTGCGCTACGCGCCCGCCAGACTACGACGAATCGACGCGACGGGTACGGCACGTAGAGTCGCGCCCGTGCTCCACGCC
>CAWAGI010000006.1:0-442735 GCA_963781615.1 uncultured Actinomycetes bacterium | reverse complement strand
GTCGGTCGCGTCTGACCACTGCGACAGGATGAGGAAGTCGTACTGCTCGGCCCGATGGGGGAAGGCGGTGGCCGATGGGGCGATGCGGCTCGCCACTCCGTGCATCTGTTGCAGGCCGATGCCGCTGGCGAAGGAGGGCATCTGGCGGATGAACTGCCCAAGCGTCTCGATGGCGCCATCGCTGAGATCGCGCAGCCAGCCGGACTTCCAGTAGTGCAGTCGACCGGAGGGAAATCCTTCGTCGCGAGCGCTCTGCAACGCCGTGTAGGGCATGGGTTGGATGCTGTCCTCTACCGGCGACAGGAAGGTCCGCAGCGGATGAAGCACCTGTTCGCCCTCGTCGCTCGGGCCGCAATAGCACACCACGATGGACACCGTGGGTTCCCCGATCGGGGTCAGCGCAAGCGACACGGCTGTGGACAGCGCGTCCGGTGCCGCTCTGACGAAGTCGTCGTAGAAACGCAGGACCTGCGATGCCGTGTGCAAGGGGTACGACAACGCGCCTGCGAGTACGACGTCGACCGGATGAAGTTGGTATTCGAAGGAGGTAACGACCCCAAAGTTGCCTCCGCCGCCTCGGATGCCCCAGAACACGTCCTCGTTCTGCTGCGTGCTAGCTCTCAGCAGCTGTCCGTCGGCGATTGCCACCTCGGCTGATAACAGGTTGTCGCAAGTTAGCCCATAGCAGCCGTTCAGCCAGCCTAATCCGCCGCCGAGCGTCAGCCCCGCGATCCCTGTCACCGACACGACGCCGAGCGGAGTCGCCAATCCAAATGCCTGCGTTGCGCGGTCGAACTCACCCAACGTAAGCCCGGGCTCGGCCTGAACCGTCCGCGCCTCCGGCTCAACCTGGACGGCCTTCATTCCGGACAGGTCAAGCATGATGGCCCCGTCACGCACCGCGTGCCCGGCGACGCTGTGACCGCCCCCACGTACCGAGAGCGGAAGGTCGTGCCGACGTGCGAACTCGATGCAACGGGCCACATCGGAGGCATCCACAGGCCGGACCACGGCGAGCGGCCGTCGATCGATCATGCCGTTGAACACGGCGCGCGCCGCGTCGTAGCCACGGTCGCCGGGACAGACCACCTCCCCCCGCAGACCAGACCCGAGTCCTGACGAACAGAACTCGCGATCCCGCCAGCGTCCACAGCCATCGCTTCTCCCTCTCTCTGTCCGGCGCCTCGCGGTGGCACTCAGGAACTGCAGATCAGTATGGGTGGACCGGCTCCATAAGCACAATCGAAGTTAAAATTGGTATCCATCATGAGTGCTACATGTTCGAGCGTGGCCTGGTCGTTGGAGATGCGGCACCTCCTGGCCCTGCTGGCCGTGGCCGAGACTGGCACCTTCAGCGGCGGCCGCCGAGCAGCTGGGCTACACCCAGTCGGCGATCAGCCAACAGATCGGCACCCTCGAACGCATCGTGGGCACGCCGCTCTTCGAGCGCCCAGGTGGCCGCCGCCCGGTGCGGCTCACGCCGGCCGGGGAGCTGCTGCTGACCCACGCCCGGGCCGTCCTCGCCCGGGTCAGCTCCGCCGTCGCCGACCTGCGGGCGCTGGCCTCCGGCGAACAGGGCGAACTGCGAGTGGGAACGCTGCCGAGCATCGGCACCAAGATCCTCCCCCGCCTCCTCGGGACCTTCCGGGCGGAGTGGCCCGGCATCCAGATCGTGCTGCACGAGTCCGGCGACTCCGCCGATCTGATCCACGCCGTCGAGGCCGGCGACGTCGACGTCACCTTCATCGATATCGGCCCAGCACGAGACGGGGCCACTCGAGGTCCGCCAGCTGCTCGATGACCCGATGGTGTTCGTGGCGCCCGCGGCTGCCCCCGAGGCCGGACAGCGGGTGGTCAGCATCGCCGACATCGCCCACCTGCCAATGATCGGCACCCGGAACCCCGGTTGCAGGCAGATCATCGACGACGCCTTCCGCCAAGCGCCCGTCTCGCCTACCTACGTCTTCCGTTCCGACGACAACCCGACCATCCACGGCCTCATCGGCTCGGGGCTGGCCTACGCCGTCCTGCCGCTGCTCACGGTCGGACGAGAACGATCCGAACGTGGCCGTCATCCCCATCCGGCCCGAGCCCCCGCCCCGTCGGCTCGGGATCGCATGGCACCCCGAGCGCAGGCCGCTGCTGGCACTCCCGCCCTTTGTCGAGGCGGCGACCGAAATTTGTCGCGACCTCGGCGAGCAGTGGGCGGCGTCGCGTGCCGCGTAAGGACCTCGCCCGGAGTGCGGCCGGCGTCCCGCACCCAGTTGGCATGGGCGGCGAAGGTGTCGCAATACCAGGTCGGCCGACGCTTGGCCGGCGACCAGGGTGGCTGCCTCCAGCCGGTGGCGACACCGCCGACAACACATCACACGAGCACAAGAACACGCGCGCTCTGGCGTTAGCTCACACGTCACTTCGCGCACAGAACAACAGGCTGTTGCACACCGAACGACGACCGACGCGGGCCCGGAACCGACAGAACGAGCGCTCCCCATTCCCGCGTCAGGAGCTCAAGACGGGTTCGGTAACTGGCCGCGATTTCGGCGCTGCTCAGCCACGGACTTGCAGCGGGCTCTCGGATGCGCATGCGGGAGCACGCGCGTCTGACCTGCACGTTTGGGTCGATGTTGCGGGCTCGACCTGCGATCTCCGCCTCCGCGAGGCGGAGTTCGCGCCTCCTTCGGACGCGGCACGACGATCTCGATCGCGTACGGACCTCAGACGAACCTCCGAACGACCTCGGCCCCCAGGCCGCCAGGAAAACGGGTGCTGACCAGGTGGTTTGCGTGGGCGCTGAGGGACTCGAACCCCCGACCTCCGCCTTGTAAGGGCGGCGCTCTACGCAACTGAGCTAAGCGCCCGGCCCGCGTCACGTTAGCGAGGTCAGGGCGAAATCACGCCACCTTCCCTGGTCACCCGTCGCGACGACCGGAAAGCTCCGACAATCGTCGTTCGGCGTCCTCGACGAGCTCGGCGACGATCTCCGCCGCCGGTTGGCGTGCCGTCACCGCACCGACCGATTGCCCGGCGTACAAGGCCTGCGCCTCGACGGCTCCACCCGACCGAGCCGTGGGCCAGACCGGGGACCAGTTCTGGGCGTCGCCGAGGTCTCGGCCCGCCGCCAGACGCAGATTTCAGGACGCGATGCGGCGCGTCCGGCCACCCGTCGCCGTACGCCGTCGTGATGATGGTGTCGTCCGCGTGCGATCGGATCAGCGCTTCCACGTACACCGGGTGCGCATCGGCCTCTAACGCGGCGACGAAGCGCGTTCCGACTCGTACCGCCTCTGCACCCGCCATCAGCGCCGCCGCCATCGCCCGCCCCGTTCCAATTCCTCCGGCCGCGATGATCGGAACGTCGACGACCTTCTGTACCTCGTCGAGCAAAGGAAGCAGCGCGGTCGTCCCGCGGACGTGTCCCCCGGCCTCGATCCCCTGCGCGACGACCACGTCACACCCGGCGTCTCGAGCCGCCCGGGCCTCCTCGGTCGAGCCAACCTGCCACGCGGCGCGAGCGCCGTGGTCGTGTACGACCTCGACGAGCTCGGCGTCCGGCGTTCCCCAGAAGAACTCGATGAAGCGAGTCCTTGCGCATGCCTCGTCGAGCGCGGGCCTGTCCAGGAAGGGCACAAGGAAATTGACGCCGACCGCAGCGCCGGACGGCACCGCGCCGAGCTGCGCTTCCAGGGCATCGAGGCCGACCGCGCCCGAGAGCATCCCGAGTCCGCCGGCGTCGGCGACGGCAATCGCGACATCGGGTGTGGTGAGACCCCCGATCCCTGCCTGTTGAAGGGGGTATCGACACCCGCACATCTCGACGAAGCGGTTCGCCCACCGCATGCGCGCATCTTCCCACCCGGTCGCGAGCGCCTGCGCATCAGATGGTCTTGCGCAGGAAACTCCGGTAGCGGATGTTCTCTCGGCGTACGACGGCGTTGAACGCCCGAATCCGATCGTTCTGCCGCACACGCATCTCGGCCTCGGTGAGCTCGGACCTACAGAACTGTTCGTAGAGCCGCCGCAGCTCCGCATCCAGCTCGGCCGCGGCGCGCTCCAGCCTTTGCGCGGTGGTGGGCCTCCGGCGAGCGGGCCGAGGTTCGCCCGGTCGACGCGATCCCGGCTGCTCGTCTGCCGGCTCGGCGTCGATGCCCCACCGCACCGAGCGACACTCGCTGGCGCGACTTCGTCCGCTTTCACGTACTGATCGGAGGCCTTGTTCACGGCCACCGCGGCCAACCGCACCGGCTTCGAGCACCGCTCCTGGCACTCGGGCCTCGTGCAGTAGTCGTACCCCAGCTCGACCCGCCTCGGGTCGACAGGATCGCCGCAGTTCGTGCAATTCATGGGGCTCTTTCAACGTCCACGCCGCTCGGTCTGATTCCCGCCGGCTCTGGCGACGCCGACGAAGACCACCGCGGGCAGGCCGGGGCTCGACGGAGCGTCCGGGGGGAGTTGACGCCCCTCGTCACCCCGGCCCGCCGCGTGCGGCGATCGCGTGCGGCCGTTGCCGGCCCGGTGCGTAGGGGGGCCGCACCGGGCCGGCACCTCGCCGTCAGGTCAAGCCGACTGGGGTACGAGCTGTCCCCACTCGTCGTAGACGGGCTCGGGCGGTCGCACCTTGGGCGGCCGGCCGCGCTTGCGCTTCTGGGCCAGCACCTTGCCGTTGGCGAACAGCTCGCCACCCCAGACGCCCCACGGCTCCCGCCGCCTTTTGGCCGCCTCCAGGCAGGCCTCCCGCACCGGGCACGCCCGGCAGAAGGCCTTGGCCCGCGCGATGTCATCGAGCTGCTCCGAGAAGAACAGTTCGATGAGCGACGCCGAACCGTCGCGACATCGGGCGTCGAGCCGCCAGGGCTCGTCTTCTGTGATCTCGATGGCGAACATCGCCGTGCTTCCCCTGTCTTCGGTTGTCGTCTCGGTCGCTTGCTGGTTGGTGGCTGTCTCCGTGTGGTTGCTGGTCGATGGGCCCGGAACGCAGAAAGGCCGCCGGGTTGCCCCGGCGGCCTGGTGGGAGGTCTTGCGGTAGCTGGACGCTACGGCGAGGTCTCTCGCAGCCGCCGGGGCCGACCGGGCTTGTGGTCGATGGTGGTCACACCGAGGCTCGGCATGGTCGACCACGTCCCGTTGGTCGGCATCGCGCAGGCAAAGGCCGAGGCCGACCGGGCGCGCGCGACGCCGACGACGGCTGCCTGCTGGCGCATCGTCGGGTAGCTGGCCACGGGGTCGGTCCTTCCGGTCTTGGCGGTCAAGGCAACAAGGCTACACGTCAGCCGACGGCCGTCAAACAATTTCTCCGTCCCGATCTAGGCTCGACTGCCATGACGATCACCGAGGCCCGGCCCGACCTCGCTCCCGTCACCGACCTCCTCGAGCGCCAGCGGAGCGACGGCTGGCACGACGGGGCGCAGTGCTACGTGTCCCGGCACGGCGAGGTCCTGCTCGACGTGGCCGTGGGCGAATCGCGCCCGGGACGTGCCCTGGAGCGCGACGACCTGATGCTCCTGTACTCGGCGGGCAAGCCCATGACGGTGGTCGCCGTGCTCCAGCTCTGGGAGCAGGGCAAGCTCGGCCTCGACGACCGGGTCGGCGAGTACGTCGACGGCTGGGGTGGGGGCAAGGAGCGCTGCACGATCCGCCACGTGCTCACGCACACGGGCGGCTTCCCCAACGCCGACTCCAAGCTGTTCGACCGCGATGTCACGTACCACGAGGTCGTCGCGCACATCGCGGCGTCGCCGGCGCGTTGGGAGCCGGGGACCGACGCCGCGTACCACCCGTCGAGCGGCTGGAAGATCCTCGGCGCGATCGTCGAGCGTGTCGACGGCCGTCCCATCGACCGGTACCTCCGCGACGAGGTGTTCACGCCGCTCGGGCTGGCCGACGCGCACCTCGGCGTTCCGCTCGACGAGCAGGCCGCGCTCGGAGAACGGATCGCACCGGTGCACTGGCGCGGCCACGCCATGCCGTTCGTCGACGCCGACGGCGGCTTCCAGATGGTTCCGTACAAGGTCGATCAGTTCCACAACGAGCCGGCGTTCGTCGCCAAGGTCGAGCCCGGCGGGGGCATGCGCGCGCCCGCCGGCGAGCTCGGACGCTTCTACGAGTCGCTCCTCGGCTTCGGCCCTGCCGTCCTCGAGCCGCGCACGGTCGAGGTGATGAGCTCGGTGCACCGCTACGGGATCAAGGACCGGCTCTTCCGCGCCAACATCCCGTGGGGCCTGGGCGTGCAGGTCGCGTTCACGGGCGGGACGGGACGGCGCGCGTTCGGACACGGCGGGATGGCGTCGTCACGCGGCCTCGCCGATCCGGAGTTCGGGCTGGTGATGGCGGTCGTGAGCAACGGGCTCCCCGGTTTCGTCGAGGCCGAGCAGCGACTGTTCGAGGTCACCGACGCGGTGTATTCGGCGCTCGGCGAGGACGTCGCCCGCACCCGTCAAGCTGCCGTGCCGCTCGAGAAGCTGTACGGGTTCAGCACGTAGCCCGGCGCGTGAGGTCGCGCAGCACCGCATGCACGGCGGGCGGGCCGGCGACGATGTCTCCCGACGTGAGCCACGCCGCCGTCGTCGCCCGACCAGTCGGTCACCACTCCCCCGGCCTCGCGCACGAGCAGCGCGCCGGCGGCGACGTCCCAGGGGCCGAGCGCCTGCTCGAAGTAGCCGTCGAACACGCCGGCGGCGGTCCAGGCGAGGTCGAGGCTCGCGGCACCGGCGCGCCGCAGGTCCTCGAACCGGCGCAGCGCCGCCTCGAAGACGGGGAGGTACTCGTCGAGGCGATCGGCCTTGGCCCGGAACGGGAACCCGGTCGCGCAGATCGCACGCTCGGCGTCGCGCTCGCTCACCGTCATGCGCTCGCCATCGGCGAACGCGCCGCCGCCCCTGCTCGCCGAGTACGTGATGCCGAGCAACGGAGCGTGCACGACCCCGACGACGGGGACGCCCAGTTGCACGAGCGCGACCGAGACCCCGACGGCCGGGAACCCGTGCAGGAAGTTGGCCGTACCGTCCAAGGGATCGACGAACCAACCCACGTCGCCGCGCTCGCCGCCGCCTTCCTCACCGAACATCGGGAGAGATTGGCCAGTCACGTTCGAGCGACTCCCGCACGGCCGCTTCGCTGCTCGTGTCGACGTCGCTGACCCAGTCGCCGGGTGCCTTCTCGCGGGCATTGCCGGTCGAGCCGAAGTTCTCGGCGACGATCGTGCCGCCGGCGAAGGCCGCATGCTCAGCGGCGTGCAGCAGCGACGGAAGGTCGAGCTCGTCGGTCACGACGGGAGAGCCGGGCGCACCGCGTCGAGCAGGTCGGGCGTCGCCGCCGCGATGAGCTGCTGGCGCTCGCCTCTCGGTCCGTGACGACGAGCTCACCGCCGTGCGCGTCGACGACGGTCGCACCGACTTCACGACATACAAGAACACCGCCGAGGTAGTCCCACGGCGACAGCCAACTCGTGAGGTAGGCATCGAGCGCGCCGGAGGCGACGTCGCACAGCTCGAGCGCGGCCGAGCCGAGGGACCGGAACTGCTTCCACGGCAACCGCCGTTGCGGCATTCCCGAGAAGCACGACGACCGCGTCCTCGACCCGACGTACGGCCGACGGCGTCACCCTCCTCGCCGTCCCGCCATGCGCCCTTGCCACGCACGGCGGTCGTGCGCACCCCGGTGGCCTGGTTCGTGACGAGGGCGCACAGCAGCCCGTCGGCATCGACGGCGCACAGCGAGATGGACCAGTACGGGATGTCACGCGAGCAGTTCGTCGACCCGTCGACGGGGTCGAGGATCACGGTGATCGCGGCGTCGTCGGGAGGACCGCTGACCGACCCGACTCCTCGCTGACGACGGCGACATCCGGCTTCGTGCAGGATCGGGAGGACGGCGGCGTCGGCGACAAGATCGAGCGCGTACTGACCCGGCCGCGTCGTTACGCTCGTCGCCGGGCCGCCCCGGTCAGCGGTTCGAGCGCAGCCCTCGCGGCCTTCGCCGCGTCCTCGAACACGGCCGAGGAGCTCGTCCGGCCGTCATCACCGCACGCTACTGCCGGCCCTCGACGCCCGTGGCGGGCGAGGTCCTCGGGTGTGTCGAGGTCGGCGAGCGCGTCCGCCGGCGCGACCGCGCGCCATTCGGCCTCGCTGATCTCGACCACGGGTACCGCCGAGAGCAGTGCGTGCATCGCGCGTTCGCCTCGTTCGACGAGCTCGGCGGCGGTGTCGAGAGCGACGGACCCGTACCGCGCGCAGCACGACTGGCGCACACCGCCGGCGACCGGCACGACGGTGTCGGCGGTGGGATAGTCCGCGACGAAGCGCAGCAACGGCTCGTCGACGAACGGCAGATCGACGCCGAGCAGCAGCACCGCGCCGTGGTACCCACGTGCGCGCAGTGCTGCGGCGCCGGTCGCGAGCGCGGCGAGCGGTCCGGCGCGCGGCTCCTCGTCTGCGACGGCGTCGAGCGCGCTGCGGCCGGGCCCGAGCTCCAGCGACGGGGTTGCACACGGCAGTGAGAACGCGCGCAGACCGGTCGACGAGCCGCTCCCCCGCCACCACGAGGCTCGGCCTTGTCGCGGCCCATGCGTCGGCTCGACCCGCCAGTGAGCAGGAGCCCCGCGACCATCCGGCGACGGTATCGTCCGCGCGTGCACGCGGCCGAGATGCGACGAAGAGTCTCCGAAGCGAGGGTCGGTCGTCTCGCCACGGTGCGCCCGAGTGGCGAGCCGCACCTCGTGCCCATCTGCTTCGCACTCCTCGACACGGACGACGGGGACGTCATCGTCTCGGGCACGGACGAGAAGCCGAAATCGACGTACAGCTTGCGCCGGTTACGGAACATCGCCGAGCGGCCGGCCGTCACCCTGCTCGTCGACCACTACGAAGAGGAGTGGGAGCGGGTGTGGTGGGTGCGCGTCGACGGCCGGGGACGTGTGATCGACGACGACGCCGAGCGCGAGCGGGCGGTGGCGGCGCTGCGAGCGAAGTACCCCCAGTACGAGGAGGTCGCCATTCCGGGCGCGGTGCTCGCGATCGACGTCGACCGCTGGCTCGGGTGGGCGTACCAGGACGGCTGAGGCTCAGCCCTCGCGGTCCTGGGCGAGCTCGACGAGGTGACCGTCGGGGTCCCGCACGTACGCGGTGCGCTGTCCCCAGGGGCGGTCGGTCGGCGGGACGGCAGGGGTCGCGCCGGCCGAGACGAGGTCGTCGTAGGCGGCGTCGCAGTCGTCGACCTTGAAGCCGAGCTCGAAGCCCGGTGCGTCGAACGAGGGCGGCTGGAGCTCGCGCCCGAGGGTTGTCGCCATGGCCGGCCGCTCGTACAGCGCGACCCGTGTCGTGCCCGTCGCGAGCTGCGCGAACGAGCCGGATCGGTGGCCGAGGGGCATGCCGAGCAGCTCGCAGTAGAAGCGCAGGGCGCGGTCGAGGTCCTCGACGACGAGCACGACGTAGTCGGGCGCCTGGAAACGGACCACAGGCGGTTGTCGCTCAGCTCGGCGGGCGTTCAACCGACGAGTCGGGCTCGAGGTGGTACCCGGTGACCTTCCACGTCCCCTCCCGTAGGGCGAGCTGCACCTGGTTCCGGACCTCGCCGCCGTCCTGCAAGACGACGCGCGTCCGCACGGCGGCGAGCTCGGATCCGCGTAGCACCTCGTCGAGCTTCACTTCACGGGCCAGCCCTGCGAGCGCCCGCTGCCCCGCGTACGCCTCCCGCTTGTCGTCCATGAACTCGCGCCGGGAACGACCGTCGCGCAGCTCGGTTCCGGAGAGCGACCACAGCGCGTCGAAGTCGAGGCGGTCCCAAGCGAGCTCGTAGGAGACGGCGACCTCACCCGGCGAAGGCCCCGGCTCGAGCCCGACCGCGACGACGAGCGCCAGCACCAGCGCGACGACCGCGAACGCGATCCCGGCTGCGATCACTCGGCAGAACGGGCGGCGACGCTCTCGATCTCGCCGGCGAGCGCGAGGTCCCGGCCCGTGATGCCCCCCTCGTCGTGCGTCGAGAGCACGACCCGCACGTTGCGCCACCTGACGTCGAGGTCCGGGTGGTGGTTGGCCTTCTCGGCGAGGAACCCGACCCTGGTCACGAACGCGATCGCGTCGGGGAACGACGCCAGCTCGTACACCTTCTCGATCTCGTCGTCCTGCCGCTCCCAGCCCGGCAGGTCGGAGAGACCGGAGCGGATCTCGTCGTCGGACAACCGCGCCACGGCCGCATTGTCGCACCCTTGCGCGATCGAACACCTGTTCGATAGGCTGCCGGCGATGGCGGCTCGAGACCTCCGCTGGCAGGTGGTCGATCACGGCGAGGAGACATCGCAACCCGCGCTGTTCGACGTGCCCGAGCGCGAGATCGGCACGGGCGAGTTCCGCGGCCTCGAGTTCCTCCACGTCCGCGCCCGCACGATCATCAACAAGGTCGGCCCGAAGTCCCCCGTCCCCTTCCACTACACGATCAACGCGTACCGGGATGTTCCCATGCGTGCACGTATGCCTAGTAGGTGACACGCCGATCCTGATGGGCGACGGCCGGACGAAGCCGATCCGCGACGTGCGAGCCGGCGACCGCGTGTACGGAACCACGCGCCATGACAGCTATCGCCGTTACGCCATCACCGATGTGATCGACCACTGGTCGACGATCAAGCCCGCCTACCGCGTGACACTCGAAGACGGCACGGAGCTCTTGGCCAGCGGCGACCACCGGTTCTTGAGCAACCGTGGCTGGAAACACGTCATTGGGACGGAATGGGGCCCTCTTTGCCGCCCGCATCTGACCCTCAACAACAAGTTGATGGGCACCGGTCATTTCGCCGCGCCGCCGAAGGACGACACAGACTATCGACGGGGTTACCTCTGCGGCATGATCCGCGGTGACGGTCACGTCGGTCACTATTCGTATCCGCCCCGCCCTGGTCGATCCCGCGACGACGTCCATCGATTCCGACTCGCTCTCGTCGATCTCGAGGCGCTTCGTCGGACCCGCTTGTATCTCGCAGACGAAGGGATCGCGACCGACGAATTCGCATTCCACGAGGCAGTCGGGGACCAGAAGTCCCTCACGGCGATCCGAACGTCCGCACGGGCGGCGGTCTTCGCAATCGAAGACGTCATCCGTTGGCCACGGGTGCAATCGGACCAATGGCGGAAGGGCTACCTGGCCGGCATCTTCGACGCCGAGGGAAGCTGCTCCCGAGGCATTCTCCGCATCAGCAACACAGATCAAGCGATCGTCGGTCAGCTGACGTTGTGCCTTCGGCATTTTGACTTCCGTTTCGCGGTCGAGAACACGAAGCGCGAAAACGGTCTCGTTTCGGTGCGCCTCACCGGAGGGTTGCACGAGCGCCTCCGCTTCTTTCACACCGTCGATCCTGCGATCACCCGCAAGATGGCAATCGAAGGCACAGCACTCAAGGGACGAGCGCGGCTAGGGGTCGTCTCCATCGAATCGCTCAACGTCGAGAGCCCGATGTACGACATCACGACCGGAACTGGCGACTTCATCGCCGACGGCGTCGTCAGTCACAACTGCTTCGCCCGTCCGACGCACGAGTACCTGAACCTCGACCCGGCGACGGACTTCGATCGGGTGATCGTCGTGAAGGTGAACGCGGTCGAGAAGCTGCGCGCCGAGCTCGCACCGCGGCGGTGGCGGGGCGAGCACATCGCGATGGGCACGAACACCGACCCGTACCAGCGCGCCGAGGGCAAGTACCGGCTCACCCAGGGGATCATCGAGGTGCTCGGCGAAGCAGGGAACCCGTTCTCGATCCTCACGAAGGGCACGCTCGTCCTGCGCGACCTCGACCGACTCGTCGAGGCCGCCCGCCGCACGACGGTGGAGCTGTGCTTCTCGATCGGCACGCTCGACGAGGACGTGTGGCGCGCCACCGAGCCCGGCACGCCCCACCCCCGCAAGCGGGTCGAGGCGGTCGCGCGCCTCAACGAGGCCGGCATCCCGTGCGGCGTGCTCGTCGCGCCGATCCTCCCCGGCCTGTCGGACGGCCGTGAACAGCTCGACGAGGTCGTGCGCGCCTGCGTCGACGCGGGCGCGCCCTCGATCTCGCCCGTGCTCCTCCATCTGCGGCCCGGCGTGAAGGAGCACTACCTCGGCTGGCTCGCCGACTCCTATCCCGAGCTCGTCGAGCGCCACCAGAGGCTGTACCCGGGGTCGTACGCGCCGGCGCGCGAGCGCGATCGCGTCACGCAGCTCGTTCGAGAGCTCGTCGCCCGTCACCGTCGCGCCGGCGACCGGGCGGCTGCGCCCCGCCTGTCGAGTCGCTTCGATCCGGCCTGAGGCATCACACTCGTGGAATCCCATGAACGACGAGCGCCCACCCACCGAGCCCCTCGACGAGTCCACGCCACCGCCGACGTCGCTCGACGTCGACCGCGCCGAGGGGCTCACCGCCACGTGGGCGGACGGCGAGAGCACCCACTTCACGCTCGAGGAGCTGCGCGTCCACTGCCCGTGCGCGGAGTGCCGGGGGCTGCGCGAGCGCGGGCTGCCGGTCTGGCCCAAGCCGGCGTCACCGCTGCCGCTCCGCGTCGACGACGCCGAGCTGGTCGGCGCGTGGGGCATCACCTTCACCTGGAACGACGGCCATTCGACGGGCATCTTCTCGTGGGCGCTGCTGCGGCAGTGGCGCGCCCTCGAAGCAGACACCGACGGCTGATCCGAGCTCCGCGAACGCTGCGGGGTCCCGGTCGAGGCCCATCTATCCTTGACCCATGACGTGCGGGTCATGCGGCGCGAACGCGCCGGAGGAGGCCCGGTTCTGCCCGTCCTGCGGGCACACGCTCGTGAGCCGGCCCGACGAGCGCCGCGTCGCCACCGTCCTCTTCGCCGACCTCGTCGGGTTCACGACCTTCTCGGAGTCGGCCGACCCCGAGCACGTGAAGAACCTCGTCGACCGCTGCTTCGAGCGGCTCGTCGCCGACGTCACGGCCTTCGGCGGCCAGGTCGACAAGATCGTCGGCGACGCCATCGTCGCCCTGTTCGGGGCGCCCGTCGCGCACGAGGACGACGCCGAGCGGGCGGTCCGGGCGGCGCTGCAGATGCAGCGCACCCTGGCCACCCTCCGCCAGGAGCTCCGCGTGAGCGCCGAGATGCGAGTCGGTGTGAACACGGGTGAGGTGCTCGTCGGCGCGATGCGCGCCGCGGGTGAGTACACGGCCATGGGCGACGTCGTGAACACCGCCAGCCGCCTCCAGGCCGCGGCCCGACCGGGCCAGGTGATCGTCGGCCCCCTCACCTACGAAGCGACCCGCCGGGTCGTGCGCTACGAGCCGCTCGGCGCGCTCGTCGTCAAGGGCCGGGAGGGAGCTGTCAACGCGTGGACGGCCGAGGAGGTCATCGCACTCCCGGGGCAACGCCCGAAGCAGACGCGGGCGTCGCTCGTCGGACGCGACCCCGAGATGTCGCTACTCCGCCGGATGTTCGACGCCGCCGTGAACCGGCAGCGCGCCGCAGCTCGTGCTGCTGTTCGGCGAGGCGGGCGTGGGCAAGAGCCGGCTGGCGGTCGAGCTGGCGGCGATGGCGTACGAGGAGCGGGCCGCGACCGTGCTCAAGGCGCCGTGCCTGCCGTACGGCGAAGCCAACGTCTGGTGGCCGATCGCCGAGGCGATCAGGAACACGTGCGGGGTCGAGCTCGACGATTCCACGAACGACGCCCGCCGCAAGGTGGAGGCCACGGTCGCCCGTGTGACGTCACGTGACCCGCTCGACTCGCACGTCGAGCGCATCTCCGACGGGCTGCTGTACCTGCTCGGACGGTTCGGCGAACGCGCCGACGTCGACCCGGCGCGGGCGCGCAGCGAGGCCTTGTGGGCGGTCCAGGCGTACCTCGAAGCTCTCGCGCGCGATCGGCCGCTCGTGATGGTCCTGTCCGATCTGCACTGGGGCGACGAGGTCGTCCTCGAGCTCGTCGACCGGCTTCTCGCGGCGCTGCGCGGTCTTCCCTTCATGCTGCTCGCCACCGCCCGACCCGACCTCGAGGAGCGCTGGACCCCGGCGCCCGGCCGTCACAACGTCGCCGTCCTGCACCTCGATCCCCTCGACGCAGACGCCACCGCCGCGCTCGTCGAGGCGCACCTCAAGGAGCTCGCGACACCCGAGCTCGTCGTCGAGCTCCGGGACCGGAGCGGAGGGAACCCGCTGTTCATCGAGGAGCTCGCGGCACTGATCCGCGACTCCGACGGCACGATCGAGGTCGGCGCCCGCGCGCTCGACGCGAGTGACCTGCCGGTCACGCTGCGCGGTTTGGTCGCCGCACGGCTCGACGCGCTCACCGCTGTCGATCGCGCCGTGCTCGAGGACTGCGCGGTCGTCGGGTCGAGCGGTCCGACCGAGGTCGTCGTGGGCCTGGGCGACGCCCAGTCGTTGGCCGGCGCCGAGCGCGCGTTGGCGGCCCTGGCCGACCGGGACCTCGTCGTGCTCGAGGACGGCGAGTTCTCGTTCAAGTCCGAGCTGATCCGCGAGGTCGCCTACGGCACCCTGACCAAGGCCGAGCGGGCACGTCGCCACGCCGCGCTGGGTGGATGGCTGGTGGACCGCAGTCGCGGCGACGACGAGCCGGTCGACCCGATCGCGCATCACTTCGGCATCGCGGCGGAGCTCGTGAGCGAGCTCGGCCGGGTCGAGGGAGTGCCGTCCGACCTCCGGGTCCGCGCCGTCGACGCCCTCGAGCAGGCCGCGATGCGCGCCGAGGAGGTCGAGGCGTGG
Source organism: uncultured Actinomycetes bacterium (assembly GCA_963781615.1). Lineage (GTDB taxonomy): Bacteria > Actinomycetota > Acidimicrobiia > IMCC26256 > JACDBD01 > JALZAA01. The sequence goes on along the minus strand of CAWAGI010000006.1, from coordinate 428,035 downwards.
CCGCGTGCGCAGCGTCGCTACGAGCAGGCGCTCGCCGTCCTTCCCGACGACACTTCCGACACGACGCGATCCCGGCTCCGCCTGGCCCGCGACCAGGCGCGCGTCGAGCAGCGTGACCTCGCCGGTGCACGCGAGGAGATCACCGAGCTGCTCAACGCGGCGCGTGCGGCAGGCGATCGTGTCGCCTCGGCACGCGCCCTCACGGTGCTCGCCGACTGCGAGCAGAAGGAAGGCAACCTCATCGGGTCGGACGCCACCTACGAGCAGGCAGTAGCGGAGTGGCGCGCGCTCGGCGACGACCACGGCCTCGCGAACGCGCTGCGAGGGCGGGGGATGACGCTCATGTTCCGCGGCGAGCTCGACGATTCTGAAGCCGCGATCCAGCAGGCGCTGGCGACGTTCCGCGGGATCCCGGAGCGTCGGGGCGAGGCGTGGGCGCTCCAGAACCTGGCGTGGATCGCGTTCACGCGGGGGCACCCAGAGGAAGCCGAGGAGCGCATCAACCAGTCGGCGGCGGTGTTCGCCGAGATCGGTGATTGGGGCGGGCTCTCGTGGGCGCTCGGGCTGCTCGCCTGGGTGCGGTTCAACCAGGGCCAGCTGGCAGAGGCGGAACAACTCGCCTCCGACGTGCTCCGCGAAGGGTCCGAGGGCGCGGACCGCTGGGCGAACGGGATGATGGGCGTGCTCCTCGCCAACGTCGCGATGTGGACAGGGCGTCCGACCGTGGCGATCGAACGTTCACGCGAGGCGCGCCTGCTCTTCCAGGAGATCGGTGACCGCTGGGGAGAGGTGCAGTCGATCGCACCGGCGGCGCGCGCCCTCGGCTGTCTCGGACGGCTCGACGAAGCCGAGGCCCTCCACGCCGAAGTGGCGACGTTCACCGACGAGCTCGGCGACCCCGGCCTCGTCGCCATTCCGGCTGCGGTCGCGGGCGCCCTCGCCACGCACCTCGGCGACGCCCAGCGCGCGAACCGGGAGTTCCAGTCGGCAATCGATGCGTGGAACGACGAGCAGAGCATCGCCAACACGGAGTCGCGCGTCGGCATGAGCCGGGCACTGTTGCAGGGCGGAAACGTCGACGGCGCGCTCTCGCAACTCGACGCGCCCCGCGACGACACCGACGCGCTGCTGGTGGCGAGCGCCGGCGCCGAAGCCATGGTGCTGGCGGCGGCGGGCCAGCCCGAGCGGGCGGTCGCGCTCACAGATCGCGCCAACGCGCTTCCCATCGGGAGCTACCTCGACCACCTCGAGTCGTGGATGGCGCGGGGTCTTGCCTGCGCACAACTCGGAGACGACGCGTGCCGCGCGTGAGGCGTGCGCGACCGCGCTCGCCCTCGCCGACGGCACGGAGTCACCGCTCGACCAGGCGCTGGCCCGGCTGGCCCACTCCCACGCGCTTGCCGCGCTCGAGGATCCCGAGGCGGAGCCGGCCGGCGCCGAAGCCCGATCTCGGCTCGACGCGCTCGGCGTCCCCGCCACGGGCTGGCAGACCGCGTTCCACCTCGCCGCCACCGGCGGGCGGGAGCTCAGCCCCCGCGGCACCACCGAGGTCGCCTGACCCGGCGCGGGCCGCGCTCAGCCCGCCAGGAAGCGGTCGAGAACCCGGCGACACGCGAGCCCGTCCGCGAAGTTCGGGGTCAGCGGCTCACCCTCGCGTACGGCGTCGCGCACTTTCTCGGCCCACCCCCGCATCGGCACCAAGTGCGGGTCGGCGGCGGTTTCGTCCGGCACGTACTCGTCGCGGGTCCCGTCGGCGAGTCGCGACACGACCTTCGCGTCCGCCACGACCTCCACGACACCATCCGAGCCCGTGACCACGATGCGCTGCGCGACCGTCGCCGCCGCCGACGAGGAGCTGTCCAGCACCGCCGTCGATCCGGATTCGAACTCCAGCCAGGCTGTGAAGGCATCCTCGGCGTCGACGGGCTGCGGGCGGCCGTCGCGGTCGGGACGCTCGGGGATCGTCACCCGGCACCGGGCGGCCGCGCCCCGGACCTCGCCGAGCAGCCACCGCAGGGTGTCGACGGCATGCGATCCCCACGCGCCGACCCAGCCTCCGCCGCGCGACCGGTCGAAGAGCCAGCCGTGCTCCCGGAGCGGGCGACGGAACACGGCGCCGGTGTACGTCCACTGCACGTGCTCGACGCGCCCGATGGCACCGCTCCGCACGAGCTCGTGAACCCGCATGCGCGAAGGCTGATGCCGGAACTCGAAGTTCACGGCATGCACGACCTCGCCGGCATCCGCCAGCTCGACCATCTCGGCCGCCTCGTCGGCGTTCACGCCGAACGGCTTGTCGCACATGACGTGGTGGCCGGCACCGACCGCGGCGCGGACGTGCTCGGCGTGCAGGAACGGCGGCGAATGGATGGACACGAGATCGAGGTCGCGACGGCAGAGCTCGGCGACGGCGGTGGAGTCGCGGGCGCTGACCACGTCGACGACTTCGCAGCCGTCCGTCGCCGCGAACACGGGCGCGACGACACGGGCGCCGAAGCCGGTGCCGATGACGCCGACCCGGACCACGTTCGTCACTCCCCCACTGTGCCCGGCGCGAAGTCCTCCGGAACCTCCTCGGCGCCGAGGTGCAAGCGGGCGAGGAAGAAGTGCCCGAGCGGGCCGATGCTGAACGCGAAGACGACCGTTCCGACGCCGACGTTCCCGCCGAGTACCCACCCGGCCGCCAGCGCGACGAGCTCGAGCACGGTGCGCACCGCCCAGAGCGGAAATCCCCTGGCCGCGATGCCCGTCATGAGCCCGTCGCGCGGGCCGGGCCCGAGGCCGGCCCCGATGTACAGGCCCATCCCCAGCCCGGTGACGAGAATGCCGACGACCAGCAACGGGATGCGGGCCGCCAGCGCGTCGGGCTCCGGCACCACGTGCAGCGCCAGGTCGATCACCAGGCCGACCGTCAGGGTGTTGAGCACGGTCCCGATGCCGGGCCGTTGCCGGAGCGGGATCCAGAACAGGAGGATGACAAGGCCGACGAGGATCACGACCGTCCCGACGCTCAAGCCGACCTTGTGGGCGATGCCCTGGTGAAGCACGTCGTACGGGCTCACGCCGAGCCGCGCCTGGAGCGTCAGGGCGATGCCGACACCGAGGACCGGGATCCCGACGAGCAGCTGGGGCAGCCGGCGGCGAAGCTCGCGCCAGGTCGGGACCGTGACGACGTCGAGCGAAGTGTCGCCTGCAGCGCGCCCGCCCATCGGGGAACGACGCTACACGGCACGTTCGCGCGCCCAACCACGTTCTCGGAAGGGAAACGGTCGCTATGCGACGGTTTTGCTGCCGAGAATGGTTTGGGTCAGCCCTACACGCCAGTCCCCGCCGGGACGGCTCGCTCCGGCGTCTCGAATGCCTGTGGCACCGGCGCCAGCCCGAGCGACGGCGCCAGGGCGGCGACGTGACGGGCCTCGGCCCCCCCGACACTCATGGCGGAGACATTGAAGCTCTTGTCGGCGAAGCTTCCCATCGTCGCCTGGTACGTGTCGGCGAGGATCGTCTCGACGTCGAACGCGAGGCGTACCGCGGCGGCTTCGTCACTGAGGCCATCGAGGGCGGGCTGGAGCTGCTGGACGACCGCGGGATTCGGATCCGTGAAGGGCGTTCCACCGAGGTCTGTCGTCGTCCGCTCGAACAGCTCCGCGTGCTCGCGATGGTGTGACCGGAACAGCTTGGCGAGGTCGGCGACGGACGGAGTCGTGAACAGCCCGGCATCGAGGGCGGTCGCGTACACGACGACGGCTGCCGCCTCGACCGACGACAGCGTCCGGAGGATGCCGGCGTCCGCCCGCCTCCCCGCGGCACCGCCCGAGCTGTCAGGCATCCTCTTGGTGGATCCGCCGCCGATGCAGGCCGCCAGGACGGCACCCATCGAGACGGTCCCGCCGATCTGGAGGAACCGCCGCCGGCTGAGGGCGTCGCTCATGCTCACGACGCCGGGAACTGGTCGGGCGTCAGCGCCTCGTCGGCCGTCTCGAAGCTCGGGAGCGTCTGTCGAGGGTCCCGCTGCAGGAAGTCGGCCAGGACCACGGCGTGCTGCGACTCGACCGGGAGGATCGACGCCGCGAGCCGGAGCGCCTCGGTCGCCTCGAGGGAGCCGAGCGCGAACACGTACGTGGACGCGGCCTCGTTCTCGAGCCGGAGCAGCACGTCGAGCGCGGCGGCCTCGTCGGGAGCCTTCCTCAGATCGGCACGGAACATGTTCACGAGCCGGCGATTCGGTGCGTCTGCAGCACGGCTCCCGGCCGCGTCACCCAACGCGCGCGCGTGTTCCTGGTGGTGCTGGCCGAACGCAGTCGTCGCTTCGAGCGCGGCCGGTGTCGTGACCTTTCCGGTGCTCGACGCCTCGGTGTAGGCCTGCACGAGCGCGAGCTCGACACTCTGCGCGAACCCTTGGAGGCCCGCGTCGCCGGATCTCTGCGCCATCTGCCCGGTTACCGTAGTCGCATGGACATCGGATTCATCGGGTTGGGAGCCATGGGACTGCGGATGACGCGCCACCTCGTCGACGCGCGTCACGACGTGACCGTGACGTCGCGGAGTCGCGTCCCGATCGACCTGGCGGTCGCAGCCGGTGCGACCGACGGCGGCACTCCCGCCGACGTCGTGCGCGCCAGCGAGGTCACGATCCTCTGCGTGCCCCGCTCCGTCCGACGTCGTCGATGTTCTCGATGCGGCGGCGCCCGCGCTCGACGAAGGCAAGATCGTCGTCGACACCTCGACCATCGATCCCGATGTCGAACGGGCGCAGCACGAACGGGTGGGCGCGACGGGGGCGCGCTACCTGGAGGCTCCGTTGTCGGGCGGCACCGTGGGCGCCGAGCGGGGCTCGCTCACGCTGATGGTGGGCGGCGACGCCGACGTGCTGACGGCGGTCCGGCCCGCGCTCGACCCGTTCGCGGGAACGATCGTGCACGTCGGCGGGCCCGGCACCGGTCAGATCGTCAAGCTGTGCAACAACCTCATCTACGCCGCACAGATGCTGGCGACGGCCGAAGCCACGGCCATGGCGGCCAAGGCGGGCGTGGACCTGCGCAAGCTGCACGACGTGATCACACGCTCGACCGGTGACTGCAACGCGGTGCGAACTCGCATCCCGTTCGAGGGCGTGCTCCCGGACGGCCCCGCCTCCAACGACTGGCAACCGGGCTTCATGACCGACCTCATGGCCAAGGACCTCGACCTCGCGATCGGCTTCGCAGCTCGCACGGACACGCCGCTCTTCACGTCGGGCGTCGTGCGCCAGTTCCTCGGCGCCGCCGGCGCAGCCGGCTACGGCCGCGAGGACTTCTCGTCGTTGGGCAAGATCGTGCGTGCGCTCGGCGGAGTGTGAGCTCCGGGGGCGGGACTCGAACCCGCAGCCATCGGCTTAACAGGCCGCTGCTCCACCTATTGAGCTACCCCGGAATGGCTTCCGAGGATAGCAAAGCGCGAATTAGCCCCATGATCTGTCGGTGCGTCTTCGAACAGCAGTAGTACACGTACGCGCAGCCGTGCTCGTGCTTGTTGTGACGAATGCCGGCATCGGGTACTGCACGGTGAGCTTGCCGGAACTGCTCGCGGGGGACACCCGTCAGCTCCGACCAGAAGGCCTCGGCCGCTTCTAGGTCGAGGCCCTGGTGCAGGTAGACGCGTACTCGAAGGCGCGACTCGTCGACCGCGAAGAAGTGACGCAGCCAGGCGCAGAAGAACCGGATCATCCGCGCATCCGTGTTCGCGAACTGGACCGCGCCGTCGCCCTTCGCCCCTTCCCCGGCGTACAGCGCGGTTCCAGCGGCGAGGAACGCTCGCTCGCTGAGGTTGCCGATTCGCTCAGTGCCCTCGGCGTTGAGCTCCTCGATCTGGCGCAGCTTGGCTTCGTGCGCCGGGTGTGGACGCCGGTGCGGCCCGCGCAGACGGAGCGATGGAGTGAACGGGACGTCGCGGACCCAGAGCGACACCGACGACTTCGAGACGCCGAGCGTCTTCGCTATGTCGGCGAGGGTGCGGTTCCGGGCGCGCATCGCCCGCGCCCGCTCTTGCTCCTCGACCTTGCCCCGGTAACCCACGGGCGCCGGCTCCTTCCCCCTCGGGTAGGGGGAAGTGGCGCGTGCATCATAGCGAACGTATGTTCGTGCGGCAACGCGAGGTGTACGAGGCGGGGCGCGCCGCGGTACAAACCTCGACATGCGATTTCGAGTGGGACTTCTCGCCGGCCTCGCCGTCGGCTACTACCTCGGCACCAAAGCGGGACGTGAGCGCTACGAGCAGATCCGGCGCTGGATCGAGGACGCGCGTCAGAGCCGTCCCGTCGAGAAGGCGCAAGCGGCGGTCGAGCTCGGGCTCGAGCGGGTTCGCCAGCAGAGCGAGACCATTACCGCGTCGCCGAACGGACCCGGCACGACCCCGTAGTCAGACCGGCAGGACCTCGTGGGTGTCGCTGAACGACGCCCCGGGTTGCGGGCCGCCGGCGACGAAGTGGACGTGGTTGCCCTCGGCCACGATCGCCAGGCCGTGCCGGGGGACGCTCATGGTCGCCACGCGGCGCCACCGGCCGCGATGGAAGCACTCGATGGTCGGCACCGTGGTCGGTCGCCCTGGCACCTCGCCGCCCCCCGTGCACATGCGACCGGAAGCGGTGGTCGCCGCGCCGATGCCGCTGCGGGCGTCGTGCATCGGTGGCTCGTCGTTCCACTGGTCGCTCCCCACGATGAGCGACTCGACCGACCTGGTCGCGCCGTTGCCGTTCCGACCCGCGATCGCGTACATCTTGTCGCCGGCCGTCGCCGCCGCGAGATGCTCACGAGGGACGCGTAGCTTCGGCCCCGGAGACCACCCGACTCCGGGCGCGAAGATCTCGGTGCTCGTGAGGACGTTGCCGTTCTCGTCGACACCGCCGATGGCGACGAGCTTGCCGTCCGCCGCCGCCGTTGCGAGCGCGCCGCGGCGCGTGGCCAGGGCCGGCTCCGACAGCCACGCGCTCTCGCCCGGGCCGAGGCTGAAGACCTCGTTCGTCGGGTTCGACAGCACACCGGTGTACCCGCCGACGAGGTACACGCGGCCGCCCAGCTCGGCGAGCGACGAGTGGTCGTAGTGGTGCGGGAGCGTTGGACCCGACGACCATGTGCGGCTCGCCACGTCGAAGAGGTCGAAGCCGTCCGTGGACTGGTCGGGCGTGAGCCCGCCCGCCACCGCGATCTTCCCGTCCCAGAACGCGCCGGCGACCTCGGAGCGGGCGTCCGGGAACGCCGCCTCCATCGTCGTCGCAGCCGGCGGCGGCGAGGCCTTCCCCTCGCCGTCGCCGTTCCCGTTCCCGCTGCACCCCGCCGTCAGCACGACGGCGAGCAACGCGGCGCAGACCTGACCTGGCTCCGGGCTCGCACGGCGATCGAAAGTACCGGTGCCATCTGGCCCGTCTCCCCCCAGGTGGACCGGCCTGGCGGGCTACTGGCCGATGATCGTGCCGAGGTTCAAACCGTTCTCGCCGTAGGCGCCTTCGGGATCGCGCCGTACCGCCTGGTCGAGGGCCTCGGCGTCGTCCCCCACCAGGATGCGCCACTTCCCCGCTCGCACCCCGTCGAGGATGATCGTCGCCGCCTGCTCGGCGGTGACCGGCGCGTTGTCGCGGAACATCTCGCCGAACATCCTCATCATGTTCTGGATGTCGTCGTCCGACAGCCCGTCGGTCGGCAGCCCGCGGCGCGCCATCTGCGTGCGCGCTTCGGCGAGGTCGACCCCGAGGAGCTCGCGACTGTTGAGCACGATGTCGGTGCCGATGTGGCCGGGCATCACCACGGCGACCTTCACGTGTGGGGCGTTCACCCGGAAGTCCTCGATGAGTGCCTCGGTGAACCCCTTCACGGCGAACTTGGCCGCGCTGTAGGCGGTGTGCGGGATGCCGGGACCGAGCGCGGCCCAGAACCCGTTCACGCTGCTCGTGTTGACGACGTACGCGTCCTCGCTGGCGACGACCATGTCGGTGAACGCACGCATGCTGTTGTAGACGCCGCCCCAGTCGACGCGCGAAGGTCTTGTCCCATGCCTCGCGGAGCCGGTGAGAAAGCTGTTGCCACCGCCGACGCCGGCGTTGTTGAACAGCAGGTCGATGTGGTCCGTCTCGTGCCGGGCCGCGACCTCGTCGCGGAAATCGGTTCATCTGCTCTTCGTCCGACACGTCAGCTTCGTGCGCCGTGATCCGGACGCTCCGCCGGAGCCTCCTTCTCGGCCCGCACCGCGGTCTCGCTGGCGTTGTCGACGATGACGTCGCAAGTCGCCACCGAGCAGCCGTCGGCCGCCAACTGGACCACCAGCTCACGGCCCATCCCGGTGCCGCCGCCCGTCACCACCGCGAGCTTTCCCTCGAACGAATCCATCCGACGACCCTATCGCTGACCTGTCGCGACCGGCGCGGGCGTGGTATGACCATGGCAACGGCAGTCAGAAAGAAGCAACCGTGACCCTCGCAGAAGACTTCGGAAGCGGTCAGGCCTTCCTCTCGATCCTCTACTTCTTCCTCTTCTTCATCTGGATCTGGTTGCTCATCGTCGTGTTCTCGGACATCTTCCGGAGCCGAGACCTCGGCGGGGTTGCCAAGGCACTTTGGGTGATCTTCGTGCTCGTGCTGCCCTATCTGGGCGTGTTCGTGTACCTGATCGCCCGTGGCCACAAGATGAGTGAGCACGCAGCGGAAACGGCCGAAGCGCAGCGCTCCTATATCCGCAGCGTCGCCGGATCTTCGGCGAGCCCCGTTGATGAGCTCGCCCGCCTGAACGACCTGAAGAAGCAGGGCGCGATCTCGGACGCCGAGTTCGAGCAGATGAAGGCGAAGATCGTCTCGTCCTGAGGCGGCTCAGCGCACGGCGCCGTCGTGCGGCAATCCGAGTTGCTCGGAGACAGACAGCGCCGCGGCGAATTGAGTCTTACGACGCCAGGATCTTGGCCTTCTGCGCTTCGAACTCGGCGTCCGTCAGGATCCCCTGGGACTTGAGCTCCGCCAATTCCTTCAGCTGCGAGACGGTATCGGGCGGAGCCGCCGGCGCCGGCTGCTGGTACTGCGGCTGCGCATTCTGCTCCTGCGCGTCCTGCTGCTCGTCTTGCTGGGACCACCGGTTGGCCTGCCGGCGGGAGACGCGATTCGAGACCGCGGTGGCGGTCCCTGCGACGACTGCGGTTCGTGCGACACCTCGTAGGAGTCCGGGCATCGGTCATGTCCTCCTTCGGCTGATCACGTTTCCGTCGCGTCGAGCGACGCGAGGAGCGCGTCCTGCGGGATGTAGCCGGCCGCCACGAGCTCCGCGCCGCCTCGCCGCAGCGCCTGCGCGAACGGAGTCGCCCACCGGTTCTCGAAGATCAGGATGCCGGCGGACGAGCCCGGGTCGATGACCGATGCGGCGTCGGCGAGATCGCTGTCGTCGAGGAGGCCCGACGACGCACCCTCGAACACCGCCAGGTCCATCCGGCCGTCCCGGTCGAGGTCGCTCAGCTCGACGGTTCGAATCGAGCCGTCCGCGTCCCGCGTGACGAACACGAGGTCGAGGATCCGGATCAGGCCCCGGTCGACGAGGTCGACGAGGATCGGGAAGCCCTCGCCGGTCATCTTGCTCCCCGGAAACTGGACGACCAGGTAGCTGATCGGCCCCAACGCTTCGTCCGCCATCTGTCCCCCTGCACTCGAACGGGTCCGGAGTCCGCCGATGGGAGTCTCGCGCACGCACCGGTCCGCAGCAGCGTCGGTGGGGCCGGGAGGGGTCGAACCTCCGTCCAACCGATTATGAGTCGGCTGCTCTGACCGCTGAGCTACGGCCCCGCGCGCAATCTACGCGGCGCCGCTCCGGGCCGGCTCAGGGCTCCTCGAGGTAGTCGCGCAGACGTTGCGAGCGGGTGGGGTGACGCAGCTTGGCGAGCGTCTTCGACTCGATCTGGCGAATGCGCTCGCGCGTGACGCCGAACTCCTTGCCGACCTCCTCGAGAGTGCGCACCTGCCCGTCGTCGAGACCGAAGCGCAACCGCACCACCTGCCGCTCGCGGTCGTTCAGCTCCTCGAGCGCCTCGACGATCGCCTCGGTGAGGAGAGCGCGGGCGGCGGCGGTGGCGGGCGCGATCGCGGCGGGGTCCTCGACGAAGTCGCCGAGGAAGCTGTCGTCCTCCTCCCCCACCGGGGTCTCGAGCGACACGGGCTCCTGTGCGATGCGCTGGATCTCGCGGACACGATCCGGCGTCATCTCGACCTTGATCGCGACCTCGTCGACGGTCGGTTCGCGTCCGAGCTCCTGGAGCATCTGACGCTGGATCCTCAGCACCTTGTTCATGGTCTCGACCATGTGGACGGGGATCCGGATCGTGCGCGCCTGGTCGGCGATTGCGCGGGTGATCGCCTGACGGATCCACCACGTCGCGTAGGTCGAGAACTTGAAGCCCTTCGTGTAGTCGAACTTCTCGACGGCCCGGATCAGGCCGAGGTTGCCCTCCTGGACGAGGTCGAGCAGTGCCATCCCGCGGCCGACATAGCGCTTGGCGATCGAGACGACGAGCCGCAGGTTGGCCTCGGTGAGCTGGCGCCGGGCAAGTCGACCGTCGGTGGCGACGGCTTCGAGGCTCGCGTGTGCCTCCTCCGTGAGGTTCGGCTCGAGCTCGAGTCTCTCCGTCGTGTGCAGACCGGCCTCGATGCGCTGCGCCAGCGTGACCTCCTGCTCCGCGGTGAGCAGCGGCACCTTCCCGATCTCCTTGAGGTACATGCGCACCGGGTCGAAGCTTCCGATCTCAGTGCGCTCGTGCCGCGCCGCGGGCTCACCGAGCTTCCCGAGTCGCGAGACGGGTTCCTTCGTGGCCGGCGCCGTGCCGGGGCGGGTGACCACGCCGCTCGACCGACCAGGTTCCGAGCCGCGGCTGCGGTGGTTCGATCGCTCCTCGGGCACCGCGCGTCGCTGGTCCTCCCGCTCGAGCTCCTCGGCGATCTCGTCGACCACCTGGACCCCGCGGGCGCTGATGCCCGAGTAGATCGCGGCGAGCTCGGCGGTCTCCGGCTCGAGGCCGGGAAACGCGGCGAAGATCTCACCCGTCGTGACGAACCCGCGTTCCTTGACCACCGCGAGCAGTCCTTCGACACCGGCGTCCGGCACGGCGTTCGGCTTCGCGCCGTCCGGCGTACCCGAAGCAGGTTCGGGATGACTCGTCGCGCTCGGCGTCGCTTCGGACTCGTCCACGGACCCTGCTACTCCGCCCCTTCGACGCTCGCGGTTCGGGCGACTGTCCACCCTACCAACTGCTCCGCGTCGTGACGTGCGGCTTCCCAGTCGCCGATCTCGCGATGGTGCGCCATCGCGGACAGGTGCGTCTTCACTTCGCTGCCGCGTTCGTCGCCGTCGCGGAGCATCGCGGTGAGCAGCCGCTGCGCGGCGGGCTCGACCGTGTTGGTCATCAGTCGTGCTCGCAGCGTCGCGAGCTCGTCGGCGTCCTCGACGACCTCGGGCTCCTCGACCGCGAGTCGTTGGAGCAGCTCCCGCGTCGGCCCGTCGCTGGCGTCGAGCGCCTCGTGGAACGTCGGTGACTCGACGAGGAGCTCGAACACCGATCGCGCGGTCGGGTCGATGAACAGCGAGGCGTCGAGCCAGTCGGCCACGAGCTCCGGACGGTGGATCGCCCACCGCAGGACGTCGAGCTCGCGCCGGTCGACCTGCAGCGGGCGCGGTCGCGGTCTGTCCTCGCCGTCGCCGGGAGGGCGCGACTCGCGGGCCGTCCGACGCCGGGGCCCGGCGCGCACAGCAGCACGCAACCGGTCGGCATCGATGTCGAGCGTCCCGGCGAGCTTCATGACGTACTGGTCGCGCACGAGCTCGTTGGGATGCTCGGCGACGATGCCGGCCGCATCCTCGGCGGCGCGGGCGCGGCTCTCGAGCGTGCGCAGGTCGGCGCCCGCAAGGAGACGGTCGATCCGGAACTGGAGGAACGGCGCCGCCCGCTCGATCGCCGTCGTGAGCGCGGCCGGGTCGTCCTTCCAGAGGTCCCCCGGGTCGCGGCCGGGTGGCAAGTCCGCCACCTGCACCTGCACCTCGAAGCTCTGCTCCCACTGGTACCAGCGCTCGGCGGCCGCTTGGCCCGCGCTGTCGGCGTCGTACGCGAGCACGACCTTGCGAGCGAGGTTCTTGAGGATCTGGAAGTGCTCGTCGGCGAGCGCGGTGCCGCACGTGGCGACCGCGTTCGGCGTGCCGGCGAGGGCGAACGCCATGACGTCGGTGTAGCCCTCGCAGATCACGACGTCGCCCCGCGCCACGATCTCACCCTTCGCCCAGTTGAGCCCGTACAGCAGCCGGCTCTTCTGGTAGATCGGCGTCTCGGGCGAGTTCTTGTACTTCGGCATCTGATCACCGAGCGCCCGCCCGCCGAAGCCCGCGGGCTCGCCGCGCGAGTCGTAGATCGGGAACATGAGCCGCGACCGGAACTGGTCCTGGAGCTTGTTGGCGCGGTTCACGAACGCGAGGCCGGCGTCGACGACGTCCTTGCGCTCGAAGCCGTCGCGCTGCAGGTGCACGCTCAAGCTGTCGAACCCCTCGGGGGCCCAGCCGAGCTGGAACCGGCGGGCAGCGTCGCCGTCGAAGTTCCGGCTGCGGAGGTGCTTGCGCGCCGGACCGCCTTCCGGCGCCTCCACGAGGAGGCGGTGGTAGAACGCGATCGCGGCGCCGACGACCTCGCTGAGGCGCTCCTTGCGCTTGCGGTCCTTGCCGACGTTGGCGCTGTCGTACCGGAGCGTGATGCCGGCGCGCGCCGCGAGCCGCTCGACGGCCTCGACGAAGTCCAGGTGCTCGGTCTCCCGGATGAACGTGATCGCGTCGCCGCTCGTTTGGCAGCCGAAGCAGTGGTACACGCCGAGCTCGGGGTTGATGGAGAACGACGGGGTCTTCTCGGTGTGGAACGGGCACAGGCCCATGAAGCGGCGACCGACGCGCTTCAGGGCGATGTGCTCCCCCGCCAGCGCCACGAGGTCGGTCGACTCCCGGACCTTGGCGACGTCGTCGTCGAGGATGCCCATCGGGCGTCAGGTTACGACGGGGCGACCGCCGGCAGGCGCGTCCCCCCAACTCACACGCCGCGAGGAAGCGCCTCCGGCCGCCAGCCGAGCAGCTCGACGCCGAGCGCGAGCGCGAACCGGTCCGTCATGCCGCTGACGTACTGCACCGCGAGCGCGGCGCCCTCCGGAGAACCGGGCGCGACGGGCGGGTACGTCCCGTCGGCGATGTCGGGGAGGCGCCCGGGCGCGTCGGCGAAGTGCTCGACCAGCCCGCGGAGCAGGTGGACGACCTTCTCGGCCTGGGCACGGGCCGCGGGCCGCAGGTAGATGCGCTCGAAGTTGAAGTCACGGAACGTGGTCAACGCCGACGCCGCGGGCTCGGTCATCCCGACCTCGCCGGTGCGGTCGATGGCGTCGAGCACCGCGTGCACGAACGTCCCGACCTGGTCGGGGCGATGGTCGCCTACGACGTCCCGGACCTCGGGCGGCAGGTCGTCGGGCGTGAGGATGCGGGCCCGCACCGCGTCCTCGAAGTCGTGGCACACGTACGCGATGCGGTCTGCCCACGCCACGACCTCCCCTTCGGGCGTTGCGGGCGCGGGGCGGCGCCAGGAGTGGTTGCGCACGCCATCGAGCGTCTCGAGACACAGGTTCAGCGGCGCGAGCGTGACGTCAGCCCCGTACACCGCGTGGTCGTACCCGGTGCCGGGAAGGTACGGCGAGAACGCCTGCTCGGATGCATGACCGGCAGGCCCGTGGCCGCAGTCGTGGGCGAGCGCGATGGATTCGACCAACGGCAGGCACAAGTTCGCGACCCGCGCGACGCCGACGGCGACCTGGGCGACCTCGACCGCGTGTGTGAGGCGGGTACGCAGGTGATCGTCCTCGGGGGCGATGAACACCTGGCACTTGCCCGCCAGCCGGCGCCATGGACGGGAGTGCTTCACGCGGTCGAGATCGCGCTCGAAGCACAAGCGGTAGGGGTCGGCCTCCTCGCGGACTCGCCGGTGCCCGGCCCCGACGGGGCGCGTCGCGCCCGGCGCCAGGGCGGCGGCGAACTCGGCCTCGCGCTCCTCGCGACGTCGGAGCCGCCCGCCGACGAACGCGTCGGCGTCGGGGTGCGCGCGCTGCACGGCCACACCCTGCTCGATGATCACGGGCTCCATGGAGCGAGCGTACCGGCAGGGTGTGACGAGTTACGCGGACGTGGACGGCCCTCCCGAGCCGAGCGCCGCGTGCGCGGCCGCGAGCCGGGCGAGCGGCACGCGATAGGGCGAGCACGAGACGTAGTCGAGCCCGATCTCGTGGAAGAACTGCACCGACCGCGGGTCGCCACCGTGCTCACCGCAGATCCCCAGCTTGAGGTCGGGCCGTGCCTTGCGCCCGTCCGTCACGGCGTCACGCACCAGCCGGCCGACGCCCTCGACGTCGATGGTCTCGAACGGGTTGGCCGGCAGCAGATCGAGCTCGAGGTACTTGGGCATGAATCGGCCCTCGACGTCGTCGCGCGAGAAGCCGAACGTCATCTGAGTGAGATCGTTCGTGCCGAACGAGAAGAACTCCGCGACCTCGGCGATGTCGTGCGCGTCGATGGCGGCGCGAGGCGTCTCGACCATGGTGCCCACGAGGAACGACACGCCCTCGGGCATCTCGGAGAAGAGCGACTCCGCAACCTCGCGCACCTCGTCCACGAGGAACTTCAGCTCGGGCTCGGTGACGGCCAGGGGGATCATGATCTCGACTCGCGGGTCGCCGCCGGCGATCTTGCGCTCGACGGCCGCTTCGAGCAGCGCCTTCACCTGCATGCGGTACAGCCCGGGCTTGATGATCCCGAGCCGGCAGCCGCGCGTGCCGAGCATCGGGTTGGACTCCCGCCACGCCTGCGCGGCGGCGAGCAGCTTGCGCCCGGCGTCGTCGAGCTGCCCCTTGGCGTCGCGCACGAGCAGCTCCTCGACGTCGGGCAGGAACTCGTGCAACGGCGGATCGAGGAGCCGCACCGTCACCGGGAGCCCGTCCATCGCGTCGAGGATCCCGAGGAAGTCGGCGCGCTGGAGTGCCTCCAGCTCCTCGAGCGCGGCGTGCTCCTCCTTCTCGGTGTCGGCCAGGATGAAGCGCTGCACGAGTGGGAGCCGTTCGCCGAGGAACATGTGCTCGGTCCGGCACAGCCCGATGCCCTCGGCGCCGAACTCGCGCGCCTTCTTGGCGTCCTCGGGGAGGTCGGCGTTGGTCCGCACGCCGAGGCGGCGGAACTCGTCGGCCCACTCGAGGATCGTGGCGAACGGCCCGGTGGGCTCGGGCGTCACGACGGGCACCGCGCCGAGCACGACGTCGCCCGTCGTCCCGTTGATCGAGATCATGTCGCCTTCGTGCACAGTGGTGCCGTCGACGGACACGCGCTTCGCGTCGACGTCGATGTCGAGCGCCGACGCGCCGCACACCGCGGGCTTGCCCATGCCCCGCGCCACCACGGCCGCGTGGCTCACGAGCCCGCCGCGTGATGTGAGGATGCCCTCGGCGGCGATCATCCCGTGCACGTCGTCGGGCGACGTCTCAGGTCGGACGAGGATCACGTGCTCGCCGCGCTCGGCGGCGGCCTCGGCGCCGTCGGCGGTGAACTCGACCTTGCCCACCGCGGCACCGGGCGACGCGTTCAGCCCCCTGGTCAAGGCCTCGTACGACGCGTCGGGATCGAACTGCGGGTGCAGCAGCTGATCGAGCTGGGCGGGCTCGACCCGGCGCACAGCCTCGGCCTTGTCGATGAGCCCTTCTTCGACCATCTCGACGGCCATGCGGAGCGCGGCGGCGGCCGTGCGCTTGCCGACACGCGTCTGGAGCAGGAACAAGCGACCCTGCTCGATGGTGAACTCGATGTCGCACATGTCGCGGAAGTGGCTCTGCAGGGTCTGCATGACCTCGAGCAGCTGGGCGTGACTCTCCGGGAAGTGCTGCGCCATCGCGTCGAGCTTGTCGACCTCGCGGATGCCGGCGACGACATCTTCGCCCTGGGCGTTGCGAAGGAAGTCGCCGTACGGGCGATTCTCACCCGTGGCCGGATCGCGTGTGAACGCGACACCCGTGCCGGAGTCGTCGCCTTTGTTGCCGAACACCATGGCCTGGACGTTGACGGCGGTGCCGAGGTCGTCCGGGATGCCCTCGAACCGGCGGTAGTCGCGGGCACGCTTGCCGTTCCAGCTCTTGAACACGGCTTCGATCGCGTACCGCAGCTGCTCCTTCGGGTCCTGGGGGAAGTCGACCCCGGCTTCGTGCTTGACGATGCTCTTGAACGTCTCGACCAGCTCGGCGAGATCGGTAGCCGAGAGCTCGGGGTCGGTCGCGACGCCCCGCTCGTGGCGGAGCTTCTCGAGCTCCTCCTCGAAGAGCTCGCCGTCGATGTCGAGCACGATCTTGCCGAACATCTGCACGAACCGCCGGTACGAGTCGTAGGCGAAGCGCTCGTTCCCGGTCTGCTTGGCCAGGCCGCCGACCGAGCGGTCGTTGAGGCCGAGGTTGAGGACGGTGTCCATCATCCCCGGCATCGAGAACGGCGCCCCCGAGCGCACGGAGACGAGCAGCGGGTCGGCGTCGTCCCCGAGCCGCTTGCCCATCTTCGACTCGAGCATCTCGAGCGCGGCGGCGACCTCGTCCATCAAGCCGTCCGGGAGTCGGTCGCCGGCGGCCATGTACGCGTTGCACGCCTCGGTGGTGATCGTGAAGCCGGGCGGGACGGGCAGGCCGAGGTTCGTCATCTCGGCGAGGTTGGCGCCTTTGCCGCCGAGCAGGAACTTCTGGTCCTTGCCGCCTTCCTCGAAGGCGTAGACGTACTGCATGCTCACCTCCGGCGACGTCTGCCCGTGCCCGGCTCTCGACTTCTCCACTCTCGAGCCTACTGAGGTCGTTCGGGGCGGTAGCGAGCGAGCACGACACGCGTGTGGCCGAGACGGTCCATGAGCCCGATCCGCGTGTCGATCAGCACCCACGAGATCCCGAACAGCAGCGCGGCCATGAGACCCAGTGATCCCGGCAGCCCGATGACGAGCACGATCGGAACGACGTAGCGCAGCGTGGCGCGGCGCCAGGTCGGCAATTCCCCCGTGTCGGCGTCCACCGTCATGATGTGCGTCATCCGCTTCCCGAGCGTCTGGCCCGAGCGGACCGTCGGGAACACGAAGTACGCGTTGAAGACGACGAAGAGGCCGGTCACCAGCAGGATGATGAGCGCCACCGAGTCGCTCGACATCGATGCGAGCAGCGAGGTGACCCCGACGAACACGGCGCCCATCGTCAACACGTCGATGGCGAGCGCGGCGAGGCGGCGGCCGAGCGGGGCGGCCTCGGCGCCCGGTACACCCGCCGGCTCACGGCGCTGGGGACGGCCCTTCCCGTCACGCTCGCGCGGCTCGAACAGCCCGCGCCGCCGAGGCCGCGCCGGGGCGGGCTCCTCCTCTGGCTCCTCGTCCTGGTCGGCGGTGTCGGTCTCCGCGCCGCCGCCGAGCTCGGAGTCGTATCGCTGGCGCTGGAACGGGTCGGAGAGCACCTGCCAGGCGGAGTTCACACGCGCCGTCTCCGCCCGCGCCCCGTCGCGCGCTTGATCGGAGCGCCCCTTCTCGACCTTGCCTTTGAGCTCGTCGAGACGCTCCCGGTACGCGGAGCGGATCTCGTCCTTCGACGCGTCCGGCTCGACGCCGAGGAGCTCGTAGTGGCTCTCGCTCATAGGGGAAGGAGCTCCTCGAGGTGCGGAACGAGCTTGTCGATCGGGACCCGGTCCTGGGTCATCGAGTCGCGGTCGCGCACGGTCACGGAGCGGTCGTCGAGCGTGTCGAAGTCGACCGTGACGCAGAGCGGCGTCCCGACCTCGTCCTGGCGGCGGTACCGCCGGCCGATGGAGCCGGCGTCGTCGACGTCGATCATGAAGCGGGGTCGCAGCAGATCGGCCACCTCGTGCGCCACCGGGTTCAACCGTTCGTTGCGGGACAGCGGCAACACCGCGATCGCGACCGGCGCGAGGCGCGGGTCCAGACGCAGCAGCGTCCGCTTCTCGCCGCGTACCTCTTCCTCGTGGTACGCGGCGAGCAGGAACGCGAGCATGCACCGGTCGGCGCCCAATGCCGGCTCGATCACGTGCGGCACGTACCGGCGATCGGCGTCCTGGTCGTAGTAGCTCAGATCCTGGCCCGAGTACTCCGAATGACGCTTGAGGTCGTAGTCGGTCCGGTTCGCCACGCCTTCGAGCTCACCCCATCCCCACGGGTACGCGAACTCGATGTCCGACGTCCCCGCGGAGTAGTGGGACAGCTCGTCGGGGTCGTGGGGCCGGAGCCGTAGCTGGTCCTCGGTGATGCCGAGGTCGACGAACCAGCGCAGCCGCTCCTGGCACCAGTACTCGTACCAGCGGGGCCCGTCCTCGGGGGGCACGAAGTACTCCATCTCCATCACTTCGAACTCGCGCGTGCGGAAGATGAAGTTCCCGGGTGTGATCTCGTTCCGGAACGCCTTGCCGATCTGGGCGATGCCGAACGGGGGCTTCTTACGCGCCGTCGTCTGCACGTTGAGGAAGTTGACGAAGATCCCCTGCGCAGTCTCGGGGCGGAGATACGCGATCGACGCGTCGTCCTCGATCGGGCCGACGTGCGTCTTGAACATCAGATGGAACTGACGCGCTTCGGTGAAGGAGCCCTTGGCGCCACAGTTGGGGCAGGCGCCGGATTCGGGCAGATGGTCGGCCCGGAAGCGTTCCTTGCAGTTCCGACAGTCGACCAGGGGGTCGGTGAACGCCTGGACGTGCCCGCTGGCCTCCCACACCCGGGGGTGCATGAGGATGGCGGCGTCGAGGCCGACGATGTCGTCCCGCAGCTGGACCATGGACCGCCACCAGGCGTCCTTGACGTTGCGCTTGAGGAGCACCCCGAGCGGGCCGTAGTCCCACGTCGACCGGAAGCCCCCGTAGATCTCACTGGACGGGAAGACGAACCCGCGCCGCTTGCACAGGTTGACCACGCGCTCCATGAGATCCGGGTTGGCCATCCGACGGATCGTACCGGGGCGACCCCCGAGACCCCGAGCGGGAAAGGGCTCAGGCGGCTGCCGGCGCCGAACGACGCACGCTGTCCGGCACCACCTCGGCTCCGAAGGGCATCAGCACGACCGGGATGAGCTTGAACGCCTGGATGCCGAACGGGATCCCGATGATCGTGATGCAGAGGATCACGCCGCCGAGAAGGCAGTTCAGCGCGAGATACAGCCCCCCGAAGATGATCCACAGGACGTTGCCGATGATGTGCAGCGGGCTCGCGACACGTTCGGTGTACTCGACGTGGCGGCCGAACGGCCACAGCGCGAAGCCGGCCATCTTGAACGCCTGGATGCCGAACGGAATCGTGATGAGCAGGATGAACATGATGATCCCGGCCACGACGAAGCCGATCGCGAGCCAGAGCCCGACGAAGATGAGCCACAGGATGTTGCCGAGCGTCTGCACGCTGGCCCCCTATCTCTTGCGGGGGCTCTGCCCCCAAGCGCCGGTCACAGTAGCGCCGCGCTACGAAGGCGGCGCTCGAGGTGGTATTCGAGCGCGGCGACCCCGAGCCGCTCGACCTCGACGCCGGGCCGGTCGGGTGGGGCGGTCAACGCGCCGCGCAGGTCGCCCCCGAGGATGCGACGCAACAACGCGATCGCCTCCGCATCGACGCGACGCCCGGCGAAACGCGCGCATTCACCACACAGCACGCCGCCCTCCCCGAAGTCGAAGGCGGAGAAGGGCTCGGCTTCGTCACCGCAACGTGTGCAGGTGTCGAGAATGGGATGGAAGCCTTCGAGTGAGAGGAGCTTCCAGAAGAACGCCGGCGCGACCATCGGCGACGGCGCCGTGGCCAGGGTGCGCAGCGCGCCGACGAGCATCCGGTACAACGCGGGGTTCGGCTCTCGCTCCTGGGCGACCTGGTCGACCGCCTCGAGCATCGCGATGGCGTGCGTGAGCGACCCGTAGTGCTCGCGGAGTCGGCGGAAGGCGTCGATCGTCTCGACCTGGGTGACGACGTCGAGCTCGCGGCCCCGGTAGCACTGGAACGCGATGTGGCTCGTCGGCTCGAGCCGCGCCCCGAACCGGCTCGTCGACTTGCGGATGCCCTTGGCGACCGCCCGCACCTTGCCGGAGCCCTGGGCGAGGATCGTGACGATCCGGTCGGCCTCGCCCAGTTTGATCGTGCGCAGGACGACGCCCTGGTCCCGGTACAAGGCCACGGCCCCAAGTTACACCGATGTGATTACCCGTCGACGGCCCCGAAGCGCCGCTCGCGCCGCTGGTACTCGCGGATCGCCTCGAACAGGTCGTCGCGGCGGAAGTCGGGCCAGAGCACGTCGGTGAAGACGAGCTCGGCGTAGGCGAGCTCCCAGAGGAGGTAGTTCGAGATCCGGAACTCGCCCGACGTGCGCACGAGCAGATCGGGGTCCGGCATGTCAGGCGCGTACAGGTTGCGCGCCATGGTGCGGTCGTCGATCTTGTCGGGGTTCAGGCGGCCCGCGGCCACCTCGTGCCCGATGGCGCGGGCGGCATCGACGAGCTCGGCCCGCCCTCCGTAGTTGAACGCGAACGTGAGCGTCATCGTCCGGTTGCTGCGCGTCAACTCCTCGGCGTCGGCGATCCGGCGGCGGAGGCGACCCGGCACCCGCCCGGCGCGGCGGCCGATGAAGCGCACGCGCACGCCACGATCGTGGAGCTCGTCGCGCCGGCGGAGGAGGAGGTTCTCGTTGAAGTTCATGAGGTACCGCACCTCGTCGACGGGCCGGCGCCAGTTCTCGGTCGAGAACGCGTAGACGGTCATCCACTCGAGCCCGATGTCGAGGGCGCCGTCGACGGTGTCGAAGAGGGCGTGCTCCCCGGCTGCGTGACCCTCGGTGCGCTTCAGGCCGCGTTGCTTGGCCCACCGGCCGTTGCCGTCCATGACGATGGCGACGTGACGGGGAAGGTGCTCGAGGTCAAGGCCTACGGCCACGGCTCGAAGCTACATCCAGGCCCTCCTCGTTCGACTGTCGACCGGTACGATCGCCCGCCATGCGCTGGACCGCCGTAGTGAACCCGACCGCGGGACGCGGCCGCACCCGCAAGCTCTTGCCGCGGCTCACGGACGCGTTCGCTGCCACCGATCTCGACATGGACGTGCGGGTGTCCGAGGACCTCGACGACGCGGTGCGCCTCGCCCGCGCCGCGTTCGACGAGGAGCGGGGAGTGGCCGCGTGCGGCGGTGACGGGACGGTGAACGCGTTGGCCGGTGTGGCCGCCGACAACGGCGGCGTGCTCGGGATCGTGCCGACCGGCGCGGGAAACGACTTCGCCCGCCACCTCGGCCTCGACCGTCGCCGCTGGCTCGATGCGGTCGCGTTGCTCGGGACCGGCAAGATCGGGACCGTCGACCTCGGGCGGGCCGAAGCCGCTCCCGAGCCGGGAGAGCTCGACGACCGCCCGACGCTGCGTTGGTTCACGTCGGTGGCGAACGCCGGGTTCGACGGCGAGGCGAACCGCTGGGCGAACGGCGTGCAATGGGCGAGCGGCACCACCCTGTACGTGCTCGCCGTGCTGCGCACGCTCGCGACGTACCGGCCCCACCGTTTCCGGCTCGCGGTCGACGGCGACGTGCACGACATCGAGGCATGGCTCGTCGCGATCGGCAACACGCGTGGATACGCCGGCGGGATGCAGGTCACCCCGGGCGCCGAGCTCGACGACGGGCAGCTCGACGTGTGCGTCGTCGGGCCCGTCTCGCGCTTCGAGTTCCTGCGCTCGTTCCCGCGTGTCTTCCGCGGCACGCACGTCTCGCACCCGGCTGTCGACATGTACCGCGGGAAGGTCGTCGAGCTCTCGTCGCTCGACGCGTCGGAAGGCCTCGAGCTCTACGGAGCGGGCGAGCGGATCGGGCCGCTACCGGCGCGGACAGAGGCGGTCCCGGGTGCGCTGCAGGTGGTCGTGCCCGACTCGGCGCCGGTGCCGAAGCATCCGCGCACCTGAGTCACTGCACCGTGATGGTGCCCTGCATGCCGGCGGCGCGGTGGCCGGGGATGTCGCAGTAGATCGTGTACTTCCCGGGCTTCAGATCGACCTTGAGCGTGTCCGACTTGCCGCTGCTCGCCTGGAGCTTGAAGTTCGGCACCTTGCCGCCGTCGAACACCAGCGTGTGCAGGCCGCCCTCGCTCTCGAGCTTGATGGCGTCGACACCCGCCGGCGCGTCCGAGTTCTGCGGGTCGAAGAAGAAGTTCCCACCCTTGATGTCGATCGTCTTCTGCGCCGGGCCCTTCGGCTGCTTGTAGCTCGAGCCGCCGCCTCCTCCGCCCCCGCACGCCGCGACCACCGCGGCCGTCGCGATCGCGATCATGAACATTCGCGCGCTGTGACGAGCGTGCATGCTGCCCCTCATCCGACGTTGACGGTCGCCTGCATGCCGGCGGCGCGGTGCCCCGGAATGCTGCAGTAGATGGTGTACGTGCCGGGCTTGAGATCGACCTTGCCCGTCTTCGGGCCCTGCGGGACCGCGAGCTGGAACCCGCTGAACTTCGGATCGGTGAACAACAGCGTGTGCGTCCCGCCGAGGTCGTTGTACTGGATCTGGGTGATCCCCGGTGGAGTGCTGAACTCCTTGGCCTGGAACGACAGTGACGGCAACGCGTCGACCTCGAGAGTCGCGACCGGCGGACCGGCGGGCTCCTTGAACCCGCCCGACGCCTCACCCGACTCTTCGCTGGGCCCGAGCGAGAGAAGACCGGCCGACAGCACGAGGACCATGAAGCCGGCCAGCCCCATCACCAGGGTCGACGAGCGCAGCCGAGGGCTCGCCGAGATGGCGGCGCCGCCGGCGAGGATCGTGACCGTCACGATCGTGCCGACGACCACGGAGACGTTCTCGCCGCTGGCGAGGAAGACCCGCGACAGGTTCACGACGTACAGGAACACCGCCAGCATCGACAGCAGCGGCAGCGCGATCGGGAGCAGGAGGCGATCCCGCACCGGGTCGACCGGCGGCTCGCCGGCCTCGAGCGCCGCCGGCGACTCCCCCTCGGCGGCTTCGAAGGGCGGCTCGGCCTCGAGCTCCTCGCCGCCCTCCCCCTCGCTCGCCGGCTCGTCGCCGGCCGGTGTGTCGCCCTGCGGCTCCTGCTCCGCCGACTCGGGCTGCTCGGCCGGGGCCTGGTCGGTCTGGCCGGACTGCTCGGTCTGGACGTCGTCGCTCATGTGGTCGTGGTCCCCATTCGGGAGAGCTCCCGGTCCAGATCCTGCCACCGCCGGCGCGCCGCGATCCGTCGGTCCTCCTCTCCGGCCCACCGGAAGAAGATCACGGCGATCACGAGCCACAGGAGAAGGCCGCCGCCGATCTTCATGATCAACCCGGCCAGGCGCTGGTCGTCGATCGTCGACAGCCCCCACAGGTGCGGGACGTGCTCGTAGAAGCGGTAGAGCGGCGTGCTCCCGAAGGTCAGGAACGACGCCGGGATCGTCGGGACGATCGACTGTGCGAACAGGAACAGCATCCGGGGCAGGGGCGACAGCCGCGGGATCTCGGGCAACGGGCTGACGACCGGCATCCAGACGACGAGCGCAGTCACGAAGATCAAGGCGTGGACGAGGAAGTGCGCGAGCCCGCTCCGGAGACTGAAGTCGACGAGCGCGGGCCAGTGCGTGAACACGAGCACGAAGTTGAAGACGATCAGCGCCGGGAGGAACCGGGAGAGGAAGCGAACAGCCCGAAAGAGGTGTGATGGCGGGCGCAGGATCGAACGCAGCATCCAGGCCGGCGTACCGAGCAAGAGGAGCGGCGCCGCCACCATCGAGAACACGAGGTGCTGCACCATGTGGATGCTGTAGTTGTACCGCTCGGCGATGTCGTGGATCGGCCAGTCGGCCGCCACCCAGAGCGCAATCGACACCGAGCCCGAAGCAGATCGCCTGCAGACGTGTGATCGGCGGCCGGCCCGGCTCCGCAGTAGCGAGGGCCGACGCGGACGACGGTGACGGCGTACGACGCGGCGAGCGCCGCGACCAGGAGCCACACGTCGACGTGGGGCTCCCAGCTTCGGGTACGCGACCCCGAGGCCCATGCTCATCTCATCTGCTGAAGACGTGCAACGTCGTCAGCACGATCAGGTACAGCGAGATCGCGGCGATGATCCCGAGCACGAAGAAGCGACGGAAGATCGGCTTGTCCGTCCGCAGGTGCATGTACCACGACGCGACCAGCGCGAACTTCATCACCGCGAACATGAGCAGGAAGACGATGATCAGGCCGTCCGGGATCTCGCCCTCGAGGTAGTACAGCCCGACCTCGGCAGCCGTTGCGACGACGAGGACGGCAGCGATCATCACGTACCGCTGCGGCGTCGGATGGGGCCGCACCTCGCCCGGCAGCATCGGCGCCTGCGGCTCGGCCCGCGCCGGCGGCGCCGACTCCGCCCGCTCGAGCGCGGTGCCGGGTTGCTCCTCGACCTCGGCGTCGCGCGGCTCGGCCTCGGTGGCCGTACCGGCGGGGGTGGCTTCGTCTGCCATGGCGGTGGGTGTCGGCTCCTACTTCGGGATCAGGTAGACGACGGTGAAGATGACGATCCAGACGACGTCGACGAAGTGCCAGTACAGGCCGGCGATCTCGACCCGCTCCGAGTCGCGGCTCGTGAGGCGCCCCTGCGTCGCCAGGCCCCAGAGCGACAACAGCCAGATGATGCCGGCGGTGACGTGGGCTCCGTGCAGGCCCGTCAAGACGAAGAAGGTCGAGCCGAACAGGTTCTTGTCGAGCGTGAGCCCCTGCCGGACGAACTCGGTGAACTCGAACACCTGGCCGCCGATGAACGTCGCGCCGAAGAGCGCTGTCGCGAGCAGCCACACACGCAGCCGGCGGTAGTCGCCGCGGATGATCGCAGCGAGCGCCAGCACCATCGTGAGGCTGCTCATGAGGAGAATGAACGACGTCACCGACGTGAACGGGATGTTGTAGACGTCGACGGGATGCGGCCCCGGCTGGGGCCGGCCCCGGTAGAAGAGATACGCGGAGATGAACGCGCCGAAGAACAGACAGTCCGACGACAGGAAGAGCCACATCGCCAGCTTCGTGTTGCTGACGCCCGTGCTGGTGGCGTGCTCGTCGTGGCCGGCCTCGACGACGTCGTGCGCGGACGGAACGGCGACCTGATCCATCGTCACGGCTCCGTCTGGGGCTCGATACCCCACGCGTACATCCCGAACAGCACGACCAGCGCGCCGATGGGCACCAACCACAGCGCATGGAACACCGCCGCGTACCCGAGGATCGGGAGCCCGAGGGCGAGGATGAACGGGAAGTAGGAAGGCGACGGCATGTGGATGCCGTGCCCGTCGCCGTGCCCCTCACCACCGTGCTCGTCGTCACCGCCGCCACCTGCCGGACGCTCCTCGACCGCGACGGCGGCGCCGCTCGGAATGCGCACGGCGTGACCCGTCTCGTCCTCTGTGTACTTGCGGTGCCAGAGGTCGTCGCGCGCCTGGACGTGCGGGATCTCGGCGAAGTTGTACATGGGTGGCGGAGAGGGGGTCGTCCACTCGAGGGTCCGAGCGTCCCACGGGTCGTCACCCGCCACCTGCCCCCGCTTGCGGCTCACCATCACGTTGACGATGAAGATCAGGACGGAGAACGCGATGACGAACGCACCGATGGTCTCGAGCTGGTTGAGGAAGTCCCAGCCCAACCCGGTGTCGTACCGGTACGTACGGCGCGGCATCCCGAGCAACCCCAGGAAGTGCATCGGGAAGAACGTGAGGTTGAACCCGATGAGCATCGTCCAGAAGTTGAGCTTGCCGAGCCGCTCGTCGAGGAACCGGCCGTACAGCTTCGGGAACCAGTAGTAGAAGCCGCCGAAGATGCCGAACACGAGCCCGCCGAACAACACGTAGTGGAAGTGGGCCACGACGAAGTAGGTGTCGGTCTGCTGGGTGTCGGCGGGCACGACCGAGTGCAACACGCCCGAGAGGCCGCCGAGCGTGAACATCGCGATGAACCCCAGCGCGAACAACATCGCAGTCTTGAGCCTCACCGCGCCGCGCCAGACCGTGGCGAGCCAGTTGAAGATCTTCACCCCGGTGGGGACGGCGATGATCATCGTCGAGAGCGCGAACGCCGAGATCGCGACCGGCCCGAGGCCGGTGGCGAACATGTGATGCACCCATACGCCCCAGCCGATGAAGCCGATGGCGATGCCGGAGAACACCACGACCGGGTAGCCGAACAAGCGGCTTGCGCGAGAACACCGGCAGGACCTCGGAGACGATCCCCATGCCGGGGAGAATCAGGATGTACACCTCGGGATGCCCGAACAACCAGAACAGGTGCTGATAGAGCAGCGGATCACCGCCGTTCGCGGGCTGGAAGAAGTTCGTCCCGAAGTTGCGGTCGAAGTAGACCATGATCAGCGCGGCGGTGATGATCGGCATCGCGAACAGGGTGAGGAACGCCGTCACCGTCATCATCCACGTGAACACCGGCATGCGCATGAACGTCATGCCCGGCGCGCGCAGATTGAGAACCGTGACGATGAAGTTGATCGCAGACGTCGTCGACGCGATCCCGAGGATGATGAGACCGACGGCCCAGAAGTCCGGGCCGTGCCCCGGGAGGAACCCTCTCCCGATCGGGGTGCTGGTGAGCGGCGTGTAACCGAACCAGCCGCCGTTCGGCGCGCTGCCGCCGATGAAGAAGCTGGAATAGATGAACAACCCGCCCATGAGGAAGCCCCAGTAACCGAACGCGTTCAGCCGCGGGAACGCGACGTCGCGAGCGCCGATCTGCAGCGGGATCAGGTAGTTGCCGAACGCCACCGCCAGCGGCATCCCCATGAGGAACACCATGGTGGTGCCGTGCATCGTGAAGAGCTCGTTGTACTGCGCCGCCGTGAGCAGGGTGCCGTTCGGTCCGGCGAGCTGGAGTCGGAGCAGGAGCGCCTCCACTCCGCCGACCACGAAGAAGGCCAGCGCGGTGGTGCCGTACATGATGCCGATCTTCTTGTGGTCGATCGTCGTGAACCAGCTCCAGAAGCCGGTTGTGGCCGTCGGGCGGCGCAGCACGCGCAGGCGGCGTGCAGGTGCCCGCACCGTGTCGACAGTCGTCATCGGGCGTCCCCCGCGCGCTCGTTCACTTCAGCTGGAGGAGGTAATCGGCGATCTGCTCGGCCTCCTGTTGCGTCATGGTCGGCTGCCCGGCCGGAGTATTGCGGCTGAACGACGGCATGCCCACGCACCTCCCGGACGCGGGCTCCCCCGGGTCCCGGCAGTGCTCCGACTGCATCGGGATGAGGCCCGGCGCGTTGTGCACCCACTGGACGAGCTTGTCGTGCGTCAGCTCGTAGTACCCGCTCGCGAACGTGGTGCGGCTCGCGAGGTGCGTCAGGTTCGGCCCGTAACTGCTCACTTTCGAATCCGCGATGGAGTGACAGTTCGTGCACTGGAACTTCGTGGTCATCAGCTCCTGCGTGGGCCCGGCGGGCTGAGTCTGGGCGCCCGTGCCGATCTGGAACGGCACGGCCGGTCCTTGCTGCTGCTCGGCGACCCACTGGTCGAACTCGCGCGGTTCCTTCGCGATGACGCGGAACCGCATGTTCGCGTGCGACAGCCCGCAGTACTCGGCGCACTGGCCGAGGTAGGTGCCGGGCTTGTCGGCTTCGATGGTCGTGAAGTTCGGGTGCCCGGGGACGACGTCCCGCTTCCCGTTCAGCTCGGGGACCCAGAAGCTGTGGATCACGTTGCACTTGTTCGGCAGCGACTCGTCGCACGCGGTGAGGTTGACCTTCACCGGCCGGCCCGAGGGGATGACGAGCTCGTTGGCGGTCACGATCTTCTGCTCGGGGTACTTGAACTCCCACCACCACTGCTTGCCGACGACGGTCACGTTGACGACGTCGGCACCGGCCGGCTTCTCGTTCAGGTCGAAGATCGTGATGATCGTCGGAACGGCGACGACGGCGAGGATGAGGGCGGGGACGATCGTCCACCCGATCTCGAGCGGCGTGCTGCCGTGGATCTGCTTCGGGTTCTCGTTCTTGCCCCGCCGGTACCGGAAGCGCAGCGCGAACACCACGACGGCCGCGAGAACGAGCACCCCGACCACGACCGAGATCCAGAAGACCGGGACGAAGAGGTTGTCGATCTTCTGGGCCTGCGGGCCCTTGGGATCCAGCGAGTTCTGGCCGTTGTTCTCGGCCGAGCACGCGGCGAGGAACAGCGACAACAGGCCGAGGGCGACGGCCACGCCCACCCATCGCTTCGAGCGCGATGTGAGGTGCCTCATGCTCGTCTTCCGATCGGGTGTCCGGTAATTGCTCGGGCGACCTCGTGCTCGGGCGGCCTGGCGGCCGGGGACCTCGAAATCGGAGCCTATCCCCGGCCTTCTCGGCCGGAGCAACTCGGACAACCGCTGTGACCAGCGGTTTCAGTACCCCAGGCGGTCGAGGGCGTGCGCGCGACGCTGCCAGTCGCGCTCTACCCGCACGCGCGTCTCGAGATAGACGCGCACGCCGAGCAGCGCCTCGAGCTCCTGACGGGCGGCCGTGCCGGCGTCCTTCAGCACGCGTCCCCCGCGCCCGATGACGATGCCCCGCTGCGAATCGCGCTCGACGCTGATGTCGGCGCGTAGCCGGAGGATCCCGTCCTGCGGGTCGTCGACGTCGCCCGCGGCCTCGAGCTCCTCCACGGACACCGTGATGGAGTGCGGAAGCTCGTCGCGGGCGACGGCAAGGAGCTTCTCGCGGACGAGCTCGGCGGCGACGAACGTCTCGGGCTGGTCGGTGACCGTTCCCTCCGGGTAGTACCGCGGCCCTTCCGGCAGCCGCGTCTCGATCTCGCCGAGCAGGGCGTCGATCCCGTCGCCAGTGCGCGCCGAGAGGGGGAGGTAGGCGTCGAACTCGCCGAGGTCACGCGCCGCGACCGCGAGGTGCTCGGCGATGGCGGGCTTCCCGGCCCGGTCGATCTTGTTGACGACGAGGAGCTTCGGCGTCTCGACCTCCTGCACGAGCGCGGCGACGAACCGGTCGCCGGTCCCGATCGGCGCGTCGGCCTCGACGAGCAGGCACACGACGTCGACCTCGGCGAGAGTCGCCTCGGCCCGCTGGTTGGTCCGCTCGCCGAGCGGCGTCCTCGGCTTGTGGATGCCGGGCGTGTCGACGAACACGATCTGCTCGTCGGGAGTCGTGCGCACGCCGCGGATGGCGGTGCGTGTGGTCTGCGGGCGGTCGGAGACGATCGCGACCTTCGACCCGACGAGCCGGTTGACCAACGTCGACTTGCCGACGTTCGGCCGGCCGACCAGCGTCACGAAGCCGCTTCGGAACCCCTTCGTCACTTCGCGCCGACGGGCTCGGCGGCGCTGTCCGGCTTCGGTGACGGACGGATGTGGACGGAGACGATCCGGCGCCCCTTGACCCGTTCGGTGCGGAACTCCAGCCCCTGGAAGCGGACGCACTCGCCCTCCTCGGGCACGTGCCCGAGCAGGTTGAACACGAGCCCGCCCACCGTGTCCCACTCGGTGTCCGGCAGCTCGACGCCGAGCTCGTCGCTGACGTCGTCGATCGAGGTGCCGCCGGGGACCCGCAACGCGCCGCCGGGGAGGTGCTCGACGCTCGGCTCTTCGATGTCGTACTCGTCGGCGATGTCGCCGACGATCTCTTCGAGGAGGTCCTCGAGGGTCACGAGGCCGGAGGTCCCTCCGTACTCGTCGATCACGATCGCCATGTGGAACTGCTTGGTCTGCATCTCGCGCAGCAGTTCCGCCACCCGCTTCTGCTCGGGGACGAACACGGCCTCCCGCAGCGCGGCACGGACCGGCTCGTTTCGCTTGCTGGCCCGGGCGAGGGCGACGAGGTCCTTCAGGAACACCAAGCCGATGATGTTGTCGGTCGTCTCCTCGTAGGCGGGGAGCCGGGAGAAGCCGGCCGCGATCGCGGCCGTGATGCCGTCTTCGATGCTGGCTTCGGCATCGATCGCCACCATGTCGGTGCGCGGTGTCATGGCTTCGCGCACGACCATGTCCCCGAACTCGAAGATCGAGTGGATCAACTTGCGTTCGTCGCGCTCGATCGCCTCTTCGTCGGCGGCGACGTCGGCCATCTGCCGGATCTCCTCCTCGCTGACGAACGGGCCCTCCTTGAGACCGCGTCCCGGGAGCAGGACGTTCGCCAGCCCGATCAGACCCCGTGAGAGCAGGCGCAGCGGCGGGAAGTTCGTCAGGAAGGAGAGGATCGGCGAGACGAGGAGGGCGGCGCGGTCGGTGTGCTGGATCGCGAAGGTCTTGGGCACGACCTCGAAGAACACGAAGAAGACCGCGATCTCGACCACGATCCCGAGCACGAAGCCGATCGTGCCGAAGTTCTGCTCGAGCAGGACACCGGTGAGGTTGGCCGACACGAGCTGGCACACGAGGATCACCAGCAAGAGAGAGTTGAGCGTTCGCTCCGGCCGCTCGAGCAGTCGCGCCAACCTCGTCGCCCCGCCGCGCCCGTCCTCCTCGAGCGCCAGCGCGCGCACACGGCTCATGCGCGTGAACGCAGTCTCGGCCATCGCCAGCACACCCGAAATCAGGAACAGGGCGATGATCGCCAGGACGAGCAGCCAGTCAGCTCCGCTCATGAGGCGTGGGCATCTGGACCGGGTGTCACTGCCCCGCTTCCCGCTCGAGCTCTCGAAATCGTGCGAGCAGTTCCCGCTCTCGTTTCCTCATCGCCTCGGACTCGTGGTCCTCGGCATGGTCATAGTTCAGCAGATGCAGGACGCCGTGCACGACGAGCAGCGCCACCTCGTCGTCGATCGACCGCTTCTCGTCGATCTGGCGCCGCGCCACCTGCGGGCACACCACGACGTCGCCGATCACGGTAGGGGGATCCACCGCCTCGGCCGGCGAGCCCGGCCCGCGTCCCCCCTGGTCCGGCTGCCGGCCGCCGGGGGCGACGTCGTCGTCCATCGGGAACGCCAGCACGTCGGTCGGCCCGCTGCCGCCGAGAAAGCGCTCGTGGAGGTCGGACATCGCCTGCTCGTCCACGAAGATCACCGACATCTCGGCTTCCTCCGGGACCCGTTCCTGGTCGAGCACCATGCGTGCGAGCCGCACCCAGCGGAGGACGTCGACGTCCACCTCCGACTGCTCGTCGGCCCCGAACACGGTCCTCATCGGCGACTCTCGTCGCGGGCGTAGGCATCGACGATGTCCTGCACGATCTTGTGCCGGACGACGTCGGCCGAGCCGAGCTCGACGAACGCGAGCCCGTTGATGCCGTCGAGCACGTCGCGCACGACGAGCAGGCCGGAGCGCCCGCGACCCTCGGGCAGGTCGATCTGGGTGACGTCGCCGGTGACGACGATCCTCGAGCCGAAGCCGAGGCGGGTCAGGAACATCTTCATCTGCTCCGGCGTGGTGTTCTGTGCCTCGTCGAGGATGATGAACGAGTCATTGAGCGTCCGGCCCCGCATGAACGCGAGCGGCGCGACCTCGATGACGCCCCGGTCCATCAGCCGCGTGACGACCTCCGGCTCGAGCATGTCGTAGAGCGCGTCGTACAAGGGTCGGAGGTACGGGTCGACCTTGGCGAGGATGTCGCCGGGCAGGAAGCCGAGCCGCTCCCCCGCCTCGACCGCCGGGCGCGTGAGGATGATCCGGTTGCTCTCCTTCGCCTGGAGAGCCTGCACCGCCAGCGCCACCGCCAGGTAGCTCTTCCCCGTCCCCGCCGGGCCGATGCAGAAGGTCACCGTGTGGTCGCGGACGGCGTCGATGTACGCCTTCTGGCCCGCGGTCTTCGGCCGGATGCTCTTGCGGCCGCGCAGCACCTCGGTCGTGAACACCTCGGTCGGGCGCTGGTCCGCCTTGAGCATCTCGATGCTGCGCCCCACGCCTTCCCGGTCGAGGCTGTGGCCCTGCTCGAGCAGGATCACCATCTCCTCGAACAGGCGCCCGACCCGTTCGGCCTCCGAGGTGTCGCCCGTGACCGTGATCTCGTTGCCGCGGACGTGGATCTCGACCGGGAAGGATCCTTCGACGAGGCGCAACAGCTCGTCACGTTGACCGAGAAGGCCCACCATCAGATGGTTGCCCGGGACGAGGATCTTGACCTGAGTCGGCGACGGCGAGGCCACGTCGAGTCGATCGTAGCCCTGGGCGCGCGAGCTCTCGGCGAGAAAGCGGCTCAGACCGCGCGCAGGCCGAGCTCGTCGAGCCGCCGCCCGAGGTCTTCGGCGCGCCGGCCGAGCACGGCGGCGAGCACCCGCAGGTCGTCCCGGCGGATCGTGAGCAGCCGCCCGTTGAAGTCCTGGCGCTGGAGCTGGATCGTCTCGGCGTAGCGCGAGAGCACGGACGCCTCGGGATCGTCGAGCTCCCGCAGCCGCTCGAGGTCGATGGTGAAGCCTTCCTCGAAGGTGTCGTCACGTGCGGTGAGGTCGACGTCGACGTCGGTGCCCCGGGGAAGGAGCTGGTCTCCGGGCACCTGGTAGATCTCTGCCAGCCGGAGGAGCCGCGGCACCGAGATCGCCCGCTCGCCCCGCTCGTACGCCCCCAGTACGGACGCCTTGAACTCGTCGCCGGAACGAGCCTCCACGTCGTGCAGCGACAGACCCTTCTGCCGCCGGATCGAGCGCAGCCGCTCGCCCACCATCGCGCCGCTGATGCTCACGTCCTTGCCCCTCTCGGTCCCAGCCCTTCGAGATTCCCGCCCGCGCAGGTTACCACTCTCCGTCGTCACCGTCACGGTGCGTGGCCCCCTCGTTGACGCGAATCGTGCAAACTGCGCGAATCATCCAGAGGCCTTCACTGAGGGTGTACGCCGAGTGGCGAGCACGGCGGCGCCGGCGATGGCAGCCGTCTCGGCCCGCAGGACGTACGGCCCCAGGCACAGTCGTGACGCCCCGAGCGCGGCCGCTTCGTCGGGATCGAATCCGCCCTCCGGGCCGACGACGAGGAGCCATTCGCCTCGCGCCGGGTCGGGCAGCCGGGCCGCCTCGTCGCCTCCGGGGTCGGCGAGAACGAGGCCCGGACGGCCGCTCAGCTCCGTCACCGGCTGCACACCGTCGAGCTCGGGCACGCGGGCCCGCCGGCACTGGGCGGCCGCCTCGCGCCCGATTCGGCGGAGACGGTCGAGCGCGGCGCGGGCGCGCTCCTCGTCCCAGCGCGGCACGGAGCGACGGGACGAGAGCAGGATCACGCCGTCGACGCCGAGCTCCGTGAGCTTCTGCACGGCGAGGTCGGGCTTCGCGCCCTTCGTGAGCGCGAACGCGACGGTCAGGCGGGGTTCGAGCTGCGGCTCGATCACCGGCACGCCCTCCGCGTGCATGTCGACGGCGCCGGGTCGGACGCGCGTCACGACATAGGGGCGCCAGCGGCCGTGACCGTCGGCGGCGGTCACCATCTCGCCGCCGCGGACGCGTCGGACCCGGCTCAGGTGATGCCCGGCATCGTCGGCGATCGTGAGGTCGGCGTCGAGCGCGGGCACGAACGCGTGCGCGACCGCCGGATACCGGGCCGCGAATCGCGTCACTACTGGAAGGCGGAGCGCACCCGGTCGAAGAACCCGCGATCGGGCGGCGCGACCTCCTCGCCCCGCATCTCCGCGAGCTGGCGGAGCAACTCCTCCTCCTCGGGCCGCAGCCGCGCCGGGATCTCGACGTCGAGGCGGACGAGCATGTCGCCGCGCCGGCGACCGTGCAACGACGGCACGCCCTTTCCCTTGAGCCGAAGGACCTGGCCCGGCTGTGCGCCCGGCGGCACGAGGATCTCCTCCTCGTCGCCGTCGATGGTCTCGATCTTGAACGCGGCGCCCAGCGCGGCCTGGGTGAACGGCAACCGGTGCACGTGGACGAGGTCGTTGCCCTCGCGGTCGAACTCGGGGTGCGGCGCCACCGCAATCGTCACGTACAGATCGCCGGGGACGCCGCCGCGCGGCGCGGCGGGGCCCCGGTCGGGCAGCCGGAGCCGCTGGCCGGTGTCAACGCCGGCCGGCACCTCGACGTCGATGCGCCGGAGCGCCTCGACCCGGCCTTCACCCCGACAGTCCCGGCACGGCGAGAGGATGCGGCTCCCGGTCGCGTCGCACGCCGGGCACGGGGACGCCGTGACCATCTGGCCGAGGATCGAGCGGCGTACCTGCCGGACCTCTCCGGCGCCGCCGCACATGTCGCAACGCGAGGGGTGGGTTCCCGGCTCGCACCCCGAGCCTTCGCAGCGCTCGCAGGTGACCGGGAGGCGGACCTCGACCGGGTGCACGACGCCGAAGGCGGCCTCCCGCAGCGAGAGCTGCATCGCGACCTCGGCGTCGTAGCCACGAGGTGGCCCCGCCGAGCCGCGCCCGCCTCCGAAGGCGTCGCCGCCGAAGAAGGCGTCGAACAGGTCGCCCAGCCCGAATGCGTCGCCGGCCGGCGCGCCGCCCGACCGTGGCGCCGGGGCCGCCGTCGGTCCCGAACACGTCGTAGCGGCGCCGCCGCTCCGGGTCGCGCAACGTCTCGTAGGCGACCGTGAGCTCCTTGAAGCGCGCCTCTGCGTCGGGGTCGTCGGGATTCGAGTCCGGGTGGTACCGGCGCGCAAGCGCGCGGTACGCGCGCTTGATGTCGGCTTCGGTCGCCTGCGGCGACACCTCGAGCACCTCGTAGTAGCTACGAGGCAACGTCAGTCCACCCGCGTCAGGAGTCGGCCGAGTTGGTGCGAGACGGCGGCGACGGCACCGATCGTCTGCCGGTAGTCCATGCGGGTCGGCCCGAGCACGCCGACGGTCCCGGCGAACTCGCCTTCGACGCGGTACGGCGCGAGCACGATCGCACAGTCGCGGAGCTCCTCGATCTCGTTCTCGGAGCCGATGCTGACATTGACACCCTGGTCCAGCAAATTGCGCACGAGCGAGACGACGACGACCTGATGCTCGAGCAACTCGAGGAGGTGCGCGGCGCTCTCGGCGGTCGCAAACGACTCGTGCTCGGCGGCGAGGCGGCTCGTGCCCCCGACGTACAGCATCTCCATCGGTCGCTCGGCGACGAGCTGGTCGAACGCCTCACGGACCGCGCGCCCGAGCCGGTCGACGGTGTCGTCACCGGTCGAGGGGATCTCGGGGAGCTCGTTGAACGCGCAGCCGGTCCACAGACCTTCGAGCACCGCGGCCGCCGTGCCGACCTGCGCCTCGTCGGGCTCGTCGGGCAGCTCGAGCGTGTACTTCTCGACCGCGCCGTTCGACAGCACCGCGACCGCGAGCACGACGCCGGAGTGCAGCGTCACGAGCTGGACGCCGCGGATCTGGGCGACCTCGGGTTGCGGCCCGACGACCATGGCGGTGTGGTCCGTGACGCGGGAGAGCAGCTGGCTCGTCTCGTGCAGGAGGTCCTCGAGCGCGCGGTGCGCGGTCTCGAAGAACTCCGCCACCGCCCGCTGATGGGCGACCCGGAGCGCGCCCTCCTTGGTGAAGTTGTCGACGAAGTAGCGATAGCCGAGATCGGTCGGGATCCGGCCGGCCGAGGTGTACGGCTGGGCGATGTAGCCCTCTCGCTCGAGCACGGTCATGTCGTTGCGCACGGTCGCGCTCGACACGCCCAGCCGGCGGGAACGGGCGACTCGCTGGGAGCCGACCGGCTCCGCCGTCTCGACGTACTCCTCCACGACGGCCCGCAGGATCGCCGCCTTGCGGTCGTCCAGATCCATCGGCTCCATCGATGTCATCGGTCTCGGTCTCTCGCGTCTCGGGTTCTCTCGGGTACCACAGGCCCCGGATCCGGCCCGCACGCACGCGGACCGGCCCGGTGCTCGCCTGTTAGCACTCGATTCTACCGAGTGCCAGCGCGGGTCGTGCGGCCCCGCCTCAGGCGACGGTGCCCCGGACCACCGGCGGGTTGCTCGACGAGGCGACGCCGGGGGCCTGCTCGTCGGTGATCGCGAACCCGACGACCGGGCCCTGCACCCGGAAGGCGGTGACGCCCGGGTCCGGGCCGAGCACGCCGGCCGAGATCGCGCGCGCCGGCTGGGAGTCCCCCATGAGCGCCCAGAGCTGGTACGTCCGGTCGGACGGCAACGTCCGGAGGTTGTTCTCGACGAGGAACCCGTCGCCGTCGGGGAGTCGGACCACGCTCGCCTCGACGGCGCCGTCGGGCGAGGACATCGCAGCGCGGGTGGCGCTCGGGTCACGCGACGCCGTCTCGGCGGCGGCGAGCACCGCTCCGTTCGCGGCGTTCCGACCGAGCTCGTCGATGCGATCGCCCTGTTGCACGACCTTCACGGTGAGCGCGCCGAGGGCGACGACGACGGCCGCGACCGAGGCCGCCACCGCGACCCGGCGCGTGAGCCGCCAGCGGCGCGACTCGAGCGTGACGACGCCCGCCGAGGATGTCGCCAGCCGGGGTGGCTCCTCCTCGAGCGACTGTGAGATCCGCTCCCACAGGCCCGCGGGCGCCTCGGTCCCGCCCTGCGAGAGGAGCGCCGCCGTCTCCCGGTACTCCGCCACGAGGGAACGGGCCTCGGGAGTGCGCTCGAGGTACTGCTCGACCTGCTCGCGCTCTTCGTCGTCGACCGCATCGAGCGCGTACGCGCCCAGGAGCTCGTCGAGCTCGCGGCGTGTCAGTTCTCGCGCCACGGCCCCGTCATCCCGCTCTCGACCAGTGCGTCCCGGAGCCGTCCCAGCCCCGACCGGATCCGGCTCTTGACCGTCCCCTCGGGCTCGCCGAGCAGGACCGCCACCTCGCGGTAGGTGTGACCACCGAAATACGCCAGCTCGATCGCGCGTCGCTCGCCCTCGCTCAAGCGACCGAGCGCGTCCCGCACGTGCTCCGCCTGCGTGAGATCCCAGACCTCGCGTTCGAGGTCGTAGCCGCTCTCGGAGCTGAGGCGGGCGTCGCGCTCCTCACGGGCTCGACGCGACGCCTCGGCCCGAACGACATCGACGCTGCGACCGTGCGTCTGCGTCAGCAGGTAGGTGCGGAGAGACCCGCGAGTGGCGTCGAAGCGGTCGGGCAGGTTCCACAATCGGAGGAACACCTCCTGGACGACCTCCTCGGCGAGCGCGCGATCGCCGACGATGCGGCGGGCGAGCCCGAAGGCGGCGGGCGCGTGACGCCGATACACCTCCGACAGCGCGTCGTGGCGGAAGCGCCCGATGGCCACGACGAGCTGGGCGTCACTCGCGAGCCGCAGCTCCCCCGTCTTCACGTCCCCGATCCGGTGCGTCGCGTCCACGGTTGTTCGATCCCGGGCCGACCCCTGGATCAGCCGCGATCGGGCCGGAGAGGAAGGTGACCCGGAAGTAACCTTGGGCCCACATGGACTTCGATCTGCCCGCGGAGGCGGAGACCTACCGGGACGAGGTCCGGGCCTTCGTCCGCGAGCACGCTCCGGACGGGCGATTCCCGCCCGACTGGAACGTCCGGCTGGCGGAGGCGGGCTACGTGGCACCGCACTGGCCGAAGCCGTACGGGCTCGACGCCGGGCCGATCCAGCAACTCGTGATCGACGAGGAGCTCCGCGCCGCCGGCGCCCCGCGCCCGCTGAACCCGATCGGCATCGGCTGGGCCGGCCCCACGCTCCTCGTCGCCGGCACCCAGCGGCAACAGGAGCGCTACCTCCCCGGCATCCTCTCCGGCGCAGAGCTGTGGTGCCAGCTCTTCAGCGAGCCCGGCGCCGGCAGCGACCTCGCGTCGCTGACCACGACGGCTGAGCGCGACGGCGACGAGTACGTCGTGCACGGACAGAAGGTCTGGACGACGCTCGCCCACGTCTCGCAGTTGGGGATCCTTCTGGCACGCACCGATCCCGCGGCCGAGCACCACCGCGGGATCTCGTACTTCGTCCTCGACATGGGGACGCCGGGCATCACAGTTCGTCCGATCAAGCAGATGGACGGCACCACGATGTTCAACGAGGTGTTCCTCGACGGCGTGCGCATCCCGGCGCACGAGATCGTCGGCGAGGAGAACGACGGCTGGCGTCTGGCCAAGGTGACCCTCGGCAACGAGCGCGTGTCACTCTCGGGCGAAGGGGCGTTGTGGGGCCGCGGTCCCACCGCCGACACGCTCCTCGACATCGTGCGCGCGCACGGCGGCTCGGACGATCCCCGAGTTCGGCAGAAGCTCGCCGCGCTCTACGTCGAGTCCGAGGTGCTGCGCTTGATCCGGCTGCGCACCGTGTCGGCGATCGTGCGCGGCCTCGAGCCGGGCCCGGAGACATCGGTGCGCAAGGCCCTGGCCGACGAGCACGGCCAGCACGTGATGGCGCTCGCGGTCGAGCTGGCCGGAGCGTCGGGCATGCTGCTCGACCGGGGCCCCTTCGGCGACGAGGACGCCACGTGGTCGGAGGGATTCCTCTACTCGCGGGCGCTGACGATCGGTGGTGGCACCTCCGAGGTCCAGCGCAACATCATCGGCGAGCGCGTCCTCGGCCTGCCGCGCGACCCCTAGTCCGACAGGCGCAACGCGGCGACGAACGCCTCCTGGGGGACCTCCACCCGCCCGATCTGCTTCATCCGCCGTTTGCCCGCCTTCTGCTGCTCGAGGAGCTTGCGCTTGCGCGTCACGTCGCCGCCGTAGCACTTGGCGATGACGTCCTTGCGCCGGGCCTTGACCGTTTCACGGGCGATGATGCGCCCGCTGATTGCGGCCTGGATGGGCACGTCGAACAATTGGCGCGGGATCAGCTCGCGCAGCTTCTCGGTCATGCGCCGCCCGTAGTCGTACGCCTTGTCGCGGTGCACGACCGCCGAGAACGCGTCCACGGGGACGCTGTTGAGCAGCACGTCCACCTTGGCGAGGTCGGATCCGCGATAGCCGGCGGGCTCGTAGTCGAGGCTCGCGTACCCGCGGGTGCGGGATTTCAGCTGGTCGAAGAAGTCGAGCACGATCTCGGCCAGCGGCACTTCGTAGACGAGCTCGACGCGGTCCTCGGAGAGGTACTCCATCTTCTTCATCTCGCCCCGGCGCGACTGCGAGAGGTCCATGAGCGTGCCGACGTACTCTGCCGGCGCCAGCATCGTGACCACGACGTACGGCTCCTCGATCGACTCGACCAGGTTCGGCGCCGGCATCGCCGACGGGTTGTCGACGACCTCCACGCTCGCGTCCGTCAGGTTGGCGAGGTACTCGACGTTCGGCGCCGTGGCCACGAGGTCGATGCCGTACTCGCGCTCCAGGCGCTCGCGGATGATCTCCATGTGCAGGAGGCCGAGGAATCCGCAACGGAAGCCGAAGCCGAGCGCGCCCGAGGTCTCGGGCTCGTAGGTGAACGACGAGTCGTTGAGGCGCAGCTTCTCGAGCGCCTCGCGCAGGTCCGCGTACGCGTCGCCGTCGACGGGATACAGCCCGCAGAACACCATCGGCTTCGGATCCCGGTATCCCTCGAGCGGGGTAGCCGGGTGCGCGGCGGTCGTGACGGTCTCGCCGACGCGCGCTTGGCCGACGTCCTTGATGCCGGCGATGAGGTAGCCGACCTCACCCGGACCGAGGCTCGCAACGGGCGTCGGCTCGGGCAGGCGGACACCGATCTCCTCTGCGTCGCGGACCGTGTCGGCTTGGAGATACTCGAGGCGCGCGCCCGAGACCAACGTGCCGTTGAACACCCGCACTGCGCTCACGACACCGCGATACGGGTCGTAGTACGAGTCGAAGATCAGCGACTGGAGGGGCGCGTCGGGATCCCCCGCCGGAGGCGGGATGCGGTCGACGACGGCGTCGAGCAGCTCCGGCACGCCCTCGCCGGTCTTGGCCGAGATGCGCAGGACGTCCTCGGCGGGGATGCCGATCACGCGCTCGATCTCGCCCGAGACCCGGTCGGGGTCGGCGACCGGCAGGTCGATCTTGTTCACGGCTGCGACGACGGCAAGGTCGTGTTCCATCGCGAGGTACGCGTTCGCCAGCGTCTGGGCCTCGATGCCCTGCGAGGCGTCGACGAGGAGCACGACGCCTTCGCACGCCGCCAGGCTGCGGGAGACCTCGTAGCTGAAGTCGACGTGACCGGGCGTGTCGATCAGGTGGAGGACGTGGTCCTTCCAGGTGAGGCGGACGTTCTGCGCCTTGATCGTGATCCCGCGCTCGCGCTCGAGGTCCATCGTGTCGAGGTACTGGGCGCGCATGTCCCGCGGGTCGACCGCCCCCGTCAGCTCGAGGAAGCGGTCGGCGAGCGTGGACTTCCCGTGGTCGACGTGGCTGATGATCGCGAGAGCGCGCTGGGATCCGAGGGGGATCATCGCCGCCCATTCTCACGCACCGCGAGATCAAGCCGGGAACGGTTCCCTGCTACCCTGACCCGGTCCCCGACCGGAACGACGGATCTCGAGACGCGCATGGCGAACATCAAGAGCCAGATCAAGCGGAACCGCCAGAACGAGCGGCGGCGCATGCGCAACAAGGTCGCGCGCTCGGAGCTCAAGACCCGTGTGAAGCGGGCGACCGAGGGCCTCGAGACGGGCGCCGAGGACGCCGCCGACCGGGTCCGCGGGGCGCAGAAGCGGCTCGGCAAGGCGGCCGGGAAGGGCGCAGTGCACAAGAACCAGTCCGCCCGCCGGACGTCCCGGTTGATGAAGCGGGCGGCGAAGGCCTAGGGCCCGGGCGAGCCGCGGGCCCGGGTGCGCCCGCGCCGGATCGGCCCGCCGCGTGCCCGCCCGGACAGCGCCGCCAGCCGGGCGACCAGCACCTCCAGCACCGCGTCCTCGGGAATGGCGCGCGCGCCCTTGAGATCGAGGTCGGCGGCGAAGAGATGGTCGAAGGCCTGGCGGAGGCCGTCGGTCGAGAGCGCCCGCGCCTGGTCGAGCGCCTTGCGCGCCGGGTACTCCTTGACGCGGCCGTCGAGCGCCGCCACCGCGTCACGGGGGCTGCGCACGCGGGGGTCGTCGAGCGTCGCGACCCGCCGGTAGTACGAGTGCAGCGTGCCTGTGACCTGGAGCGGGTGCATCGGACGGGACTGGCCGGTCCCGGGCGCGGTGAGCATTCGCCGCAGCGTCTCGAGCGCGCCCGCCATGTCGCCGGCCTCGATCGCGTTCGTCAGCTGGTAGTTGGGCACGGGCCCGGCGCCACCGAGATAGGGCTCGACGTCGGCGACGTCGAGCGTCGCGCCGGGACGCGCCACCGATGCCAGCAACTCCACGAGCTGCGGCACGCGGCCGGCGTCCTCGCCGAGGTGCGACGTCACGAGCTTCGCCGCCGCCGGTCGGAGCTCGATCCCCGCGTCGGCGAGGTGCTGGGCGAGCACGTCGCCGGTCTTCTCGGCGCCGGGTCCGACCTTGACCGCCTTGGCCGACTTCAACGCGTCGGCGAGGCTCTTCGGGAGGCGGCCACCACCGGCGACGACCACGAGCGCGGTGGTGTCCATCGGCCGGTCGAGGTAGGCGACGAGCGGTGCGACGTCGCCGGCGCCGAGATTCCCGGCCTCGTGGACCACGACGACGCGGCGTCCGGTCATGAACGGCGGGCTCTGCGCGGCGTTGAGCGCGGCGGCGACGACCTCCTCCCGACCCTCCGCCCCGCTGGCAGCGTCACTCTCGCCCTCGCCGGGCGCGGCGCGGCCGGGGACCGTGAGCTCCTCGACCGTGAGCGAGCGATCGTCGTCGCCCACGAGCTCGGTGAGGAGCTGATCGAGCGCCTCGCCGCGGAGCACGGGGTCGGCCCCGCTCAGGTGGTAGACGGCCGCGCTCACGAGACGCGGGCCCCGGCGCGGTCGACTGCCTGCACCGCCTCGATCATCCGGCACACCCTGACCGATCCGGCGACGTCGTGCACGCGCACGATCCGGCAGCCGTGCATGACGCCGTACGCGACCGCGGCCAGCGACGCGTCGCGGCGGGCGTCGATGGCGAGACCGAGGAGCTCGCCGAGGAAGCGCTTGCTCGACGCCGACAGCAGCAGCGTGTACCCGAGCGACGCGAGCACGCCGCTCTCGCGCAGGAGCACCGCACTCTGCGTGGGCGTCTTGCCGAGGTCGAGCCCGGCGTCGAGTGCGATCTGCTCGGCGCCGAGCCCGGCGGCCTCCGCGGCGCGTGCCCGGTCGAGCAGAAACGCCCGGACGTCACCGAGCAGGTCGTCGTAGTGGGGCTCGGGGTCGGGCACACGCGGAGCGAGGCGGATGTGGGTGGCGACGACCGAGGCACCGCACGCCGTCGCCGTCTGCAGGTAGTCGGGATCGGCGAAGCCGCTGATGTCGTTGCCGACCACCGCTCCGGCCGTGCACGCGGCTCGCAGCACGGTGGCCCGCCACGTATCGACCGACAGCGGCGTGTCGAAGCGTGCTCGCAGCGCTTCGAGCGCCGGGACGACCCGGTCGAGCTCCTCGGTCTCGGTCACTTCCGGTCCCGGCCCCGCCTTCACCCCGCCCACGTCGAGCACGTCGGCGCCTTCGGCGACGAGCTGCTCGGCACGGCGCAGGAGGGCGTCGAGGGAGAACGTCTCGCCCCGGTCGAAGAACGAGTCGGGCGTCCGGTTGAGGATGCCCATGACCAACGTGCGATCGGTGACGTCGTGCACGACGTCACCGAGGCGAAAGCGCATCAACTCGGAGGTTACGGCGCCGTGCCGACCAGAGCTTCGCCGCACCGAGGAGCGAGGCCCCCGCGACCATCGCCCACGCCGCGCGCCCGTCGACGTCGACGGGGAACCGCGCGAAGAACGCCGCCACGAGCAGCATGGCGTGAGCGAGGAGCCCGGTCGGCGCCTGGAGCACGGCGCCGGCGCCGGGCAGCCACGACTCGACCACGCCACCGGCGACCCCGGTGACGAGACCGAGCACCGTGAGTGGACCGGCGATCGGCGCGGCGACGAGGTTGGCGGGGAGCGCGGCGAGCGGCACGGAGCCGAACACCGGGATCAGCACCGGCGCTACGCCGATTTGCGCCGCCAGCGTCACGCCCAGCGGCTCCCCGAACCAGCGCGGCCCGGGGAGGCGGGTCGTGATCGGCGCCGCCAGCAACGCGATGCCGGCGCTCGCGCCGCAGGAGAGAAGGAACCCGATCGAGTGGATGAGGAACGGGTCGGCGAGCACGAGCGCGGCCACTGCGATCGCGAGGATCCGGACACCGGCAGTGGGACGGCCGAGGTAGAGCGCGGCCATCGAGCACGCTGCCATCGCGCACGCACGCAGCACTGACGGCTCCCACCGGGTCATCGTGCCGAACAGCAAGAGGACCGCGAGCCCGGCGACGAGCTGCCCGCGCAGTGGCAGGCGGCGCACAACCGGTCTGACGAGCGCGAGCACGAACGCGACGTTGGCGCCGGACACCGCGAGCAGGTGCGTGAGCCCCGAGGCGCGGAACTGCTCCTCGATGTCGTGCGCCAGGTCGCGTGTGTCGCCGAGGAGGAACCCGGCGACCAGCGCCCGCTCCGTCGACGGGAGGTGACGCCCGCCGGCGAGGACACGGGCGCGCAGCGCGTTGGCCACCCGGTCCAGCGGCGAGCGAGCCGCTTCGAACCCACGCAGCTCGACGGCATCGAAGCTCGCCACCGCGTGCCGCCATCGGAACCGCTCGTCGTAACCCGCGAGAGGCTGGAACCAGCCCGACACCTCGATCTCGTCGCCGGCCTCGAGCAATCGCAACCTCCCGGCGGCGTCACCACCGGCAGTGACGAGCGTGATGCGACCACCCGCGGAGCGGCCGTCGATCCGGGCGACGCGGACGAGGACGCTCGCGTTGTACTGCTCACCGTCGGGATCGGCCGTCAGGGTGGCTTTGATCGTCGCGCTGGCGCGTTCCTCGGAGAGCGCCGTGATCGGTGAATGCGCTTGCCCGTCCAGCGCCCGCTGCATCAACGCCATCGCCAGCAACGCGGCGGCGACCGCGGCGAGCGCGAGCCGCGCCGGGACGCGCGGGAGGAAGAGCGCGCCGACGGCGCCGAGGAGCCCGAGGAAGAGGACGGCGACCGCGGGCCCGGCACCGAGCCGCTCGCCGACGCGCGCGCCGACGACGGTTGCCACCAGAACCACGATGGGACCGGCGGCGCGGTCGGGCGTCAGATCGTCACCTTGTCCTTCAGATCGGCGAAGCGCTTCTCGCCGATGCCGCGCACGTCCCGCAGCTCGTTCACGGACCTGAACCCGCCGCGCCGCTCCCGCTCCGCGATGATCGCCTGGGCGAGGGTGGGCCCGATCCCCGGCAGGGCCTCCAACTCGGCTTGCGTCGCGCTGTTCAGGCTGACGAGCCCCGAGGGGTCGGCCGTCCCCGCGCCCGTGCCGCCGGGCGTTGCCGGACCCGCTGCCGCCGCCTCCCCCACGCGCTGCACGAGCACCCGCTGGCCGTCGGCGACCTTGGCCGCCAGGTTGAGCCGGTCGAGATCGGCATCCGGGGCGCCCCCGCCCGCGGCCTCGATCGCGTCGATGACCCGGCCACCAGCCGCGAGGTCGTAGACGCCGGGCTTGGCCACGGCGCCGGCCACGTGCACGGTGACGCGCTCACCCTTCTTCGCCGCCTCCGACGTACCGCCGCTCGCCGTCGATGTGCCGGTGGGCGCGGAGCTGGTCGTCGGCGCGCGCCGCGTCGTCGGCGGTGCGCCGGACTCACCGGAGCCGAGCCGGTACCAGATGAACCCGGCGACGAGCGCGACGACCACGAGGGCGGCGATCCCGACACGAGGGTCGCCGCGCAGCTCCCGCGCCCGGTCGGCGAACCGTTCGAGCGGGCCGCCCCACGCCCCCGGTCGGGGCGGGAACCCGGGCGACGCTCCGGCACGGTCCGGCGGTCGCCAGAACTCGACGTCGGGCTGTCCGCGCTCGACGGGCTCGGCGTGGGGCTGATCGGGCATGGCGACCTCCGGGCGCGCGTGGGCAGAGACCGGAGGAAGCGGAGGAGGGAAGTGCGCGTGGTTCGACCGCGCCCGCCGACGCTAGCGCGGCACCAGACGCCCGGAAAGGGGCGTCAGCGACCGGTGAGGGCGCGCGCTTCGGCCTCCAGCGGGATCGCCTCGTACGCGGCCCGGTGGCCGAGGCCGCGCCGGCGGCTGTGGACGTACGCGCCGAGGTACCGGGAGAGGAAACGCACCGCGCCGAGCT
Organism: uncultured Actinomycetes bacterium; assembly: GCA_963781615.1. Classification (GTDB taxonomy): domain Bacteria; phylum Actinomycetota; class Acidimicrobiia; order IMCC26256; family JACDBD01; genus JALZAA01. Next base: position 383,092 of record CAWAGI010000006.1, on the reverse strand, counting down.
CGCGCCACTGGCGCACGTGGACGAGCTCGTGGGCGATCAGCCCGTCGTCGTGCTCGTGACCACGACGCAACAGGATCCAGCGGCCGAGCGTCATCCCGGCGATCCCGGGCGTCAACACGGGAACGCGTACGAGGCGGGCGCGATCCAGATCGCGCACCGGGACGTGCGTGAACTGCTTGCGCTCACGCGCGTCGAGCCGCCTCGACACCGGCTCCCTACCGCGTGACGAAGTTCACCAGCCGGCCGGGCACGACGATGACCTTCAGGACCTCGGCGCCGTCCAAGAGCTCGGCGATGCGGTCGTCGGCGCGCGCCGCAGCCTCGTGCTCGCCCTCGCCTACTCCCGCCGGGACCTTCACCCGCGCCCGCACCTTGCTGTCGACCTGCACCGGGATCTCGACCTCCTCCTCGACGAGGTAGGCGCGATCCGGCTCCGGGAACGGCTCGTACGCCAACGAGTCGGGATGTCCCAGCCGCGCCCACACCTCCTCGGCGAGGTGCGGCGCGAGCGGTGCGACCATCAGGGTCATCGCAGTGACGACCTCGATCGGCGCCGTCCCCGTCTCCCCCACGACCGTGGTCAGCCGGTTGTTCAGCTCGAACAGGCGGGCGATGGCGGTGTTGAACTGGAGCCTGCCCATGTCGGTACCGACGGCGTCGATCGTGCGGTGCAGGACGCGGCGCGTCTGCTCGTCGGCGGGCGCGTCCGACACCCGGATCGCGCCCGTCTCCTCGTCGATCGCGTTGCGCCAGAAGCGCTGGAGAAACCGGTGCACGCCCACGATGTCGGCCGTGTTCCACGGCCGGCTGGCGTCGAGCGGGCCCATGAACATCTCGTAGAGGCGGAGCGTGTCGGCGCCGTAGTCCGCGTAGATGTCGTCCGGCGCGACCCCGTTCTTCCGGCTCTTGCCCATGCGTCCCTGCTGGCGCGTGACCTCTTTGCCCTCGAAGAAGAACGTCCCGTCCCGCTCCTCGACCTCCTTCGCCGGCACGTACACGCCGCGCTCGTCCAGGTACTCGTACGCGGTGATCGTGCCCTGGTTGAACAAGCGGGCGAACGGCTCCGGCGTCGACACGTGACCGAGGTCGTACAGGACCTTGTGCCAGAAGCGGGCGTAGAGGAGATGGAGGACGGCGTGCTCGGCGCCGCCGACGTAGAGGTCGACGCCTCCCGAGCGGGTGTCGCCGTCCATCCAGTAGAGCTCGACGTCGGGCTCGACCATCCGGTTCTCGTTCGTGGGGTCGAGGTAGCGCAGGTAGTACCAGCACGACCCCGCCCACTGCGGCATGGTGTTCGTCTCCCGCAGGTACGTCTTGGTGCCGTCACCGAGGTCGGCTTCGACCGTGACCCACTCCTCGGCACGCGCGAGCGGCGGCTCCGGCAATGTCTCCTCGTCGTCGGCCACGATGCGGGGCTGGAAGTCGGTCATCTCCGGGAGCTCGACGGGGAGCATCGACTCCGGCATCGCGATCGGGAGGCCGGTCTCGTCGTAGACGATCGGGAACGGCTCGCCCCAGTACCGCTGACGGCTGAAGAGCCAGTCGCGCAGCTTGTACGTGATGGCGCCGGTGCCGTTGCCGGTCTCCTCCAGCCACTCGATGATCTTGCGCTTGGCGTCCTCGACGTTCAGGCCGTCGAGGAGCCCGCTGTTGATGGCGGGCCCGTCGCCCAGGTACGCCTGCCCTTCGAAGTCGGCCGGCGGCTGGACGGTGCGGATGATCGGGAGGTCGAACTCCTCCGCGAAGTCCCAGTCGCGCTGGTCCTGACCGGGCACCGCCATGATGGCGCCGGTGCCGTAGCCGGCCAGCACGTAGTCGGCGATGAAGATCGGGATGCGCGCGTCGTTGAGCGGGTCGATCGCGTAGGCGCCGATGAAGATGCCCGTCTTCTCCCTTCCTTCGGCCTGCCGCTCGAGATCGGTCTTCTCCGACGCGAAGTTGCGGTACGCCTCGACGGCCTCCGGCGGCGACACGTCGAGACCGAACGTCCCCCGCCATTCGAGGGGCGTGTCGCGAGGCCACTCGTTCGCGACGATCTCGTCGACGAGATCGAGCTCGGGCGCCAGCACCATGTACGTGGCGCCGAACACGGTGTCGGGCCGCGTCGTGAACACCCGGATCCCGAGGTCGTCGTGGCTCTCGACCGGGAACACGATGTCGGCGCCCTCGCTCCGGCCGATCCAGTTGCGCTGCATGACCTTGATCGACTCGGGCCAGTCGATCACGTCGAGATCGCCGAGCAGCCGCTCGGCGTACTTCGTGATGCGCAGCATCCACTGCTTCAGCGGCCGCTTGTACACGGGATGGTTGCCGCGGTCGCTCCGACCCTCGGCGGTCACCTCTTCGTTCGCAAGGACCGTGCCGAGGGCGGGGCACCAGTTGACGGCGACCTCGTCGAGGTAGGCCAGCCGGTACGAGTCGACGAGCTTCCGGCGCTCGACCTCGTCGAGCTCGGCCCACGGGCGGTCGCCCGGCGCCGGCCGGGTGCCGGCGTCGAGCTCGCCGACGAGCTCCTCGATCGGACGTGCCTTGTCGTGCTCGTCGTCGTACCAGGCGTTGAACATCTGCAGGAAGATCCACTGGGTCCAGCGGTAGTACTGCACGTCCGTCGTCGACACGCCGCGGCGCGGGTCGTGGCCGAGCCCGAGCCGGCGCAGCTGGCGGCGCATGGTGGCGATGTTCTGCTCGGTCGTGACGCGTGGGTGCTGCCCCGTCTCGAGCGCGTACTGCTCGGCGGGGAGACCGAACGCGTCGTACCCCATGGCGTGGAGCACGTTGTGGCCGGTCATGCGCTTGAAGCGCGAGTAGACGTCGGTGCCGATGTAGCCGAGCGGTTGGCCGACGTGGAGGCCGGCGCCACTCGGGTACGGGAACATGTCGAGCACGTACAGCTTCGTGCGGTCGGCAGCGTCGTCGAACCCGTCGGCCAACGGGCCGCTCGGGTTCGGTGTCCAGAACGTGCGCTCTGCCTCCCAGCGGTCCTGCCACCGTTGCTCGATCTCGTTGGCGAGGCGCGCGGTGTACCGGTACGGCGGGACGTCTTCGGTGCGCGGTTGGGCGGTGTCGGTCATCGCGCGCACGAGTGTAGGGGTCGACTTCCGCCCACCGATCGGAGTTGCCCGCTGGTACTCTGCGCGGTCTCGGGGATGTAGCTCAGTCTGGTAGAGCGCCTCCATGGCATGGAGGAAGTCGTGGGTTCAAGTCCCATCATCTCCACTCCTCTCCGGTGCCGATCATCGCAGGCGACGGCCCATGACTCGCTACGTGCGGCGCATCGTGACCCGGGCGAGGCGGCGCGGCAGGTCACCCTCGGTGAACTCGGTGACGTCGAGCAGCTCGAACCCCGCCGCCAATCGCTGGATCAGCGCCCGGTCGAAGAAATGCACCACGAACCCGCCCTGCTCGTGCATGTCGTCGCCATGTGCGGGGCCGGCCCCGTAATGGGGATCGTCGGTCGTGCGAACCGTGTAGACCACGAGGCCGCCGGGCCGCACGACGCGGTGGAGCTCGGCGACGAGCGCGTCGAGCTCCTCCGTCGTGAGAGCCATGCACAGAAGCATGTGGGAGTAGGACGCGTCGACCGCGGCGTCGGCGAGCGGGATGCGTTCCCGGACGTCGTGGAGCGCGCCGGTCACCCGGTCGCCCAGGCCGAGCGCGGCCCCCTTCGCCTCGATCGCCTGCAGCGCCTCCGGCGCGTAGTCGAGGGCGTGCACGTGGAACCCGCGCCCGGCCAGGAACAGCGTGTCGCGCCCCTGCCCGGCACCGAGCTCGAGCACGGTGGTGACGCCGGCCTCCGCGAACGCGTCGGCGGCGGCGTGACCGGCCTCGCTCGGATCGTCGCCGTACATGTCGGGATGGGAGGCGAACGTCGCCGACCAGTGCCGCCGCTGCTCGTCCGCCGTCACCGCGTCAGTCTGAACCTCTTTCCGGAGGGATGCCCGGAGACCCGTCCGTAGACTGATCCCGCATGATCGACGTGATCGACTACCGCGCCGGCAACTCCCCCAGCGTCATCTACGCGCTCGAGCGACTCGAGCTGCCGTGCCGGCTGGTGGCGAAGCCCGAAGAGGTCGCCGAGTCGGAGCGGCTGGTCCTGCCGGGCGTGGGCGCAGCGGCGGCCACCCTCGACTCACTGCGCGAGTCGGACCTCCTCGACGCCCTGACCCAGCGCGTGCAACGGGACCGCGTGCCGTTCCTCGGCATCTGCATCGGCCTGCAAGTGCTGTTCGACCACAGCGAGGAAGGAGACACGCCGGGACTGGGCTGGCTCGCGGGCCGGGTCCGCCGCTTCCCCGAGGACCAGCGCGTCCCCCAGATCGGGTGGAACGAGGTGCGCTTCACACGAGCGCACCCCGTCACGGCAGGGCTTCCCGACGCCGGGCACTACTACTTCGTCAACTCCTATTACGCGGACCCACAGGACACGGCGGACGCGCTCGGGCGCACCGAGTACGGCGTCGAGTTCGCATCCGTGGTCGCCCACGACAACGTCATGGCGACGCAGTTCCACGCCGAGAAGAGCGGTGCCCTCGGCCTCCGCCTCCTCGCCGACTTCGCGGCGTGGGACGGGCGATGCTGACCAAGCGCCTGATCGCCTGCTTCGACGTGATCGAGGGACGCGTGACGAAGGCGCAGCAGTTCCAGGACAACATCGACGTCGCGCCCGCGGAAGTGCTGGCAGCGCGGTTGTACGACGACCAGATCGACGAGATCGTGTTCTACGACATCACCGCCAGCGTCGAGAAGCGCAAGATCGATCTCGAGACCGTGCGCCGCGTCGCCCGCCACGTGTTCGTCCCGTTCACCGTCGGCGGGGGCATCCGCTCGGTCGACGACATGTTCGAGGTCCTCAAGGCCGGCGCCGAGAAGATCAGCGTCGACTCGATGGCGGTCCGCAACCCCGAGATCATCCGGGAGGGCGCCGAGGCGTTCGGCCGCCAGTGCATCGTCCTCAGCACCCAGGTCAAGCAGGTGGGAGTCAGCCCCGGCATCCCTTCGGGCTACGAGGTGTTCATCGACGGCGCCCGCCAGGCCACCGGGCTCGACGCGCTCGAGTGGGTGCAGCGGGGCGAAGATCTCGGCGCCGGCGAGATCGTCGTCAACAGCATCGACCGAGACGGCACCGCGTCCGGCTACGACCTCGAGATCACCAGGGCCGTCGCCGACGCGGTGAACGTCCCGGTGATCGCATCGGGCGGCGCAGGCGACGTCGACCACATCGCCGCCGGGCTCACCGGTGGCGGCGCGCAGGCCGCGATCATCAGCTCGATCCTGTACTCACCGCGCTTCGACCGGAACCTCGGCGTGCGCGAGCTCAAGGCCAGGCTCGTGGAGCAGGGCGTGCCGCTACGCCCGTACCTGGAGCAGAAGTCAGCCGACGCGAACTAGGCGGACGCCGACTGGGACGCGGGGACGAGCGGTTCCCAGTCGATGCGCGGCGCGTCGGACCAGAGGCGTTCGAGCTCGTAGTACGCGCGCGTCTCTTCGAGGAAGACGTGCACCACGATGTCACCGAAGTCGAGCAGCACCCACGTCGCGTCGTCGAGGCCTTCGACGCTCGTCGGCGGCGCGGAGGCCTGCTCCTTCATCGCCTTCTCGATCTCGTCGACGAGCGTGCGCACCTGCCGGGTGTTCGTGCCACTCGTGATCACGAATGCGTCCGTGATCGAGAGGATGTCGCCCACGTCGAGGGCGACGATGTCGTTGCCCTTCTTGGCCGACGCCGCCCCGGCGGCGACGGCGACTCGACGGCGGACGGCCGGGGCGCCTGTCAAGCAGCAGCCTCGCCGGTCGTCATCACTGCCGATTGTAGAGGCCACGTTGGGCAATGGCACGCACCACCGCCGGTGGTACCAGCCCGTCGATCGGGAGCCCCGACGCCAGTCGCGCCCGGAGGTCCCTCGAGGCGATGTCGAGACGCGGGATGGTGACGCGTTCGACCCGCCAGCCCGCGCCGGGCGCCTCGGCGTGCGCATCGCCGGCGCGCTCGACGATCACGAGGGTCGCGAGGTCGCGGGTCTCTTCCAGCTTGCGCCACGTCGGCATGTTGCGGACGGCGTCGGCACCGAGCACGAGGAAGAGCTCGCGCCCCGACGTCGTCAGGGCGGCGAGCGTGTCGTACGTGACCGACGGCTCGCCGCGCTCGATCTCGATCGCCGACGCTTCGACACCGTCGACGTCCTCGACGGCGGCGGCGACCAACCGGAGCCGATCGTCGGCGGCGGCCATCACCTCGCCCTGCTTCTGCCAGGGATCGCCGGCCACCACCATCAGCACGCGGTCCAGCGCCAGCGCGGCCCGGGTGTCGACGGCTGCCACGACGTGGCCGACGTGCACCGGATCGAACGTGCCACCGAGGACACCCACTCGCTCGATTCGAGGAGTCTACGAGCGGCGCCTCGCCGCCACGGCCGCCTCGGGATGCGTTCATCGTGCCGGAACACTGGCGTCATGCACGCGTCGTAGCCTCATGGCCGTGCCTCTGGACAACCCCGTTCCGAGCCCGACCGCGCACGTCCTCGTGCGGGTGTGGCTCCCCGACCGCCCCGGCGCGCTCGGCTTGGTCGCGTCGCGCATCGGTGCCGTCCGCGGCGACATCGTCGGCGTGGACGTGTTGGAGCGGGGAGCGGATGTCGCCGTCGACGAGTTCGCAGTCGACCTCCCTGACGCCGACCTCGTGCCCACCCTCGTGCACGAGATCGAGGAGGTCGACGGCGCGTCGGTGGAGCAGGTGCGCACCGTCGGGCACTTCCCCGATGCGCGCCTCGACGCGCTCGAGTCGGCCGGCGCGCTGGGCGAAGCGACCACCGTCGACGAGCTGCACGCCGCGCTCGTGGCGCAGACCAAGCGCGAGTTCGTCGCCGACTGGACCGCCCTCGTCGACGGTGACCGTGTCCTCGCCCGCGCCGGTGACGACACTCCGAGCCCCGACGTCCTGGACGCGCTCGCCGCCGGCACCTCCGCCTCGACCCTCGTGTCGGGCGGCGTGACGGGACCCGACGACCTCGCGGTGGCGGCGTTCGCCGGGCACGAGGCCGTGCTGTTGCTCGGCCGCGCCGGCCATCCGCTCCGGCGTCGCGAACGGGCCCAGCTGTTGGCGTTGGTCCGGATCGCCGACCGCGCCTGGCGGCTCCTCGGCGACTACAACGAGGCGCATGCCCACGGTCGACAAGCTTCGGCGTGACCAGCTCGAAGACTCGTCACACGTCCTCACCAGGGCGTTCGACGACGATCCGGTGTTCCGGTACCTCTATCCGGGCCCGCGCCGGCGGCGCTGGTCGTGCCACGGTTTCCTTCGGTCGATCGTGCGCGACGCGCTGCCGTTCTCGGAGGTGTGGGCGGCGGTCGACGACGGGGACGTCGTCGCCGCGGCCGGGTGGCTCCCGGAAGGCGCATATCCGCCGTCGCGACTGCGCGCCGTCCGCAAGCTCGTCGGTGCGTGGGATTCGTTGCTCACCCCGCACACGTTCCGAGACGGGCTCCGATATCTGACCGAGACGGAGAACCTGCACCCGAAGGGGCCGCACTGGTACCTCGCCGTGATCGGCGTCGAGCCCGAGCGTCAGGGTGAGGGACTCGGCGGGAAGCTGCTCGACGCGGTGCTCGACCGTCTCGACACGTCCGGTGTCCCCGCATACCTCGAGACGTCGACCGAGGGAAACGTGGCGTGGTACCTCCACCATGGCTTCGAGGTCCAGCACGAGGTACGTCCCGCCCGCGCCGGCCCGCCGATGTGGACCATGTGGCGCGAACCGCGGGGTTGAGGGGTCAGCCCCGCGGCGGTGGCGGCTTTGCCGCCCGTCGCCGCGGGAGCCGGAGCCTGCGACGGCGACCAGTCAGCCCCGCGGCGGTGGCGGCTTCGCCGCCCGTCGCCGCGGGAGCCGGAGCCTGCGACGGCGACCAGTCAGCCTTCGACGATGGTGGTGACGAAGCGCTCGAGCTGGCGCAGGTTGCGGCACTCGTAGACGCCGTCGCAGTAGATCCCGAACTCCGAGATGATCGAGTCGCCGGTGTCCCAGTAGCCGTGCGGCTCGGGATTCAGCCAGTACAGGTGACGGGCGCGCTGCTGGAGCTCCTTGAGCACCCAGTTCTGCGACGCGTGGTAGTTGTTGCGCGCGTCGCCAAGGAGGATGATCGACGTCTTCGGGGTCACCTCCTTGTAGTGGTGCTCGTGGAACACCTCGAAGGCGTGCCCGTAGTCGGAGTGGCCGTCGACCCACACCACGTCCGCCTCGGTGTTGACACGGTGGACCGCCTCGCTGATGTCGTCCGACTCCTGGAAGAACCGCGTCACCTCGTCGATGCCGTCGATGAAGACCCACGACCGCACCTTCGAGAACTGGCTCGCCATCGTGTAGACGAACTGCAAGGTGAAGCGGGCGAAGCTGGCCACGGAACCCGAGATGTCGGCGACGACCATGATCTCGGGCCGTGACGGCCGTGGGTGGCGGAACTTCGGCTCCGCGGGCACGCCGCCGTACGAGAGTGAGTGCCGGACCGTGGATCGGAAGTCGAGGTGGCCGCGGTTCCGCCGCCGCCGTCGTTGCGCGAGCCGCGCCGCGAGCGCCCTCGTCAGCGGGTAGATCGCTCGCTGCAGCGCGAGCATCTCCTCGCGTGAGGCGTGCATGAAGTCGACGTCCTCCGGGAGGGGCTTGCGCAGAGTCCGTGCCATGGCTTCGGCGCCGCGATCGGCGACGAGGCGACGGCGGATCTCCGACTCGACCAGCTCCTTCAGCTCGCGCAGGCGGGCCTGGAACTCCTCCTCGGCGAGGCGCTCGGCGAGCTCGCCGTCGTCGATGTCGCCGCGTTCGCGTGCCTGGCCCATGAGGCGGGCGGTGAGGCCGTCGAAGTCGAGCTGCCGCAGGGTCCGGTAGAGGTAGTACGTCCCCCCGACGGGCCGCCCCGGCTCCATGCCGGCGAAGCGGTCGACCGCCATGCCCGCCAGCTGGCGCAGCTGCTCGCGGTCCATGCTCGTGAGCGCCTGGAGCAGCATCTGGGCCAATTCCTCGGGCGATACGTCGCCCATAGCCCCGCCGCCCTGGGCGCGCATCGCCTCCATGGACTCGAGGTCGAACGGCTGACCGTTCTCGCCTTCGTCGCCGATCCCCGCCGTGTGCAGCGAGAAGTACACGTCGAAGACGGTCTCGAACGCCCGCCAGTGATGATGGTGCTTCACCAGCGTGGCGCCGAGCGCGGCCTTGAACGTGTCGCGCTCGGCGATGTCGATGTGCTCGACCGCCCGCATGGCGTCGAGGTTCTCCGTCATCGACACGGGGAGCCCGGCGGCGCGCAGCTCGTGGATGAATCCCTGCAGCACGTCGAGCATCGACTCGCGATCGCCGACGGGCGGGGCGTCGGTGGGACCGAACCTGGACATGGCGTCGTTCAACTTCGCCGGGTTCAGATGGTGCACGGCGTCACGGTCAAGTGTGCGCCGTGCGCGCCGGCAGCGGCCCGCCGTCGACCTGGAGCTCCTTGCGGGCCTTGGCGATGTCGGACTGGTACTTGAGCAGCACGTGGAGCGTCTCCCCGATGAGCTCCGGGTCGATCTCGTTCTTGCCCAGATAGAGGAGCGTCTTGGCCCAGTCGATCGTCTCGGAGATCGACGGCGCCTTCTTCAGCTCCAGCTGCCGGATCGACCGCACGACGCGGGCCACCTGCTCGGCCAGCTCCTCGTCGACCTCGGGCACACGCACCCGCACGATGTCCTTCTCGCGCTCGAGATCCGGGTAGTCGAGGTGCAGGTACAGGCAGCGCCGCTTCAAGGCTTCGGAAAGCTCGCGCGTGTTGTTCGACGTCATGACGACGAGCGGCCGTTGCTTGCCTGCGATCGTCCCCAGCTCGGGGATCGAGACCTGGAAGTCCGAGAGCACCTCGAGGAGGAGCGCCTCGGTCTCGATCTCGACCCGGTCGACCTCGTCGATGAGCAGCACGATCGGCTCCTCGGCGCGGATCGCCTCGAGCAGGGGCCGGGTGAGCAGGAACGGCTCGGAGAAGATGTCGGACTCGACCTCGGCCCAGCTCGTCTCGTGCTCGCGGTCGGACTGGATCCGGAGAAGCTGCTTCTTGTAGTTCCACTCGTAGAGGGCCTTCGACTCGTCGAGGCCCTCGTAGCACTGGAGCCGGATCAGGCGTGCGCCCGTGACCTCGCCCAGCGCCTTGGCGAGCTCGGTCTTGCCGACGCCGGCGGGGCCTTCGACGAGGACGGGCTTCTCGAGGCGGTCGGCCAGGTACACGACCCCGGCGATGTTCGGGTCGGCGAGGTAGTCGACGGCACGGAGGCGCTCGACGACGTCGTCGACGGACTTGAAGCGGTCGGCCATCAGGCTCCTGACGCTCGCAGGCTGCGGGTCACTCGACCACCTGGCCGTCGCCCCACAGGAGGTACTTGTACGTGGTCAGCTCGCGCAGGCCCATCGGGCCGCGTGCGTGCAACTTCTGGGTGGAGATGCCGATCTCGGCGCCGAAGCCGAAACGCTCCCCGTCGGTGAACCTCGTCGAGGCGTTCACCGCCACGACCGCAGCGTCGACGTCGGCGGTGAACCGGCGGGCGGTGTCGAGATCGCGGGTGACGACCGCTTCCGTGTGACCGGAGCCGAACCGGTTCACGTGCGCGACGGCGTCGTCGAGCGAGTCGACGACAGCGACGCTCAGCTTCATCGCGAGGAACTCCCGGGCAAAGTCGTCGTCGTTCGCCACGCCCATGGCGGGCCACAGTGCACGTGCGCGCTCGTCGCCGACGAGCTCGACGCCCCGCTCGCTCAGAGCGGAGCACACGCGTGGGAGGAACACGTCGGCGATCGCGCCGTGCACGACGAGCGACTCGGCTGCGTTGCAGACGCTGGGCCGGTCCGTCTTGGCGTTCACGGTGATGTCGACGGCCTCGTCGAGGTCGGCGGTGGCGTCGACGTAGACGTGGCAGTTCCCGTCTCCGTCGATGATCACCGGGACGGTCGCGTGCTCGCGCACGCTCGCGACCAGCTCGTGACCGCCGCGCGGAATCAAGCAGTCGACGTACTCGGTGAGCCGCATGACCTCGACCGCGGTCTCGTGCGCGACGTCCTCGACGAGGAGCACACCGTCCTCGGGGAGGCCGGTCTTCTGGAGCGCTTCGCGCAGGACACCCGCGATGGCGACGTTCGATCGGAGCGCCGATCCGGAGCCGCGGAGCAAGGCAGCGTTGCCGGACTTGAGGCACAGGCTGGCGGCGTCGCTGGTGACGTTGGGCCGGTTCTCGTAGATGATCGCCACCACGCCCAGCGGTGCCCGGACCCGTTGGATCTCGATGCCGTTCGGCCGGACCCAGCCCTCGAGCACCTCCCCGACCGGGTCGGGCAGTGCCGCCACCTTGCGCAACCCCTCGGCCATGGCCGCGATGCGGCCGTCGGTCAGGCGGAGGCGGTCGAGCGGGCCCGCCTCCATGCCCGCGGCGATCGCGTGCTCGAGGTCGTCGGCGTTGGCGGCGAGGATCTCGGGCGTCCGCTCGACGAGGAGGTCGGCGGCCGTGAGCAGCGCGAGGTCCTTCTCGGCCGTCGATGCTCCCGCGAGCCGCCGGGACGCGTCGCGGGCCCGACGACCGAGCGCGACGACCTCCGGGCGCTCGGACATGGAGGCGAGTGTAAACCTTGACCGCGCGGTCTAGTTCCTGGCTTTCACCCGAGAAGGAGAACTCGGGGGGGCAGCGAGGCCGGGCTCCCGTACGGCGGAGGCGCTGCCGCTGGCGCAGCCATCCGCCTCAGCACGGTCGTCCGACCCCACTGCCGTCCCCCGCTCCTCGCCGGCCGTTCGAGGCCCTCGAGCGAGGGCCTTCCCCCCGTCGGCCGGCGACGAGGATCGTGAGACCGAGGTGGCGTCGTTGCCGGGCCGTAGTGTGACGGACGCCACGCGCCCGCGCAAGGCGCCCCCAGTGGAGAGCAGCCGGCGGTCGTCCCGCGTTACGGCAGCACGACGAGGTCGTCGCGGTGGATGACCTCGTGCGGGACACCGTCGGGGAGATCGCCGGTCCGGCGACCGGCGATCGTGCGGAGCCTGTCGCCCGACACCCGGGCCAGGCCCTTCGCGAACGGGCGTCCGTCCTCGCCGACGACCTCGACCGCGTCGTCGGCCTCGAAACGACCGTCGACGTCGCGGACGCCGGCCGGCAGCAACGATCGGCCGTCCCGGGTCAAGGCGCGGCGGGCACCGTCGTCCACGACCACTCGACCCGCCGCGCCCTGCGCGAACGCGATCCAGAGCTTCCGGCTCGGCAGGCGATGTTCCCGCGGGCGGACGACCGTCCCGACCGGCTTCCCGTCGACGGCGTCGAGCACGACGGAGGGCTGCTCGGCGGCGGCGATGACAGCCCTCACGCCCGACCACGCCGCGATCTTCGCCGCCGCGAGCTTGCTCGCCATGCCGCCGCTCCCCCGCGGCGTCCCTGACGCGCCGGCGACCGCCTCGAGCGCGGCGTCGACCTCGGCGATCTCCTCGATCAGGGACGCCTCGGCGTCGAGGCGCGGATCGGCGGTGAACAAGCCCGGCGTGTCGGTGAGCATGACGAGCAGGTCCGCGCTCACCAAGTGCGAGACGAGCGCCGCCAGCCGGTCGTTGTCGCCGTAGCGGATCTCGTCGTCGGCGACGGTGTCGTTCTCGTTCACGACGGGGATGACGCCGAGGTCGAGGAGCCGCCGCAGCGTCTCGCGCGCGTGCAGGTACTGCGCGCGCTGGACGAAGTCGTGCGGCGTGAGCAGCACCTGACCGGCCACGAGCCCGTGCTCGGACAGGATCCCGCCGATGCGCTCCATGAGCTTCGGCTGGCCGACGGCGGCCACCGCCTGGAGCGTGCCGATGTCGGTCGGACGGTTCGGCATCTCGAGCGCGGGGAGCCCGGCGGCGATCGCCCCGGAGGAGACGAGCACGATCTCGTGGCCGGCGTTGTGCGTGGCGGCGAGTTCCCGGCAGAGCTTGAGGACGGCGCCGTCGTCGAGCTCGCCGGCCTCGGTGGTGATGGAGGACGACCCGACCTTGACGACGACCGTCTTCCCGCGCGCGCCCGTGTCATCAGCCGACGCCCTCGACGTACTCGAGCTCGACGGGACCGACGCGGACCGTGTCGCCTTCGCGCGCGCCGGCCCGTGCCAGCGCCCGTTCGACACCCATCCGCCGGAAGCGGTCCTGCACGTACGCCACGGCCTCGTCGTTCGTGAGGTCGGCCATGGCGACGACCCGTTCCGCGGTCTTGCCGGTGACACGCCACGCGCCGTCGTCGTCGCGAACGACGGAGAACCCCTCCTCGACCGGACGCAGCACGACGAACGGCTCACGCTCGGGCTCGGCGGCGCGGGCGTCGGCGACCATCCCGCCCAACGTGCCGACCAGCTCGTCGAGGCCCTCGTGCGTGACCGCCGAGACGCGCGGCCCCTCGAACTCGTACAACGCGACGTCGGCCTTGCTGCCGACCACGAGGCGCGGCCGCTCGAGCAGGTCGGGGCGGTAGCGACCGAGCTCCTCGAGCAGCACACGCTCCTGGTCCGCCGGGCTCTCGGCGTCGTCCTCGCCGTCGATGCGGGCGAGATCGAGCAACAGCACGAGGACCCGCGCCCGTTCGACGTGGCGCAGGAAGCGGTGGCCGAGCCCGCGGCCCTCGGCCGCGCCGGCGACGAGCCCGGGGATGTCGGCGAGCACGAACTCGTGGCCCCGCGAACGCACGACGCCCAGGTTCGGCTCGAGCGTCGTGAACGGATAGTCGGCGATCTTCGGACGCGCCGCGCTGACCGCCGCGATCAGGGTCGACTTCCCCGAGTTGGGAAATCCCACGAGTGCGGCGTCGGCCATGAGCCTGAGCTCGAGCCGGAACCACTCCTCCCCGCCGTACTCGCCCTGCTCGGCGAAGCTCGGGGCCCGCCGCCGGTTCGAGAGGAAACGGGCGTTGCCGCGTCCGCCGCGTCCGCCGCACGCCGCGACGTAGCTGTCGCCGTGGCCGACGAGATCGGCGACGACCGAGCCGTCGCGCGTCTTGACCACGGTGCCCTCGGGGACGGACACGATCAGGTCCTCGCCGGCCGCGCCCCTGCGACGCTTGCCCGACCCGTGCGTGCCGGAGGCGGCGCGCCGGTGCGGATGGTCCCGGAACGCCAGCAGCGACGCGACGTTGCGATCGGCCCGAAGGACGATGTCCCCGCCTTTGCCGCCGTCGCCGCCGTCGGGCCCGCCGCGGGGGACGTGGGCCTCGCGCCGGAACGACATCGCGCCTGCGCCGCCGTCACCACCCCGCAGGTTGACCTGCGCCTCGTCGACGAACTGGCTCACGAGGCCAGGATACGAACCGTTTTGGCGTCAACCACGTGCCTATAGGGCATGCAATTGACGCCAAAAGCAGCGCCCTACAGGACGTCGACGAGCTTGCGGCCCTTGCGCTGGCCGAAGCGGACGACGCCGTCGCTCGTGGCGAACAAGGTGTCGTCGCTGCCGCGGCGCACGTTGTCGCCCGGGTGGAACCTCGTGCCCCGCTGGCGGACGATGATCGTGCCGGCGCGCACGTTCGTCCCGGTCGTGACCTTCACGCCCAGTCGCTGAGAGGCGGAATCGCGTCCGTTCCTCGAAGAGGCTGCGCCCTTCTTCTTCGACATGACTGAAACCTACGCCTTCTTGGGCGGCCGCTTCTTGGCGGGCGCCTTCTTCGCCGCCGGCGCCTTCTTGGCTGCGGGGGCCTTCTTCGTCGCCGGTGCCTTCTTCTCGGCCGGCGCCTTCCTCGGAGCCCCGCCCGCAGTGATGCCCGTGATCTCGATCAGGGAGTAGCGCTGTCGGTGACCCCACCGCTTCCGGTTGTTGGTCTTCGGCTTGTACGTGAATCCGGTGACCTTCGGGCCGCGGGCGTCGCTGACGACCCGGGCGCTCACCCTCGCCGCCTCGAGCTCCTTCGGGGTGGCGAGCACACGATCGCCGTCCACGACGAGCACGGGCGAGAGCTCCACGTCGCCGTCGGAGCCGAGCCGCTCGACCTCGAGCTGCTCGCCTTCCTCGACTCGGTATTGCTTGCCGCCGCTCTTGATCACCGCATACATGACGCGTCAGGCCCTCGAATTTCGTCCCGGAACCGGGTCAGCCTATCCGACCGGTCATTGCAGGAGGGACTCGTCGACGAGGAACCCGCGGCCCTGGCACGTCGGGCACGTCTCGCTGAACGTCTCGACCAGGCCCTCCGAGATCCGCTTGCGCGTCATCTCGACCAGGCCGAGCTCCGAGATGTCGAACACCTGCGTGCGGGTCTTGTCGCGGGCGAGGGCGTCCCGGAAGGCGCGGATGACGTCGTCGCGGTTCTTGCGGATCTCCATGTCGATGAAGTCGATCACGATGATCCCGCCGATATCCCGGAGTCGAAGCTGGCGCGCGACCTCCTCGGCCGCCTCGAGGTTGTTGCGATAGACCGTCTCCTCGAGGTTCGTACGGCCGACGTTCTTGCCGGTGTTCACGTCGATCACGGTCAGCGCCTCGGTGCTCTCGACGATCAGCGAGCCTCCCGAGGGCAGCCACACCTTGCGGTCGAGCGCCTTGAGCAGCTGCTCCTGCACGTGGAAGCGCTCGTACAGCGGGAGCCCTTCCACCTCCGGGTCGTAGTACTCGACCCGTTCGGCGAGCTCGGGCGCGATCGCCTCGACGTAGCCGCGCACCTCTTCGTGCAGGGCTCGGTCGTCGATGACGACACCGCGGTACTCCTTCGTGAACTCCTCCCGGATCACGCGAACCACGAGCGTCGGCTCCTGGTACACGAGCGAGGGCGCCTTGGCGCGTGACGAGACCTTCGAGATCTGCTCCCACTGCGCGCGGAGCCGCTCGACGTCGCGCCGCAGCTCGACGTCGGTTGCGCCCTCGGCGGCAGTCCGCACGATCAACCCCGCGTCGGGCGGGCGCAGCCCCTCGAGCACGCGCCGGAGCCGCTTGCGCTCGTCGTCGGGGAGGCGCTTCGAGATCCCGTACGTCTCGGGCTGGCCCGGGACCATGACGACGAAGCGGCCCGCCAGGCTCACCTCCTGGGTGAGGCGGGCGCCCTTGGCGCCGATCGGGTTCTTGGTGACCTGCACGAGCACGGACTGGCCGTTCTTCAGCAGACGCTCGATCCGTGGGTGGCTCTCCTCGACGTCGTTGGGGTCGAAGGCGACGTCGCCGCGGTACAGGACGCCGTTCTTCGGCGTGCCGATGTCGACGAACGCCGCTTCCATCCCGGGCAGGACGTTCTGCACCTTGCCCAGGTAGATGTTCCCGTCGATGGCGGTGTCGTCGGGCTCGAGCGAGCCGACGTAGTGCTCGACGAGGCTCCGCCCCTCGAGCACGCCGATGTGCGTCGTGCGGTCGTCGCGGACGTGCACCGCCATCATGTAGCGCCCGGCCGGCCGACCCTTGCGCGTGCGGCCCCGCCGCCGCTCGAGGGCGGTGTCGTCGAGCTCGTCGAGCGACACGACGGCGCCCTCGGCGCCGACGTCGGCACGCACCGCTTCCGGCGGCGTGGACGTCCCGCCGGAGTCGCCGCTGCGCGAGCGCCCACGGCCGCGGCCACCACGCCGGCGGCGCCGCTTCCGGGGGCTGGTGGTGCTGCCGGTGCTGCCGGTGTTGCCGTCGCCGCTGCGCGCCGGAGCGGGGCGGGAGTCGCCGATCTTGGGCTTGGCGGACGACGGCGCGTCGGCCGGCCCGGTCACCGCGCCCGGTTCGGCATCGGCGAGACCGGCCTCGACCCGCGCGTCGGCGGCGACGTCCTCGGTCGTCATGCCCCGGTCGGCGGCGGCGTCGGTGTAGTCCTCGCCCGCCTCGGCCGGGTCCGTGGCAGCCGCGCCGTCGGGCGCGGCCGCGGCCTTGGGCTTGCGGCGGTTGCGGCCGCCGCGCGACCCGCGTCGCCGGCGACGCCTCGTGCCGCCGCTGCCGGCGGACGACTTGCCGCCGCCGGATGCGGGTTTCGTCGATTCAGTCGGGTTGCCGGCTCCGTCGGCCGGCGCCGTGTTCTCGTTGTGTTCGTCGGAGGCCGGGCGGGCCTCCGTCGGAGTGTTGTCGGACATTGATTCCTTCTCTCATGACGCGCGCGCCTCCGGCACGCGCGAGCGCGCGTCGGCTTCGAGCGGCTCCAGCCGCGCGCCGCCGCGCTCGATCACTTGCTTCGTGCGCAGCACCCGGCGGTCGACGAGGTCGCCGTCGACGGCGGTGAGCACCTCGCCCGGTCGGGCGCCACGCGGTTGGGTGGACAGTTCGAGGTCGAGGACGGGACCGAGCTCGTCGGCGTCCATGACGGCCATGGTGCGCACGATAGACCGGAGATCCTCGGTGACCTGGTGACCCTTGCGGGTCCGGGTGACGGGCAGCGATTGCCGGGCGAGGGCCCGGTCGACGGTCTTCCCGAGCTCGTCGGTGCCGATGCACTCGTCGTCGGGGCCGGTGACGGTGACCCGGTACGCGACGGCGGTGACCGACTCCTGGAGGGCGGGCGCCCGGTCGGCGAGCGCCGCCGCGCCGGTGACGTCGATGCCGTCGGGCAGCGCGTCGGAAAGCCGCTGAGCGAGCCCGCCGAGCGGGATCTCCTCGGCGAGCTGCACGTCGAGGTACTCGGCGTCGCTCTCGTGCCCCACCGACAGTGCGAGCCCGAAGCTCACCTTGGGCCGGGGCGCGAAGCCCTGGGTGAACGCGAGCGGGAGCTGCTCGACGCGGAAGGCACGTTCGAACGCCCGCGCCACGTCGCGGTGGGAGATGAACCGAACCTTCCCGCGCTTGGCGAAGCGGACGCGTACCGGGAACCCGACGTCACCGCGCACCGGTACCCGCCTTCTCCCGGACGCCGAGGAACTCGACCGGCGCGTCGCCGCCGCGGCTGAGGTCCTGGCCCGTCCCCTGGCTCCCGCCCGCCGGCGGGACCGGCGACGCGACGACGTGCTCCAGCGCGTAGTCGGTGCAGACGCCGCAGTCGTAGCACGGAGTCCAGCGGCAGTCGGGCAGGCCGTGCTCGTGCAACGCGGCCTGCCAGTCCTGCCACAGGAAGTCGCGATGCAAGCCCGGCCGAGATGTGGTCCCAGGGCAGGACCTCGTCGGCGGTGCGATGCCGCGTCACGTACCAGTCGGCGTCGAGCCCCTCGGCGGCCATGGCGTCGAGCCAGCGTCCCAGGTCGAAGCGCTCGCTCCACTCCTGGAACGTCCCGCCGTCCCGCCACACGCGCTCGATGACGCGGCCGATGCGCCGGTCGCCCCGGCTGGCGACGCCCTCGACGAACGTGGCCGCCGGGTCGTGCCAGCGGAGCTGCACGCCGGACTTGCGGACGGCGCCGCGCAGCAGCGCGACCTTGCGCTCGAGCTCGTCGACGGCGTTCTGGCCGAACCACTGGAACGGCGTGTGCGGCTTGGGCACGAAGCCGCCGATGGACGCGGTGCAGCTCGCCTGCTTCGTGTACCGCCGACCGATCTTCACGACGTTCCGGGCGAGCTCGGCGATGCCGAGCGTGTCCTCGTCCATCTCCGTCGGGACGCCGGTGAGGAAGTACAGCTTCACGCGCCGCCAGCCCTGCGAGTACGCGCCCTCGACGGCGGCGTACAGGTCGTCCTCGGTGATGAGCTTGTTCAGGACCTGACGGATCCGCCACGTGCCGCCTTCGGGCGCGAACGTCAGCCCGGTGCGGCGCACCTTCTGGATCTCGCTGGCGATACCGACGGTGAACGCGTCGACCCGCAGCGACGGCAGCGAGAGGCCCACGCAGCCGGACCCCTCCTGCTCGTTCACGAGGTCGGCGACGAGCCCGTCGATGCCGGAGAAGTCGGCGCTCGACAGCGACGTGAGGGCGACCTCGTCGTAGCCGGTGCGGCGCAGGCCGTCCTGCACCATGGTGCGCACCTGCTCCTCGGGCCGCTCCCGGACCGGCCGGGTGATCATGCCCGCCTGGCAGAACCGGCATCCCCGTGTGCAGCCGCGGAAGATCTCGACGTTCAGCCGGTCGTGCACGACCTCGACGAGCGGCACGAGCTGCTGCTTCGGGTACGGCCACTCGGCGAGGTCGGCGACGGTGCGCTTGTCGACGCGCTCGGGTACCTCGTCGAAGCGTGGGCGCACCTCTCGGAGGAACGGCCCGTCGTACTCGACGTCGTACATCGCCGGGACGTACACGCCCGGAATCGTCGCGAGCTCGCGCAGGACGCCCTCGCGGGTCGTGCGGCCGGCGCGCTTCCACGCGCCGATCACGTCGGTCATCTCGCCCACGGCTTCCTCGCCGTCGCCGATGACGAACGCGTCGACGAAGTCCGCCATGGGCTCGGGGTTGAACGCGCAGTGCCCGCCGGCGACCACGAGCGGGTCGTCCGGGCTGCGATGCTCACCCCGGACCGGCACGCCGGCGAGGTCGAGGCAGTTCAAGACGTTCGTGTAGACGAGCTCGGCCGAGAGGTTGAAGGCGATCACGTCGAAGTCGCCCGCCGGACGGTGGGTCTCGACCGAGAAGAGGGGCACGCCGTGGCGCCGGAGCTCGCCTTCCAGGTCGACCCAGGGCGCGTACGAGCGCTCGGCGGCGGCGTCGCCACGCTCGTTCAGGATCTCGTAGAGGATCTGCAGCCCCTGGTTGGGGAGCCCCACCTCGTACGTATCGGGATACACGAGGAGCCAGGACACGTCGCCGGGCCGGTGGGCCGGCGCCGCTGCCCCTCGTTCCATTCCGATGTAGCGAGCTGGTTTCTCGACCCTGGCCAGGAGCGGTTCGATCCGCGGCCACAGGTTGGACATCTGGACTTCCAGTGTACCGGACGCTCCGGGAATCTCAGCTGAAGCGGCGCATGGAGACGTTGGCGACGATGGCGACGCAGGCGAAGGCCGTGATCGTGCTCGAGCCCCCGTAGCTCATGAACGGGAGCGGGATGCCGGTGACCGGCATGATCCCCATCGTCATGCCGATGTTCTCGAAGATCTGGAACACGAACAGGGCGAGCACGCCGACGCAGACGAGCGTCCCGAAGAAGTCGCGGGAAAGCATGGCTGCTCGCCACGTCCGCCAGACCACGATCGCGAACAGGGCCAGCAGCCCCGCCGCGCCGAGGAACCCGAACTCCTCGCCGACAGCCGTGAAGATGAAGTCGGTGTGCTGCTCGGGAACGAAGCCGCCCGCGGTCTGCGAGCCGTTGCCGAACCCGCGCCCGGTCACGCCCCCGTTGCCGATCGCGTTCTTCGACTGGTCCGTGTTGTACGTCGTGTTCCGGGCGTCCTGGTCCTGGCTCACGAAGCTCGTGAGCCGGTCGACCTGGTACCGCTGCAACACGCCGACGTTCACGACCGCCACGACGAACGTCACGCCGAGCAGGACGAGTACGAGGAGGTGCCGGAGACTGGCGCCCGCCACGGCCAGCAGTGTGATCACCGTCAGGCCGAGGACCATGGCCGTCCCGAAGTCGGGTTGCAGCATGACGAGCCCGATCGGGACGATCGCGAGGGCGATGGTCACGGTGAGGCGCCACGGGTTCATCTCGCCGCGGTGGGCGTTGGCGTACCCCGCCAAGGCCACGATGATCCCGAACTTCGCCAGCTCGGACGGCTGCAACTGGAATCCCGCCGGGAGCTGGAACCAGCCTTGCGACCCGCGCGCGTTCGAGCCGAGCGGCGACAGCACCGCGAGCAGGCCCACCACGGTGGCGACGTAGGCGAACAACGAGTAGTCGCGCAGCTTCCGGTAGTCGACGGCGAGCAGGAGCGCCATGACGACCAGTCCGACGAGGATCGCAGCGCCCTGGCGTTTGACGAAGTAGAGCTCGTCGACTCCCTGGAGCCGCAGGCGCTCGCGCGTCGACGAGTAGATCATGAGCACCCCGAGCGCGGCGATCGCGAGCGTGGCGCCGATGAGCCACAGGTCGAAGTCGCGCAGAGCCGACGCGTCGAACCGCGACCGCGCCAAGCCCGCACGCGACCTGGTCTGCGGCAATGTCGACATCAGCTCCTCAATCCTGGACGTCGGCCGGCCGTACCTGCACCGCACTCGCGTTCGCCTTGCCGTCGATGCCCTGGAAGATCCGGGCGACGATCGGCGCCGCCACCGACGCGCCGAACCCCGCCTCCTCGACCACCGCGATCACGACGTACTGCGGCTGCTCGGGGGGCGAGATCCCGACGAACAGCGACGTGTCCTGCTTGCCGTTGCTCTCGGCCGTCCCGGTCTTGCCCGCCACCGTCGGGCCGCCGATCCCACGGAACGCGGCGTATGCGGTGCCGGAGCTGCTGGACGTCGCGCCGACCAGCCCCTGCATGATGACCTGGCGCGTGTCGGGCGTGAGCCCGGTCGGGCCGACGGGCTGGGGCGGCAGGTCGCGGAACACCGGCTGCGGCTTGTCGAGGCCGGTCCCAGGTTCGAGCAGCGCGCTCGCGAGACGCGGCGTGAACAGCATGCCGCCGTTCGCGAACGCGGCGTAGCCGCTCGCGAGCTGGAGCGGCGTGACGAGCAGGTCGCCCTGCCCGACCGCGAGGCTGACGTTGTCGCCCGGGAGCCACAGCGACCCCTCGCGCTGCTGGCGCGGGTCGGCGTCGTTCTGGTTGAAGCGCTCCTTCCAGAGCTGATCGGGCACGCGCCCACCCGCCTCGTCACGCAGACCGACGCCGGTGGGCCGGTCGAAGCCGTACGCCTTGGCGGTGTTCTGGATCGCGTACCCCTTCGCGATCTCGGCGTCGGCGGCGTCCTTGTTGGTGTCCTTCTCCTTCAAGAACGCGTTGTAGTGCTGCCACATGTCGCGGCCGACGTCGTAGAAGTACGTGTCGCTCGAGACCGTGAGCGCGCCTGGCAGGTTCACCGTCCCGTGCGGGGTCTTGCCCGCGTTGCAGCGCTGCTGGTCGCCGATATCGAGGCAGCCCCCGTCGTAGAAGCCGGCGTTCGGGTCGAGCTGGCCCGTCTGCAGGGCGGCGATCGCGGTGAACGGCTTGAACGTCGAACCCGGGGCGTACAGGCCTTGGACGGCCCGGTTCACGAGGGGGAAGTTGCTCTCCGGCCGGTTGAGCTGCTGGAACTCCTCGGGTGTGATGCCGCCGGCGAACTGGCGCGGGTCGTACGTCGGGTTGGAGGCCATGGCGATGACCGACCCGTCGTTCGGATCCAGCGCCACGACGGCGCCCGCCCCGGCCCGGTAGTTCACGAACCCCTGCTTCTCGTTCTGGTCGCGCAAGGCGTGCGCGCCGTCCATCCCCTGCGCAAGGGACTGCTCGGCCAGGCGCTGAACGCCGGCGTCGAGCGTGAGCTCGACGTCCTTGCCCGCGACGGCCTTGCGTTCCTCGATCGTCCGAACGACGCGGCCCCGGCTGTCGACCTCGACCTTCAGCTTGCGCGGGGTGCCACGCAGCACGCTCTCGAAGGTCTGCTCGACGCCGTCCTTCCCGATGAGGTCGCCTTGCCGGTAACCGTCCTGCTTGTGCAAGCGGAGCTCGTCGGCATTGATCTCCGAGACGTAGCCGATCAGGTTGGCGGCAAGGGGACCGTTCGGGTACGCGCGCACGGCCGTCCGTTCGACCGTCACACCCGGGAAGTCCGTCTCGTGCTCCCCGATATAGGTCTCCACTTCGGGTGGGACGGCGGTGGCAACGGGAACGGGTGCCAACGAGGACGCCCGCGGGTCGTCGATGCGCTTCTCGACCTCCCCAGCAGAGACGCCGAGCACCTGAGCCAACCGTGCGACGACCAGCTTGCGTGCTCCCGTGCTCAGCTCCTTGCTGCGGTCGAAGGTGACCACGTCGACGGGCTCGTTGTCGACGATCGGTGTGCCGTTGCGATCGAGGATGCGACCGCGCAAGGCCGGCTCGTAGACGACGCGGGTGCGATTGTTGGTGGCGGCGGCGGCGTACTTGGACTCGGAGGCCACCTGGAGGAACCAGAGCCGGGCGAAGAGCGCGCTGAACAGGAACATGACGATCACACCGATGACGGTGAGCCGCACCCGCGCGCCCTCGATCACAGCTAACTCCGCAAACTCCGAGCTCCGCCCCGGGGGGATCGGAGATGGCAGCCCAATGCTGCCAGCGGCTACGGGCCGACCGAGGGATACCCCAGCGCGCCCTGCACGTCGTCCCGGCGCGCCGCGGTCGCCCACCGGGCGATCGGGAAGACGACCAGCGCGAGCACGGCGTCGTACAGGCCGGCGATGAAGATGATCCGCACGCTGCTCATGGAGAGCAGCTGATCCCGCCCGGCGAGGGCGCCGACGGCCACGAACAACACACCGCCCGCGAGCCCGCCGAGCCCACCCATGATCGGCACGTCCCATCGGGACGACCGCACGAGGCCGCCCCGCACGACGCCGATGCCGTAACCGACGAGCGCGAAGCACAGCGCCGACAGCCCGAGGGGCGTGCTGAGGAAGAGGTCGACCGCCAGACCGGCCGAGAACCCGAACACGGCCCCGCGCTCGGGCCCGAGATAGAACGCCACCGCCACCGTGAGCACCAGCCCGACGTCGGGCATCACGCCGAACACGCGGAGCCCGGCGGAGAAGACCGTCGTCTGGAGCACGACGACGGCGAGGACCAGCAGCGCAAGCCGCAAGCGCGGCACCCACGTCATCGTCGGTCCACCCCCGCCGCGCGTCATCGGCCCGGAGAAGGCCGCAGCACCTTCACGTAGTCGAGGCGGGAGAAGTCGACCAACGGCTTCACCAGGACGTCCTGCTGGAGGTCACCCGGGGCCTTCGCGACCTTGGTCACGGTGCCGACGGGGATCCCGGGTGCGAATGGGCTGTTCACGAGCCCCGACGTCGAGACGATCTCGCCCTCCGTCACCTCGGCGTTCGGGTCCACGAAGTCGACGCGCACCGTGCTGCTGTCGCCGCGTCCCTTCGCGACGCCGGTGGTTCCGGTCCTCTCGAGCTTCACGCCGACCCCGGACTGGGGGTCGTTGACGAGCAGGACGGTCGCACGGTCGCGCGACACCTCGAGCACGCGGCCGACGAGGCCCGCACCCGTGACGACGGGCATGTCGACGCCCACCCCGTCGGTCTCCCCCTTCCCGATCTGGACCGTGAACTCGAAGTTGCTCGGCGCGCCGTCGACCACTGGTGCGGCGATGGCACTCGTGTCGTCGACGAACGGGAGGTCCAGCAGCTTCTTGAGCTCCTTGTTCTCCTCGATCGTGGCCCGCGCCGCCGCTTGTTGCCCTCTGGCCGCGTCGAGCCGCCGCCGGAGCCGCGCGTTCTCGTCCTTGAGCGACGTCGCGCTCGTGACACCGTCGATCCAGTCCCCCACCGGTGAGAGCACGGTGTCGAACGCGCCCGCGATGGGACTGACGACATCGTGCGCGCCGCCGCGCACCGCCGAGATCGGGCCCGAGCCGCGCACGTCGAGGGTGATGAGAGCGACCGCCGTGACGACGATCAGGAGGAGGATCGGGCGTCGTTGATTCGTGCGCCGGTAGACGACCACTCGCTCGGTGCGTTACGAGGCGAGCAGGACGGTCCGGAGCCCGTCGAACTCCTCGAGGCACTGGCCGGAGCCGAGCACGACGGAGTACAGCGGGTGCTTGGCCCGCCGGACGGGCATCCCGATCTCGGCGGCGAGCCGGGCGTCGAGCCCGTGGAGCAGCGAGCCACCTCCCGTGACGACGATGCCGTTCTCCATCATGTCGGCGGCGAGCTCGGGCGGCGTCCGGTCCAGCGTGTACTTGATGGCGTCGCAGATGGCCTGGACGGGCTCCTCGATCGCCTCCCGCAGCTCGTCGGTGGACACGACGATCGTCTTCGGCAGCCCGCTGACGAGATCCCGGCCGCGGATCTCGGCGTAGAGCTCCTCCTTGAGCGGCCAGGCGCTGGCGACCTGCGTCTTGACGTCCTCGGCGGTTCGCTCGCCGAGCGCGAGGGAGTACTCCTTCTTACAGAAGGTCATCAGGGCTTCGTCGATCTCGTCGCCGGCGACCCGCACGGACTCGCTGGCCACGACGCCGCCGAGCGAGATGACCGCGACCTCCGTGGTGCCGCCGCCGATGTCGACGATCATGTTGCCGCTGGGCTGGTGGACGGGCAGGCCCGCCCCGATCGCGGCGGCCATCGGCTCCTCGATGATGTACGCGGGCTTGCGCGCCCCGCGTACTCGGCGGCTTCCTGCACCGCGCGTTGCTCGACGCCGGTGATCCCCGAGGGCACGCAGATGATCATCCGCGGCTTCGCCCAGCGGCGCTGGTGCACGCACTCGATGAAGTAGCGGAGCATGCGCTCGCACATGTCGAAGTCGGCGATCACGCCGTCCTTCAGCGGCCGGATGGCCTGGATGTGCGGTGGCGTGCGCCCGACCATCCGCTTCGCCTCGGTGCCCACCGCCACGGGGCGGTTGTCCTTGGTGTTGACCGCGACGACCGACGGCTCGTTGAGCACGATGCCCTCGCCCCGCACGTACACGACGGTGTTCGCGGTGCCGAGGTCGACCGCCATGTCGTTGCCGACGACGGACGAGAGCCAGGGCCGAGCCACCCGGCCAAGTTACCGGGGCGACCTCCGCGAAACGCGGATCATGCGAGGTCGGGGAAGAACAGCGCGATCTCGCGCTCGGCCGACTCCGGGCCGTCCGAGCCGTGCACGAGGTTCTCGCCCGTCTCGAGCGCGAGGTCGCCCCGTATCGTCCCCGGCGCGGCCTCGCGCGGGTTCGTCGCGCCCATCATCGTTCGCACGACCTGCCAGGTGTCGGGTCCGCCGGCGACGACCATGGCGACGAGCGGGCCGCGCGTGATGAACGTCACGAGCTCGTCGAAGAACGGCTTGCCGTCGTGCTCCTCGTAGTGGACCGCGGCGACGTCGACATCGATGTTGCGCATGTCCATCGCCACGATCTTCAGGCCGCGCTGTTCGAGGCGGTGCACGATCTCACCGACGAGGCCGCGCTCGACGGCGTCGGGCTTGCAGAGGAACAACGTCCGGTCGCTCACAGGCGGGCGACCCTAGCCCGACGGGTGGACGAGCACGTGCCGGGCGGCACCTACGGTGTACAGCGACCCGGTCACCACGATCTGGCCGGCGTCCCCGGTCACCGCGCGCGCTCTGGCGACGGCGGCGGGGACCGAGTCGAGGGTCTCGATACGGTCGGGGTCCACGCCGAGGTCGGCACCGGCGGCCGCGACCGTGGCCGGGTCGAGCGCACGCGGACTGGGGGGCCGGCAACACAAGAGGCGCGCCGCGTGCTTCACGTCGAGCGCTTCGAGCATCTCGTGAGGCTCCTTCTCGCGCAACAGTCCGATCACGAGCGTGCGGGGCGTCTCCGGGAACTCCTCCGCGAGCGCGGCGCGCAGCGTCTCCGCGCCGGCGACGTTGTGCGCACCGTCGAGGAGCACGAGCGGCTCGTGTCCCAGCACCTCGAGTCGACCGGGTGACCGCACGGCGGCGAACGCCTCGGTCACGACGTCTTCGGGCAGCGGCCGCTCGAGGAAGCTGTCGGCGGCGGCCAGCGCGGCGGCGGCGTTGTCGGCCTGGTACGCGCCATGGAGCGGGAGATACACACCGTCGTACCTCGCATCCGGTGTGAAGAGGTCGACCTGGCGCCCGGAATGGGCGAGGCGATTGCCCGTCACGCCGAAGTCGGTGGCGCGTGTCAACACTCTCGTGGCGCCACGGTCGAGGAAGAACGGGACCAGTCCGGCATCGGTCTCGCCCAACACCAGCGTCGAGCCGGGCTTGACGATGCCGGCCTTGTCGGCGGCGATCCGCTCGCGCGTGGGCCCGAGGTACTCGACGTGGTCGATGCTCACGTTCGTGATGACGGCGACACGGCCGTCGACGACGTTGGTCGCGTCCCAGGTTCCGCCCACGCCGACCTCGATCACCGCGACGTCGACGGCGACGTCCGAGAACCAGGTGAGGGCGGCGGCGGTGAGGATCTCGAAGTAGCTCGGCAGGTCCGGCAGGTGGTCCTCGACGTCGGCGATGCGCGAGAGCAGCTGGGCGAGCGTCGCGTCGTCGACCGGCTCGCCGTTCCACACGATGCGCTCGTTGACCTCCTCGAGGTGCGGGCTCGTGTAGGTGCCGACCGACAGGCCCGACGCCTCGAGCAGCGCAGAGGTCATCCGCGCGACGGACGTCTTGCCGTTGGTGCCGGTCAGGTGGATCTCCGGGTACGACTCCTGTGGTGAACCGAGCAGCGCGACCAGCGCCTCGATGCGCGCCAGCGTCGGCGCGGTGGCGCGGCGGTCCTTCCCCGGCGGGAGCCCCGTCGACTCGAGGTTGACGTGGGCGTCGAGCCAGGCCCGCGGCGGCGCCGATGTCCAAAGTCAGGCCGCGTCTTCGGCGAGCTCGACGTCCACCGCGAACTCCTCCGCCGGTACGAGGTCGAGGTTGCGGACGCGCCCGGCATCCTTCACGTCTCCGAGCGCACGCGCGAGGGCTTCGAGGCGTTCAGAGGTGTCCCGGACAACGGCACGATCGACTTCTGCGCGTAACGACTTCTGCCGGGACGTCTTCGCCTTGCGGATCTCCCCCAGGACGTCGGCGGCGACGCCGTACGTCAGGCGGTCGGCGTCGCCGGTCTCCGCGCGCAGCGAGGCCGGGTCGGGCCACCCAGCTCGGTGGATCGAGCCGTCCTGCCACCACGACCACACCTCTTCGGTGACGAACGGCAGGTGCGGCGCGAACAGCCGCAGCAGTGTCGAGAGCGCGAGCTCGAGCGCGCGCCGGGCCGAGGCGGAACCGCGCTCGTCGCCCGCGCCGTAGGCGCGCTGCTTCACGAGCTCGAGGTAATCGTCGCAGAAGCCCCAGAAGAAGCGCTCGGTTCGCTCGAGCGCGCGTGAATAGTCGTAGCCCTCGAACGCGCCTGTCCCCTCCTCGACGATGTCGGTGAGCGATCGGAGCATCGACCGGTCGAGCGGCTCGGTCACCTCGCCGGCGGCGTCGTCGCCGATCACCCCGAGCGCGAACTTCGACGCGTTCAGGATCTTGATCGCGAGGCGTCGGCCGACCTTGATCTGGCCCTCGTCGATCGCGGTGTCGACGCCGGGCCGCCCGTTCTGCGCCCAGTAGCGCACGGCGTCGGAGCCGAACCGGTCGAAGTACTCGACCGGCGTGACCACGTTCCCCTTCGACTTCGACATCTTCTTGCGGTCGGGATCGAGGATCCAGCCGTTGATTGTTGTGTCGCTCCACGGCAGCGTGCCGTGCTCGTAGTGCGAGCGCAGGAGGGTGGCGAACAACCACGTCCGGATGATGTCGCCGCCCTGTGGCCGCAGGTTCGTCGGGAACGTGCGGGAGAACAGATCGGGGTCGTCTTCCCAACGAGTGCCGATCTGCGGCGTGAGCGACGACGTTGCCCACGTGTCCATCACGTCGGTGTCACCGACGAACCCTCCGGGCTTGCCGCGCTCGGTTGTCGTCGTAGCCGTCGGGGGCGTCGTTCGACGGGTCGACGGGGAGCTGGTCCTCGCGGGCGAGCAGCGGGTGCGCGTAGTCGACCTCGCCGTCATCGCCGATCGGGTACCAGACCGGGAACGGCACGCCGAAGAACCGCTGCCGACTGACGAGCCAATCGGTGTTGAGGCCCTCCACCCAGCTCTCGTAGCGAGCCCGCATGTGCGGGGGATGCCAGCGCAACTCGCGGCCCCGCTCGAGCAGGACGGCGCGCAGCTCGGGATCGTTGGCGCCATTGCGGATGTACCACTGCCGTGTCGTGACGATCTCGAGCGGCCGTGAGCCCCGCTCGTAGAACTTCACCGGATGGGTGATCGGCTCGGGCGTTCCTTCGAGCCGGCCTGCGTCGTTCAGAAGCTCGACGACCCGTTCCCGCGCCTGCTTGACGGTCTTCCCACCGAGCTCGCGGTACCGCGCGTCGGCGTCGGGATCGCTCGCCTCCCAGTTCGGCGGGTCCGGAACGAGCCGGCCGTCCCGACCCATCACGCTGCGGGTCGGGAGGCGCAGCTCGCGCCACCAGACCACGTCGGTGACGTCGCCGAACGTGCAGATCATCGCGATGCCGGTCCCCTTCTCGGGGTCGGCGAGCCGGTGCGCCACGACCGGGACGCGCACGCCGAACAGCGGTGTGGTCACCTCGCCGCCGAAACGGTCGCGGAAGCGCGCGTCGTCGGGATGGGCGACCAGCGCCACGCACGCCGGGATCAGCTCGGGCCGAGTCGTCTCGATGACGACGTCGGGCGCGCCCTCGATGCCGCCGAAGCGCACCCGGTGCGTCGCCCCCGGCTGCTCACGGTCTTCGAGCTCGGCCTGGGCGACCGCGGTGCGGTCGTCGACGTCCCACAGCGTCGGCGCCTCGGCCTGGTACGCCTCGCCGCGGGCGAGGTTCCGGAGGAACGCGCGCTGCGATACGCGCTGGGCGCCCTCCCCGATCGTCGTGTAGATCAAGCGACCAGTCGACCGACAGCCCGAGCCGCCGCCACAGGTCCTCGAACGCCTGCTCGTCGATCTGGGTCAGGCGTTCGCACAGCTCCACGAAGTTGGGTCTCGACACCGGGACTGCGTTCTTGCCCGGCTTCTCGGGCGGCGTGAACTCCGGTCGTACGCCAGCGAGGGGTCGCACCGCACGCCGAAGTAGTTCTGAACGCGCCGCTCGGTGGCCAACCCGTTGTCGTCCCACCCCATCGGGTAGAAGACCTCGTCGCCCCGCATGCGCCGGTACCGCACGATGGAGTCGGTCTGCGCGTAGCCGAACACCGATCCCATGTGGAGCGACCCGCTCACGGTCGGGGGCGGCGTGTCGACGGAGTAGATCTCGTCCCGACCCTTGGTCCGGTCGAACCGGTAGGCGCCGTCGGACTCCCACCGCTCGCTCCACCGCGCTTCGATTCCGTCGAGGCTCGGCTTCTCGGGGACGCGGGCCATCCCCGCAGTCTACGGACGGCTACGCGGTGCGGCGTGTGCCCGTTTCGGTGGTGACGAGCGTCGGCGTGACCCGTTCGAGGACGACCGAACGGTCGATCACGCACTGGGCGATGTCGGAGCGGCTCGGCAGGTCGTACATCACCTCGAGGAGCACCTCCTCGAGGATCGCGCGCAGACCGCGGGCGCCCGTGCCCCGCTTCAGCGCCTCCTCGCCGACCGCCTCGAGCGCGTCGTCGGCGAACACGAGGTCGACGTCGTCGAACTGGAAGAACTTCTGGTACTGCTTCAGCAGCGCGTTCTTCGGCTCGACGAGGATGCGGATGAGTGCTTCCTGGTCGAGGCTGTGCACGGCCCCGACGACGGGGAGCCGGCCGACGAACTCGGGGATCAACCCGAACTTCAGGAGGTCCTCGGGCAGGATGCCGGCGAGGATCATCCCGAGGTCCTTCTCGTCCGCTTTGCGGATGTCGGCGCCGAAGCCGACGCCGTGGTTGCCGACCCGGCTCTCGATGATCTTGTCGATGCCCGCGAACGCGCCGCCGCAGATGAACAGGATGTTCGTCGTGTCGATCTGGATGAACTCCTGGTGCGGATGCTTGCGCCCGCCTTGCGGCGGCACCGACGCGGTCGTGCCCTCGAGGATCTTCAGCAGCGCCTGCTGCACGCCTTCGCCCGAGACGTCACGCGTGATCGACGGGTTCTCGGCCTTGCGCGCGATCTTGTCGATCTCGTCGATGTAGATGATCCCCGTCTCGGCCTTCTTGACGTCGTAGTCGGCGGCCTGGATGAGCTTCAGCAGGATGTTCTCGACGTCCTCGCCGACGTAGCCGGCTTCGGTCAGCGCGGTCGCGTCTGCGATGGCGAACGGAACCTTCAGCAGACGGGCGAGCGTCTGAGCGAGCAAGGTCTTGCCGCACCCGGTCGGGCCGATGAGCATGATGTTGCTCTTCTGGAGCTCGACGTCCGGGTCGCCGTACGCGCCGGCCTGGACGCGCTTGTAGTGGTTGTAGACCGCGACCGACAGGATCTTCTTGGCCTGCTCCTGCCCGATGACGTAGTCGTTCAGGTACTCGTAGATCTCACGGGGCTTGGGGAGGTCGTCGAACTTGACCTCGGTGCTCTGCGAGAGCTCTTCCTCGATGATCTCGTTGCAGAGGTCGATGCACTCGTCGCAGATGTACACACCGGGACCGGCAATGAGCTTCTTGACCTGCTTCTGGCTCTTCCCGCAGAACGAGCACTTCAGCAGGTCGCCACCGTCACCGAACTTGGCCACGACGTCTCCTTGGTCCCCCCGCCATGTGCGGCGACGCGCCTAGCTCACCCCGGCGGCCGCGGCCACCGACGCGAGCTCCCGGTTGCTGATCACTTCGTCGACGATCCCGTAGTCCTGGGCCTCGACCGCGCTCATGATGAAGTCGCGGTCGGTGTCGTGGGCGACCTTCTCGACGGGCTGGTTGGTGTGGTGCGCCATGATCTCGTCGAGGAGCTCGCGCATCCGGATGATCTCCTTGGCCTGGATCTCGATGTCGACGGCCTGTCCGGACGCGCCGCCGTGCGGCTGGTGGATCAGGATGCGCGCATGCGGGAGAGCGAAGCGCTTGCCGTTCGCGCCCGCCGCCAGCAACACCGCGGCCGCGGAGGCGGCCTGCCCGACGCAGATCGTCTGCACGTCGGGCTTGATGTACTGCATCGTGTCGTAGATCGCGAACAGCGCCGTGATCTCGCCACCGGGCGAGTTCACGTACACCGAGATGTCCTTGTCGGGATCTTCGCTCTCGAGGTGCAGCAGCTGGGCGATCATCAGGTTCGAGATCGTGTCGTCGATCGGCGTGCCGAGGAAGATGATGCGTTCCTTGAGCAGCCGCGAGTAGATGTCGAACGCGCGCTCGCCGCGGTTCGTCTGCTCGATGACCGTGGGGACGAGGTAGTTGCGGATGGGCTCGATCTCGCTCACGCCTGGGGCTCCTCTGTCTGCACCTCGGATGCTTGCTCCTCGGCTGCTGGCTCGTCGGATGATTGCTCGTCGGAGGCTTCGGCCTCTTCCTCCGGAACCTTCAGGTCGAGCGGGTTCCCGGCTTCGTCGACGACTTCGGCGTGGTCGACGAGGTACCGGACGGTCTTCCCTCTGGCGATATCCGAGCGTACCGCCTCCAAGATGCCCCTGCGTTCAAGATCGCGCCGGACCTTCTTGGGTTTCTCTTCCAGGCGTTCGGCCAAGCGTGCAACCTCGTCGTCGAGCTCCTCGTCGGTCGCGGCGATTTCTTCCTGCGCCGCGACCGCGCGCAACGCGAGGTCGGCGCGTACCGCTCGCTCGGCGGCTTCGCGCACCTGCTGCACGAACGCCTGCTGGTCGAGACCGGTCGCCTCGAGGTACTGCTCGATCGTCACACCCTGGCCCTCGAGCCGGTGGGCGACGTCGTGGATGCGTTGCTCCATCTCGCGTTGCACGAGCGCGTCGGACAGGTCGATCGTCACCAGGTCGGCAGCGGCGTCCAGCACCTTGTCGCGCGCGGCGACCTGCGCCTGCACCTTGTTGACGAGCTCGAGGCGCTTGCGGATGTCGGCGCGCAGCCCGCCGACGGTGTCGAACTCGCTCACCTCCGACGCCCACTCGTCGGTGGCCTCGGGGAGGACCTTGCGCTTGGCTTCCTTGACGAGCACCTGGAACGCGACGTCCTCTCCCGCGCGTTCACCGAACCGCTCCGGCAACGTGTCGTGGAACTTCAGGATGTCGCCCGGACGCTTCCCTGCCAGCTCCTCGTCGAGCTTGGCGACGAGCAGACCCGACCCGACCTCGTACAGGTAGTCGGTGGCGGTGAGGGCGTCGATCGCCTCGTCGTGGACGTAGCCCTTGATGTCGATCTGCGCGTAGTCGCCTTCGGCGAGGGGCCGCGAGGAGTCCTCGAGGTCGGCGAATCGGTCCCGCAACGCGTCGACCTGGTTGTCGACGATCTCGTCGGTGACCTCCGGGGTGGGCACCTCCACCCGGAGGCCCTGGTAGTCCTGCACGTCGACGACGGGGCGGATCTCGACGACGGCGTCGAACTCGACGTCGCCGCCCTCCTCTCCGGCCGTGATGTCGATCTCGGGCGGCGCGATCGTGTCCAGCTCCTCGGACTGGACGGCGTCGGCGTAGTACCCGGGGAGGGAGTCCCGGAGCGCCTGGTCGCGGGCGATGTCGGGACCGAGCCGGGCCTCGAGCAGGCGCCGGGGCGCCTTGCCGGGGCGGAAGCCGTCGATCTTGACCTCGCCGGCGAGCTTGCGGAACGCGGAGTCGATCGCACGCTCGAACTCAGAAGCGGGGATCGAGACGTGGAGCTTGACCTTGTTCTCGGGAAGCTCCTCGACCGACGTCGTCACCGGGGTCATGGGGAGAGCGAGTGTACAGCGGCCCTTCGCGAGTTCGGTCGACTTCCCGGAGCCGCCTGCGCTCCCTTACGCTGCGGTCACATGCGCATCGACCGCGGGCTCACGCACGTGGCGCTTCCCGTGACCGACCTCGAGGCGAGCCTGGACTTCTACCGCCGTTTCGCCGACATGGAGGTGGTGCACCGCCGCCGCGACGGCGACACCGGCGACGAGGTCGTGTGGGTGAGCGATCGCACGCGGCCCTTCGTGATCGTGCTCATCGTGAGCACGACGGCCCCGCCGGCAGCCTCGCCGGTTTCTCGCACCTCGGCGTCGGCTGCGAGACCCGCCAGGAGGTCGAGCGGCGCTGCGAGCTCGCCCGGGGCGAGGGCCGCACCGTGCTCGGGCCCCTCGACTCGGGCCCGCCCGTCGGCTACTGGGCGTTCATCACCGACCCGGACGGCAACAACCTGGAGCTCTCCCACGGCCAGGAGGTCGGCCTCACGGTCGAGCAGGCTCCTCGGGCATGACCGGTGCCGCCAGCGGCAGGCGGACGCGGAACGTCGCCCCGTCTCCGCGGCTGGTGTCCACTTCGACCCGGCCACCGTGCGCGCCGACCAGCGCCGCCACCACCGCCAGCCCGAGCCCAGTGCCGCCCCGATCCCGCGCCCGGGACGGGTCGGCGCGGTAGAAGCGCTCGAAGACGCGGGCGGCGTCCTCGGCGTCGAGACCGGGCCCCTCGTCGGCGACCTCGATGACCGCCTCGACGCCGGACGCGCGCACCCGCACGGTGGTCGGCGTGCCCGGGGGCGTGTGCGTCCGCACGTTGGCGAGGAGGTTGTCCAGCACCTCGCGCAGGCGCATCCGGTCCCCCGTGACCTCGACCGGCTCGTCGGCCTCGATCGACAGCGGCCAGTCGCCGCTGATCGTCTGCGCCGCCTCGACGGCCTCGCCGGCCAGCCCGACCAGCTCGACCGGCTGGCGCTCGAGCGGCCGGCCCTCGTCGAGGCGCGTCAGCAGCAGCAGGTCCTCGATGAGCGCCTGCATGCGGGACGTCTCGACCCGGACACCCCGCAGCACCCGCGCCAGGTCGTCCGGCCGCTGCTGCGCGCCCCGCTCGAACAGCTCCGCGTACGCGCCCACGGCGCTGACGGGTGTGCGCAGCTCGTGGGACGCGTCGGCGACGAAGCGCCGGAGCCGGCGCTCCGCCTCCTGCTGCTTCGCGAACGCGTCCTCGATGCGCTCGAGCATCGTGTTCAGCGCGATGCCGAGCCGGCCGACCTCGGTGCGCTCGTCCGCCTGCTCGACGCGTGAGCTCAGGTCACCGGCGGCGATGTTCGCCGCCGTGCCCTCGATGTTGCGCAGGGGCCGCAATCCCACTCGCACCAGCCACAGCCCGAGCCCGACGGCGCCGAGGAGCACGGCGGCGGTGACGAAGATCTCGGTCAGCAGCAGCCGATGCAACGTCGAGTTCACGTCGTCGAGCGGCAGCGCGACCATCAGCACCGAATCGTCGGCCAGCCGCTCGGCCCGTACCCGGAACTCACTGTTGCCACCGCCGGCGGAGTCGACGGTGAAGAACGTCTGGCTCTCGTCGCCGTTCGCGGGGAGCCCGGACACGTGCTCCGGCAGGCGCGGCCGGGACGTCGTGAACTCGCCGCGGGTCGACTGGCTCACGAGCGCCAGGCCGTTGGGCGCGCGCAGCTCGACGTAGGCGCCCGGCGCCGCCGCCGCCAGTGCGCCCGCGTCCCCAGGGGAACCGCGATCCGGTGGCCCGTACAGCGACCGGATGAGAGGACGGTGGGCGGCGGAGAGGCTCTCGTCGACTCGGTCGACGAGGAACGAGCGCAACGCCGTGTACGTGGCGATGTCGGCGAGCACCAGACCGACCAGCGCGACGGCGGCGACGGCGAGGAGGAGACGCGCCCGCAGGGACAGCCTCACGGCCGCGCCCTTCTCAAGCTTCCGGTTCGCGCAACGCGTAGCCGACGAGCCGGATGGTCTGAATCAGTGGAGGGCCGAGACGGTCGAGCTTCTTCCGCAGATAGCTCACGTACGTCTCGACGACGTTGGGGTTGCCGCCGAAGTCGTAGTGCCAGACCGCGTCGAGGATCTGCGCCTTGGAGAGCACGCGCTTCGGGTTGCGCATGAAGAACCGCAGCAGGTTGAACTCCGTCGCCGTCAGCTGGAGCAGCTCCTCCCCCCGCCAGACCTCCCGCGTGTCTTCGTCCATCACGAGGTCCGCGAAGCGCAGCGTGCTGTCGTTGCCTGCTTCATTTCGCGTGCGGCGCAGGATCGCGTGCACGCGCGCGACGACCTCGGCGAGCGTGAACGGCTTCGTGACGTAGTCGTCACCCCCGGCGACCAGGCCTTCGACGCGGTCGGACGGCTCGTCGCGGGCCGTGAGGAAGAGGACGGGGACGTCCACACCGTCCTGACGCAGACGCTTCAGGAGGGTCACGCCGTCGATGTCCGGGAGCATGATGTCGAGGACGACGAGGTCCGGTCGCAGATCGCTGACGATCTCGAGCGCGTCGCGCCCGCCGTGCACCTGGGCGACGTCGAAGCCTTCGTAGCCGAGCGCGGTGGAGACGGCGTCCGTGATCGAGGGCTCGTCGTCGACCACGACGATCCGAGCCGGACCGCTCACGCTGCCACCAGAACCATCACGTCACCTGCTCTCGGCCCGACGGTAATCCCACCCGTGTCGCGGCGAGACACGCGCCGCTAGGGCATGTGAGCCTCGCGCGACGCGAGGTGAGGCCCGACCAGCCCTCCAGCCGACGCCGTGAGCAGCATGCGGCGGACGGGTCCCACTCGCTCACGAGCGCGGCTGGGAGAGCTGACCGGATTTGGGGGGCATTGGGGTCGTGCGTGGGCGGGCCCGCGCTCACCCGGATCGAGCGCTGCGGTCGCACTGCGGCCCGCCGGGTCGACGAGATCGTCCACGGCCAGCATCATGACCGACCACCTTGATCGGCCCCTGAGCGCTTCCTTGGAGCCAGGTGAGAATCCGCAGCCGGCTCGACCAGTGGGGGACCACGCGATGCCCTTGACCGCACTGCACGCCGATTAACGTGGCGAGTCGCCTCCGAGGCCCCCGGCGCCGAGCGACCGCCGCATGACGACTCCGACTCAGCCCGGCCTCCGTGCGCCGGACCCGCCCGTGCCGTCACCCGCGGCGGACGTCGAGCGACGCTCGTTCATTCGCTGGCTCACGATCATCACGATCGTGGGCTTCGCGGTGCGTCTCGCGTACGTGCTGCTCGTTCGCCGCAACCACGTGGTCGGAGGCGACGCGTTCTTCTACC
Organism: uncultured Actinomycetes bacterium; assembly: GCA_963781615.1. Lineage (GTDB taxonomy): Bacteria > Actinomycetota > Acidimicrobiia > IMCC26256 > JACDBD01 > JALZAA01. The sequence continues at coordinate 346,676 of CAWAGI010000006.1, read as the reverse complement.
ACGTCGGTGCGAACCTCCTGGTCGACGGCAAGGGCTTCATCGCTCCCCTCCCCTACGCGATCGGGTCGACCGTCCAGGCGGCGGACCATCCGCCGCTGTACATCGGGTTCCTCGCCATCCCGTCGGCGGTCGGGCTGCGCAGCTCCCTGGACCACATCTTGTGGTCGACGCTGCTCGGGACGGCGACGATCGTGATGACGGGCACGCTCGGGCGTCGCGTGGCGGGCGCTCGCGCCGGTCTGGTCGCGGCGGCGCTGGCGGCCGTCTACCCGAACATCTGGTTGCACGACGGGGCGCTGCTCTCCGAGACGCTGGCGATCTTCGTGGTGACGGCGGCGCTCCTTCTCGCTTATCGCGCCTGGGAACGACCGAGCCTCGGGCGCGTCACCGCGCTCGGAGCCATGTGCGGCGTAGCGATGCTCTCGCGGTCCGAGCTCGTGCTGCTCCTACCGGCGCTGCTGACCCCGATCGTCCTGCTCGCACGCGAGGTCCCGGTGCGAGACCGGCTCCTTCGACTCGGAGCGGGGACGATCGTCGCTCTCGTGCTGGTGGCGCCGTGGGTCGGATACAACCTCTCTCGGTTCAGCCACCCCGTCCTGTTGTCGTCGCAGTTCGAGGCGACGATCGCCGGCGCGAACTGCCGCGACACGTACACCGGTCCTTCTCTCGGCTCGATCACCTCGACCTGCGTGAAGGGGCTCGACCCGAGCATGGACGAGTCCGAGGCAAGCGTGGTTCTTCGAGATCGCGCCGAGACCTTCGTTCGGGACAACCTCGGTCGGGTCCCGGTGGTCGTGGCCGCCCGCGTCGGTCGCGTGCTCGGCCTCTATCCACCCGGCCGGTTGATCGACGTCGAGGTCTTCTTCGAGGGCCGCGAGCGCTGGCTCGCCACGCTCGGGCTGATCACCTTCTATCCCGTGGCGATCGGCGCGGTCGCGGGCGCGGTCGTGCTGCGTCGCCGCCGGACCGTTCCCGTGTTCCCGCTCGTCGCGGTGCCCGCCATCGTCATCGTGACCGTGGCCATCACCTACGGATCGAATCGGTTCCGTGCGCCCGCCGAGACGTCGCTCGTCGTGCTGGCGGCGATCGCAGTCGACGAAGTGTGGCGACGATGGCGGGCGCGCCCGCGGCAGGCGCGCCGAGGCCCGACCGCGTCCGCTGGTGTATAAGGACGCCGTGCCTACCTCGGTCGTCGAGGCAGCACCATCGTCCGCACCTCGGACGCGACTCCCTGCGTCGACGCTCACGGCGGTGGCGCTGCCGCTCGCCGCCGTCCTCCTCGCACTGCCGCTCGTCGTCGCGATCGTCTCGCTCGTCGGCGACCACTGGCACCCGGTTTCGGACCTGGCGCTGGAGGTGCTGCGCATCCGGGACGTCGGCGGGCATCACACCCCACTGGTGGGCGCGCAGTCACGGTTCGGTTGGGACCACCCCGGGCCGCTGATGTTCTGGCTCTTCGCCCCGTTCAACTGGTTGTTCGGGCAGACCGGCCTCCTCGCGGCGGCGGCGGTCCTGAACGTGGCCGCGCTCGTCGGGTCGCTGTTCGTCGCGCTGCGTCGCGGCGGCCTCCCCCTGCTCGCCCTCGTCGCGGTCGTGGGCGCCGTGCTGAGCCGTGCGCTGGGCCCCGACGTGCTCGTCGAGCCGTGGAACCCGTGGGTTCCTGTCCTGCCGTTCCTCCTCTACGTCCTCCTCGCATGGTCGGTCGCCGAACGGGACTGGGCCGCGCTGCCCTGGCTCGTCGGCATCGGCTCGTTCGTCGTACAGACACACGTCGGATACGCGCCGGTCGCGATCGGCCTCGGCGCGATCGCGTGCGTCCTGGGCGCGTACGGGGCACGCCGGTCCGGTCGCCGGCCCGGGGAGGAGACCGCCGCCCCGTCACGGATCTCCCCCCGCCGGTGGGTCGTCGTCGCGGTCGTGGTCGGTGCTCTGGCCTGGCTCGCGCCCGTGGTCCAGCAGCTGACCGGGTCGCCCGGCAACCTCGGGGAGATCGTCGACTCCTTCCGGCACCCGAAGGAATCGCTGGCCGGCTGGGACGTCGGCTTCGGGGTGATGGGCCGCGAGCTCGGGTTCGTGGGCCCGTGGATCACGGGCAACGACGCCGGGTCGGGCGGGCTCGTCGGCACCGGTTCGACGATCCCGGCGCTGCTGCTGCTCGCGGCGACGGCGCTGCTCGGCTGGCTGGCGTGGCGGCGTGGCGGAAAGGACGCCGGCCGGCTCGCGGTGCTGGCCGTCGCAGGCGCCGGGATCGGCGTGATCGCGGTCTCGCGCATCACGGGATTCCTCGGCCCTTACCTCGTGCGCTGGTCGTGGGTCCTGGCCGGACTCGTGTGGCTCTCGCTGGCGTGGTCCCTCTGGCGGATCCTCGACCGCGCTTCGGCGACCCGGGCGCTCGCCGCAGCGTCCCTCGTCGCGGTGGTTGCGCTGACCGCGAGCACGGGATGGGCGGCAGCAACGACGCACGTTCCACAACCGCAGTTCTCCGACGTGATCGCCCATCTCGGTCCGCAGGCGGCGGCGCGCCTCGATCCCGATCGCCGGTACCTGCTGAGGATCGTCGACACCGAGAACTTCGGGGCCGTCGCGGTCGGCATGTTCCTGGACCTCGACGAGCGCGGCAAGCAGGTCCGCGTCCAGTCCGCGTTCTCGAAACCGTTCGGCTCGTGGCGCACCGCGCGCGAGTCGCAGGTCGACGGGGTCGTCACCGTCGTGGCCGGGGGCGACATCGAGCGGGGCTGGACACCGCCGCCGGGGGCGCGCCGCATCGCGACGTACGACCCGTTGAGCCCGCGCGACCGTGCGCGAGCGCAGCGTGTCGAGCGACAGGTGCGCGATCGTCTCGGCGCCGCCGCCCCGGAGCACGCGTTGCCTGTGCTCAGCCCGATCGGTCGCAAGCAACTCGTCGCGAACGGCGCCGATCCGCACGCCGTCGACGAGCTCTGGCACCTCCACGAACGGGGTGATGCGAACTCCGTGTACCTCTCGCCCGCCACGTAGACCTCGCGATTCAACACCGCTGCACTCGGAGGCTGAGGACGCGCTCGACGGCGACGGCTGCGAGCAGCGCCAGCGACACGTCGGCGGGCGCGCGAAATCGCGTCTGTCCGTACGTCAGCGCGACCGCGATGACCACGGCGACGACCGGCACCAGGACCGGGAAGACGGGCACGCGTCGGCGGCGCAGGATCACGACCCCGGCGATCGACAGCCCGGCCAGGAGATAGAAGGTGGCGAGACCTGCAATCGACACCGGCAGCTCTCTTCGGTTGTCCCGCTCGTCGACGCGGAGCTGGTCGATCGGCGCGTAGAAGCCGAAGGTGCGCCCCAGGCGGGCGTACACGACGAACGGCACGCGTCCCGCATGCGCGGTCGCGTAGTCGACACCGACCCGGCGGTAGGCCGCCTCTTGCACCGATTCGTCTCCGACGGCGCGGATCGGCTTCCTCGGGCTGAGGACGCAGTCGACGGCCCAGTAGCCGATCTCGGGCCCGAAGTACGTCTGCGGGCAGTTCGCCGCCAACAGCGTCTGACCGAGGCCGGTCGAGATCGCGACCGGCTTCTCGAACCGAGTGAGGTTGTAGACGACCCACGGGCTGACCACGAGCAGCGACGCGAGGCCGGCGGCGGCGAGCAATCGGGCGCTGCGGCGCCAGTCCGGCCACGCGGCCCCGGCCACGAGCGGGATCAGGAGCAACGGGACGAGGAGCACGAGCTCGGCCCGCGTCAGCACCGCGAGGCCCACGGCGACGCCCAGCACGGCAGCCGACCCGACCGCGGGCCGGCGGCGGAACCGATACGCCAGGAGCAGCACGAGGGCGACGACCGCCAACACCAGTGACTCCGACATGAGGAGGGGGTCGTTCACCCAGAAAGTCGGCGCGACGGCGGCGATTCCCGCGGCCAGCAGTCCGACGCGAGGGCCCGCCATCTCGCGACCGGTCAAGCCGACGAGCGCGACCGCGCCGGCACCCAGGACGCACGTCCAGATCTGGTGGAAGAGGACACTCCGCATGCCGAGTGCGGACACGATGCCCAACAGCACCTGGTATGCGGGCGGGTGACTGGCCGCCTCACCGACCCCGTAGAAGTTGAACAGCCCGACGGGCGACGCGAACCACTTCCCGTCGGCGAGCAGGTTCGCGCCGTTGTGGTAATAGCCGGCGTCGATGCCGAGCGCGGCCAAGTTGTCGCCGTGCACGTAGGTGTACACGAGCCGGATGACCAGCGCGACCGCCACGATGAGCGCGAGCGCGCCCGCCCACCCGCTCGTGGCCATCCCTGCCATCGAGTCGGGAGCGCGCCCGCTCGGCGCCGCGGGCTCAGCAGCCGTCCGGATGGAGCGAGCCATCGACGCGGTACACGACGCTGCCGTCGTGTCGGAAGACCTGCTTGGCGGCGGGGTCGGCGGTGAACCATTCGCGTGGGGGCGTGACCGGGTACAGGACGCTCTGACCACGCGGGAGGCTCTGGTACACGACGTACCGGTACTTGCCCGCGACGACGTCCGGCCACTGGCGACACGGATCGGCGTCCAGCTTCGTCGTGGGACCCTGGCCGACGGTGATGCGGTTCGACAGATCCAACCCGTCCATCGGATACGTCTCGAGCGTCCCGAACACGATCACGTCGGCGTCCCGTATACCGCGGAAGTAGTTGTCGACCGCATCGCCTGGGAGATCTGCATGCACGTACCGGTCCTCGAAGTATCGGCGCTGGAGCGGCCAGCCGGCCGCCACGACGAGCACGAGCACGACAGCGAGTGTGACCCCGGCCGCACGAAGTGAGACACGGGGGCGCGGACGCCACATCAGCAGCGCGACGGCCGCCACTACGCCCACGCCGACCACGACGCCCACGAGGACCTGGCCGGACGGCCACGCCGGGACGCGCTCCACGTGCCGCGCCGTCGCGTTCAACGCGACGAGGCCGAGCATGACGATCCACGTGACGCGACGCCAGACCGTGGTCACGAGGTCGAGGCGAAGTGGCAGCACGACGAAGCTGACGAGGAGGGCGGGCGTCAGGTACCGGACGTTGAAGCTGAAGTTGAGCCCTGCGCTCTCGGGTGTGAAGACGTACGCCACCACGCCGGCCAGGACCGCCAGCCCGACCAGTCTCTCCAGGCCCGAGCGTCGGTTGGCGAGGGCGAGGACGACGCTCACCAACCCGATGACGAGGATGAGCGGCCACGCCCGGCCCAGCGCCTGCGTCATCCCGGGGAAGACGAGGAAGCGCCACCACGTGAGCCCGTCCCCGAGATGCTGGGCGATCGTGTCGCCCTCGTCGACCACGCTGCGCGGCAGCGACAACGGGCCGAGCCCGAGCTTGAACCATGGAAGCGGGTTGTGCGCCTCGACGAGGTTGCGTATGTACCAGTACGACCCGAACAACGCGACACCGGCCGACCACACGATGGCGGGCGCGGCACGGCGCGCGCGTACCGCGAGCACGATGATGCCGACGGTGAGGACGGCGACGGGGGCAAGCACCGTGAGCTTCGTGCCGATCGCCAGCCCCGCGGCGACGCCCGCGAGAGCCGTGGGCACCGGTGACAGCTCCTCCTCGAAGAGCAGCGCCACGGCGGCGAGCAGGAGCCCGGAGCAGGCGACGTCGTTGGAAGCCTGGCCCGGCTGGGTCCCGGCGATCATCGGCGTCCCGAGGATCACGACCGCGCCCAGCACGCAGAGCGGGCCGACCCCTCGGCGCCGCCCGATGCACCACGCCGCCAGGAGCGCGAACGCGGCCCAGCCGACGTTCACCATCGGCGCGAGCAGGTCACTCCGGAACGGGAGCTCCACGAGCGCGTGCACGAGGCTCGAGTTGAGCGGGTAGTAGGACTGGAGGACGTCCGACCGGTCGGGGAGCCCGGTGAGGCTTCCGCTCTCCACGAAGCGGGCCGCGAACGGCGCGTGGTACCAGACCGTGTCGGGGTGGGTCATGCCGCGGCCGTAGGTGAACGCGACGTGGGTCGCCCACTGTGCCGCGACGAGCGCGCTCGCAAGCGTCGCCACGATCACTTCCTCCGGGCGCGAACGGGCCGCCGGCTCGCCGTCGCGTGTCGCGCGGGACCGGAGCCGAGCACCGACGAACCCCATCCCGAGGCCGGCGGCGACGGTCACCACGAGCATCGGGAACCTGCGAAACGCCGCGAACGTGCCGAGGACCTGCGCGAGCCCGATCACGACGGCGAGCGCCATGACGATCTCGGCCAGGCGAGCCGGGGCGCCGGCCCAGTGCGGGAGGATCGCCCCCCGGAGCCGCCATGCTCCCCACGCCAGCACGGCGACCGCGACGACGAGGGAGACGGACCCCGCGACGTACGCGCCGGCTCCGAGCCCCATGGTCACGCGCAACTACTCGGGTCGAAGGTGCCGTGGACGCGGTAGACGGTGGCGTCGCCGGAGTGGAGCACCTCGGTCGCGGCCGGGTCGGCGGCGACCCACTCGTCGTCCGGGGCCAGCGCGAACAGGTCGTGGGCGACGACGACGTAGTCGTACCGTCCGGCGTCGAGGAGGCGACGCCAATCGCGACAGCGTTCGACCGGCGACCCGTGCGTCGGTCCTTGCTCCCGTGAGACCCGGTTCGACAGGTCCGCGCCGAAGAACGGGTAGAAGTGCTCGGTTCCGAAGAGGGCGACCCGTTCGTTGCGTACGTTCCGGAACATCGCATTGAGGCGATCGTGCGGCAGCCCCGCATCCACATACCGGTGTTCGAAGTAGCGCCGCTGGAGCAGCCATCCTCCGCCCGCGACGAGGGTCACGAGCAGCGTCGCCGTGATCGCGACGGCACCGGCGCTCCGCGTCACGCGCGGGCGTACGGCGACCACGGCCGCGACGGCGACGACACCGAGCCCCACGAGCACCGCCGTGAGCCGTTCGCCGGGAGGCCAGGACGGGATGTCTTCGATGTGTGGTGCGGTGGCATCCAGCGCGACGAGCCCGACCATGACCGCGAGCAGGATCCCGCGGACGAACGTCGGCCCCCGTGCGGCGGCGATCGTCACCAGGGCGAAGCCGAGCACGAGCGAGGGCGCGAGGTAGCGGACCATGAAGACGAACGCGGCGCCGCCGAAGTCGCTGCCGTACTGGATGTACGCGACCGCCACGACACCGACGACGACGGCGCCGCCCGCGAACCGCTCGAGTAGGCCTCTCCCCCACCCGATCGCGACGACCGCCCCGACGAGCGCCAGCGCCAGGACGATGGGCCACCCCCGGCCGAGCGACTTCGAGAAGCCGGGGAAGATGTACGTATCCCACGTCGACCACGTCCCCAGCACGTCGGCGAGGGGCGGCCGCGTCGGGATCTGCGCCGAGAGGGTGATCGGACCGACGTGCAACTCGGTCCACGGCACCGGGTTGCCGAAGATGACCCAGTTGCGCACGAGCCAGTACCCACCGAACACCACGAGGCCACCGGTCCACAGCAACGCGGACCGGACGCGCCGGGCTCGCACGGCGACGATCACGACTCCGATCGTCACGATGACGAGCGGTGCCAGGACCGTGAGCTTGATGCCGAGCGCGAGCCCCGCCGCGATCCCGGCCAACGCTGTCGGCGCGGGCGCCATCTCGCCCTCGAACAGGAGCGCGATCGCGGCGAGGAACAGCCCCGCCGACCCGACGTCGTTCGCCGCTTGTCCCGGCTGGGTCCCGGCGAGGGTCGGCAGACCGAGGAGGAGCAGGGTGGCGAGGATCATCAGAGCGGTCACGCCGTAACGGCGACCCAGACACCACGCTGCCAACAACGCGAGACCGGCCCACGCGATGTTCACGAGCGGTGAGAGGAAGTCGTTGCCGAACGGGAGCATGGCGATCGCCTGCACGAGGCTGCCGTTGAGCGGCAGGAACGTGTGCAGCGGCGTCGCGAGATCCGACAGCCCGGTGTCGTGCAATCCGGTGAGTCGGCCGCTCTGCAAGAACCGAGCGGCGAAAGTCGCGTGGTACCAGAGAGTGTCGGGCTGGGTCATGCCCTTCCCGTACGCGACGCCGACGTGTGTCGCCCACTGGGCGGCCACCAGCCCGCCGGTCAAGATCGCGGCCAGGATCTCGATTCGGGACGATCGCCCCGGGCGCTGCCGTTGCTCTGCCTCGACATCAGGCGTGGTGTCGGAACGCCCCTCGACGTGCGGGCGTGGCAGGCGCGGCCCGACGAAGCCCATCGCGAGCCCGGCCGCGACGTACGCGATCAGCATCGGTCCGCGAGTGAACGCTCCGAACGTGCCGAGGAGCTGAGCGAGACCGATCAGCGCCGCGAGTGCGATGACGACCTCCGCGAGCCGGGCCGCCGGTCCCGTCCACCGCGGGAGGACAGCGCGTCGCAGTTCCCACGCGCCCCACCCCAGCGCCGAGACGACGACCGCGACCGCTGCGATTCCCGCGACGTACGCGCCCGGGGACAACCCGGCGGTCAACCCGGCGACGAGCGTCAGAACGTTTCCACCGGCACGAAGCTCGGGTTCACGGGTTGGTGAGTATACAAACGCCTTCGACGCGCTTTACGTCGCGTCGGGATTCAGCTCCCGCGTCTCCAGTACACGCCGGTCCAGTCGACGGCGTGGATGGGCTCTGTGATGCCGTGGTCCTCGCGGTAGTCGTGCACGGCACGGCGGCAGGCTTCGAGCAGCCCGTAGTCGTCCACGATGCAGAACCCGCCGGGCGACAGCTTCGGATACAGGCACGTCAGCGCGTCCAGCGTCGACTCGTACAGGTCGGCATCCAGGCGAAGCAACGCAAGCTGTCCGAGTGGCGCGCTCGGCAGTGTGTCCTTGAACCAACCCACGAGGAACCGGACCTGGTCGTCGAGGAGGCCGTAGCGGGCGAAGTTGTGACGGACCTGCTCGACACCGACCGACAGCTCCGGATGCACCGTGTAATCGAGGCCCCGATCGGCCGGATGGCGGATGGGATCGGGCTTCGGCAGACCCTGGAACGAATCCGCGACCCACACCGTCCGATCCGTCTCACCGAATGCCGCGAGAACGGCACGCATGAAGATGGCCGTCCCGCCGCGCCAGGCACCGGCCTCGATGACATCCCCGGGCACGTCCTCCTCGATCGCCCGCGACAGGCACGCCTCGACGTTCTCGAGACGCCTGAGCCCGATCATGGTTTCGGCGTCACGGGGCCAGTCGAGCCCGAGCTCCCGTTCCCGCATCGCGAGGCGCGTGTCGAACCGCCGGACGCGATCGAGCAGACCGTGGCCGGTCGCGAGTCGACTCCGGCGCTCCTGCAAGACCTTCGGGCGTCCCTGCTCGTCGCCCACGACGCGGAGCCCTCGCCGGTTCAACATCCGCTCGAGCGGAGCAGGAACGCGGCGGGTCGGCGGCCCCGGTGCGCGGTCGCGCTCCGGCACGTCACTCACGATCGTGAGCCCGCGGGCACCGAGGACCTCCATCAGCAGCGCGACCATCCGGCGGCGCCGTCCGGGCGTCCAGCCCTCGCCGAGAACGAGCGCGCGTGTCAGGCACTGCTTCATCAGGTCGAGGTACGAGCGACGGAGCTCCGCGCTCGGGCGTGTCAGTGGTCACGACGACTCAGGATGCGGGCGGCGGGTCCGCCTCGGGCGCCGGCTCGAGCTCGAAGAGGAGGTGGTACGCGAAGAGGGACGGGTACATCGTCACGCCGAGCTGGTTCACCTGCTCCAGTACCCGTGCGGACGCTGAGGCTGGTCCACCGCTTCGGACGGCGTCGAGGGGGAGACCGACGGCGTCGCGCCGACGGATCGTGAAGCCGTTCCGGGCGGCGAGGCGCTCGAAGCTGGCACGGGTGAAGAAGCGCACGTGATCGCGATCGAGCGCGCCCGAGTGCCGGTAGTCGAACCGTCCGAGCGCGACGCGGCTTCTCGGATGCCAATGGGCGAAGTTGGTGACGCTGACCACGATGGTCCCGCCGGGGCGGAGGCAGCGGCGCGAGTCGCGGAGGAGCTGCTCCGGATCCCTCACCCGCTCGAGCACCTCGCTCGCCACGACGATGTCGAACTCCTCCCCGACGTACCCCGAGAGATCGAGTGAGGGCTGATCCCCGGGACCGACGCTGCTCACGTCATGCCCGCTCAGGCGCAAGCGTCCGGCGAGCCACTCGTCCGAGGAGCCGAGCTCGAGGATCCGAGCCGGCTGCCGCGCCGCGAGCCAGCCGGCGATCCGGGTGTGCGTGTTCGCGCCCGCGTCCGCGGACGCGTCTTCTGCGTCTTCGATCCCGGCACGCCGGCGCCCGAAGCCCATCTTGTGGAGGCGGTAGCGCAGGGTCGTGGCAACGACGTCGCGCGCGTACGCGACGCCTCGTGCGTACGAGATCTCGTCGCCGTAGTAGGTGGGGATCGGGGTCTCGATGATCTGCTTCCCCGCGTCGTGGAGCTGCACGACGATCTGCGTGTCGAAGTCGAAGCCGTTGGAGTTCGCGTCGAACTCGATGCCTTCGAGCGCGCGCACGTCGTATGCCCGGTAGCCGCTGTGCCATTCGCTGAGATCCGTTCCGACGGCGGCGTTCTCGAATCTGGTGAGGACCTTGTTGCCGATGTACTTGTAGAGCGGCATGCCGCCCCGGCGCGCGGCGCCGGGTTCCAGCATCCGGGACCCGAACACTGCGTCGCACTTCTCGAGCTCGAGCGGTTCCACGAGCTGCGGGAGGACTTCCGGTGCGTACTGTCCGTCACCATGGAGCATGACCGCGATATCCCAGTCATGGTCGATCGCCCAGCGGTAGCCGGCTTTCTGATTGCCGCCGTACCCGAGGTTGCGATCGTGGCGGATGACGTTGAGCGGGAGCTCGCGAGACTGCTGCTGATAGCCGAGCCCGACGAGATAGGTCGCGTCCTGGCTGTGATCGTCGCACACGAGGACCTCGCTGATCCGCGGCACGAAGTCGCGCGGGATCCGGTCGAGCACACGGGCGAGGGTCGAAGCAGCGTTGTACGCGACGACGAGGATCCCGATCCGTTTCATCTCGGGAGCCCGGCGTAGATCGCCCGCAGGACACGCCAGCGGCTCCGTGCGTAACGGTTGCGATCGTCCGACGGCACCACGAGGTGGCGCAGGGCACGGTACGGGAGATGCGGGTTCACGTGATGCTCGTGGTGGTTCATGAGCAGCGGCGAAGTGTGGAGGATGCGGTCGAGTATCCCCCCGTCGATCGTGCGCGACGCGCTGCTGCCGGCGAAGACGACCGACCCCGACGGCTCGATCGTGACGTGCTGTCCGTAGGTGCGGAGGCGGTTCATGAGCGGGTACAAGGTCCCGAGACAGAGGTAGTAGAGAAGCGGCGCCTCGACCCTTCCGACCAGATACGCGACCGCGACCAACGCGAGGTTTGCGACTGCGGCGACGGCGAGCACACGACGCTCGCTGGCTTTCGACTCGTTGACTTCGAAGCGTCGGAACTGACGGAGGATCGTCAGCCCCGTGATGTCGCTGAGCACCGCACGCCAGAAGGCCCGACGGGAGTGGAGCTCGAGAAACGCGGTGTCCGGGTCGTCGGCGACGAAGAACGCGTCCTTTCGATGGTGAGCGAAGTGCGTCTCGCGGTACACGCGGACCGGGAGCGCGAACCAGATGCCGGCCAGGGCGTTGGTGAGGCGATCGTTCCACTTGCGACTGGGCACGAGGTTGAAGTGCGCGCCCTCGTGGATCCACTCCGACATCGCCCGTTGGTGGATGACACAGGCGACGACCGAGAGCGGGATGTACGCCGCGAGGGGAAGAAAGGCTCGTCCCACCCAGAACCACGCGATCAACAGAGCGTGCGTGCCGAGGAGATGCAGCACGTTCACCACGCCGTGGCGCGGGGTGAGGTATTCGTGCCTCAGGGCGGCAGTCGGAGTGGTCGTCGCGGGTGCGCTCGCCACGTCGCCTCTTAACTCTCTGGGTTGCGGGCCGTTGCCGATATGAAGGCGGTCGCTCGAAAGCACCAGTCCACGGCGTTCACGGGCAGGAACAGGAGTAGCAGCAGTGAATAGTAGAACGACCGGGGTCGTCGTGATCGGTCCACGCCCATCCGCCGGAGCGCCGACTGCACGCTGAGTGCCCATCCGCAGCTGTTGAGCTCGGAGGCGACGCTCACGCCGGTCAGCCCGGCGCCCTCGAGGAGCCGCCGGACGGTCGACCGGTCGAACAGGTAGAGGTGCCGGGGATAGTGAATGAGACCCCACCGGCTCTTCCACAAGCGTGAGTCGAGCGACCGGACGTTCGGCGTCTCGAGGTACAGCACGCCACCGGGCTTGAGCAGTGAGCGGATCTTCGCCACGGTTGCCACCGGGTCGAGTACGTGTTCGATCACGTGGCTCATGAACACCAGGTCGAACTTCTCGTCGGTCTCGAACTCGTCGAGCGTGCCGTGGAAGACCTTCAGACCCCGCTTCCACGCCTGCTCACACGCTTCGCGCGAGATCTCGATGCCCTGGACGTCGGGATGGCCCGCGCCCTGCACCCGCTCGAGAACGTCGCCGGACGCGCAACCGATCTCCAGGAAGGACCCGTTCGCCGGCATCCGTCGACGACACAGCGCGCTCTGGTGGTCGTTGTACCGGTCGAGGAGCGAGCGCGCGATCGCGTTCGAGGGTGGTTCGAAGTTGTGATAGTTGGCGGGATAGAGCTCGGAGAGCTCGGTCCGGGTCGGCAGCGGATCGGTCAGCACGAATCCGCAGTCGACACAGCGATAGAACCGCGCCGTCGATTCGACGAAGTACTCGAAGTCGAAGCAGTCCGAGTACAGCGGCGCCACCTCACCCGAGCACAGCGGGCAGCGCTCGGCTCCGGCCATCCGGACGACAATATCGGAGGCCTCCGACCGGTCCCCGCTCGGCGTCGAGCAGGCCGGAATGCTAGAAACCCATGACCTGGTGCGGGACGTGCACACTCGTGCGAACCGCCGACACGGCGCACAGGGTCTGGGAGCTACTCGATGGTGATCGCGAACGCCGTGGCACCGCACACGGGCGCGCCGCGCCGCGCATACAAGATCGAGATCCTGCTGGTCAGCTTCTCGGCGCTCCTGCTCGAGATCAGTTACACGCGGATCATCTCGTACAAGCTCTTCTACTACTACACGTACCTCGTCATCGGGCTCGCGCTGCTCGGGATCGGTGCGGGGGGCGTCATCGTCGCGATCTCCCGACGTGTTCGTCGCGCGGAGACGGAGACGATCCTGTTGTGGAGCCTCCTTCTCGGTGCGGCGAGCGTCTTCGTCGGATACATCGTCATTGCGCTTCTCCGCACCGACACCCTCGCGATCTGGAACTACGGCACGTTCGACTCGGTCAGCAACATTGCCCGCCTGGTCGTCATCTGCCTCGCATTGTTCGGTTCGTTCCTCGGCGTCGGGGTGGTCATTGCAACACTGTTCTCCCGCGGCGCCAGCGAGATCGGCAGGCTGTACTTCGCCGATCTCGTCGGCGCGGGGCTCGCCTGTGCCGTGGTCGTGTCACTGCTCGGGTGGATCGGGCCACCGGCGACGATCATGCTGGCCGGACTGGTCCTCGCTCTCGCCGGGCTGCGTCTGGCGGCGCGCCGCCGATCCTTCGCGCTCGTCCCGGCGGCCGTGCTGAGCATCCTGCTCGCCGTCGTGGTCGTCGGACCGGAGCTCCTTCCTTACGAGCGGACCGATGCGGTCAAAGGCGACCTGGACGACAGCGGACACATCTGGGACTGGAGCGCACTGTTTCGAGTCGACGCGCTGCAGTTCAACCCGAGCTCGTATCTGCTGTTCCACGACGGACTCGCGGGATCGGCGATCTATCGGTACAACGGTGACCCGCGCAGCCTCACTCGCTTCGACACGGACCCCGCGCGATCCCGTTCACCGCGGAGGGAACCGCGCCGAAGGACGTCCTCATCATCGGCGCCGCTGGAGGGAATGAGGTCCTCGCGTCGCTGCACTTCGACGCGCGCCATATCGATGCCGTGGAGTTGAACCCCGTCACGTACTCACTCGTCACCGAGAAGCTCGCGGATTTCGACGGGCACATTGCCGAGAACCCGAAGGTGAACTACGTCAAGGGGGACGGCAGGACCTTCCTCGCCCGGAGCGGTGACAAGTACAACCTGCTCTGGTACCCGGCGCCGGACAGTTACTCGGCGACGAATGCAGCGACCTCGGGCGCCTTCGTGCTGTCGGAGAGCTATCTCTACACGAGCGAGATCATCAAGGACAGCCTCGAGCACCTCGCTCCGAACGGCATGATCGCGACGCAATACGGGGAGTTCGATTACGAGAAGCGCTCCAACCGCACGACCCGCTACGTCGCCACCGCTCGGCACGCGCTCGGAGAGCTCGGCATCCACGATCCGTCGCGCCACATCCTGGTCGTCACCTCCCCCACCGAGCCGCCCAGCTCGCTGTCCACCATCCTCGTGAAGAAGGAGCCGTTCACGCAGGCGGAAGTCGACCGTACGCTCGCCTCCCTCCAGGCTGTCCCGGGCGCCAAGCTCCGCTACGCGCCCGGGCATTCCGTCCCGGGCGAGTCGGTGAGCGAGCTCGCGACGCTTCCGGGCTCCAAGCTCGGCGGGTTCTACGACTCGTATCCCTACAACGTGCGGCCGGTCACCGACGACGGGCCTTTCTTCTGGCACTTCACACCGTTCGGCGACGTGATCAGCAACTTCACCCACTCGCTCAACGACCGGGACCTCGAGGTCGCAGTGGGCGAGCGCGCGCTGCTCCTCCTCCTGTTCATCTCCGTCGCGCTCGCCGTGGTGTTCCTTCTCCTCCCGTTCGTGACCATCCGGCGGACGTGGGCCGCGCTGCCCCGCAAGCCGCGCTCCGCGCTCTACTTCGCCACGCTCGGCCTCGGGTTCATCTTCTTCGAGATCACGCTCATCCAACGCCTGACGCTGTTCCTGGGTTATCCGACGTACTCGCTGACGGTGACCCTCGCCTCGCTATTGCTCTTCACCGGCGTGGGCGCGCTTCTCGACGTCGCGGTACCGAGCGCCGAGCCGCGTGCTCGTCCCCCTGCTCGTCGCGATCGTCGCGCTGACGCTCTTCTACCAATTCGCGCTCCCTCGCTTGACCGACGGTCTTCTCGACTGGCCGTTCGCCGCACGCGTCACGCTCACGTTCGTGGTCCTGGCCCCGCTCGGGCTCTGCCTCGGCACGTTCATGCCCCTCGGGTTGGGAGCGATCTCGCGGTTGACGACGTTCTCGCGGGAGTACGTCGCATGGGGTTGGGCAGTGAACGGGTTCGCGTCCGTCGTCGGCGCGGTGCTCTCGACCATCCTCGCGATGGAGTTCGGCTTCCGCGTCGTGCTGTTCCTCGCACTCGCTCTGTACCTCGTCGCCCTGGTGACGCTACGAAGCCTCCTCCGCCTGAGCTCGGACGACAGCGCCGCGCCCGCGCCGCGGACGGTTCCACCGGAGCCCGCCACCGTTGGAGCACCCGAGGGCGGCTAGCGGTCGATCACGTGCCGGGTGACGCGCGACGACGAGCACGCGGATGCCCTCGCTATAACGTGCCGCTGTGAGCATCGCCGTCGACGACGCCGCGGCGCGACGGCGCTTCGTTCGAGCGTGCGCGACCGGCGGTGCGGTCGCAGCCGTCGGGTTCATCTGGATGCTCGCCCTCGGCCGTCTCAGCCTCCTTCATTCAGGTGTGCTGAGCGGCTTGTACGACGCGCAGGCGCACCGGCTCCTCGCGGGCCACTGGGACGTGCCGGTCGACAAGCTCGCGTTCGAAGGGTTCCTCATCCACGGCAAGACCTACATGTACTTCGGCCCGTGGCCGGCGGTGCTCCGCCTCCCGATCGCCGCGGTGACGGACCACTTCGACGGCGAGCTGACGCAACTCTCCATGATCGCCGCCTTCGTCGTCCTGCTCGTGGCGACGAGCCGCCTGTTGTGGAGGGTGCGCCGGCTCCTGCGCCCCGGACGTCCCGTCACGAGGTGGGAGCTCTGCGCGATCGCGGGCTTCGTCCTCGTCGTGGGCGCGGGGTCGGTGGTCATGTTCCTCGCCAGCCGACCCGTCGTGTACCACGAGGTCGAGCTCTGGGGAGCAGCGCTCTCCCTGGCGGCCTACGACGCCACGCTCTCTTTCATCGTCCGGCCTCGTCGGCGGGCGCTCGCGTGGGCCGCGGTGCTGAGTGGTCTCGCTCTCCTCACGCGGGGCTCGGTCGGCATCGGCCCCGTGATCGCCCTCGGCCTCGTCCTCATCGGCCGGCTCCTCGTGGCGGCGGCCGGGCGCTTCCGACGGCACAACTTCGCGCGGCCACTCCACTGGTTGGGGCTCGGCGACGCGTCGTCGAATCGCGGGTATCTCGTCCCTCTCACGGTCGTGATCGCCATCCCCGTCGTGCTCTACATGTACGTGAACTACGCGAAGTTCGGTCATCCGTGGGACCTGCCGATCACACGCCAGCTCGCGACGTTCACGGATCCGGTCCGGCAGTCCGTCTTCGATCACAACGGCGGGAAGCTGTTCAGTCCCAAGTTCGTGCCGACGAACCTCGTCGCGATCCTGCGTCCCGACGCACTGGGCCTCGACCGGCTCTTCCCCTTCGTCACCTTCCCGTCGCGGGCCACGCTCGTCGGCGGCTTGCAGTTCGCGGCGAGAGACCCCTCCTCGAGCATCCCGGCCTCGATGCCGCTCCTCTTCGTGCTGAGCCTGATCGGCGTCCTGGACGGTGTTCCGTCCCCGCGGCGGCGACGCACCGGGCCCGGCGAGCCTCAGGGTGCCGGTGCTCGGGGCGGTGGCCGGCGGGATCGGCGCCGTCACGATCCCGTTCATCAACCAGCGCTACATCTCCGACTTCGTCCCGCTGCTGGTACTCCTCGGAATCGCAGGCCTGCACACCCTTCTGCGGCGCGTCGACCGCGGGGTGAAGACGAAGGCGGTGGCCGGGAGCGTGGCAGTGGTGCTCGTCGTGTTCGCCGCCGCCTCGCTCTGGATCAACTTCGCCCTGGCGCTCTTGTATCAACGCGAGTACAGCCCGTTCCCGACCGAGTCGGAACGGGCGGCGTTCGTGCGGTTCCAGTACGACCTCGCTGATTCGCTCACCGGCGGCACGCACACCAATGTCCGGACCGGCCGGCGGCTCCCGGATCCGCTGCCGGAAGGAACGGTCTTCGTCCTCGGCGACTGCGATGCCGTCTACTGGTCCGATGGCGACGCGTGGCACGCGGTCGAACGCACACGACAAGCCGGGCGGTACCCACTGGAGGTCACCTTCCCCGATCGACCGCCCGGGACACGCGAGACGTTGCTGATCGCCGGCGAGCCCGGTGCGCAAGACCGGCTGGGCGTCGAGTACCTCCGGGACCGACGTGTGCGCTTCTGGTTCACGTCGCCCCAGCTGGACCGAGAGCTGGTCGGGCCGAGCCACGCCACCCGACCCGGGCAGCCGGTGCGGCTCGACGTCACCCACGACACGGCGCTCGGGAAGCTCGACGTGGAGCTCGACGGCGACGACGTGCTCGTCGCCTACCCGCTCGAGCAGGGCCCCGTCACGGTCGCGGGCACTGCGGGTGCGGCAGAAGCGGTCGACTTCAGCGGCGACGTGCGCTTCGAACGGACGCCGCGCAACTTCTGCGCCGAGATCACCGGCCGGGAGAAGCGTGGGTCAGATGGCTCGTAACCCGATCTCGCGTCCCAGGCCTCTCCGCGGGGTGAGGGCTAAGCTCTGATGCGGCGAGGTCCGCTTTGCGGAGAAGCGCCCGATTCGTCCGGGGACTTCGGGGGGAAGGTGAGGGGCAAGCAGAGCTTCTCGTACCGGCCTGGACTCGATGGTTTGCGGGCGCTCGCGGTCGCGGCGGTGTTCGCGTACCACCTCGACGCCGGTTGGGCGCGTGGCGGGTACCTCGGCGTCGACACCTTCTTCGTCCTCTCGGGCTTCCTGATCACCACGCTGCTGCTCGTCGAGTGGAACGGATCGGGGACGGTCTCGCTCGCCGCGTTCTGGGCCCGACGCGCCCGGCGCCTTCTCCCGGCGCTGTTCCTCGTACTGCTCGCAGTGGCCGCGTACGCGGCGTGGGAAGCACGCCCCGAACAGCTCGGCGACCTCCGGGCCGACATGTTCAGCACGCTCTTCTACGGAGCCAACTGGCGCTTCATCAACTCCGGCCAGTCGTACTTCAGCCTGTTCAGTGACGCGTCTCCGCTCCGACACGCGTGGTCGCTGGCGATCGAGGAGCAGTTCTACCTCGTCTGGCCGCTCGTCACGTTCATCTGTTTGCGCCTCGCACGCGGCCGTCACTTCCTGCTCGGCGCGGTGTGCGTCGTCGGGACGATCGCGTCCGCGATCACGATGGCGCGCCTGTACGACTCCGTGGACCCGTCGCGTGCGTACTACGGCACCGACGGACGCGCCCAGCTCCTCCTGATCGGTGCTCTGCTCGCCATCGTGCTGGTGCGGTACCGGCCCCGGCGGACGTCGGCGGTCGCGACGACGCACGTGCTCGGCCTCGTCGGCGTCGTCTACGTGCTGTGGGCCTTCTCCAACGTCGGTGACACCGCCGCATGGATGTACCGAGGCGGGTACGCCCTGTTCGCCGTCGCGGTCGCGGCGCTCATCACTTCCGTCGTCCAGCCCCAGCGCACGCCGTGGCAGCGAGCGCTGACTCTGGCACCGGTCGTCTGGATCGGTCGGATCTCCTACGGCATCTACCTCTGGCACTGGCCCGTCATCGTGATCCTCTCGCCCGCGCGTACCGGGCTCGACGGGGCGCAGCTGACCTTGGTGCGCGTCGGAGCCACACTCGGGCTCTCCACCGCGTCGTACTACCTGATCGAGCTTCCTGTCCGGGAACGCCGCTTCTTCCGGAGGCGTCTCGCGTTGGCGTTGTCACCCGCGGCGTTCGTGGCCACCGGGCTCGTCGTGATCATGGCCACGCTGGGCGCGGCACCGTTGCCGGCGTACTACCGCAGCGACCCGACGCACGTGGTCAAGCGCGGCTCGACTGCGTCGGCCGCCGGCGCCTCCGCCCCCGTGCGACCGCCACGCGTGCTGCTCGTCGGTGACTCCATCGCGACGAGCCTGTACCCCGGGCTCGACGAGGTTGCGACCCGAGCCGGTATCGAGCTGTCGGCGGCGGCCTATCCGGGGTGCGGCATGATCCGCGGCATCCCGGCGCTGGCCAACGGGGCCCCCATCAACAACTACGGCGACGCATGCGAACAGGAGATGCCCAAGCTCCAGATGGAGACGCTGGCACGGGTGCAGCCCGATCTCGTCGTGTGGCTGAGCAACTGGGAGATCACGGATCACCTCGTCGACGGGAAGTGGTTGCGGCTCGGCACGCCCGACGGCGATGCCGGCGTCGCCGGTCTGCTCGCGGAGACCGGCGACCGGCTGCGGTCGACCGGCGCCCGGCTGGTGATCCTGCTTCCTGCGCCGCCGACGCCGGGCGGGTATTCGCCGTCGTACTCGTACTCGGCTCGGATGCAGCGGCTCCCGATCCTCGACCAACTCCTCCAAGGGGAGGCGATGCGGCGACCGGACCTGTCGAATGTCGTCGATCTCGGGCCGATCGTGTGCCCCGGCGGGCCACCCTGCTCGCCCGACGTGAACGGCATGGTCCTCCGACCCGACGGGAGCCACTTCGACGTCGACGGTGCTCGGTACGCGTCCGAACAGCTCTTGCCCCAACTGCTCGCGCTGGCGCACGCGCCCAGGACGCCGGTGACGACGCCCGCGCCACCCGTCCAACAGGCCGCGTCACCGCATCGGGGCAAGTAGCGGACGCGACGCGTCAGCGTGGTGCGAGAGCGTTGATCTGTCGGCCCCACCCAGCTCTGCGCCATCGCGTAGCTCGCGTCGTCGCTGAAGTGGTTGCCGTCGGGACGTTCGCTCCAGTCGAGCTCACCTTGCGGCCGGGCACGCATGTGGCCCTGCAGATCGACGACGGTGGCTCGGTCCCACCGTGTCGCCACGACCTCACGGATGATGGCGTTCAGGCGGTCCATCCGCGTGTGGCTTCCCTCCGGCCACGGCCCGCCCTGCCGGTCGAGGCCCGGCTCGATGTAGGGGCTCAGCACCCAGGCCACGGTCGCTCCCTGCGACGACAGCAGATCGATGTCGGCGGCGATGCCCTGCCGCAACAACGCGTCGTACTTGGGATCGCCCGGGTGGCGCCACTTCGAATCGCCCGGCAACTGACGGTCGGTGACATCCCACACGTTCACCATCACGAGCACGATGTGCGGACGGATGTTCACGAGGTCGGGGCCCCAGAAATCGGGCCAGGACTTGCAGTCCATGGTCCGGACCTCGTAGGTGAACTTGGCGAGCCCGCCCTGCACCACCCCGCAACCGAACTGCCCGCGGTCGTACACCCGCAACTTGCCGGAGTCGTCACCCCAGCGCGCGAGCCCGACGCCGAGCTCGAAGGCCGACGAGTCGCCGGCGATCAACACCCGCGGCGCCTGGCCCGGTGCCAGCGGCGGTGGCGCGGGGCGAGGAGGCGGTGCTCCGCCGAGTGGGGCTACCGCTGCTGCAGGTGCAGTGGCTGCGGGCGGCAAGGCCTCCTTCGGCGGCAGGCGCGGCTCGCGAGGGGCCGCGAACGTGATGGCGGGCTTCGGCGGGTCGGTCGTCACGACGACCAGCGCCACGATCACCACCAGGGCGGCAGCCGGTGCGACGGCGAGCGGCCGCCATCCGGTGAGCAACTTCCCACGCCGGATCGGCTGTTCGAGGAGGTGGTAGGACGCGACGGCGAGCGCGAGCGTGACCGCCACCCGAACGACGAAGAGCGGCCACGGGCTGAGGCCCGTTCGGCTGGGACTGAGCCACAGGTAGACGGGCCAGTGGATCAGGTACACGCCGTAGGAGATGCGTCCGAGCCATCGCAATGGCGCGATCGAGAGGACATTGCGTACGAGGCCCGGCTGCAGCGCGGCGGCGATGATCGCCGCACTCCCGAGCGCATACAGGGCGAGGCCACCCTCGTACAGCCAGCTCGAGTACTGATCCGTCGTCACCCAGACGACGATCGTCGCCACCAGCGCCGCCGTTCCGAGCATGAGCACGATCAGGCGCGGGATGTACTTCTTGACGACCAGCCGCCGTGAGAAGACCACGGCCAGGAGTGCACCGACGAGCAGCTCCGCTGCGCGTGTGTCCGTGCCGTAGTACACGCGCGACGTGTCGCCGCCCGCGTCATGAAGGGCAAGGGTCAGGAGCACGGAGCCGATCGCGAGCACGCCCAGCGTGACGCCCAACACGCGGCGTGAGCCCCGGGTCGCCGCGAGCACGCCCGACGGCGACCAGTGGGAACACGAAATAGAACTGCTCCTCGATCGCGAGGCTCCAGAAGTGCTCCACCGGCGACGGGCTCGAGAACAGCTGCGCGTACGACTGACCCGACAACAGGAACCGCCAGTTGGCTCCGTAGCCGAGGGCAGAGAGCACGTCGCCGCGCAAGGTCTGCAACTGCTCGGGTGTCGCCGCGAAGACGCCGTACAGGACGATCAACCCGAGCGTCAGCAGGGCGGCGGGCATCAGCCGGCGGAACCGCCGGCCCCAGAACGTCCGCAGCCGAATGCTGCCGGTGGATGTGCCGCTCCCGGATCAGGAGCGTCGTGATGAGGAACCCGGACAGCGTGAAGAACGTGGAGACGCCGAGAAATCCCCCGACCGCCCACGAGAAACCGGCGTGGAAGAGCAGGACACCCGCGACCGCGACGCCTCGGAGGCCGTCGAGCGCCGGCTGGTCGGCGATCCAACGACGCGGACGGGCGCCGTTCGACGCGGGCTCACGCTCAGGCCCGGGGCGGACCCGAGGCGACGGCCGAGGCCGCTCGAGAGTGGCTTGGCTCACCGGCGACGCCTCAACCAGTCCCCTCCGGCACGGGCGGGCACACTATCGCAACACCCCCCAAATCGGACGAGAGCCACCGCGTTGCCGTGCCTCTACGCTGGGCGCGCCGGGGAGTGGCGCAGCTGGTAGCGCACCTGCTTTGGGGGCAGGCGGTCGGCGGTTCGAATCCGCCCTCCCCGACCGAACCCGGTGACTACGGTCCCGGGTCCACGCGGGTGTAGCTCAATGGCAGAGCCTCAGCCTTCCAAGCTGATGACGCGGGTTCGATTCCCGTCACCCGCTCCATGGTGCGTGTGACGCGCGCCTACGCGCGCCGGGTCGGTGCCCTGCGTCGAGCCGTCGGCGACCTGGTCGGTCCAGCGGCTGCCGTCCCAGTAGCGCCACTGGTGACGCCCGTACGGATCGGCGGCCCAGCCCGGTGAGACCGGCGGCGCCGTGGGCGGCGCAGCCGGCGCGCCGGGCGCGCCGCCGGGGCGGCCGCGGGAGCCGGACGCACCGGAGCCGGCAACGCGCTCTGGCCTCGCAGGGCGAGCAGCGCGGCCGCGCCGGCGACCGCCGCTCCGCCGAGCCACTGCATGATGTTGCCGATCTTCTCCGGCCAGGCGAGACCGACGAAGGCCTCGTTGTCGCCCAACGCGCCGATGCAGGCGATCAACGCGGCCAGGGCGATCACGGCGGCGAGAATCAGCGTGCCGAGCAGCACGAGCCGCGCCGTCGACGCCCCCTGGGCGTCCGGGGCGAACGGGATACGGAGGGCGAGGACCAGGCCGACCACGACGATCAGCACGGCGACGTGCCAGATGCTGACGACGTTGAACCCGAGGAACGTCAGCTTCCGCCACGCGCTCGCGCCGGGAGTGAACACCGCGTTGACGATGCCGCCGACGATGCTGAACCCGATCGCTGCCAGCAGGATCAGCGCTGTCGTCTCGAGCGGCGTCCGCCACTTCGTGACGACCTCTGATCCCGCTCCTTGCCCTGCTCCGTCGGCCATCGAGCCCTCCTCCTCCGCTCGCGACTCGCACGAGACGCGGGTGCGGAAGCTACTCCCCCGCCGGGCCGTATGGGAATGCCGTCAGTGCACTCGGTTCGCCCTCGCCGATGACCAGCACGTCGGCGGCGAGGACACCGGCGGCGGCGAGCCCGAGATGGATCGTCATGCCGGGTTCGAGCACCTCGGCGTCGTCGAGGCCCTCGTCACCGAGGCCGACGCCGTGGAGGGATGCGCCGGGCAGGGCTCGGATGTCGCCGACGACGGTGCCGGCCCGGCACCGGTCGAGGAGGGGCGACCACTCGGCCCGCCATCGTGCCGTCCGCGCACGTTGGTCTCCCGTCGGCGCGCCGCACGGCCAGGTACGTGCCAGCGATCCCTCCCACCCGTCGAGCAGCACGCCGCCGCTCATCGCGACGAGGTCGCCGGCCGTGATCGCGCGGTCGGACACGGATCGACGGATCGGGCCGTCGCCGTCGACGACGGAGAACTCGGCCTCGAACGCGGGCGTCGTCGTCCCGAGGTCACACATGCGCGCTTCGAAGACACCCTTCAGCTCGACCTCGCGTACACCCGGCTGCAGCGCGTCGACTGCCGCGTGCATCGCCGCTTCCGCCACGGCGACCGCGGCCCGGATGTGCTCGACATCGCCGGGGCTCTTCGTGCGGCGCGCCACGCGCATGACGGCTTCGCCGTCGACGAGCTCGGCGTCCGGCAGTGCCGCCGCGAACAGCTGCTCGAAGAGCGGCGTGAGACCGTCGACGCCGATCCGGCGCGCGTCGGACACACCGGGAACCGCCGCCACGGCGCCCATGATGTTCGCGGGGTTCCAACTCATCGGGTACAGGCGCTCGGGTGGGACGTCGGCGGGCACGCCGAAGTCGGTGACGCTCATGAGGTGCACCGCACCGGTCGCGCGCACGACGACGCAGCCCGGCGCGAAGGGCCGTGTGCCGGCGAGCCACAGGCGCGTCGCCCCGGACACGAACCGGGCGTTGCCCTCCCGCCCCAGCACCAGCGCGTCGACGTCCTGTCGCGCCATCTCGTCGAGCGCGCGTGTCCGACCCTCAGCCACGCGGCCCTCCGTCGCTTGCGCTCAGCCGCTCGTACCCGTCGTCGGTGACGGCGACGATCTCCTCGGCACGGAAGCCGGCGTCTCCGTCGTCCCACACGACGGGCTCGAACACGAGCACCATCCCGGGCGCCAGCACGAGGGCGTCGTCGAAGTCTGTGCCGAGGTCGGTGCCCACCAGCGGCATCTCGGCGCTGTTGGTGCCGATGCCGTGGGCGAGATACAGGTGTGGGAGCCACGGGCGACGTGGTGCTCCGGCGCTCGCGGCGCGCACGAGGTCGCCGGCGGTCGCTCCCGGCTTGAGCACGTCGAGGCAGCTGTCGACGATCTCGCGCCAGCGCGCCGCTTGGTCCCGATGCCGTGCGCCGGGCCCGCCCACGACGAACGTGCAACCGAAGTCGGACGAGTACCCCTCGTAGTCGATGCCGGTGTCGACCCAGACGACGTCGCCGGCCGCGAGCTCGCGGCTGGTGGTCGGCGTCGGGAACACCACGTCGCCGGTGGCGGTGTACGGACCGTCGGCGATACGACGTGGCATCACTTGCCAGATGGGGTCGACGGTGTTGGCCGTCGCGCCGAGCTCGAAGATCCGGCGCAGGAACGCGCCCGAGAGCTCGGTGCCTCGGACGCCCGGCGCGACGAGTGGTCCGACCGCCCGCATGGCCTCCTCGTTGATCGACTGCGCCCGGCGGATGCATGCGAGCTCGTCGTCGGTCTTCACGACCTTGCACGTGCTCAGGAGCGCGGTGGCGTCGGCGGTCTCCCGGCCGGCGAGCGCGGCGTGGAGCGGCATCGTGTACTCGTCGAGCGCGATCGGCCCGTCCGGCAGCGCGTCGCGCAGCGCTGCCGCGCCCGCGGGCCATTCGACGGCCAGCGCGCCGTGCACGTGATCGGCCGGGAGCTCCGCCGGCACTCCCTCACGGAACGCCGTGTAGAGGTGCGGGTCGTCGCCGTCGGCGGTGACGACCGCGACCATCCGCTGCTGAGCGGCACGGGCGGCGTCGGCGGCGGGCGCCCGGGCGCCGACGGCGTAGGCGACGGCCGGCTGGCCGAGGAGCACGGCGGCGGTCAGGCCCTGCGCGTCCAGGGCGTCGACGACCTTCCGGTGGCGATCGCGCCGCATGCGGGCGAGATCGGGGACGGTGCTCACAGCGGGAGCTTGTAGGCCGCGATCGCGTTGTCGCCGAGGACCTTTCGCTGCGCGTCGTCCGGGAGCGGCGCGATCGCCTCGCGCAGCTCCTTCACGACCTCGGGGTGGAACTCGGGATGCGGGTAGTCCGACGCCCACAGCACGCGATCCGGCCCCAGCCACTCCGCGCAGGCGGCGAGATTCCACTCCTCGGGCTCGAACCCGGCCCAGCACTGCCGCCGGAAGTACTCGCTCGGCAGGAGACTGAGCCAGCGCTTCTCGAGCGGGAACGCCTTCACCTGCTCGTCCATCCGCTCGAGCTGGGTGGGGATCCACCCGCCGCCGGACTCGAGGAACAGGAAGCGCAAGCGCGGGAACCGCTCGCACACGCCGCCCATCAGGAGCCGCCCGAGCGTCACGATCATGTCGACGGTGTTCCCGACGGCCTGACCCAGTCCGGAGCCGCCGTGCAGCTCGTCCATCGCCATGTTCGTCACCATCATGTTCTCGCTCTCGGCCACGAGCCGGAACTTGCGGCATGCGCCGGGCGTGTCGACGTGCACGCCGGGATGGAACGCGACGGGGATGTCGAGGTCCTGGCATGCGGCCCAGAACGGGTCGTAGGTCGAGTGGTTCAGCGGGAGCTCGTCGACGTAGGCCGAGGGTCGGACGAACACGCCCTGCAGGCCGAGGTCCCGGACGGCGCGCTCCGCTTCGAGGACCGCGAGATCGGGCGCCTGGAGCGGCACGCCCGCCATCGCGAACAGGCGCCGCGGATGGGCCGCGCAGTACTCGGCGACCCAGTCGTTGTACGCGCGCTGGCAGTCGAGCACGAACTCGATGTCGTGAAACGCGTCGATCGGGTCGTCGGGCCCGAAGAAGAGTGCGGTCGACGGGTACAGCACGGCGACGTCGATGCCGTCGCGGTCCATGTCGGCGATGCGCGGCGTCGGGGTCGTGACCGCCGGGGACGCGCAGGCTCTGGAGCATGTCGTGGAACTGCTTCGGGGTCATGCCGACGGCCGACGCCATCGCGTCCTGGAGCTCGCGACCCCCGCCCCGCACCACGCCACCCGCGTAGTACGTCTCGTAGACGTCGTCTTCCACGACCTTGCGCGGGATCAGGTCACCCCACCGCCGCTGGTCCATGCGTGCGGTCCAGAGGTCGTCGGGCTCCATGGTGTGGCCGTCGGCATCGACGACCACGGCCTCGTCGGGCATGGTGGCCTCCCTGACGTCCCGTCAGCGTGCCACGCGGCGTCGCCCGGAAGCTCGCCGACGGCGGGGCGAGCCTCGCAGGATGCCCCGCTCCGGGCCTATGGCGCCAGGCTCGGGTTCAGGTAGTTCACGCCGTAGAGCCACACGTTCTGGCCGAGCGGCTTGAAGCTGTTCACGCTGTACAGCACCGTGGGCGTGCCTCCTGGGAGGTCGAACAGAAGGTGCGCGCCGTAGGTGTACTGATCGTTCGGGTTCGGCCACGGCGGCGCTGTCTGCGCAATCTTCCCCTTGTAGTGCCAGGGACCCTGCGGCGCCTGCGCGGTCCACTCCGAGATCTCGGTACCGAGCAACGAGTTGGTGTGGGGCGGGGCCAGCTCGCCGAGCTTGCCGCCGGCCACGTATCCGCCGCTCGGACCGCGCACTGCGTTCAACGTGTCCCACGGCTTCGCCGTGCATGCCGTGGCGGGAAGGGGCGTGTCGGCGACGAATGAGAGAAAGGCTGCGGCCGCGGGGTCGCTGCTCCAGTTGGTGCCGTCGAAGAATTCCCACGGTCCGGTCGTGAGGTTCCCGATCGGGACGCGAGCGACGCGACGCTCCCGATCGGGGTCGCAGTCCTGGCTGGTCCTGTTTCCAGAGCCGTTCGCGTAGACGTAGAGCGTGGACCCGTCCACGAGGACGGACGAACCCCACGAATCCACCGGGCCCGAGGGAATCCCGTTGGGGAGCGATCGAACGTCGACCAGTTGAAGCGCAGGCAGCGTCAACGTGGCGATCTGCATGTCGACGAGCCGGAAGTTGAACGCGCCGCCGTCCCCTGGAGCCATCCGAAACAGGAACACGCGTAGCGTGTTGCCCTCCACGACCGCCGCCGACGGCCAATACCACTGACCCGCCGGAGCCGGGATCAGGTCCTTGCGTGCATCCGGAGCGCCACCCATCAGCGGCGTCAAGCAGTTGCCCTGCTGGATGATCAAGCTGTTGTGCACGAGCCCGAAGCCGGGCGCGAGCGAGCCGTCGCTCCGGATCCGTCCGGTCAGCGCGTCGCCGTAGAGCCACACCACCCGGCCGTCCGGCAGTTTCGTCGGGATCCCGCCGTCGCCTGCAGCCCACTCCACGCCCGCGCGGCGCATCCCGTCGAACGCGGCTTGGTAGGCGGCCGGCGTGGTCGGGGCCGTCGGCGCGCAGTACTGGGTCGCGTACGGCGGTGGCGGCGGTGGCGGTGCGGGTACGCACGCGGCCGCGAGGGTGAGCGCCGCCACTGCGACCGCTACACCAAAGAAGAGCTGTCGACCCCGTTCAGGCGGGCGTCGCCTATCTCTCACCCACGCGTTCCGATCCCGGGGTCCCTGCCCCCGACGCCGCCGTCAAAAGTAGCAGTTGGGCAGCTCGGAAGCTTGGAAGCGCTCTCAGCAGCGTGAGAAGGGTCAGGCTTGCGCAGGTGCACCGATGAACACTGCTGCCGGGAGGCCGAGCTCCTGCATTCGGTCCACCTTGCGCTTGAGGGAGTCCGAGACGCGATCGTCGAAGGTGAGCACGAACATGTTGTCGTCGACCGTCGGCACCAGCTCGCGGTGGCCCGTCCGCTCGAGACCGTCAATGACCTGCGTCCGCAGGTGCTCGAATTCGGTCCGCTCGCGACGCGTGCGCGGGTCGAAGACGGTCACCTCGACGAAGCCCGGCTTTGCGCGCCATCGCTCGATCTCGGGCCCGACGGCGAGGTGCACCTCGAGCGTGGCGTCGTCCGGATCCATGACCCGATACCGCGTGGCGCCGGCCTGCTGGTTCCGGTCGGCTCGGGCGTCGAATCCGCCACGCAAGAGCTCGTTGAACAGCCCGAACCCCGCCGCGCCGATGGTCAGGGGATCCGGGAGCCACGTCACGAGGAACGGCGAGTCGACGGATCGCTCGCGCAAGGCATCGGCAGTCGGCCCGCTGACCTTGCCGACGGTCGCCGAGAGACGCGGCGCCGGCACCTCCGCCGACGCCGCGCTCAACGTGAACGAAGCCGTGAGCACGACGGTGACGACCGCGAGAGCGACGAGCCCCAACTTCGCGCGCTCACCGATCGCTCCGCGCAGACGTCGCTGCGCAACGGCGACAGCCGTCCAACCGACCGCGAGAAGCATCAGGGCTGCCAGGCCCCATGCCCAGAGCAGGAGGTAGAACCAGACGAACCCGTTGATGCGGCTGGCCGACGCGACACCCAGTACCAGCGCGATCGCGACGACGAGATGGAGTCGTGCGAGCCGTGTGTGGCGAACGCGCCATGCCACGATCGCGGCGGCGAACCATGTGACCACGAAGAGCAGCCCGGGGACGAGAGAGCCGCTCGAGCTCCGGGTCTTCCCGGCGACGAAGTCCAATCGTTCCACGAGTTTCCACGGGTTCAGGTTCGCGAGCAGCGCCCGCAATCCTTCGCGGGCGCCGATCGCGGGCTCGGGCGGATCGGTGAAGTGCTGCCACACGATCGACAGGTTCCCCGGCGAGTGGACGATCTGGTCGATGACGGGAGGCACCCACACCAAGATCGCGACGACGAGGGACACCAGTCCCCAGCTGACCCATCGGGTGCGTTCGGACCGCTCTATCCTCAGCGTCCAAGCTCGGTAGGCGAACGCGCCGGCTGAGATCACCACCAGGCCCGACGCCAACCCGAGATACGAGACGTGCGTCTGCGCGCAGAACGTTCCGGCGAAGACGACGATCGGGAGCGCGACCGGGTCGTAGCAGAACACCGACCAGACCGCGAGCAACAGAAGGAACCACCAGAGGACGGGAAGGTACGGGTTCCACGGCTCGGTTAGCAGCGTCGCCCCGTACGCGCGCATGAGCAGCGCCAACACGGCGCCGACGGCGAAGACGAGCGCGGTACCTCCCCGACGGTGCGCGATCCAGAGCGCGGTACCGATCGCCACGACGTTCAGAGCCACCGCCGCGGCCTCCAATGCCCAGGATCCGCTGCCGAAGAGCCAGTAGAACGGCCACAGCGCCCAGAAGCTCAGCGGGCCGACGTGGCTGCCGCCCTCGCCGAACGTACCGATGCGTCCCGCGAGCCCGATCAACGGCGGGTGACTGCTCCACACGTCGCGCACACGGATCTCGGTCTGGGCGAGGTCGAGCGTCGGATACCAGCGTGATCGGAACAGCACGCCGAGGGCGACCCCGAGTGGGATCGCGAGGATCCCGAGGACCAGGACCACGCTGACTCCGCGGCCGGACGCGGCGGATCGATCGGTCGTGGCGCCGGACTCGTCCGGCATGGTGGGGCGCCTCCCTGGGTTCCCGGCAGCGTGCCACCGGCCTCGCCGCGACTCAACGACACGACGGCCCGTCGGCCCCGAAGCCGAGAGATTGGGGTGACCGAGGGGTTTCGAACCCCCGACCTCCGGGACCACAACCCGGCGCTCTCACCAACTGAGCTACGGCCACCATGGCCTGCACGGCGGACGTCCCCGCGTGCACGCGACCGACGATGCTACCGGTCCCTTCCGCCGCGAATCCGGGTTGTGATCGGCGTGCTTCGCTTCGCCGGCTGGCCCTCAGCCGGCGGGTGCATCCGTGCAGAGGTCGATGGCAACGCCCGAGCGCAACGTATCGACGTTGACGCAGAAGCGCTCGGCCGCCGCCAGGAGCCGCTCCACGGCGACGGGCTTCGTTCCGGGCGCGGCGCGGAGCCGCACGCGGCACCCGAGCGCCTCGAACCCGACCCGCACGTTCGGGTCGGCGCCGAGGGCCCCGCGCACGTCGAGCTCACCCGTCACCTCGACCTCGAGCTCCTCGAGGTCGACGCCGACCAGGTTGGCGATCATCCTGATCGTGCCGTCCTGGCACGCGGCGAGCGCCGCACACAGGATGTCGCCCGGGTTCGGCGCGTCGTGGAGACCGCCGACCGACCGGTCCAAGCCGAAACGAAGCGACGTCCCGTACCCGCGACCGATCTCAACCTCGCCGTGGAACGGGTCGGACGCCGAGATCCGGGTCGCGGACGTGCGTGCCGACTTCGACGTGACCGCCTCGCGCGGGCGCTCCTTGTAGAGCGCCCGCAACGGGGCCTGCCGATCACGGACGAGCGACTGCTGGAACATCGGGCTACGCCGGCGTCCCGGCGGCGAGCGCCCGGACGTCGTCGGTCGTGAGCGCGCGGCCCCCGATACCCCAGTCGCCGCTCCGTACCTCCTCGACGACGACCCAGGTGACGTCCCGCATCGACTCCCCCTCGATCGAGACCATGGCCTCGGTGAGCCTCTCGACGATCTCCCGCTTCTGCCCCGGTGTGAAGACGTCCTCGATGACCTTGACGTTGACGAGCGGCACTGGCTCTCCCCTCTCGATAAATAGCACGATCGTTCGTCTGTTCCTGGAACAGTACGATCGTTCGTTTACACTGTCAACCGCCATGTCCGACAAGGGGGACACCACCCGGGCGACGATCCTGGCCGAGGCGGCCGGGCTGGCGACGCTCGACGGGCTCGACGGGCTCTCGATCGGCCAGCTCGCGACGGCAACCGGGCTGAGCAAGAGCGGCCTCTACGCCCACTTCGGGTCGAAGGAGGAGTTGCAGCTGGCGACGATCGACGCCGCACGCGCGACCTTCCTCGACGAGGTCATCCGCCCGGGCCTGGCGGCGCCGAAGGGCCGCCAGCGCCTCGTCGCCGTCTGCGACGCGTTCCTCTCACACGTCGAACGACGCGTGTTCCCCGGTGGGTGCTTCTTCGCCACGGCGGCGGCGGAGGTGGGAACGCGGCGCGGGCGCGTGCGCGACGCGGTCGCCGCGCAGCAAGCGGAGTGGTTGACGCTGCTCGAGGCACTCGCCCGCGAAGCGCAGGAGCTCGGCGAGCTCGACGCAGCCGACGATCCCGCACAGGTCGCCTTCGAGCTCCACGCGCTGGTCGTCGCCGCGAACAACTCGTTCATCCTGCAGGGCGACGCCGCGATCATCGAACGGGCGCGCAAGGGTGTGCGAGCTCGCGTCGGGTCGGGTTGAGGGCGCGGGCCGCGGTCGCCGAGCTGCTGCCGCGCTCGGACTCGCCGGTTCGTGCGCCCGGAGGGATTCGAACCCCCGACCCGCGGATTAGAAGTCCGCTGCTCTTTCCCCTGAGCTACGGGCGCGTGTGATTGCGTGAATGCTACTGAGCGCGCCTGCCCGAGTGCGCGACGAGCTCGACGATCCGTTCCATCGCCCGCACGACGTCGACGTCGGTGACCACGTCGACGAGGCGCCCACGCCCGCGATCCTCCTGCAAGCGCGCCTGCGCGTCGATGCTCACCCGTCGCCGCTCGATGGTGACGACCGGCTCGCCCACCAACGCGAGCAGCGCGAGCGGGTCGTGGAGGCGGACGGTCGCCTCGTCATCGGGAACTCCCGCCGCTCGCTGTCTCGTCTGCCAGTCCTCGAACATCGGGCCGAGCTCGGGCACAGCGCCGACCTTCTTCACGTCGACCGCCGAGGGGCGCATGCGCACGGTGACGTCCAGCGGGCAGAGGAGCAGGCCCGGCGCGTGCCGGATCACGGTCTGGGCGGCGGCCGGCTCGGCTTCGAAGTTGTGCTCGACCTCCCGCACGGCACCTCGGTGACGAACGGGGCGCAGCACTCCGCCCATGACCCCCAGACGCGGCGGGAGGGCGCCGGCGGCGAGCAGGCGGGCGACGTTCTCGAGCGGACCGATGGCGAGCAGCGTGTCGGCACCCGATTCCGCGACATCGCGGGCGGCCAGCCGCGCCCCCGACACGACTGGTGCGTCGACGAGCGTGCGCGCGATCTCGGCCCGCCACTCGGTGTCGCCGTCGACCGTGCTCACCCCGACGAGGTCCACGTCGCGATGCGCGGAGGCGCACAGCAGCGCGACCGCGTCGTCAGGATTCGTGCCGACGTCGCTGTCCATCCAGAGCTGCACGCAGTGCCTCCTCGAGCGTCGGGTGCGCGAAGCGGAAGCCGGCCTCGCCGAGTCGTCCGGGGAGCACCCGCTGGCCCGTGAGCAGCAGCTCGTCGACCAGCTCGCGCCCGTAGCGCAGCTTCAGCGGGAGCAGGGGCGTCGGGATGCTCGTCGGTCGGCGCAGGACCCGACCGAGCGTCGCCGTGAACTCACGGTTCGTGACCGGGCTCGGCGCGGTGAGGTTGTACGGCCCGGTGCTCTCGTCGCGGGCGAGGAGGTCGACGATCGCGGCGATGTGGTCGTCGAGCGCGATCCAGCTCAGGTACTGCGAACCGCTTCCGACGCGCCCGCCGAGCCCCAGCCGGAACGGGAGCAGCAGACGAGCGAGCAGCCCGCCGCCGGCGGACAGCACCGGGCCCGTGCGGATCCGCACGACGCGGATGCCCGCCTCTTCCGCCGGCTTCGTGGCACGCTCCCATTGCGCGCACACGTCGGCGAGAAAGCCGGTGCCGGGTGGGGACTCCTCGGTGAGTTGCTCGTCGCCGTGCGGGCCGTAGTAGTCGACGCCCGACGCGGAGATCAGCACCGCCGGCTTGTGTGCCAGCCCGGCCAGCGTCCGCGCGAGCAAGTCGGTGCCCTTTGTGCGTGATTCGAGGATCAACCGCTTCCGCTCGGGCGTCCACCGCTTGTCGCCGATGCCGGCACCCGCGAGATGCACGACCGCATCGATCCCTTCGATCCCTGCCGTGTCGATCGACCCCGCCTCGGGATCCCAGCCGATCTCGTGCCGACCGGCAGGCGTCCCTCGAACGACGCGCAGCGCATGCTGACCCGCCTGCTCGAGCGCGCGGACGAGCGCGGATCCGACGAGCCCGTGCGACCCCGTGACCGCGACATCCATGCCGATAGCATGGACGTTTCCAGCGCCCCTAGCTCAACTGGATAGAGCAGCGGACTCTTAATCCGCGGGTTCAGGGTTCGAGTCCCTGGGGGCGTACCAGCACTGCAGCCTCGACGCGCGAGCCGGCTCGTACACTGCCGCCCGTGCCGGAGGCCGCGAACCCACGACTCGACCGGCGCGAGCGCTGGTTCGGCGAAGAGGCGCGCAACCGCCTGCGGCTCGGTGCCCGGCGGCACTGGGTGTTCCTCGTGGTGCTCGGCGTCGGCCTCGCCCTCCGAGTCGTCACGCAGATCGCGTACCGGCCCTCGTTGCTGTACATCGACTCCTACACCTACCTCGGTGACCTCCACGACCTGAACCCGTCGAAGATCTCGCAACCGATCGGGTACATCCTCCTCCTGCTGCGACCTGTCCTCTCGGTCGCGAACCTCGCCGTCGTCGCCGCCGTGCAACACGTCATCGGGCTTGGGATGGGCGTGGCGATCTACGTCCTCGTCGTCCGGCTCGGAGGCGCGGCGCTGGGTTGCCGTCCTCGCCGCGGCGCCCGTCCTGCTCGACGCGTACCAGCTGCAGATCGAGCAGAACATCATGTCGGAGACGCTGTTCGAAGCTCTGATCCTCGCTGCGGTCGTCCTGCTCCTGTGGAAGCGCCCGCTCACGGTTCCCATCCTCGCGATCGGTGGTGCCCTGCTCGGCCTGTCGGCGACGGTCCGTGCCGTCGGCGTCGCGCTCGTGGTTCCTGCCGTCGTGTTCGCCCTCCTCGCCGGCAGCGGCGGATGGCAGCGGCTCCGCCGGGCCGCCATCATCGGTGTGGCGTTCGTGTGCATCGTCGGCGCGTACGGCGGCTACGCCTGGATCAAGTCGGGCGACTTCGAGCTCAGCCGCGGCGACGCGTACCTCCTCTACGGCCGAGCTGCGACGATCGTCGACTGCCGTGGGCTCGATCTCCCGGACTACGAGCGCGTGCTCTGCCCGCGGGAGCCGCTCGACGACCGGTTGGGGCCCAACGCCTATGCACACCACAGCCCCTACCCGGGGCGCGTCGTGCTCCCAGCCGGCAAGGACCGGGACGAGGTGCTGCGCGACTTCGCCCGGCGTGTGTTCGCGCATCAGCCGCTCGACCTCGCCAAGCACGTCGCCACCGATTTCGCGAAAGGGTTTCGCGCCTTGGCGCACGACGTTCCCCGGCGACGTCGTGCTGTCGAGGTGGCAGTTCCAACGCGAGTACCCCACGTACGAGCAGCACCCGATTCCCGTAGTGAAGACCTATGGCGGCGGAACTCCTCGCGTCGTCGAGCCGCTCGCGGTCTTCCTCCGCGGCTATCAACTCAGCGTCGGGTACGTCCCGGGAGCGGTGCTCGGCGTGGCGTTCGTCGCCGGGTTGCTCGCCGCGGCCGGGATCGGCCGCGCTCGTCGGTCCGGACTGCGCGCCGCGTGCCTGCTGCCGGCCCTCTGCGGGTTGACCGTGTTATTGGGCGCCGACTTCTTCCACTTCTCGTGGCGCTATCAGCTTCCGGCGCTCGTTCTGGCCCCGTTGAGTGGAGCGTTGGCGCTGACCGCGCTGACGGGTTGGACCGAGCCGCGTCGTCCGCGGGGCGGGGGCGCCGCTGTTACGACGGACGCACCCGATTCGCTGTCCGGCGCCAGTTGACGAGCGGGAGCAGCGCCGAGCGGTCGACGCGGTGCTTGTAGCGCTCGGCGACGTCGAACATCGACGAGATGAGCGTCTCCGACAGACAGTGCGGCGTGAGACCGAGTTCGACGAGACCGGTGTGCACGACGTTGTAGTAATGCGTCTCCGCCTCGACCCGAGGGTTCTCGATGTTCTCGATGCTCACCTCACCCGGGTATGACGTCGCGACCACCTTCGCGATCTCCGTGACCGTCATGCTCTCGGTCATCTGGTTGAAGACGCGGAACTCGCCCGGCTCGGGCGGTTGCTCGGACGTCAGGCGGAGGCACTCGACCGTGTCGCGGATGTCGATGACGCCCCGCGTCTGGCCTCCCTCGCCGTAGATCGTCAGCGCCTCTCCGAGGACCGACTGGACGACGAAGCGGTTCAGGACCGTCCCGAAGATCGCGTCGTAGTCGAAACGCGTCGCGAGACGATCGTCGAGCGCGGTCTGGGGGGTCTGCTGCCCGTAGACGACGCCCTGGTTCAGATCGGTGGCGCGTAGGCCCCACACACGGCACGCGAACTCGATGTTGTGGCTGTCGTGCACCTTGGACAGGTGGTAGAAGGACCCCGGTCGCTTCGGGTACAGCACCCGGTCGGTGCGGCCCTTGTGCGTGACGTCGAGCCAGCCTTCCTCGATGTCGATGTTCGGCGTGCCGTACTCACCCATCGTGCCGAGCTTGACGAGGTGGATGTCGGTATCGATGTCCTTGATCGCGTAGAGGACGTTCAGGGTCCCGATCACGTTGTTGTGCTGCGTGTACACGGCGTGGTCGCGATCGATCATCGAGTACGGCGCCGCGCGCTGCTCGGCGAAATGGACGATCGTGTCGGGCCGGAACCGCTCGACCATGTCGTACGTCGCGTGCGCGTCCGTGAGATCGACGACGAACGTGTCGATCTGACGACCGGTGTGCTCGTGCCAGACGCGAGTGCGCGTGTGGAGAGGTTCGATGGGAACGAGGCTCTCGACTCCCATCTCGTGGTCGTACTGGCGGCGCACGGAGTTGTCGCCGATGCCCACGTCGTGGCCACGGTCCGAGAGGTGCAGGGCCGTCGGCCAACCGAGATAGCCGTCGCCGCCCAGGATCAAGATCCGCACGCCGGTCTCCTCCGCCTTTCGCCGCTGCGCTCTGGGTCTTGCGGTGGGCTGGTCCGCCGGCTCCGTCGGGAGCAGTGCATTCTTACCATGCGTGCTCGCGCAGCTCGTCTCGGGATCCGCGAGACGCACCGGTCATTCTTGACTGTTGTAGTCGGGAATTGCGGCCCTGTCTGTTCCTGCGTCGCACACGAATCCACGTCCCGACCAGCACCCTTGCGTAACGAAACCCGTAGAGCGGCCACAATCCTTTCTTCGTCTTGCCATGCGAGCGTTTCCGCATCGTCATGGGAACTTCAACCAACCGAAACCCCCGCCCGAGCGCCTCCATCAGCATCTCGGACGTCTGGTACTGGGGTTGACGAAGCGTGACGGAAGCCGTCACCTCCGCCGTCATCGCCCGCAAGCCGGACGACGTGTCGGTGAAGCGTTGCCCGGTGAGCCAGGTCGCGAGACGCCCGAAGAAGCGCGAACCGAGGCGGCGGATCGGATCGGTGGTCTCCTGCCGGCCGAGCCATCGCGAACCGATCGACAGGTCGGCGTCACCGGCGACGACCGGTTCCAGCACGGGCCCGATCTCGGTCCCGACGTACTGTCCGTCGGCGTCGGTCGTGACGATGAAGCGTGCGCCGGCGGCGCGGGCCAGCGCGTAGCCGACACGAAACGCGGCGCCCTGGCCTCGATTGGTCGTGAACGACGCCACGTACGTGCCGTGGTCGGCGGCCAGGGGCGCGGTGCGGTCGGTTTCGCCGTCGACCACGACGATGCAGCGCAGGCGCAAGCCGCACGCCTCGGCGGGCAGCTCGTCGAGCACGGCCCCGATCGACGCTTCCTCCTCGTAGGCGGGGATCACCACCACGACGGGCGACAGGTCGAGATCCCCGTAGCGGTCGTGAAAGCGCGCGATGGCCGCGGCGTCTCGCTCGTCGAGGCTCGGGGGGAGGAGGCGCGTCATGAGGTGCTACCCAGAGGGGGTGTCGTACCTCCTGCGAATCATGCGGTGGGAGTCAAACGGCCTCGGGCGGGCAACGTCAACTCTGCGATGACACCAGTCCTCGTACACTGCCGCCGTGCCACCGCTCGATCCCCTCGCCCCGTTCCGTCTCGACGGGCGCGTCGCGATCGTGACCGGTGCCAGCTCCGGGCTCGGCGCCCGCTTCGCGCGCGTGCTCGACGGCGCCGGCGCGCGCGTCGTGCTCGCGGCCCGCCGCCTCGAGCGACTCGAAGCGCTCGCGGGCGAGCTCGGTGACGCGCTCCCCGTCGCCTGCGACCTCTCCGATCCCGACGCACCGGGCGCCCTCGTCGATGCGACCCTCCAGCGGTACGGCGCGATCGACGTGCTCGTGAACAACGCCGGCACGGAAGCGTTCTTTCCCGCGATGGAAGAGCCGGTCGAAACGTTCCGCGACGTCGTCGAGGTGAACCTCGTCGCACCCTTCGCCCTCGCCAAGCTCGCGGCGAGGTCCATGGTCGAGACGGGCAGGGAGGGAACGATCGTGAACATCGCCTCGCTGTGGGGGCTCGTCGGCGTGGGTCAGATCCCGATGACGAGCTACGCGGCGTCGAAGGGTGGGCTCGTCAACCTCACGCGCGAGCTCGCGGCGCAATGGGCCCGCAAGGGCGTCCGGGTGAACACGCTGGCGCCGGGCTGGTTCCGCACCGAGATGACCGAGGGCCGGATGTTCGGCGACGAGCGCTCCGAGCGGTGGATGCGCGGCCGCACGCCCATGGGGCGCGGCGGTGAGGAGCACGAGCTCGACGGGGCGCTGCTGTTCCTCGCGTCCGACGCCAGCAGCTTCATGACCGGGCAGGTGCTGTGCGTCGACGGCGGGTGGACGGCGATCTGAGGAACCCGCGACCGCTAGCGGTCGGAAGCCGTGCTCAAGTCCTGTTCCCGGGCGGCTGCGAAGATTCTCCCGACATTCTCGTCGTCGAAGAACACGGCTGGTGAGGTCACGCCGGCGTTCACACGTGCGAACCCGTCCATGGCCTCCTGGTTGCCGTGCACAGCTCCGAGGAGCTGCTGCATCTCATCCGGCGGCGGTTCGAGCGTCGCCAGCTGGCACGTGAACTCGTACATCGGCCCCACGTGGTCGTCACGCGTGTTTTGGTATTCACCCATCGCCTCGTCGTAGGCGAGGCCTCCTGAAAGCCACCGATCGAGCGCAGTTGCGCACAGCTCCGCGTCCCGGAACGCGTCCAAGATGCCTTGCGCCGTGATGAAGTCCTTGTTGTAGCCGGCGTCGCCGACGAGGGCCCAGCCAGGTCCGAACGGGCGACGGAAGAAGTTCGGAACGGCCGTCCCCGCGAAGCGGGCTTCGCGCTTCGCGCGTCGGATCCGATCGGCAAACTCGGGTGCGAGGTCGAACATCTTGAGGTAGTTGCCCTCGATGTCGTTCCTGTTTGCCTCGAGCTCCGCGTACGGCCAGCCCGCGACGACGAGCGTCAGGTCGTCATGCGTGGGGGCCGCCGCGAACCCGCGATCGGGCCTGATGTAGACCTCGAAGCGCCCGTCCATCGGCAAATCACTCCAATAGCTGTAGTAACCGCAGAGCAGCATCGGCTTCTCGTTGTACTGCTCGGGACGGACGGCTGCGGCGACCGACGAATACCGGCCGTCAGCGCCGATGACCACGCGGGAGTGCTCATCGGCGGTCTGACCGTCGGACCCGTGACCGCGGACGCCGACGACGCGATCGCCCTCCGTGAGGATCTCTTTCACCGTGAAGCCCTCACGAACCTCCGCGCCGGCTTCCGACGCTGCGTCCGCCAGCAGCTTGTCGAGGACCGTGCGCCGCGGGCAGTACGCCACCGGAGCGTCCATGGTGCCGGGCGATCCCGAGAGCGTGAACGGTCCGAAGTCGAACGTGTACGTGTCGATCGGCGGGCATCCGGTGGCGACGAGCCGCTCGAGCAAACCCCATCGCTGCATCGCCTCGACGCCGGGCGGGTGAAGGATGTGCGTGGAGAGCGTGTCGCTCGGGAACGTCGCCCGGTCGACCACCAGCACGCGGTAGCCCTTCCTGGCGAGCAGCATCGCGGTCGGTGAGCCCGCGCAGCGCGCCCCTACGACGATGGCGTCGTACTGGTCCCGGCCCATCCGGCCCTCCTGCTGTGGATTCCTCGTCGGGATCAGGGTGACACGCCGGCGGTACAGGAGCATCGGGGAGGTCCCCTATTTCCGGCCTGATGCCTCCCGGGCTGCAAATGCCGCCGCCTCGGCCCGGTTCCGCAGACCGAGCTTGGAGAGGATGCGCCCGACGTGATGCT
This sequence comes from uncultured Actinomycetes bacterium, assembly GCA_963781615.1. GTDB lineage: Bacteria > Actinomycetota > Acidimicrobiia > IMCC26256 > JACDBD01 > JALZAA01. The sequence continues at coordinate 307,708 of CAWAGI010000006.1, read as the reverse complement.
CAGCCGTCTTGCGCGTGATGTAGAGCCGGTCGGCGATCTCCGGATTGGACAACCCCGCTCCGATGAGCTCGAGCACCTCGCCTTCTCGCTTCGTGAGCGCACCCACTCCCTTCGGCCCGGTCCGGACCGGTGCCCCGAGGGACCGGAGGATTTGCGCGGCGGCGTCGGCGTGGCGCGTTGCTTCCAATTGCTCGAAGCTCTCGAGCGCCGACTTGGCTTCGGCAATGGCGACTTCTGGTGAGCTCTCGGCGAGCGCGCGGGCCATCGCCAGGCGCGCGCTCGCCAGCTCCATCGGCAACTGGGCCCGCGCAAACCCCGCGAGCGTGTCATGCAAGCACGCGCGCGCATCCCCCTGCCGGCTCTCGATGCAGACCTTTCCTTCTGCGAGGGCGGCGGCCCCCTGCAGGTAGGGGCCACCCTGCGCGGCGGCGAGGCGGCGGAGTCGGGTCGCGGTTCGGACCGCGTCGTCGATCCTTCCTTCGGCGAGATGGACGTCGACGAGAAGCTCGAGCAGAGGGCCAACCATCGTCGACGTGCCAACTCCCGGAGTCTCGTCGTCAGGGACTGCCGTAGCCCGCTCGAGCAGGTCACGGGCGCGAGCGAGGTCGCCGCGCGCGAAGTAGAGCCCGGCGAAGGCGCGCACCGCATCGGGGTGTCCTTCGAGCCCGACCAGCAACTGCCCCGCCTCCTCCAGTCGGCCTTGGCGGACGCGCAGGTCAGCGAGGCGGATCATCGATGCGGCGCGCCGTTCGGTTCCCCGGTCGAAGTGGTCGCCCGCCTCGACGAGCTCCGACTCGGCCTCGGCCCAGCGTCCGGCGGCGGTGAGAATGGCTCCGTAGTGGGCACGGCAGAAGGCCGCGACGACGTGTCGGCGGCTCATGAAGTCGGCGGCGGCGCGGATCCACTGATCGGCGCGGCGGACGTCGTTCAGCAACTCGCACGCCCAGAAGAAGCCGCAGAAGAGCCCATCGACGGTGGTGAGCTCGTCCATCTCGCCGGCACAGGCGGCGGCGAGCGCCTCGTCCAGGAGGAGCAGCCCCTCTTCGACCTGATCGGTCATGACGAACATCCCGCCGAGGTACCCCAGGGCCTCGAACTCGATGTTGGGATCGGCGAAACGACGCCCGACCGCGATCGCCTCGCGCAGCGTCGCTTCGCGGACTCGAGCGTCTGGTTCGGAAAACGAACGGATGATCAAGACCCAGCCGCGCTCGGGCCCGTCTTCGCCCGCCTCTTCCAGGATCGTGCGAGCGCGCGCCAGCCAACCGTTCTGGACCGCCCAGTCGCCGAGGACGTTTCCCGTTACCCACGCCGCCGCTCGCGTGGCGCGTCCCGCGGCCATGTTCTCACCGTCAGCCCGGTAGACGGCGTAGGCGCGCTCGTACTGCAACGCCGACGCCTGGTACTCCCGTTCGAGATAGAGCGCTTCGCCGAGTCCTTCGAGCGCCTCACCCGATTCCGACTCGGCGAGCGCCGCTTCGAACGCACGGCGCGCCGCCGCGACGTCACCGTCCCGAAGGGCCGCCAGGCCTTCATCGACCAATGGCGATCTCACGGTCCCGGATGATGGCACCTCACCAGGTCACCGCCAACGCTCTCGCTCAATCGCGACAACCCAGCAGCGCGCACCGCTGCGAAGAGGGCGACTCGTTACTGCTCGGCGTTCTGCAGCTCGTGCAGGTCGGCGAGCACCTCGGCGGGGTGCGCGGGGATGTCGGCGACCTCATATGACTTGCGGATGATCCCGCCGGGGTCGATGAGGTAGCTGAGACGCTTCGCGTAGCTGACCTTCTCGGTGCCCGGGTCGCGGGTTTCGTACTTCACGCCGACCTGCTCGTCGAAGTCCGACAGCAACCGGAACGGGAAGTCGTGCTTCTCGCGGAACGCCTTGTTGGCCTCGGGCGCGTCGAAGCTGATCCCGAGGATCTCGCAGTTCATGCGCTCGTAGTCGGCGGCCTGGTCACGCAGGCCTTTTCCCTCGATCGTTCAGCCGGGGGTGTCGGCCATCGGGTACCACCAGAGCAGCACCCAGCGGCCGCGCAGATCCGACAACGTGACCGGGTTGCCGTCCTGGTCGGAAACCGTGAAATCGGGGGCTTCCGTACCGGGTTGCAGCACGATCGGGGCCCTAGACCGCGGCCTTCTCGAGGACGTGCACCGCGCACGCGGAGCCGAGTCCGATCACGTGTGTCAGGCCCACCTTGGCGTCCTCGATCTGACGGTCGCCGGCCTCGCCCCGCAGGTGCGTGGCGACCTCGTACAGGTTCGCGACACCGGTCGCGCCGAGCGGGTGACCCTTCGAGATGAGCCCGCCGGAGGCGTTGACGGGTGTCTCGCCGTCTCGCCACGGGCCACGCTCGTCGATGAACTTGCCCGCTTCGCCCGGCTTGCAGAGCCCGAGGTTGTCGTAGTGGATGAGCTCGGCCGTCGCGAAGCAGTCGTGCAGCTCGACGAGGTCGAGGTCCGACGGGTCGACGCCGGCTGTCTCGTACGCCTGGTTGGCGGCGTCGCGCGTGAGTGTGTTGACGTCCGGCTGGACCTGGTCCGTCTCGGTCCAGGGGTCGGAAGTCATGACCGAAGCGGAGATCTTCACGGCCCGCTTGCGCTGGTCGTCGGACAGAGTCGCGAGCTTCTCCTCCGAGACGAGCACCAGGGCCGCGCTGCCGTCGCCGGTCGGGCAGCACATCAGCAACGTGTTCGGGTACGCCATCATCTCGGCGTCCATGACCTCGTCGAGCGAGAACTGCTTCTGGTACTGCGCCAGCGGGTTCAGCGTCGAGTGGGCGTGGTTCTTCTCGGCGACCTTGGCGAACTGCTCGAAGCCGACGCCGTCGTGCTCGCTGGCGTACTCCATGCCCGCCTGCGCGAACACGCCGGGCATGAGGGTGGTGCCGACGCGCCCCTCGACGCTCATCACCGAGCCGTACCGGCCCGAGGGCTCGAACACGTTCTTGTCGGAGCGGGGTGCGCTGCCGAGGAGACCGGCCTTGCCCATCTTCTCGAGGCCGACGGCGATACCCGTCTCGGCCTCGCCCGACTTGATCGCCATGTACACACAGCGGATAGCGGTGGCGCCCGTCGCACAGGCGTTGGCGACGTTGTAGACGGGGACGCCGTTCTGGCCGACCTGCTTCTGGATGCGCTGCCCGACCCCGCTGGCGGCCTCCATGAGGTTGCCCGCGCCCATGACGTCCATGTCCGCCATCGTGACGCCGGCGTCGTCCAGGGCGGCGAGCGCCGCCTCGGCGCCGAGGTCGATGAGGTCCTTGTCCGGGTAGCGACCGAACTTCGTCATCGACGCGCCCAGGATCCAGACGTCGCGCTCAGCCATCGCGTGCTCCTTCTACTCTCACTCGTCAAACCGGCTCGTAGCCGAACTGGATCGCCTCGGTGCCTTCGTCGTCGACGCCGGCGACCGTCGTGGTCAGGCGGACCTTCATACCGAACTGGACGACGTCGGGGCTGGGCTCGACGTTCAGCAGGTTCGCCTTGACGACCCCGCCGCCCGAGAGGTCGACGATCGCCGAGACGTACGGCGTCGGCACCCCCGGAGCAGCGCGGTGCACGATCGTGTAGCTGCGCACCTTCCCGTCGTCCGCCAGCTGCTGCTGAGAGAACGACCGGCCGCTGCACTTGGCGCACGCGTTGCGGCGGTCGAAGTAGAACGCGCCGCACGAGTCGCACTGGTTGGCGACCAGATGGGGCGCGCCGCCGTCGAGGACGAGATAGTCGACGATCGGAACCTGCTTGCCCATTCCCCCTCCTTGTCTTTCCGAACGCTATCGCGGCTCGTGGAGTGGGAGACTCGGGGCCACGCGAGCGTGGCGGAACTGGCAGACGCGCCGGCCTTAGGAGCCGGTGCCCTTCGGGGCTTGGGGGTTCGAGTCCCTCCGCTCGCACGGACCGGGTGCGGCGCGTCCCGCGCGTCAGTGTTGCGGCGGCTCGTGCTCGCCGATGCAGAACTCGTTGCCCTCGGGGTCGCGAAAGCTCGCCCACGTGACGCCGTACTCGTCGTAGCGCCCGACGAGCTCGGCACCGAGGCCGAGGACCGGCGCGTCTCACCCTCGAGGTCCGGCGAACCGAGGTCGACGTGCATGCGGTTCTTCGCCGTCTTGCCCTCCGGGACCTTGATGAACATGAGGCCCGGCCCGACCGACCCGTCGCCGCTCAGGATGGCGACGAACTCGTTGACGGTCTCGGCGTGGTAGCCGGTGACGTCGGACCAGAATCCCGCCAACGCCGCGGGATCGACGGCGTCGAACGTGATGCTGTGGAGGTGCAGGGGCATGGCAGAGCGCGGAGGCGCGTGTCGCCTACTTCTTCTTCTTGCGGCGGAAGAGCTTGCGCTTGCGGCTCTTCTTCTCGAAGTCCGAGAGGACGTCGGGCGCCGCCATGTTCACGATGTCCTCGGCCTCGTCGAGGAGCGCGGCCACGTCGCTGCCCTCGGGCTCCCGTTCCGGCGGCTTGGCGGAGTCTCCCAGGCTTCCGTACTGCCAGCCCGCGTCCCAGCGGCGCTTCTCGAACTTCGGGCAGTCGTCGGGGCAACGCCACGGCGCGTCCGGCGCCAGATCGAGCCGGCACTTCCGGACGGTCTCCCCGCTCGGGTACGTCCGGCTCTCGTAGTGGCGGCAGTCGGTCCGCATCGGCATGAGGTCAAATCTACCGGAGCGCCCTCCCGATACGAGGCCGTCCGGCGCGACTCCCAGCGTGCTCTCAGGAGAGCCAGTCGGGCGCGCCTGCGAGCAAGTAGCGGCTGACGGCGAGGCACCGTTCGAGCACGTCGCACGAGACCGCGTCGCCGTCGCGGATGTGCAACAGGGACACGCGTTGGTGGGCGACGATGCGCAGCGACCGCTCTGGTGCGTCCGTCGCGGCCGGGATCGAGTCGATCGCCGACACCTCGAGCGGCAGGTCGGGGCCGCCGAGGCCCGCGAGCTCGGTCGCGAGCAGGAGCAGGTCTGGCCCGTGGGGCAACGGCGGCAGCGCCCACGTGAAGTTCACCGGGAAGTGGTAGTCGTCGGGCGGGTCGTCGCTCTCGGGCCGTCCCATCACCGCGTCCTCGAAGCCGAGGAGCACACGGGGATCGACCTCGAGCGAGAGGTACAGGTCGACGGGGCCTTCGCAACCCTCCTCGGGATGGAGATCGACCTCCCACGTCTGACGCAAGGAGTAGCTCTCGACGAAGTGCCGTTCGTCGTGCACGTGGAATCCGTGCTCGACCGCGTGGTCCTTGAGGTCGGCGACGAACCCGGCGATGTCGATGACGGCCATCGCTAGCGCCCCTCGGTCTCTTGCACGACGCGCACGCCTTGGGCGAGCGTGCGGAAGGCGCGGGTCCGGTGCGAGAGCGCCTGCTTCTCCTGGTCGCTCATCTCGGCGAACGTGCGCCCATCGCCCTCGAGCGGCACGAACACCGGGTCGTACCCGAATCCCCCGTCGCCGCGAGCCGCCGTCGTGATCACACCCTCGACCTCGCCCAGCGCCGCGACCTCGAGGCCGTCGGGCCAGCGCGCGACTGCGACCGTCGCGAAGCGCGCGCCACGCTGCTCGAGCGGCAGCGTGTCCAGCGCGTCGAGCAGCTTCGTCACGTTGTCGGCGTACGTCGCGTACTCGCCGGCGTACCGGGCCGTCTGGACGCCGGGCGCGCCGCCGAGGGCGTCGACGTGGAGCCCGGTGTCGTCCGCGACCGCCGGCAGATCCGTGGCCGCGCACAGCGCGACGGCTTTGATGCGGGCGTTGTCCTCGAGCGTCTCGCCGACCTCGTCGACGTCCGGCACCTCCGGCGGCCGGGCGACGAGCCCGAGCGACGGCGCCGCCTCGGTGAGCACGGCGGCGATCTCGCGCGCCTTGTCGGGATTGGCCGTGGCGAGGACGAACGTCGTCACGACAAGCGCGGCGCCGGCGGCTCCGCCAGCGTGGCCCGCTGGTGATCGAAGATCTCCGTGATCCCCTTCTCCGCCAGCGCGAGCAGTTCGTCGAGCTCCGCACGCGAGAACGGGTTGCCTTCGGCGGTTCCCTGCACCTCGACAAAACGGCCCGCGCCCGTCATGACCACGTTCATGTCCACCTCGGCGCGCACGTCCTCGGAGTAGTCGAGGTCCAGGTGAGGGAGCGCGTCGACCACGCCGACCGAGATCGCCGCGCACGCGTCGGTGATCGGGTGCGCGGGAATCGAGCCGGACGCCACCATCCGCGAGAAGGCGTCGTGCAACGCGACGTACCCGCCGCAGATCGCCGCCGTGCGCGTGCCCCCGTCGGCCTGGAGGACGTCGCAGTCCACCGTGATCTGGAGCTCCGCGATCACCTCGAGATCCGTGACGGCGCGCAGCGACCGGCCGATGAGGCGCTGGATCTCCTGGGTGCGGCCGGACTGCCGGCCGCGCGCCGCTTCCCGGTTCGAGCGCTCGAGGGTCGAGCCGGGGAGCATCGAGTACTCGGCCGTCACCCAGCCCTTCCCCGTCCCGCGCAGCCACGGCGGGACCCGGTCCTCGAGCGACGCCGTGCACAACACCCGGGTGCGACCGAAATCGACCAACACCGAGCCGGTCGCGAACTCCGTGAAGTCGCGGACGAACAGCACCGGCCGGAGCTCGTCGGGTTCCCGTCCGTCCTTGCGAATGCCCATTCCGGAGCAGCCTCCCCCTTCTCAGACCCGCGTCACGAGGTGCGGCGTCGCCAGTGTGACCGGCTCGCCGAACGCCTCGGTTCCTTCCTTGACCGACACGACCGCATCGAGCTGGGGCCACAGGTGCGTGAGGATCAGCCGGGAGGCACGGGCTTCGCGGGCGTCGCGGCCGGCCTCGTGGGCGGTCAGGTGCCACGAGACGCCCTTGTGCCCCTCCTGGTACGTCGCCTCCGAGAGCACGAGGTCGGCGCCGGCGCCGAACGCGCCGACGGTCCAGCCCGGCCCGGTGTCGGCCGTGTACGCGAGCCGTTTCCCGTCGGCGCTCACCTCGACGGCGTACGTCGGCGGCGGGTGGTCGGTGCGGGCGAAGCGCAGCCCCAGGTCCGCCACCTCCACGCCGTCGCCGTCGCCGACGACCTTCCAGTCGAACGTGTCGCCCCAGTCCTCGACGAGGGCGCCCAGCCGCTCCTCGAGCCCTTCGGGCGCGAACACGGGGAGGCCGGAGCGCTCGAGCCCGTACCGCATCAGCACGTGCAGACCGTAGATGTCGGCGCAGTGGTCGGGATGCTGGTGGGTCAGGACGACGGCGCTGAGATCCTCGATGCGGGCGTGTTGCAGCAGGTGCGGGAGCGTGCCGCTGCCGCAGTCGATCCACACCGCGGCCCCACCGCCGCGGACGAGGTAGCCGCTGCAGGCGCCGAACGGCGGCGCGCCGTACGACCCCGAGCACCCGAGCACCGTCAGCTCCACTCCCACGCCTCCACGGTTTCGACCTCGGGACCCAGGAACCGCTCGCCGAGCGTGCGGAACGTCGCGAGGTCGCCGCTGGTGACGAACACCCGGCGCGGCGGTTCGCTCCCGGGGAGACGGGCGTGGCCGGCGCGGCCGAGGAGTGCGCGCGTCTCGAACGCCGTCTCGTCCGCGCTCGAGACGAGGACGACGTCGCGGCCCATGACGTCCCCGATCGTGCGGGCGAGGAGCGGGTAGTGCGTGCAGCCCAGGACGAGCGTGTCGACGCCGGCGTTGCGAACCGGCGCCAAGAGGCGCTCGGCCAGCACGTGCACTTCCTGCGAGTCGACGTCGCCGGCTTCGACGAACTCGGCGAAGCCCGGGCACGCCGCGCAGGTCAGCGCGATGCCGGCGCCGCTCGCCTCGGCGGCGCGCTGGTACGCGCCCGACGCGATCGTGCCCACCGTCCCGACCACGCCGACGCGCCGGGTCTCGGTCGCCTGGATCGCGGCGCGCAGACCCGGCTCGATCACGCCGATGACGGGAATCTCGTACTCACGACGCAGAGCGTCGAGAGCGACGGACGACACGCGGTTGCACGCGACGACGAGCATCTTCACGTCGTGGTCGGCCAGCAATTCGGCCATCTCGAACGCGTACTTCACGACGTCGCGGTCGGGCTTGGGGCCGTACGGGAAGCGGCCGGTATCGCCGAAGTAGACGACGGGCTCGGCCGGGAGCAGGTCGACGAGGGCGCGCAACACCGTGAGCCCGCCGAGGCCGGAGTCGATCACGCCGATCGGCCGCTCGCTCATGAGTTTCCCTGCCCCGCGGCGCGCCGGAGCCGGTCGCCGACCGCGGCCCCGAGCCCCGCGTCGGGAGGCGGCACCGCGAGCAGCACGTCGACGCCGCGCCGGTCGACCTCGCGCAGCCGCGCGTACAGCACCCGCGCGTACTCGTCGACGTCCTCGGGCGCGTCGAGCACGATCACATCCGCCGGGACGCTCGGCAGCGGGCGGGTCGCCAGCACGGCCACCCGCTGTCCCGCGGTGAGAACGTCGTGGGCGCGCCGGGCGAGGTCCCCGGGATCGACCAGGAGCACCGTCGCCTCCGGCGCGTAGTGCGACTTGAGCGTCCCCGGTGCGCGAACGAGCCCGTCGCTCCGAAGGCTCACCGCCGCTCCCGAGACCTCTTCGATGCGCTCACGCGTGACGCCACCCGGGCGCAGGACCACGAGCTCGTCGCCGGTGCAGTCGACGATCGTGGACTCCACGCCGACGGTGCACGGCCCGTCGTCGAGCACGACGTCGACGTCGTTCCCGAGGTCGGCGCGAACGTCGGCCGCGGTCGTCGGGCTCACGTGCCCGAACCGATTCGCCGACGGCGCGGCGATGCCCCCGCCGAACGCGTCCAGCAGCGCGAGCGCGACGGGTTGGTCGGGGACGCGTACGCCCACGGTGTCGCCGCCGCCGGTCACTGCGTCGACGACCCGCGCCGCGCGCCGGACCACGAGCGTGAGCGGGCCGGGCCACAACGCCCGGCCCAGACGGCGGGCGGCCTCGGGGACGTCCGCCGCCCACTCGGCCAGCTGCGCCGGCGCGCCGACGTGGACGATCACGGGATGCCCGCCGGGACGGCCCTTGACCGCGTACAGGCGGGCCAGCGCGGCGGGATCGTCGGCGTCCGCGCCGAGCCCGTACACGGTTTCGGTGGGGAACGCCACGAGGCCACCGCGCCGGATCGTGTCGGCGGCGCGGGCGATGTCGGCGTCAGTGGCCATGGGTCCACCATCTTCCCTCACCCGCGTCTCCATGGGGGCGACGCGTGACGGAAGGCACGGACGAGCGAGGCGGTCGGCTACCAGTAGTTGATGCGCCGGGCCCGCTCGGTGACGACGTCGAGATCGTCGGTCCACGCCCCCGAGGACAGGTACTTCCATCCCGCGTCGGGAACCAGCGCGACGATCGTCCCCGCGTCCATCGTCGCCGCCATCTTGGCGACGCCGGCCATGACCGCTCCCGACGAGATTCCCGGCGAAGATCCCGCACTCGTCGAGGAGGCGGCGCGTCCACTCGATCGACTCCCGCGGCCGGACGATGAACTTCCGGTCGAGCACCTCGGGGTCGAAGATCGGTGGCACGAACCCTTCCTCGAGCGAACGCAGCCCCTGCACGAGCTCGCCGGCCGGGGGCTCGACGGCGACGACGCGCACCGCCGGCTTGTGCTCCTTGAGGTACCGGCCCACGCCCATCAGCGTGCCGCTCGTCCCGAGCCCGGCGACGAACACGTCGAGCTCGGGGCAGTCGCGCAGGATCTCCGGGCCGGTCGTCGCGTAGTGGGCGTCCGGGTTAGCCGGGTTGCCGTACTGGAAGAGCATCACGAGCGACGAGTCCTCGGCCGCGAGCTTCTCGGCCTGGCGGATCGCGCCGTTGCTGCCCTCCTCACCCGGTGACGGGATCACCTCGGCGCCGAAGATCTCGAGCATCTGCCGGCGCTCCTCGGACACGTTCTCGGGGAGCACGACGCGCAGCCGGTAGCCCTTCAAGCGCGCGACGAGCGCGAGGCCGATGCCGGTGTTGCCCGACGACGGCTCGAGGATCGTGTCGCCCGGCTGCAACAGGCCGTCGCGCTCGGCCGCTTCGACCATCCGCAGCGCGATCCGGTCCTTCATCGAGCCGCCGGGATTCTGGCCCTCGAGCTTGGCGTAGATGCGCACGGCCGGCTTCGGCGACAGCGCGTGCACGCCGACGAGCGGCGTGTCGCCGATGAGCTCGAGGATCGACTCGTACCTCATATCACCGGTCGCCGTCGCAGGCTCCGGCTCCTGCGCTTCCGGACGGCAAAGCCACCGTCGCCGCGGCCACGGGTGGGGCCCGCCTATCCCCCGGCGACCGCGGGGAGGATGGAGACGACGTCGCCGTCGGTGACCTTGGTGTCGAGCTGGTCGAGGTACCGGACGTCGTCGTCGTTGCGGTACACGTTGACGAACTTGTGGATGCTGCCCGACTCGTCGACCAGCTGGTCCGACAACCCGGGGTACCGGGCGGTGAGGTCCGCGAACACCTCGCCCACGGTGGCGCCGCCCGCCGACACCGACGCGGCGCCGTCGGCTTGCGGGCGCAGGAGCGTGGGCAGGCGGACTTCGACTGGCATTCGGACTCCTTGTCGCCCTCGCAGGCTCGGGCTCGTGCGGTGGCGGTCGGCCAAGCCGCCGCCCCCGCGGCACGAGTGTACAAGTCCGACCTGACGGGTCGGGATTCCGGGATCAGCGGTCCAGCACCACCTGGCACTCGGCGACCGCGCCATCGAGGATGCGGTAGGCGCGCAGCACCGGATCGCCGTCCCGCAGGCTGACGAGCACGTAGATCCACGTGGGGTACGCCTCGGCCTGCGCGATGTCCGTCGGCGACGGGTACGCGTCCGTGTGGGTGTGGCTGTGCCAGCAACCGACGAGCGCTTCGTCGCGCGCCTCTGCCGCGCGCAACGCCGCCATGAAATCGCGGCTGTCGATCCGGTACGTCCGCGCCGACTTGTCCTCGTTGCGGCACGGGCGCACCTCGGTGACCACACCCAACGGCTCGTCGTCGACACTCAGCCCGGCGAGCAGTCCGCACGCCTCGTCGGGAAGGCCGTCGTAGCAGTGGGCGATGATGGTGCGGTACTGCTCCTCCGTCAGCCGGAGCGTCGGGGACGCGAAGCCCATGCGCTCAGCCGGTGGCGGCCGGTGCGTCGCGGATCGCCCGCCACACGCGCTCGGACGTGAACGGCATGTCGAGGTGGCGGACACCGAAGATCGAAAGGGCGTCGACGACCGCGTTCTGCACCGCCGGCGTCGATCCGATCGTGCCCGACTCGCCGATGCCCTTCGCGCCCAGCGGGTTCAGCGGAGTCGGCGTCTCGGTGTTGGACGCCTCGAAGCTGGGGAACTCGGCCGCGCTCGGCATCGCGTAGTCCATGAGGTTGGCCGTCTGCGGGTTCCCGTCGTCGTCGTACTCGACGCTCTCGTAGAGCGCCTGCGAGACACCCTGCGCGATTCCGCCGTGCTGCTGGCCGGCGACGAGGAGTGGGTTGAGGATGCGCCCGCAGTCGTCGACCGCCACGTGGCGCAGGAGCTCGACCCGTCCCGTCTCGGTGTCGACCTCGACCACCGCGATGTGGGCACCGAACGGATAGCTCGTCGACCCCTGATTGAAGTCGAGCTCGGCTCGGAGGCCGTCGCCGAAGTCGGCGGGGCGACGAGCCGAGTCCCCCGCGGCGAGGGCGAGCTCGCCCCACGACAGGGCGGTCGCGGGAGCGCCGGCGACACCGACACGCCCGCCCTCGTGCACCACGATGTCGTCGACGTCCGCCTCGAGCAGGTGGGCTGCGAGCCGCCGTGCCTTCTCGACCACGGCCTCGCCCGTCTTGTAGAGCGCGCTGCCGCCGATCTGCAGCGAGCGCGACCCACCCGTGCCGCCGCCGCGAGGGACGAGGGCGGTGTCGGCCTGCACGACCTCGACGGCGTCCATCGGCACGCCGAGGAGCTCGGCGACGATCATCTTGAACGACGTCTCGTGGCCCTGGCCGTGCGCGGCGGTTCCGACCGTCGCGGTCACGGTGCCGTCGGTGTGGACCTCGACGGCGCCGAACTCCTGGAACTGACCGAACGCCGTCACTTCCACGTACGTCGACACCCCGATGCCGAGCTGGCCGACGTCGCCGCGCCGGCGGCGTTCGGCCTGCTCGGTTCGGAGCTGGTCGTACCCGGCGATGCGGCACGCCTCGTCGAGCGCCTTCGCGTATTCGCCCACGTCGTAGTTGGCACCGGTCGCGGTCGTGAGTGGGAACTCTTCCGGCGGAAGGAAGTTCTGCCCTCGGAGCTCGACCGGATCCCGGCCGAGCTCGGCAGCAGCCATGTCGACGATGCGCTCGATCATCGCGGCCGCCTCGGGACGGCCGGCGCCCCGGTATGCAGCCGTCGGCGTCGTGTTCGTGGACACGCTCTTGGCGCTGATCTCGACCTTGGGGATGCGGTAGACGCCCTGGCCCATCGACCGCGTCAGGTAGGGCAAGAACGCGCCGATCGTCGGGTACGCGCCGGCGTCGCACACGATCCGCGCGCGAACGCGGTGAACGTCCCGTCACGCTTCAGGCCGAGCTCGATGTACTGGATCTGGCCGCGCCCGTGCCTCATCGCCGTCATGTTCTCGGAGCGGGTCTCGGTCCACTTCACGGGACGGCCGAGGGCACGAGCGGCGGCAGCCGTGATGATGTGCTCGACGTACAGGCCCGCCTTGGCGCCGAAGCCACCGCCGACGGCGGGTGCGATCACGCGGACCCGATCGGGATCGAGGCCGACCGCTACGGCGAGAGTGTCCCTGACTCCGTGCGGGCTCTGCGTGGGGACGTGCGCGGTGAGCGCGTCGTCGCCGTCGGGCTCGACGAGGATGCCGTTGGGCTCCATCGGCACCGGTGCGACACGCTGGTTGACGAACCGCCCCTCGACCACGACGTCGGCGTCGTCGAGGATCGTCGGGTCGTCCTCCCCGAACTGCAGGTGGATGGCGAGGTTCGATCCGTGCTCCGGGAACAACACGGTCGTCTCGTCGGCGAGCGCCGCCTCGGGGTCGACGAGGACGGGCAACGGGTCGTACTCGACGATCACGAGCTCGGCGGCGTCGACGGCCTCGGCACGCGTCTCGGCGACGACGGCGGCGACGATGTCGCCGACGAACCGGACGACGCCGCGCGAGCGGGGGACGCGACAGCTCGGGCGGGAGCAGTGGCATCCCCTGGTGGGGCTCGAGCTCGAGCGTGTCGGCCGTGTGCACGGCCACCACGCCGGGCATGCCGGCCGCCTCGGTCGTGTCGATCGATTCGATGCGAGCGTGCGCGATCGTGGACCGCACGAAAGCGATGTGCAGCAGGCCGTCGACCTCGAGATCGTCGAAGTAGTCCGCGTCGCCGCGGAGGATTCGCGGGTCCTCGGTCCGGAGCACCGGGTTGCCGAGGATGGAACCGGAGGTCGTGGCCACGGCGGAAATCTATACAGTCGGCTCGTGGGTCGCCGCGCAGACACCGTCACCATCAGGAATCGCCGCGCCCGCTACGACTACCACGTCCTCGACACCTTCGAGTGCGGGATCGTGCTGGCGGGCTCGGAGGTCAAGTCGATCCGCGCCGGCCGCGCCAACCTCCAGGACGCCTACGCCCGCGTCGAGGACGGCGAGCTCTGGCTCCACGGGATGCACATCGCCCCCTACGAGTTCTCGCGCGCCGAGCTCGAGCCCGTGCGTCGGCGCAAGCTGCTCCTCCACCGGAAGGAGATCGACACGCTGGCGCGCGAGACCGGCGAGAAGGGCGTGACCCTCGTGCCGCTGCGGGTCTACTTCAAGGACGGAAGAGCCAAGGTCGAGCTGGCCGTCGCCAAGGGCAAGCGAGCCTACGACAAGCGGAGGACGATCGCTGAGCGTGACGCCAAGCGCGAGGCCGAGCGCGCGCTCAAGGGGTTGAGGGACTGACCACCGGTCCCGGCGCGACGGCTTCGGGAGTGACGAGGCCGACGAGCCGGTCGCCGTCGAAGACCAGCGTGTGACCGACGCGGCCGCGCGTGGGCGCGCGGCGATGTCGGCGAGTCGGTCGTCCGGGTGCGCGGCGCGGAGCGTCGCGGTCGGGACGGCGAAGTCCTGCACCCGGCGGAGCGCGTCCTCCTGCAGCGGGACCGAACGCAAGCGCTCGATGCTGACGAGTCCCGCGATCGTCCCGTCGAACCGCTCGACCACTGCGACTGGAGTCATTGAGCCGCGGCGCGTCCTCGCGGAGGAACTCGCTGATGCTGAGCCACCCGCGTACTCGTGGGGGGTCGGCGACCATCACGTCCCGCACGCGCGCGTCGCCGAAGGCGAGGCGGGAACGCGCCATCTCCCCCTCGGCGCGGGCGGCGCTGATCAGGAACCACCCGATGAGCGCCGTCCACAGCGTCCCAAAGCCGAGCCCGGCGACGAACCCGGCCGCGCCCACCCCGACGAGGATCCAGCCGAACACGACGCCGACCTGCGCCGCCGTCGCGACCGCCCGGTACCGGTTGCCGTGACGGAACCACAGGAGCGAGGACAGGATCCGGCCCCCGTCGAGCGGCGCCGCCGGGATGAGATTGAACAGAGCGAGGATCCCGTTGATCAGCGCGAGCCAAGCCAGCGCCGACCCGAGCAGGCCGGGCGCGCCGAGCGCCGACAGCGCGAGCGCGCTCAGGGCGAACAACCCCGCAAGGCCGACGCTCGTCGCGGGGCCCGCGGCTGCGATGCGCAGCTCGGCCCCCGCCGTGGGCGACTCACCGCCGAGCTTGGCGACCCCGCCCAGCATCCAGAGCGTGATGCCGTCCACCTGCACGCCGTTGCGCCGCGCGACGAGTGAGTGGGCGAGCTCGTGCGCGAGCACCGACGCGAAGAACAACCCCGCGGCTACGAGCCCCACGACCCAGTACGCGGCAGTCGGCTCGCCCGGGAACTCGGCCGGGAACTGATCGGCGGCGAGGCTGAACGTGAGGAGCCCCGCGATGAGCAGCAGGCTCACGTCGAGCCCGACGGGGATCCCGAAGATGCGTCCCAGGCGAATGCTGTTTCTGCCCATCACCACCATGAACGTCCGCCGCAACCGCCGTGTTCCACGGAGTTGGCGCCGAACCGGCCGGTAGACTGGCTCTTCACACCAAGGGGGTGACTGGCTTCGATTCTGAGGACCAAGACGGGTGAAGCGAGCCGACGTCCCCGGAGCGTCGTAAAAGAGCCGGGAAAACCAACAAATGCCGAGGATTCAAACCTCGCACTCGCTGCCTAGGAACTAGGTAGTGCGTCCGTTCCGGCTCAGCCGCTCGGCCGGATTGCGGGCGTCATTGAGAGCGGCTCACTGCCGGGACGGGCCTCGCGGCCCGGCGGGACATCACAGCGAGGCTGGGGTCGACGCAGGCCGCCGGTGAGTGGCGGCGACCCGAGAACTCCTCACCGGCTGCGCTCGGAGAAGCCCCGCCGCGGACTCGGAAGACGCGGGTTCGAATCCCGCCACCTCCACCATCCCTTTTGTGCCGCGTTCCCTCGGCACTGGTGGCACGTTCCCTCGCCACGGCCCCGGGCGGCGCAACTGCCCGGGGCGGTGAGCGGCGCGAGCGTCGCTCAGCAGCTGCTCAGGGCTCGGAAGCTCGACGAGATCCAGGTCAGTGTCGCCCCCGTGCTTCTCGGTGGCGGCGTGCGACTCTTCGACCACTTCGGTCCGGAGCCGATCATCCTCGAGCAGACGAGGGTCATCGAGTCAGTCGGCGTCACCCACTTGCGTTACCGCGTCGTGTACGACTGACCTCGCTCACGCGTCGTCGGGCACGGTGCCGCCGCGGGCCTTGATGTCCTCGAAGCGCTCGGCGAAGTGCCACCGGTGGCCCTCGAGATCGGTCGCCTCGTACCGGCGCTCGCCGTAGAAGGCGTCCTCGACCTCCATCGTGATGTCGGCCCCCTCGGCGACCGCGTGCGCGTAGTGGGCGTCGACGTCCCGCACGTACACCATCATCTGCACCGTGGTCTTGCCGAGCGTCTTCGGGCTGTGGATCTGGTGCACCTCGGCGTTCGTGTGCCCGATCATCACGACGCCGTCGCCGGCCCGCAACCAGGCCAGCATCGTGTAGTCCCATT
Organism: uncultured Actinomycetes bacterium; assembly: GCA_963781615.1. Classification (GTDB taxonomy): domain Bacteria; phylum Actinomycetota; class Acidimicrobiia; order IMCC26256; family JACDBD01; genus JALZAA01. Next base: position 291,697 of record CAWAGI010000006.1, on the reverse strand, counting down.
CGTCGCCGTGCTCGATGCGAGCCTCCCGGATCTCTTCGAGCTGGAAGACGCGCACGAGATAGTCGAGCGCGGCGCGCTCGTCCTCGTACGCGAGGCGGGGATAGATGTCCGGCATGCGCATGACACCGAGCGGCCCCGGCAGGCTGGCGTCGATCGTCGACATGAGCCTCTCCTTCTCGCGCGCGAAGACCGGCGGCTCCGCCGGGTCGTCGGGATGGACCCGGTCGGGACGCAGTCTCCGCAACGAATCGAACTCGTCGCTCACTGTTCTCTCCCGATCGTCGGCCGGAGTTCGCGGAGTCGCACCCGGGCGCGGTTGAGTCTCGACCTGACGGTACCCACCGGGACGCCCAGCGCGTCTGCGATCTGGTCGTAGCTGAGCTCCTCCCACGCGTACAGCAGAAGCGCGTCCCGCTCTTCCTCGGGCAGGGCGGCCACGGCTTCGGCCACGTGGGGCCAGAGCTCGCTGGCGTCGAGCGTGCCGACGACCTGGTCGGCGGGATCGTCTGCCGGCTGTTGCCGGGAGAGCAGGCGGGCGGTGGCTCGGATCCGGCGCGCCTCACCGCGGCGATGACGCGCCAGCAGGTTCGTGGCGATGCCGTAGAGCCAGGGTCTGGCGTTCGCGCGCGCGGTGTCGTAGGTCGCCCGCTTCTCGAACGCGACGCGGAACACCTCGCCGAGCAGCGCATCGGCTTCGTCGACGCCCACGCGGCGGACGAGATACCGGAACACGACGGTGGCGTGCCGGTCGAACACGGCACCGAAGCGCGCCGGTTCCTCGAGGGAGGCCGCGATCACCTCGGCGTCCGATTCGGCCGCCATCACCCAGCTCTTTCCCGTTCTCGCGCTTCGGTTCGCGCCGTCGCCACTCAGCCCGCCGTGCCGAGCGCAAGGTCCGCCGCGACCACGATGTCGCGGGCCGCGTCGCGCAAGGCCTCGGCGGTCGCGAGATCGGGAAGCCCGTCACCGAAAGCCGGTACGTCGACCACGGTCTCGAGCACGCCGGGCTCCGCGAACGCGAACTGGGCGCCGGAGCGGCGGAGGATCGCGCGCATCGCTTCGTTCTCGGCCAGGACGCGCGCCCGGAAGCGATGGACGTCGTTCTCCCTCGCCGCGACCGCCAACGCTCCCAACAGGAACGAGCCGAGGCCACGCCCCTGGTAGTCGTCGACCACCGAGAACGCGACCTCGGCGATGTCCCGCTCGTCGCGCTCGCGGATGTAGCGGGCCGAGGCGATGCCGGGCTCGTCCAGGTCGTCGGCCGCGAGCACGACCCACGCGAAGTGGTCCCCGTAGTCGACGTCGATCAAGTACTGGATGACCTTCTCGCTCAGTGGCGGCGCGCTGAAGAAGCGTCGGTAGTGCGATTCGCGGGAGAAGCCGGGCTGCGTGTCGGCCAGTTTCCCCCGATCTGACGGGAGAATCGGCCGCACGAGGAGCCTGGCGCCGTCCCGGAGGGCGACCGCGACAGGGCGCGTGTTCGCCGCCAGGCGCTGGCGCGCGGTGCGTTCGAGCCGTTCCGCGACACCGGGGACCTCCAGCAACGCCATGAAGGTGTGCGCGTCGCCGACGTATCCCGTCAGAGGGCCGCTCGCGACGACGGTGGCCGACCGCGGCGCGCCCCGGAGCACGCTGAGCTCGCCGACGATCGAGCCGGGCGCGACCGTGCCGACCTGATGCCCTCCGTTCCCGTCGTCGCGACTCACCGCCGCCTCGCCCGACACGACGAGGAGGAACGAGTCAGCCGCTTCGCCCTGGCGGGCCAGCACGGCCCCGGCCGGCTCGTTCACCGGCGTCAGCATGGACGCCAGCGTCGCGAGGCGGCGCTCGTCGGATCCGGCGAGCAACTGCAGCCGGGAGAGCTCCTCGACCACACGCGATGCAGCCACGGCCTCAGTTCAGCGCGAACGACGGCTCGCCCGCGGCGTGGAGATCCCGCCGGCGTGTCGATTCGGCCGCCGGCCGTTCGTCGGGGTGGTGAACTGGCAGACGAGGAGGAGCCATATGCGATACGCACTGTTGATCTGCACCGACGAGAAGGCCGTCGAGGCGCTGAGCCCCGACGAGGGCCAGGCGGCCCTGAACGAGTACCTGGCCTTCAGCGAGGAGATGGGCAAGCGCGGCGTGCTGCAGGGCGGCGAGCGGCTGCGGCCGACGACCGACGCCACCACCGTCCGGGTGCGTGACGGCGAGGTCCTGACCGCCGACGGTCCGTTCGCCGAGACCAAGGAGCAGATGGGCGGCTTCTATCTGGTGGACTGCAAGGACCTCGACGAGGCCATCGAGGTCGCTGCGAAGATCCCGGGCGCCCGCATCGGCACGATCGAGGTGAGGCCGATCTGGGAGATGTAGCCCCCGACGTCCCCGCCGCCGTCGCGGCTGCCTTCCGCGACGAGTGGGGTCAGGTCGTCGCCACCCTGATCCGGGTGACGGGCGACTGGGACGTCGCCGAGGAATGCGCGCAGGACGCCTTCGCGCTCGCGCTCGAGCGGTGGGAGCGCGACGGCGTCCCGCGCAATCCCGGCGCGTGGCTCACGACCACGGCCCGCAACCGCGCGATCGACCGGATGCGCCGGGCCGCGACCGGAGCGGCCAAGCTCCAGGAGGTTGCCGTGCTGTCCGCCGATCCGCCGAGTGACGGGGACGACAGCGGCGTCGGCGACGATCGGCTGCGGCTGATCTTCACCTGCTGTCATCCTGCGCTCGCGCTCGACGCGCAGGTCGCGCTCACGCTGCGCACGCTCGTCGGCCTGACGACCCCCGAGATCGCTCGTGCGTTCCTCGTCCCCGAGCCCACGATGGCGCAACGCCTCGTACGCGCGAAGCGAAAGATCCGCAACGCGGGCATCCCCTACCGCGTCCCACCCGCGCACCTCCTTCCGGAACGCACAGGTGCCGTCCTGGCGGTGCTGTACCTCCTGTTCAACGAGGGGTACGCCGCCACCGCGGGCGCCGACCTCGTCCGCCGGAGCCTCACCGACGAGGCCATCCGCCTCGCCCGCACGCTCACCGAGCTCATGCCGGACGAGCCCGAGGCGCTGGCCGTGCTCGCGCTGATGCTCCTCCATACCGCTCGCGCCGACGCCCGTGTCGACGCCGACGGCGATCTCGTCCCGCTCGAGGAGCAGGACCGCACGCGCTGGGACCGCCCGACGATCGACGAAGGTGTCTCGCTGCTCGACGCCGCGCTCCGGCGCGGACGGCCGGGGCCGTACCAGGTGCAGGCGGCGATCGCGGCCTGTCACGCGACCGCCGCCGATGCGGCGGCGACCGACTGGGCCCAGATCGCCGCGCTGTACGACGAGCTGACCCGCATGATGCCCACGCCGGTCGTCGAGCTGAACCGGGCGGTCGCCGTGGCAATGGCGGAGGGCCCGGAAGCCGGGCTGGCGATCGTGGACGCGTTGGAGGCCTCCGGCGTGCTTCGCGACTACCACCTGATGCCGGCGACCCGCGCCGACCTGCTCCGGCGCCTCGGCCGCCGCGGGGAAGCGTCCGCTGCGTACCAGTCGGCGCTGGAGCTCACGGTCAGCGACGCCGAGCGCCGCTACCTCTCTCGCCGCCTTGCGGAGACGACGAGCGGATGAACCGCCTCGAGATCAGAGGACGCCGTTCACACTGAGCAGCTCGTTGCCGCGGACGAATGTGGCCTCGACGGTCTCCCCGGGTTCGAAGACCCCGCGCGCCGCTGCTGCCTCCGTGGCGGCTATCGCTCGTCGGCGAGCTCGGACGCCCCCACGCGCCGCTCGAGCCAGTCGTGCAGCGGCTCGGACGCCCGGAAGAAGCCGACGAGCCTGTCCTTCGCCTTGCGCGTGCCGAGCCACGCGGCGACGGGCCACTGCTTCCAGCTGATGAGCCCCTTGTACCGGAGGAGATCGATGCGCGGGTGGTCCTTGGGATAGCCCTTGGGCGCCGTCTTCAGCACGTCATGGGCGTCGACCGTGATGCCGCTCTTGCGAAGCTTGGCCACGATCTCCACGAGCCGGCGGCCACTGCGGTTGTCGCCCACCGCCCGTCGGTACCGCTCGAGCTGATCGGGCGCCGGCATGTACAAGCCCTGGCCCGCACCCAAGCCATCGGCCGAGAGGCTGATGTAGCCGCCGTTCGCGAGCGTCGCCGCGATCGCCGTCTTGTACGGCGACTTGTCCTTGCTGAAACGCACGTCGCGGTACGGGCGGAAGACGCGGCCTTCTCCGTACTCGGGCGCGAGCTCGGTGAGCAGCTCGTCCATCGGGCCGCGCACGAGCTCCTCGTACACGGACTTGTTCTCCTGCCAGTAGGTCTTCGAGTTGTCCGCCTCGAGGCCCTCGTAGAACTCGATCGCCTCCGCCGGCCAGCCCCGGAATGGCATGGCGGAAATCTAGCCAGCCCGCGGCGCACGCCGGCCGAGTCGTTCGACAACGGCGTGGCCGCGAGGCGACAACCGGTACCCGACCTCGAGGCTCTCGGTGAGCCCGAGCTCCTTGAGCTTGCGCACGTCACGCTTGAACGGTTGGGTCTCCCGGCCCGTCGACACGGCGAGATCGGGAGCGCGAACGGCGGGACGGTCACGGATCAGGCGCAGCACCCTCATCGTCCACGCGCCATGACGGCTGGCGGCGTCGAGCCGTGCCAGCCGCCGCTCGATCTCGGTGAGCTCGTCGTCGGTCAGGCCGCCCCGCTCCCGCAACGCCACACGCGGATCGGGCCCGACGACATGCAAACCGATCCGGTACACCTGACCGTCGCGCTGTGTCTCGAGATCGGCCACAATCTCCGCCCGGGACGAGTAGCCGGCGCGGCGCGACTCCTCGTCGGTGATGTCGGCGACGCCGATCTCGTCGACGGCGTCGATCTCGAGCACGCCGGCCGCCGTCCGGAGCCGGCTCCCCGCCCGAACCCGCGGCTTCGCCCACCGCCGGAACGCCAGGTCGATCGAGCCACCGGCCAGCCCGTCGATGACGTGACGCTTGAACAGCACCCCCGCCGTCCGTCTACGACTCGGCGGGCACCTCGGTGAGCCCGCCCTCGCTCTTCTCGTACCCCTTGCCCGTCGACCGCATGAAACCCCACTCGTAGCCCTCAGGGTCGGTGACGCCGAACATCCGCACGCCGTAGGGCTTGTCCTCGGGTGGCTCTGCTTCGACGCCGGCGGTCTTCACGCGCTCGTACTGGGCGTCGACGTCGTCGACCCAGATGAGGATGAGCTGCTCCGGCCCTCGCCGCTTCTCGTCCCAGTACCCGGGGTCTCTCCCCGAGAGCCAGATCTGCTGGTCACCGACGTGCATCTCGGACTCCCGCACCCGCCCGCCGTCGTCGACGAACCGGGAGATCTCCTCGAACCCGAACACCCGTGCCAGCCAGTCGAGGCTGGCGGCGGCGTCCTCGTAGTGCAGGTAGGGCGTGATGCCCCGGAACTTCACCGTGCTCATTCCCGCTCCTTCTCCATGTACGAGGCGAACCAGCCCAACAGCACCGGCTCGCCGATCTGCACGTTCGCGACGCCCTCGGCCGCGACGGCACGGGGCAACGCGTCCCAACCGCGATGCTCGAGCACCACGCGGGTGCCGTCGTCGGTGGGCTCGAAGCGGATCTCGACCTCCGTCACGTGACCGCCGTCGTGGAGGAGGTAGTCGAACACCAGCCGCTCCCCCGGTTCCCACACCGTGATACGGCCGTAGTCGTAACCCTCGCCCGTCTCCTTGTCCCACACCTCGATCCAGCGCCCGCCGCGTCCGGGCTCGAAACGGATCGCGACGGCGCGATCGGGGTGCTTCCAGCTGTGCGGACCGCGCTGGTACCACGCGTCGATCTCCTCGGTGAACACCTCGAATGCCGTCGCGGGGTCGACGGCGACCTCGACGCTCGTCGTGACGGAGTCCGTCGTGCTCACCGCGCCCGGCCCTGACGCGTGCTCCGACGCTCGGCGTGTGCCTTGAACGCACCGAGCTGTTCGCTCCAGAACGCCTCGACCTGATCCAGCCACGCCTGCAATCCGACGAACGGGTCGCGACGCAGGCGATACACACGCAAGCGCGCGTCGTCGTCGACGCCTGCGGCTTCCACGAGGCCGCTCGCGCGCAGTACCCGCAAGTGCCGGCTCATCGCCGGCGCGCTCATCTCCGCCGAAGTCGCCAGCTCGCCGGCGCGGCGCGGTCCCGTCCGCAGCAGGTCGACCACTCGGCGGCGGGTGGGATCCGCAAGCGCCGACAACGTGACGTCGAGGTCCGTCATGACCGTCCCAATCCTTCCACCCCGCCGATCACAGTGGGCGGTGCCGGGTGCCTTCGCCCCGCGTGATGTGCAGGGTGTCGCCGGGCCGACGCACGACCGCCCGGTGCCACACACCACGCGGCACGATGCACGTCTGCCCAGGCTCGAGATCGATCACCCGCTCGCCGCGCTCCTCGTCGAGGACGACGCCGATCGCGCCCGACAGCAGGCACACGAGCTCGTCGCCCGCCGGGTGCATCTCCCAGATGTCCCAGTCCTGGGCGTTGTGGAAGGTGCCGACGAGCCTCCCGCCCTGCAGCTCGGGACGTTGGTCGATCGTCTCCCAGAACGTGTCGTCGACCTCGACGGTCACCGCCGCCGGGCCGTCGTCGAGCTGCACGTACGTGGATGCGAGGTCGAATCCGTCCGTTGCCGTCTGCATGTCGTTCATGGCCTTCAGCTCCTTCAATGTCACCATAACTATTTACTATCACGTTAACTATCTCCCGTCAACCGGGGAGCACGGTGGCAGGCCATCATCGGGAGGTGAGCGAATCGGTTCGGGGGCGCCTGCTGGTCGCGACGCCGTCGCTGTACGACCCGAACTTCTTCCGCACCGTGATCCTCGTGCTCGAGCACGGCGAGGACGGCGCCCTCGGGGTGGTGCTCAACCGGCCGAGCGAGGCCGCCGTCGGCGAGACGTTGCCGGACTGGAACCGCCTCGCGTCGGACCCGGGCGTCGTGTTCGTGGGCGGGCCCGTGTCGCCCGACGCCGCCATCGGCGTCGCCCACGTCGGCACGACCGATCAAGCCGATGGGTGGGCGCCCCTGTTCGGCCACCTCGGCACCGTCGACCTCGGGCGCGATCCGGTCGAGCTGCCCGTGGCCGTCCAGAACCTGCGCGTGTTCGCCGGGTACGCCGGCTGGTCGCAGGGGCAGCTCGACGGCGAGCTCGACGCCGGCGGCTGGTTCGTGATCGACGTCGCCCCCGACGACGTGTTCACCTCCGACCCGGACCGGCTGTGGGCGTCGGTGCTGCGCCGCCAGGGCGGCCGGCTGGCCATGTTCGCCAGCGCTCCCCCGCATCCCTCGACGAACTGATGACCCGGACCGTCGTCGACGGCATGAACGTCATCGGCGCCCGGGCCGACGGGTGGTGGCGCGACCGCGACGGCGCGACCCGGCGCCTGCTCCGCCGGCTGCAGCATGCGGCGGAGCGCTCCGACGACACGCTCACGCTCGTGCTCGACGGGCGTCCCCCGGCCGATCTGGCCGAGGGTGATCACGGCGGTATCGACGTCCGCTACGCGCGCCGCCGCGGGCGCAACGCCGCCGACGACCGGATCGTGGAGCTCGTCGCGGCCGACGACGATCCCGGGAACCTGCTCGTCGTGACGTCCGACCGCGAGCTCAGCCGCCGAGTCACCGCGCTCGGCGCGACGACAGAAGGCGCGGGCACGTTCCTCCGTCGCCTGGAGCAGCTCGGCGCCTGAGGGGTCGATCAGTTGCCGGTGAGCGCGAGGCAGGACTGCTCGTCTCGAAGAATCGGAACCAGAGCTTCGGACACCGAGGTCGCTGCTGTACTAGAGCCCATGGCCGAATCGCTCCCGACCGCCGTCGAGCGCGGCGACGTCGACGACCTCATCCGCCTCGTCGACGGGTTGTGTGCGGCCCGGGAATGGGACCAGCTGGTGGAGCTACGGCACCGTTGCGAGCAAGCGGTTGCGCGCGGCCGGCAGTTGTGGCCGGTCGCCGCGCACGCCGAGTACCGCCTCGCCCTCGAGGCCCCGGGGCGCTTCGCGGCGACCGTGCTCGTGGACGGCGCGGGGCGCTTCGCGCCCGGCCCGCTGCCCGAGGTGGCCGCGTCGACGCACGAGTGGGCCGACCTCGCGCCGCACGCCCCGTACGGACCCTCAGCGGTGCTGGCCGCGCACGAGCGCGTGGTCCGGGGCGAGGACCTCACGGGCCAGACTCTTCCCGGCCCGCCGGTGCTCGACCTCCCGCTCCGTCTCGCCGAGTGGGAGCCCGAGTACTTGCTCGCGCACTACCGCGCCGACGGCGTCGACCTGCCCGGCCCGCAGCCACCGACGCTCGCGCCCGTCGACACGCCGTCGCGCCCGCCGGACGGAGGCGACGACGCGGCGACGGACGCGCTCGTCGACGCCGTGCGGGCCTGGACCGAAGGCTCGGAGGGACGCGCCGAGGCGATCGCCGTCCGCGGGGATGCGCTGAGTGCGATCGCGGCGCTCGGGCGCGATCGGGTGCGGATGGCGGAGCTCAGTCCGGACGCCGCCCTGCGCGCTCTGGCGTGGGCAGGCGCCAGCGGGGGCGTGCACGCTCGCCGGCCCGGCGCGGCGGCGGGACGCTTCGCCGCGTGGTGGGCGGGGGCGGCGCTGACGGGACTCGTCGAGCGGTGGCCGGTCGACGCCGACGCGCTCGGAACGGCGCTGGCCCGACTTCGTTGGTACGCGTGGGACGGCGGCGGGCCCGCCTCCGGCTGGCAGCTCCATCTCGCGATCGAAGACCCGGCCGAGGGTCGGGCGTGGGCCGTCGCCGCCCTCGACCCGTAGATTTGGCGGCGTGGACGCACTCCGTTTCTTCGGGCTCGCGCGCGCCGACGACCCGGACCTCTGGCACCTGCCCGTGGTGCCCGCCCTGTGCTCGGGCCGCGGCACCCTGTTCGGAGGGTGCGGCCTCGGCGCGGCAATCGAGGCGCTCGAGCGCACGACCGGCCGGCCGCTCGTGTGGGCGACGGCCCAGTACCTCTCGTACGCCCGGCCGCCGTCCGTGGTGGACATCGCCATCACCGAGATCGTGCGCGGCCACCACTCCTCGCAGGCGCGCGCCGTCGCCCGCGTCGACGGCGAGGAGATCTTCACGGTGAACGGCGCGCTCGGAGCCCGCGAGTTCGCGTTGTCGGGCTCGTGGGCCATCCGGCCCGACGTCCCGTCACCGCGGACGAGCCCGCCGCGGGAGACGCTGCCCCGGCACCAGGGGACCATCATGGACCGCCTCGAGGCGCGCCTCGCCGCCGGCCGCAACTTCCAGGACCTGCCCGGCCCGCCCGGAGACGGCCGCGCCGCGCTGTGGGTGCATCTCCCCGGCCTCGACATGTCTGCGGCGGCGCTCGCGATCGTCGGCGACTTCGTGCCCTTCGGCGTCGGGCAGGCGCTCGGCGCGCGCGCCGGCGGCAACAGCCTCGACAACACCCTGCGCGTCGTGACCCGCCAGCCGACGGAGTGGGTCCTGGCCGACGTGCGCGTCCACGCCGTCGAGCACGGCTTCGGCCACGGCCTCGTGCACCTCTGGGCCGAGGACGGCACGCTGCTCGCCACCGCGAGCCAGTCGGCGATCGTGCGCGAGCACCGCGATTGGGGCGAGGATGACCGCGCGGCCGAGGCCGCCGGCGACTCGATCGCTTCACCGGCACGGGAGGGAGAAGGCACATGAGCGTCCCGCAGCGGTATGGCATCACGGTCCCCTTCGACGGCGTCCCGCTGCACGCGCACCGGGAGTGGTTCGAGGAGATCGCCGCCCTCGGGTACACGGACCTGTGGTCGGCCGAGTCGGGTGGCGCCGACGCCTTCACCCCGCTGGCGCTGGCGGCGGCGTGGACGCCGACGCTGCGACTCGGGACGGCCATCGTGCCGGCCTACACGCGGGGCGCGGCGACGCTCGCCGAGACCGTCGCCAGCATGGTGCAGGCGGCGCCCGGCCGGTTCGCCCTGGGGATCGGGACGTCGTCGAACGTGATCGTCGAGAACTGGAACTCCATCCCGTTCGAGGAGCCGTACCGCCGCGTCCGCGACACGATCCGATTCCTGCGCACCGCGCTCGCCGGCGAGAAAGTCACCCATGAGTACGACACGTTCCGCGTGAAGGGGTTCCGCCTCGGCATCCGGATCGACGAGATGCCGCCGATCCTCGTCGCCGCGCTACGCCCCGGCATGCTGCGTCTCGCCGGGCGCGAAGGAGACGGCGCCATCATCAACTGGCTGTCCGCTGACGACGTGAAGACCGTCGTCCCGCACGTCGGTGACGACAAGGAGATCGTCGCCCGGATCTTCGTGCTGCCGACCGACAACGACGAGGCCGTCCGCTTCATCGGGAAGCGCGCCATCGCCGCCTATCTCAACGTGCCGGTCTACGCCGCGTTCCACGCCTGGCTCGGCCGGGGCGAGACACTCCAGCCGATGTGGGACGCATGGAAAGCGGGCGACCGTGAGGCGGCGACCGCCGCCATCCCCGACGAGCTCGTCGACGAGTTGATCGTGCACGGCACACCGGACGAGATCCGCGAGCGCCTGGCCCGCTACGCAGCCAACGGGGTCACGACGCCGGCTCCGGCGTTCCTCGCCGGGCCCGACGACGCGCGCCGCGCGCTCCGGGAGCAGGCGCCGAACGCCGGCTGAGTGTCTCCCTGGCGGTCAAGCGACTTGCTTGAGCTTCACCTCGTCGTGACGCACAGTCGCCTGCCGGCATCGAATGAGCGCGCGCGTCACCCACCAGCCGGGGTCGATCTCACCGCGGCCGAGCGCGAAGTTGGCGGACGTCGGCGCCGCGTGGTGGTTGTTATGGAGGCCCTCGCCCCCCGTGATCAGGGCGAGCCACTGCGAGTTGCCGGCCGGGTTGGGGTACGGACGGCGACCACGCGTGTGCCCGACGGCATTGATGGCACCACTCAGCATCACGTAGCTGACCGCGTGCACCGCAGCCGCCAGCAACCCGGTCGCCCACCCGAACGTCACGCACAAGATCCCGATGCCGATCGCGAGCCCGAGGATGCCGTGGTCGAAGAACCACCGGTCGAGCCGGTCCTGGGGCACGTCTCGCGCGTACCGACGCACCGTGAGCTGGTCACGGGCGACGCGCCGGTACAACGGCACGTTGGCGAGCTGCACGCGCCAGAACCCGAGGACGCGCGGGCTGTGGGGATCGGCGGGCGTGTCCGACGTCGCGTGGTGGCGACGGTGCACGGCAACCCATTCCCGCGGTCGCATGCCGGTCGTGATCCACAGCAGCACCCGACAGAAGAACGCCGTCGGTCCGCGCACGGTGAGCGCGCGATGGGCGAGCGTCCGGTGGAGGTACACCGTCGTCGCGACGATCGACGCCTGAGTCACGACGAGGCCGGCCACCACGGCAATGGGCACGTTCACGTAAGGCTCCTCGCGGTCTGAAGATCCGGCCCTCACTCCAGATGCTAGCCTACCTACCAGTAGGTAGACGACCCGTGCCGGCTCCGCCGAGCGTCCGTCACGAGCCTGCCGTCCCCGTCGTCCCGGCGGCCACGGCGTACCCTCTTGCCCGGCATGGAGACCGCCGCGGTGGAGAGCCAGGACACGAAGTCCCTCATCCTCGAGGTCGCGCTCGACCGGTTCGCCGAGCACGGATACAACGGCACGAGCCTCAACGACATCGCCGACAAGGTCGGGATCCGGCGCCCGAGCCTCCTGCACCACTTCCCGTCGAAGGAGGCGCTCTACCGCGCCGTCCTGCTCGACGCCTTCGCCGACTGGTTCGCGCTCGTCGACGAGGCCGTCGCCGGCCCCCAGAAGAGAGGCTGGCCGCAGGTCGAGCGCGTGCTCCGCGCCGCGTTCTTGTTCTTCGAAGAGCGCCCCGAGTTCGTGCGCCTGGCACGGTGGGAGGCGCTCGAGGGCGGCCCGATGCTGTCGGCGGAGCTGGGAACGATGTTGCGGCCCTTGTTCGAGCGGGGAACCGAGTTCCTCGAGCGCGAGATGGAAGCAGGCCGGTTGCGGCGCTACGACGCGCGGCAGCTTCTGCTCACCGGCTACGGCGCGGTGCTCTCCTATCTCTCGGACGCGCCGCTGATCACGTCCTTGCTCGGCGCGGACCCGCTGGGCCCCGCGATGCTCGCGAAACGCCGCGAGCACGTCATCGACGTGCTGCGCAACGCGCTCGAGCCCTGACGGCACGGAAAGTGTGAGCGACACACTTTCGTCACCTCTGCGGCTCGGGTCGTGCACGATCCGCAACCGCGTCTATCGCGCACCTGTGCTCGAGGGTGCCGGCTCGGGGCCCGACGCGGCCGAGACGTACGCGAAGGCGTTCGTCCCCAACGCGCGTCATGGCGTCGGCCTCATCATCCAGGGCAGTGCCTGCCTGTACGAGGAGGGCCGCACGTCCCCCGGCATGACACTGATCCACTCCCGCGAGCGCATGCTGGCGATGACCGACATGGTGCGGGCCGTCCACGACGCCGGCGCCGCCATCTTCCTGCAGATCGGGCACGGCGGGATCTACGCGATGGAAGGGTGGCACGAGCCGTACGCGAGCGAACGCAAGGGTCCGCTCTTGGCGTCTTCGCCGGTGCCCCTGATGCTCCGTCCGAGCTTCCGGGGCGTGCCCGTGCACGTGATGACGACCGACGAGGTGCACGCTCTCTGTCGCCGGAGCGGCGAGGCCGCGGCGTGGGCCCGCGAGGCGGGTTACGACGGCATCCAGCTCGGTTCGGCGAATGCCAAGCTGCTCGACCAGTTCCTCTCGCCGTTCTACAACCGCCGCACCGACGAGTTCGGCGGATCCCCCGAACGGCGGGCGCACATCCTGCGGGTGATTCGTGAGCACGTTGCAGAGCGCGCGGGGCCCGACTTCCCGTGCACGGTCAAGGTGCCGGCGGAGAAAGCGCCTCTGTTCGCCCCGCATGTCACGCGCGACGAGGCGCTCCGCACCTGCGAGCTGGTGGCCGATTGGGGATACGACGCCGTCACGCCGGTGGAGGTGTCGGTGTTCCCCGACACGACGCTGAGTCGTGGGGGCGTGCCGTCGTCACTCTGGACGAACCAGTCGATGAGAACCCGGCTGCGGGCCGCGGCGCCGTCGCGTCGCCGCCGCGTCACGCTGGTCGCGGGGTCGTGGCTCGGGGGGAAACGCAGTCCGTTCGCGCCGGTCTGGAATCGGCTTCTGTTCCGCGAGGCGAAGCGACGGGTGCCGATCCCGGTGTTCGCGGTGGGTGGCATCCGGACCGGCGTCGAGGCCCGCCAGATCGTCGACGACGGCGAGGCCGACATGGTCGGGTTCGGTCGCCCGTTCTACGCCCAGGCCGACCTGGCCGAGCACATCCTCGGCGACGGAGACCTCCACGCGCTGTGCCAGAGCTCGAACATGTGCGTGCCCGCCCAGATGCTGGGCATGAAGGGTGTCTGCTACAACCCCAAGGTCAAGAAGGTGCAGCCCTAGCCGAAGCTCGCGTGCTTGCGGAACCCGTCGAACAACGACGCGTCGCCGAGCACGTCGACGGTGTCCATCGGCTTGCGCCCCATGAACACGAGGAGCACGTCGGACGCCGGACCGCGCACCGCGACGTCGCCTTTCGCGTGCTCGCGGGTGACGTCGATCCCCTCGGGGCCGACGCGAGCGAGCCACTCCCCCGGCGTGTCCGTGGTGTGGAGATGGATCGACCCCTCCGGGAACCGTCGGCCCCGGAATGCGCCGAGGATCCCGAGGTACTCGTCGATGCCGTCGGCAGCGAGCTCGGCGTCGACGCCGTCCGGCGCGCCGCTCGTGTTCTGCGCATCCCAGCGGTGCATCGCCGTCTCGTGCGTGGTTCGGCGGGCCCAGAACCCGACGCTGCGGTCGAAGGGCACCCACGTCCAGCAGGGCTTCGTCGGGTCCGTCGCCGCGAGCTTGGTCGCGAGCATCTCGGCACCGGCCTCCAGCCAGTCGGGAATCGCATCGTCCGCAGGAGGTTCCTCGCGCCATTTGAACGCGTCGCCGTCGGGCGGCTGGTCGAGGTTCCCTGCCACCCATCGGTGGTGCGAGCCGAGGTGGTGGGCGAGGTCACGCATCTTCCACTCCGGGCACGACGGCACCGTCGTCTCCATCGGTATGTCCCGCGCCGCGCGAGCCGCCGCGGTGCCGTTCCATCGCAGGGCCGAGACGTAGTCGCGATGCTCCATTTGTCTCCTATCGCCGTCGCAAGCTCCGGCTCTGCGGCGACGGTCGGCAAAGCCGCCGTCCCCCGCGGCGACGCTATAGCCCGAGCGAAGGCTCCAGCTTGACGCGCTCCACGAGCTCCGGCCCGTCGTTGTCGGCGCTGTTGACCGCCGTCCCGACCGGGTACGCGACGAGCAGGTCGGCGGCGGCCGGCTGCAAGAGGGCCGCGAGCCCGGCGAGGTCGGCGGTGTCTGGGTCCAGCCACCGATCCCAGTCGCGCTCCTCGAGGACGACCGGCATGCGGTCGTGAAGCGGTGCCAAAGTCTCGTTGGCGTTCGTCGTCACGATCGTGCAGGACCGCACCCAGCCTGCGTCGCCGTCGGGCTCGTTCGGGTCACGCCACGCCGCCCACATGCCGGCGAAGGCCATCGGCTCACCCTCGCGACGGTGGATGAACATGGGTTGCTTGCGTGACCCGCGCCGCTGCCACTCGTAGAAGCCCTCGGCCGGCACGAGACAGCGATGAAGCCGGAAGGCGCGCTCGTAGGCCGGCTTGTCCGCCAATGACTCGGCGCGGGCGTTGATCATTCGGTCACCGACCTTGGCGTCCCTCGCCCACGACGGGATCAGTCCCCACCGCAGCTCCGAGAGATAGCGCCTCCGCGCTCCGTCCTCGGCCCGGTCGCGCACGCCGTACACCGTCGCGCGAGGGGCGACGTTGTAGCTCGGCTCGTGCGTCGCAGCCGCCAGCTCGTCGACGCCGAATCGCGCCACGAGCAACTCGGGCGACGACGCCTGCACGAACCTGCCGCACATGAGCCGCACCGTACCGAAGGCGGCAGCCCGGTTCGGCGGTGCCCCACGTCACGTTGCATCCCACCTCCGGTTCCCTCAGAATGAGACCGAACGGTCGGTTTTCGAGAGGACCTCATGACCACCACGACCAGGCTCCGCAAGGGCGAGGCCACCCGCCGCCTCATCCTCGAGCGGGCTGCCCCCGTCTTCAACCAGCGGGGCTACGCCGGTGCCTCCATGAGCGAGCTCGTCGAAGCCACCGGAATCGAGAAGGGCGGCATCTACAACCACTTCGGCAGCAAGGAAGAGCTCGCGGTCGAGGCGTTCGACTACGCGATCTCGCTCATCGTGGACGGGTACGCCGCCGTGCAGGAGGACAAGGTCGGGCTCGACCGGCTCGTCGCGATCATTCGAGTCTTCGGTGATTGGACGGGGCATCCCCTCGTCGCGGGCGGCTGCCCGATCATGAACACCGCCATCGAGGCCGACGACACGAATCCGGCGCTCGCGGCGCGTGCTCGTGCCGCCATGGACTCGTGGCACCGCCTCATCGGCTCGATCGTGAAAGAAGCCAAGGCTCGGAACGAGATCGACGATGACATCGATCCCTACGAGCTCGCGACTCTCGTGACTTCCACACTCGAGGGCTCGTTGATGCAGACCAAGTTGTTCGACGACCCCGTCTACAAGCACCGCGCAGTCGCGTCGCTCACCGAGCACGTCGAGAGCCTGCGCAAGACGCCTCGCCAACGGAAACGGAGGGCCCCCCGATGACAACGTTCGACGAACGAAGCCGCGTCGTGACCTGGGACGACCCGGTCGCGAGCTGGAAGGCCGCCCGCGGGCTGGGTGGCATCGACGTGCTGCGCGCGATCGAAGGCGGAGACCTCCCCCCGCCGCCGGTGGCGCGCCTCATCGGCCTGGAGATCGACCAGGTCAGCGAGGGGCTCGTCACGTTCTCGTTCGAGCCGGCCGAGTTCCACTACAACCCGCTCGGAACCGTGCACGGCGGGATCCTGACGACCGTCCTCGACAGCGCGATGGGATGCGCGGTGCACAGCCGGCTGCGCGCGGGACTCAGCTATACGACGCTCGAGCTGAAGGTGAGCTTCCTGCGCCCGGTGCGCGTGACGACGGGACGCGTGCGCGGCGAAGGAAAGGTCGTGCATCTCGGCGGCCGCGTCGCGACCGCCGAAGCGCACCTCGTCGACCAGGAGGGCGCGCTGTACGGCCACGCCACGAGCACGTGCCTCATCTCGTCTCCCGCATCGGACGAGTCCGGCGGGGGGACGTGATGGCCGCCGTCGAGCAACCGTCGGTCGAGCTGCCGGCTTCCCGCGGCGACGTCGTCGAGCTCGACGACGGCTCGAGCGTGTCGATCCGGCGCATCGAGCCGGCCGACGCGTACCCGCTGCTGCGCATGTTCGACCGGCTCTCGCCGGAGTCGATCTATCACCGCTTCTTCTCGCCCATGCCGAGGCCGCGGCGCGCCGCGCTCCTCCACCTCGCCGGTCTCGACCACGAGCTGCACGAGGCCCTCGTCGCCACGGTCGGCAGCGAGATCGTCGCCGTGGCGCGTTACGACGGCCGGCCGGACGAGTCCGATGCCGAGGTCGCCGTGATCGTGGACGACGAGTGGCAGGACCGCGGCCTGGGGACGCGGCTGCTGCACCACCTCGCCCGTGCCGGGGCCCGACGCGGCCTCGTGGCGTTCCGGGCCACGGTGCTCGGCGAGAACCGCCGCGCGCTCCCCTTCCTCCGGCGCCTGTCACCGGAAGCGGACGTCCGCTTCCACGACGGCGAGTACCAGGTCTACGCGCCCTTCCGCCCCCGCGCCTCCGAGCGGTCCCCGGGCCTGTCGGCGACGGGGTAGACACCCGCCAATATTCCGACCTTTTTACTCGACTTTTGCTCTCCCCCTGGATACCGTCAGGGGAAACGACGAAGACCCGGACCTGAGGAGACGCAACCATGTCACTTCGCCTGGGAGACACCGCTCCCGACTTCACCGCGGAGACGACCGAAGGCAAGCTGAGCTTCTACGACTACCTCGGCGACAGCTGGGGGATGCTCTTCTCCCACCCCAAGGACTTCACGCCGGTCTGCACGACCGAGCTGGGAGCGTTCGCGAGGCGCAAGTCGGAGTTCGACCAGCGCAACGTGAAGCTGATCGGCGTCAGCGTCGACCCCCTCGACTCGCACAAGGGGTGGTCGAAGGACATCGAGGAGACACAGGGAACGGCGCTCAACTACCCCCTGATCGCCGACCCGGACCGCAAGGTCGCCGACCTGTACGACATGATCCACCCGAACGCCAGTGACACGGTGACTGTGCGCTCGGTGTTCATCGTCGGTCCCGACAAGAAGATCAAGCTGACCATCACGTACCCGCAGAGTGCCGGCCGCAACGTCGACGAGCTCCTGCGCGTGATCGACTCGTTGCAGCTGACCTCCGGCTACAGCGTCTCCACGCCGGTCGACTGGAAGGACGGCGAGGACGTGATCATCGTCCCTGCGGTCTCCGACGAGGACGCGAAGCAGAAGTTCCCGAAGGGCTTCAAGACCATCAAGCCCTATCTGCGGGTGACGCCCCAGCCCAACAGGTAGCGCGGCGGCTAGACCCAGCCCAGCGGGTTGACGGGGTTGCCGTTGACGCGCACTTCCCAATGGAGGTGCGGGCCGGTCGACGCGCCGGTCGAGCCGACGTAGCCGATGACCTCGCCGGTGCTGACGTGCTGGCCGATGGAGACCGCGATCCGGGACTGGTGGCCGTACCCGGTCGCGAGACCGCCGCCGTGGTCGATGAGCGTCCAGTTGCCGTAGCCGCCGTTCGGTCCGGCCATCTTCACGACGCCGTCGCCGGCCGCCTTGATCGGTGTGCCCTGCGACACGGCGATGTCGACGCCGGTGTGGACGCGCGACCCGCCGTAGATCGGATGGGTCCGGGGGCCGAAGCCGCTCGCGATCGGGCCGTTGACCGGCCAGATGAACCGGTGGTTGCCGGGCGTCGGGTTGCCGCGGCTGACGCTCGCCGCGATCTGCGCCTGGACCGCGTTGTACTGGGCCTCGAAATCGGCCTTGCGGGCGCGGATCGCCTCGACGGCCTGCTGCTCCTGCTGCTCGGCCGCCGCCACCTGGTCGCGCTCGCCGTCGGCCTGCGTGCGGAGCTGGGTGACGTTGTCGCGTTCCTGGGCCGCGACCTGCTGAGCTTCCTGCGCCTTCGCCTGCTCCTTGCGGAGGTCGCTCTGGGCGTCGTCGAGCTGGTCCTTCAGGCTCCCCTGGCGCTGCAGCTCCCGCTCGAAGCGACGCGAGTTCTCACCGAGGTACTTGCTCCCCGCGATCAGCTCGTGCGCGCCGCCGCTCGTCGAGAGCAGCGTGAAGTTGGTCGCGCCCCCGCCGCCGCTCTTGTACAGCGCCACCGCCGACTGGTGGAACTTGACCTTCGACGCCTCGATCTCCGCCAGGATCCGGTCGATGTCGCGCTGCACGGTGTCGACCTGGGCCTGGATCCGCGCGATCTCGGCTTCGGCTGCCTCGACCTTCTGCGTGGCGTCGGCGATCTGCCGGTCGAGCGCCGCGACCTTCGCCTCGAGGTCCTGTCGGTGCGCGGTGATCCCCTGGAGCTCGTTGACCGCCGCGACCTCCTCGGCCGAGACGTCCTCGATCGCGTTCGAGAGCTCGTCCCGCCGGGTCTTGGGATCCGGGTTCGTCTGCCCCCCGGCGACCCCGGGCGCGACGAAGCAGAACACGAGTGCGCTCGCGAGAAGCCCGAGGAGGAGACGCCGAGTCATCAGTTGGCGCGGTAGCGTAGGCAACAGAAGTCACACAGGCAACAGTAGGGAACAAATCGCCCAGACGCGACGCGCGGAAGGGCGGAATTCGGGCCTTGCGGAAGGGTGTGGCCGGGAGCCGTCAGACGTTCAGGAAGCGGCGGAGCCCGACCCCGGCGCCGACCGAGCCGATGAGCGCCCCGCCGATGAGCAGCCCGATGCTGATCGCGCCGGCGTTGCCGGTGTTGACGTAGAACCCCTGGAAGAAGCCCTTGGTCGTGTCGAGCTGGCTCAGGAGGTACTGGAGCGCGAACACGCCGCTCACGGCGAGCCCCGCGCCCACCGCCCCCTGCACGAGCCCCTCGGCCATGAACGGGATCCGCACGAACCAGTTCGACGCCCCGACGAGCTTCATGACCTCGATCTCGCGGCGGCGGGCGAACGTCGCCAGCCGGATCGTGTTCACGATCAGGAACAGGGACGACGCGATCAGGATCGTCGAGATCGCGATGAACATGTAACGAAGGAAGTTCGTGATGTCGATGAGCTGCTTGATCGCCTTGTCGGCGGTGATCGCCTCGTCGACGCCCGGTCTGGTGTTGTACTTGTCGCGCAGCGCCGTCGTCTGCTTCACCTGGTCCGGCGCCACGCGGAACGACGCCGGCAGAGCACTCGGGTCGACCGAGCTGACGAGGTCGGGCTTGTCCTTGAAGATGCGCTTGAAGTCGCTGTACGCCTGCTCCTTGGAGATGTACTTGGCGCTCTTCACCTGGCGGTCGCCGTCGAGTTGGCCGCGCAGCGCATCGATCTGCTGCCGCGTCGCGTCCGTCTTCATGTAGACCTCGAACTCGACGCCGTGCTTCCACTTCTCCGTGCCGTGGTCGACCCATTGCTGGAACAGCAGGATCCCGCCCAGGAGCAGCAGGGACACGGTCACGGTGAGGATGCCCGCCAAGGTCATCAGCAGGTTGCGGCGCAGCGAGATCAGCGTCTCGCGCGCGAAGTACGCCAGGCGTCGCACCGTCCGATCAGCTCCCGACGCCGTAGACGCCGCGGGCTTGGTCTCGCACCATGTGGCCGTGCTCCAGCTCGATGACGCGGCGCCGCATGGCGTCGACGATGCGCTGGTCGTGCGTGGCCATCACGATCGTGGTCCCGGTGCGATTGATGCGGTCGAGCAGGCGCATGATCCCGACGGTCGTGGCCGGGTCGACGTTGCCGGTGGGCTCGTCGGCCAGCAGGATGAGCGGCCGGTTCACGAACGCCCGGGCGATCGACACCCGCTGTTGCTCGCCACCGGACAGCTCGTTCGGGAAGCGGGTGGTCTTCCGGCTCAGGCCGACCAGGTCGAGGATCTGCGGGACCTGGGCGTCGATCACGTGCCGGGGCCGGCCGATGACCTCCTGCGCGAACGCGACGTTCTCGTAGACCGTCTTGTTGGGCAGGAGCTTGTAGTCCTGGAAGACGCAGCCGACGTTGCGCCGGAGCTGCGGGATCTTCCACGAGCTGAGGCGGGAGATGTCACGCCCGGCGACGATGATGCGGCCCGACGTCGAGTTCTCCTCGCGCAGCAGCAGCCGCAGGGCGGTCGACTTCCCCGAGCCCGAGGGCCCGACGACGAAGACGAACTCACCCTTGCCGATGTCGAAGGAGACGTCGCGCAATGCCGCGACATCGCCCTTGTAGATCTTGGAAACGCCCTCGAATCGAATCATGCAGACCCAGCGGAGGGGCGGACGGGTTCGGGAAACCACGTGCTACTGCCCGCCGCAGGGTAGCAGCCCCGACCCCTCGAAAGGGGTTCAGAGACTGGATTCACAGGTTCGCGAGGTCCCTACCGATCCTGGTCCGAGGGCGCCTGAGCGGCGTCGCCGTCGTGCTGCCGGCGCCACTGGAGATACGCCTCGACGAAAGGGTCGAGCTCGCCGTCGATCACCGATTGCACGTTGCCCGTCTCGTAGCGCGTGCGCTCGTCCTTGACGAGCTGGTACGGCGCGAGCGTGTACGTGCGGATCTGACTCCCGAACGCGACGTCCTTCTTCTCGCCCGACAGGGACTCGAGCTCCTGTTGCCGCTCCTGTCGCTGTCGTTCGGCGAGGCGCGCCGCGAGGATCTGCATCGCCTTCGCGCGGTTCTGGATCTGCGAGCGTTCGTTCTGGACCGACACGACGATGCCCGTCGGCACGTGCGTGATGCGTACGGCAGAGTCCGTGACGTTGACGTGCTGGCCGCCCGCGCCGGACGACCGGTACGTGTCGATCCGCAGGTCGCTGGGATCGATCTCGGGCTCCTCGGTGTGCTCGAGTGCCGGCACCGCGTCGAACGACGCGAACGCGGTCTGGCGTCGCGCGTTGGCATCGAACGGTGAGATGCGAATGAGGCGATGCACGCCCTTCTCTCCCCGGAGCAGACCGAACGCGTAGCGACCCTTGACGATGAACGTCGCCGACGTGATCCCTGCCTCCGTGCCTTCTTGGACTTCGTCGAGCTCGACGTCGAAGCCGCGCCTCTCTGCCCAGCGCAGGTACATGCGCAAGAGCATCTGGGTCCAGTCCTGCGCGTCGGTGCCGCCCGCGCCCGAGTGGACCTCGCAGATCGCGTCACGCTCGTCGTGCTCGCCGGTGAAGAGCGCGCGCAACTCCAGCCTGTCGAGATCCGCCGACAGGGCGGCGGCACCGGCGTCGACCTCCGGCTCCAGCGAGTCGTCGCCCTCCTCTCGCCCCAGCTCGAACAGCGTCTCGACCTCGGAGAGGCGTTCCTCGAGGCCGTCGAACAGCTCCAGGTCGTCACGCAGGCGAGCGAGCTCGGTCGTGACCTTGCGGGCCTGCTCCTGGTCCTGCCAGAGGTCCGCCCGACTCGCCTCCTGCTCGAGCTCCCCGAGCCGCGTCCGCGCCGCTCCGATCTGGAGATACGCGCGCGCGTCCTCGACGCGGCGGCGGAGGTCGGCCAGCGGTTCGGTGAAGTCGCGCATCGCGAAGGGTGCGGGTGGGAGCGCCGCGGTTCAGCGACCGTGGCAGTGCTTGAACTTCTTCCCGCTCCCGCAGTAGCACGGCTCGTTGCGACCCGGGGTCTTCTCCACCCGCACAGGTTGCTGCGGGACGTCCTCGGGCCGTTCGGCGACCGCGGTGGCGGTGGCGGCGCCCATCCCGTCGCCCATGCCGTCGCCGACCGGTTCCTCCAACGGCTGCCCGGCGGCGGCGGCCTGGAGCGCCTCCGAGCCCTGCACCGGGCCGTCGGCGGCGGAGTACCGGACGTTGCTCGCCTGGCGACGCGGTTCCTCGTCGGCGACGACCTGGAGGTGGGAGACGTACCGCACGAAGTTGTCCTGGATGCTCGCCATCATCGCGGAGAACATGTCGAAGCCTTCACGCTGCCACTCGGCGAGCGGGTCCTTCTGCCCCATCGCGCGCAGGTTGATCCCCTCGCGCAGGTAGTCCATCTCGTAGAGATGCTCACGCCAGTGCTGGTCGATCACCGAGAGCATGACGCGGCGCTCGATCTCGCGGCAGCGCGTCGCTCCCGATCGTCTGCTCCTTCTGCTCGTAGAGCTCCACCGCGTCGTCCGTGAGCACCTCCACGACCTGCTCCCGGTCCGGCAGATCGAGCTGGTCGCGCGTGACGCGCGTCGGGAACGTGCTCTCGATCTGCGTGTGTAGCTCCTCGAGGTCCCACTCCTCGGGGTACTCGGTCGGGCACCACGTCTCGACGGCATGGCGGACTGCACCTTCGATGGCCTCGAACGCCTCGTCGCGCAGGTCACCGCCGTCCAGGATCTGCTGGCGGCGCTTGTAGATGACCTTGCGCTGCTCGTTCATCACCTCGTCGTACTTGAGGACGTCCTTGCGGATCTCGAAATTGCGGTCCTCGACCGTGCGCTGCGCGCGCTCGATGGCCTTGGTCACCATCCGCGCCTCGAGTGGCACGTCGTCCGGGAAGGCCTTCCCCATCACCCAGTTCATTGCCCCCGTCGCGAACAGCCGCATCAGCTCGTCCTCGAGCGAGAGGTAGAAGCGGCTCTCGCCGGGGTCGCCCTGGCGACCGGAGCGGCCTCGGAGCTGGTTGTCGATCCGGCGGCTCTCGTGGCGCTCCGTGCCGAGCACGTAGAGCCCGCCGAGCTCCCGGACGTCGTCGCCGGCGGGACGGCACTCGTCCCGGAACTTCGCCACCAGCTCCTCGTAGCGCTCGGGCGCCTCGTCGGGGGTGGAGCCCTCGGCGGAGAGCTCCTGCCGGGCCAGGCCCTCGGGGTTGCCGCCGAGCAGGATGTCGACGCCGCGACCGGCCATGTTCGTGGCGACCGTGACCGTGTACGGCCGGCCGGCCTGGGTCACGATCAGGGCTTCCTTCTCGTGCTGCTTCGCGTTCAGCACCGAATGCTGCACGCCGCGCTTCTCCAGCAGGCGCGACAGCTTCTCGGACTTCTCGACCGAGATCGTGCCCACGAGCACGGGCTGCCCGTTCTCGTGCCGCTCTTCGATGTCGTCGGCGACGGCGTTGAACTTCGCGTCCTCGGTCTTGTAGATGAGGTCGGGGTTGTCGTCCCGCACCATGGGCTCGTTCGTCGGGATCCCGACGACCTCGAGCGCGTACGTGTGCGCGAACTCGCCCGCCTCGGTCAACGCCGTACCCGTCATTCCGGACAGCTTCTCGTACATGCGGAAGTAGTTCTGGAGCGTGACGGTCGCCAGCGTCTGGTTCTCCGCCTTGACGTTCACGCCTTCCTTGGCCTCGACGGCCTGGTGGAGACCTTCGCTCCAACGACGACCCTCGAGGATGCGGCCCGTGAACTCGTCGACGATCTTCGCCTCGCCGTTCTGGATGACGTAGTCGACGTCCCTCTTGAAGAGCTCCTTCGCCCGGAGCGCGGCTTGGAGCTGATGGACGAAGTTCTGGTTGACGTGCTCGTAGAGGTTCTCGACGTCGAGCGCCTCCTCGACGCGTCCGATGCCGTCCTCGGTGGGCACGACCGTCCGCTTCGCCTCGTCGACCTCGTAGTCGCGGTCGCGCTGGAGGCCCTTCACCACGCGGGCGAACCGGTAGTACAGCTCCTGCGCGTCGTCGGCCCGACCCGAGATGATCAGCGGGGTGCGGGCCTCGTCGACGAGGATCGAGTCGACCTCGTCGACGATGGCGAAGAAGTGGCCGCGCTGGGTCTGTTCCTCGTTCGACAGGGCCATGTTGTCGCGGAGGTAGTCGAACCCGAACTCGTTGTTGGTGCCGTACGTGATGTCGGCGTTGTACGCGGCCCGCTTCGACTCCGGGTCGTCGACCTGGGGCACGACGACTCCGACCTCCATCCCGAGGAACCGGTAGATCTGACCCATCCACTCGGCGTCGCGTCGGGCGAGGTAGTCGTTCACGGTCACGAGGTGGCAGCCGTAGCCGGCGAGCGCGTTCAGGTAGAGGGGCAGGGTGGCGACGAGAGTCTTGCCCTCACCGGTCTTCATCTCCGCGACCCAGCCGAAGTGGAGCGCGGCGCCACCCATGATCTGGACGTCGAAGTGGCGCTGCCCGAGCGTGCGCTTGGCCGCCTCCCGCACCGCCGCGAACGCCTCGGGGAGCATGTCGTCGAGCATCTCGACGCGCTCTTCCTTCTTCTCGCAGTGCGCGAGCCGGCCCCGGAACTCGTCGGTCATGGCCCGGAGCGCCTCGTCGGAGCGCGCCTCCATCTCGGGCTCGAAAGCGGCGACTTCGGGCACGATCGACTCGACGAGCTTGAGCTTCCGGCCTTCGCCCGCGTGAAGGAGCTTGTTGAAGAGGCCCATGTGGTCTCCGAGTGTACCGACGGTCGTCGCCAACGCCTGTGCGCTCGCTGTTACGGGCGGACCCCGAGGCTCGCCGCCTCCTTCGTTCGGAAAGGCGTCGGCGGCCGACCTCGGGGCCCGCCCTGCTCAAGTGCCACTCATGCCACATCGCCGTGGCGACGGCCGTCGGGGAGGACTCGGAGCTCCAGATCCGTTCGGAACCGCGGAAGCAAGAGCGCTGGTGGCAACGGATCTCCGCGATGTGGGCAGGCATCGTGGTGGCCGTCGTGCTCGCCCTCTGGTCCACGGCCGGTGCCTGGGGGAGCCTGCCGCCGCACGGCGAGGACGTCATGTCGTACCTCGTGAGGGCGGACTTCGCGCTTCCGCAGCTCGTGGCGCACGGGCGGCTCGACGGGTGGTTCCCGCGCTTCTACCTCGGATACCAGGAGTTCCTGTTCAACGGGCCCGGCGTGACCTGGGCGATGGCCGCGGCGCGGGGTGTGACGTTCGGCCTGCTGTCCGACGCGGGAGCGCTCAAGGTCGCCGGGGTGCTCTCGTTCGCCGCGTTGCCGGTCGCGATGGCCTTCCTCGCCCGGTCGCTCGGGCTGGAGCGGCTGGCGGCGGGGGTCGCGGCCGTGCTGTCGCTCCTGGTCTCGAGCCAGTTCGGGCCCGGCCTCCAGGGCCTGTACGCCGTCGGCCTCGTCTCGCACCAGCTCGGCGCGCCGATCTTCTGTGTCGCGCTCGGCGCGCTCCTGCGCGTCCCGAGGGACGCGCGCCGGCGTTGGGTGCTGCTCGGAGCGGTGTCGCTCGCCGCGCTGGCGATCACACACATCATCTCCGTCATGATCCTCGCCGTCGTCTTCCCCCTCCTCGCGATCGGGCTGCGACGGGAGCTCCTGAGTCGCGCCGCTCTCACGAGGTTCGCCCTCACCGGGCTGCTGGCGGCGGCGCTGGCGGCGTGGTGGCTCGTGCCCGCTCTGGCGCACCGTGACCTTCGGGGTCCTGTGGCCACGTGGTCCACGCCGCCGTTCGGAGAGCGCGTCGGCGACATCGTGAACGGCCGGATTCTGTTCCGCCCGTACACGATCTGGATCGTCGTCGCCGGTTGGGTGTACGCGCTGTTCCGCGTCCGCCACCGCCGCCCGTTCGCAATCGTCCTCGTCGCGGTGCCGCTCGTGTACCTCGTGATCGCGCACTGGGCCGCGTCGCGCTGGCCGGACCAACGAGGTCGCGATGCAGCTCGCCAACCGGGGGCTCGGATACGCCGGGCTGCTCGCGATCCTGCCCTTGTCGGCCGGGATCGCTGCCGGCGCGCGGTTCGTGCAGCACGCGGCTGTCGACGTGGCGCTGGACCGGCGCCGCAGCGGTCGCGGGCGCGTTGGGAGTGGCCGTCGTCATCGTCCTGTCGCCCCTCGGCCCTGACCGGGGAGTGGCCGGCGAGCTCGCCCCGCCCGTCCCGCAGCTGCAGCACGCGGCAACCGAGCTCCGGCACGTGGTCCCGCACGGCGCCCGGTTCGTCACTCAGCGCGACTACCCGGGCGAGGTCCAACGTACGGGTGTCTTCCTGCCGCCGACGTGGCTGGCGTGGGCCTCGGGCCGAGACTCCCTGAACGGATGGAACCTCGAGTCCTCGAGCACGCCGGAGCCCGACCTCGAGCCCGACCAGTACCTGGGAAAGCGTCCTGCCGACGAGCAAGCGGACGTGCTGAGCAGGCTGGGGGTCTCCCACGTCGTCACGACCGCCGACCCACTCGCCGACGCCTTCGCGGCGTCGGACCGCTTCGAGCTCGTCTGGCGCGAACCGCCGATCGCGATCTTCGCCGTCCGGGCCGGACCCGGTCAGCCCGACCCCGGCGTCCCTCGTCGCCACCGGCGCGCCGGCGACGGCGCGCGTCACCCGCGCCGAACCCGAGCGGCTGCGCATGCGCGTCGAAGCCTCGAGCGAAACATCGGCCACCATCGCGGTCGCGTGGTCGCCGAAGTGGCACGGCCAGGTCGACGGGCGACCGGTCGAGCTCGACCACACGGACGACGGTCTCATCAAGGTTCGGCTCCCGGCAGGTCGAAGCACGCTCGCGCTCGACTACGAGCCCGACGGCTGGGACCGCCTCGGCGTCGCGGTCAGCGCGCTGACGGCTCGTGGTGCTCGTAGCGTTGGGCGCGCTCGTGCTGTGGCGACGGCGAAAGTCGTGCTAGTCCACGTCCAAGAGTTTCTCGCGCATGGCGTAGACGACGGCTTCCATGCGCGAGTGGAGGTGCAGCTTCTCGAGAATGTTGCGGACGTGGTTCTTCACCGTGTTCTCCGAGATGTACAGCTCCTCGGAGATCTCGCGGTTGCTCAGTCCCTTGGCGACGAGCTTGAGCACGTCGAGCTCGCGGTCGGTGAGGTTCGGCAGGAGCGAGCGGTGGCGCTCTTCGGCCTGCTGCACGAGTGCGTTGAACTCGCTCAGGAGCTTCGACGCCATCGAGGGTGAGATGAGGCTGTGTCCGCGGGCGACGGCGCGCACCGCGTCGGCGAGCTCCTCGATCGAGATCTCCTTCAGGAGGTAACCGCTCGCGCCGGCTTTCACCGCCGCGTAGAGGTCCTCCTCGCTGTCCGAGACCGTGAGCATGATCACCTTCGTGTCGGGCAGACGCTCGCGGATGCGACGCGCCGCCTCGATGCCAGTCGACTTGGGCATGCGGACGTCCATCACGACGACATCGGGCGCCATCTCCTCCGCCCGGTGCACCGCCTCGATCCCGTCGGCGGCCTCGCCGACGACCTTGATGTCGGGCTCCTCGGACAGCACGAGGTCGAGGCCCCGCCGGAACAGCGCGTGGTCGTCGACGATGACGACGCGGATCGTCTCGCCTTCGTTCACCCGGTGGTCTCGATCAGGCCGAGGTTGCCGTCACGCCGGCGGTAGAGGACGGCCGCGTGGCCGTTCTCGGCGTTGGTGAACAGGAAGAAATCGTGTCCGAGCAGCTCCATCTGGAGCGCTGCCTCCTCGGGGCCCATGGGCTTCATCGTCAGCCGCTTCGTCTTCACGATGCGGTTGAGGACGCCGAGCTCGTCGTCGTCTCGTTCGGAATCGCCGTCGGGCGCGGACGCGGCGTCGGCGTCACCCGCCGCGACTCGATTTCGCCGAGCGGCATGGGTGCGAGTGACGCGCTTCTCCTTGATGCGCGCGACCTGGTGCTCGACCTTGTCGAGCACGAGGTCGAGGGCGGCTGCGGGCTCCGTCGCGGCAGCGTGCGCCTTCACAAAGTTCCGCTTCAGGTGCACGATCACGTCACAGACCTGGTTGTCGGCGACGCGGCGGTTGCGAAGCTCCGAGAAGTCGACCTCGACCCGGCCGGCGTCGTGCGTGAACCTCGAGATCTTGCGGACCTTCTCGCGGGCGAGCTTGCGCAGCCGAGGCGGCACGTCGACGTTCTTCCCTCGCACCACGATGTCCATGAGTGGACGTTCATCATACGCGACGGGCAGCCAGCTGACCTGGGGAGACGCGGCCGGGGCGGGGCGTGCGCGCGGCAGTGATCGCGACCACCGAGGTCGCCCCGGCGCGGCGCAGTGCGTCGGCCGCAGCGGCGATCGTCGCACCGGTGGTGGCGACGTCGTCCACGAGCAGCACCCGAGCCGGGAGCGCGACCGGGCGGGCATCGAAGCGTGGGCCGGCGCGGCGGGCCGGCGCCGGGCGGCCGGTCTGTGGTGGTCCGGGGCGCCGCACCAGCGTCGGACGCGCGCGAAGCCCGAGCTCTCGCGCGACTGCACGAGCCAGGACCTCGGCGTGATCGAACCCTCGGTCGCGCCGCCGCGAGGTCGTGGTCGGAGCCCACGTCACGAGCTCCGCGCCGGTGTGCGCGCCGGCGGTGCAGGCGAGTCGGGCCATGCGCGCGGCGAGCCACGGCACGGTCGCGCGCGTGCGTCGGTACTTCACGCGGGCGACGAGCTCGCGCGCCACGCCCTCGTACGCGAGGGGCGCGAGCCACCGATCGACGCCGACCGGAGGTGGGGCCGCGGGCGGGTCACGGAGCGTCCGCGTGCACTCGTCGCAGACGGGCTCCGCCGCCCGACCGCAGCCCGGGCACGAGGCAGGGAACATTGCCTCCACGAGCGCGCGCCACGGGTTCATACGGTTGCGACCGTACCGGCGGGGTACGACTCCTACGCCGAGGCGGCGCTGCGCAACGACTCCTCGTACGGGGGACGAAGAACGCCTCGTTCGGTGACGATGGCGGTGACGAGACGTGCCGGGGTGACGTCGAAGGCGCGGTTCGCGGCGTGCACACCGGCCGGCGCGATGCGCTCGTCTCCGATGCGGACGACCTCGTCGCCCGGGCGCTCCTCGACCGGGATCGCGGCACCCGTCGGAGTCGCGAAGTCGATCGTCGATGTCGGTGCGGCGACGACGAACGGGACTTCGTGCTCGCGCGCGAGCACCGCCAGCGAGTACGTGCCGATCTTGTTGGCCACATCACCGTTTGCGGCGATGCGGTCGGCGCCCACGACGACGACGTCCACGTCGCCCGTCGCCATCAGGGAACCGGCCATGACATCGGCGACCACCGTGACGGGGATGCCGAGCCGCTCGAGCTCCCAGGCGGTCAGGCGAGCGCCCTGGAGGACCGGGCGGGTCTCCCCCGCCCACACGTGCGGCCGCTTCCCCGCCTCGTGGGCGGCGCGCACCACGCCGAGCGCGGTGCCGTACCCGACGGTGGCCAGCGATCCTGCGTTGCAGTGCGTGAGGACGCGCGCGCCCTCCGGGCACGAGCTCGGCGCCGAACCCACCCAACGCGCGGTTGGCGGCGACGTCGTCGGCTGCGACGCGCTCCGCTTCGGCGAGGGCAGCGTCGGCGCCACCCCGCTCCCACGCGCGCAGAGCACGGTCCACGCCCCACGCCAGGTTGACGGCCGTGGGCCGGGCGGCGGCGACTCGGCGCGCGGCCGTCCGCACGCCGGCCTCGTCGCTCATCGTGTGCGCCGCCAGCGCGACGCCGAACGCGCCGGCGGCGCCGAGCGCGGGCGCGCCCCGCACCGCCAGCGACGTGATCGCGTCACAGAGCTCGTCGACCGACGCGCACTCGACGAACCGGAGCTCGCCCGGCAGCGCGCGCTGGTCGATCAGGCGCACCCTCCCCCGCCGCCACTCGATCGTGGGCGGGATCGGGTCCACCGGACGCTCAGTAGCGGTAGTGGTCGGGCTTGAACGGCCCTTCGACGGGGATGCCGAGATAGGCCGCCTGCTCCTCCGTGAGCTGCGTGAGCTTCGCCCCGAGCTTGTCGAGGTGCAGCCGCGCCACCTCTTCGTCGAGGTGCTTGGGCAGCGTGTACACGCGCCGCTCGTAGAAGTCGGTGTGGCCGTACAGCTCCATCTGGGCGATCACCTGGTTGGTGAAGCTGTTCGACATCACGAAGCTCGGGTGACCGGTGGCGTTCCCCAGGTTCAGGAGGCGTCCTTCCGAGAGCACGATGATCGAGTGCCCGTCGGGGAAGACCCACTCGTCGACCTGCGGCTTCACGTTGATGCGCTTGACGCCCGGCAGCGCGGTGAGGCCGGCCATGTCGATCTCGTCGTCGAAGTGGCCGATGTTGCCGACGATCGCATCGTGCTTCATCCGCGCCATGTCCTCGACGGTGATGATGTTCGTGTTCCCGGTGGCCGTGACGAAGATGTCGGCCGTGTCCACGACGTCCTCGAGCGTCACGACCTCGTGACCCTCCATCGCCGCCTGGAGCGCGCAGATCGGGTCGATCTCGGTGATCACGACCCGCGCGCCCTGGCCCCGCAGCGCCTGGGCGCACCCCTTGCCGACGTCGCCGTAGCCGCACACCACGGCGAGCTTGCCCGCGAGCATCACGTCGGTCGCTCGGCAGATCCCGTCGACGAGCGAATGCCGGACGCCGTAGAGGTTGTCGAACTTCGACTTGGTCACGGAGTCGTTCACGTTGATGGCGGGGAAGAGCAGCGTTCCCGCCTCCATCATCTGGTACAGGCGATGGACGCCCGTGGTCGTCTCCTCGGTCACGCCCTTGATCGCCTCGGCGGTGCGGTGCCACCGTTGCGCGTCTTCGCCCTGGATGCGTGACAGCAACCCGACGACGACCGTCCACTCCTCGGAATCGCCGTCGGCGGGCGCGGGCACCGCGCCGGCGCGCTCGTACTCGACGCCCTTGTGCACCAGCAGCGTCGCGTCGCCGCCGTCGTCGAGGATCATGTTGGGGCCGTCGCCGTCGGGCCAGCGGAGCGCCTGGTCGGTGCACCACCAGTACTCGTCGAGCGTCTCCCCCTTCCATGCGAACACGGGGACGCCGCGGGCGGCGATGGCGGCGGCGGCGTGGTCCTGGGTCGAGAAGATGTTGCACGACGCCCAACGCACCTGCGCGCCCAGCTCCAGCAGCGTCTCGATGAGCACCGCGGTCTGGATCGTCATGTGCAGCGAGCCGGTGATGCGGGCGCCGCGCAGCGGCTGTTCGGCGCCGTAGCGCTCGCGCAAGGCCATGAGGCCGGGCATCTCGTGCTCGGCGAGCTCGATCTCCTTGCGGCCGAAGTCCGCCAGCGACAGATCGGCGACCTTGAAGTCGGGGGCGCCGGCGCCGGCGTCAGCAGCCGTGTCGGTGGTCGTGGTCATCGGGACTCCTTGTGTCGTCGGGCGCGTTCGGGC
Source organism: uncultured Actinomycetes bacterium (assembly GCA_963781615.1). GTDB lineage: Bacteria > Actinomycetota > Acidimicrobiia > IMCC26256 > JACDBD01 > JALZAA01. The sequence goes on along the minus strand of CAWAGI010000006.1, from coordinate 260,655 downwards.
GCGCACGGGATTTCAGGGAGTCGGCCCAGATCACTGGATGACAGCCGCAGACGGCCCGACCGGTGCTCATGGTACCCCGGCCGGGCGGCGGCGTCTCGTGCTCGGCTGAGGTACATGGGTTCAGAAGTGCGGTTTGCCACTCCCGCTGGATGAACCCGTCACCTGTCCCGGTCGATCGGCCCGGCACAACAGAAGGCCCCGCCTCACGGCGGGGCCTTCCGCAACAACTCTCGTTGACCGCTATCCGGTGAAGGTCGTGGAGCGCGAACCGGCACGGGCACCAGCACCGTCGGCGGCGCCGTCGTCGTGGTCGTCGGCGCCGTCGTCGTGGTTGTCGGCGCCGTCGTCGTCGTGGTCGGCGCCGTCGTGGTCGTCGTACTCGACGTGGTGGTTGTCGGAGCCGTCGTCGTCGTCGTACTCGACGTGGTTCGTCGTGCTCGTTGTCGTCGTCGTTGTCGTCGGCGGGGTCTGTTCCCCCAACAGTGCGTCACCGCCGAACTCGGGTTGCCATTCTCGGTCGGGGTGAACGTTGCAGTCGCCGTGGTCACCGTCGCGCCGATGTCGGTGACGATGAACCAGACGACGTGTTCCCGTTGTGTTCGTCCTCGGCCTTGTTCGTCACCACGTCGCCCCGTCGGAGAACGTCGCGCCATCGTGCCCCCGCTTGGGTGGACGTCAGGTTGAACTGCCACACCTGCTGCGTGGCGGGATCAGAAGCTGACCGGCGAGTCGTTGGGGTCCAAGAACGTGTCACACGCTCCGTTGTCGTTCCTTGACCCCCGAGTACGTATCGTGTCTGCCGAAGCCGTTCCCGCGAGCACGCCCACGACGAGGAGGACAACGACGAGGAGCACACTGCCTTGAGCAAGGCGCCGACGCAAAGGCGCATGACCGCTCTCCCCTTTCCACCCCAAGGGTGGCTTCGTCCGATCGGGGTCGCTCGGCCCGGGACGTTATCAGCGCCGGGCACCAGGTGTAGCGATCTCGCACACCACTGGCGTGGCGGCAGGATTGGGAGTGTCTGCACCTTTTGAGATGATTTGTCAGCACGAAGCGTGTACGCTCGGCCGCGCTGGGTGTTCGTCCAACCCTTCATCCAGCCGAAAGGGGCAGGGGCGGCGAGCCCTGCCCCTTCTCGCGTGGAGCGCGGTTACTGGGCGCGCCTCTCCCGCCACAGCGTGAGCCGCAGCTCGGCGAGGCCGACCAGAGTCCGGGGCACGCGCCGCCAGATCGACGTGCGCGAGGGCCGCCGCTCCTGGGTCCGAGCCGGCAGCTCGGCGACTTCGAGCCCGGCTCGCTCGGCGCGGATGACCAGCTCGGTGTCGAAGAGGTCGGAGGCGAATCGACATTGACGCAGAAGCGTCTCGATCGGTGCCCGCCGCATCGCCTTCATCCCGTGGGTTTCGGACGCAGAGAGTGAGAAGCCGACACGCAGCATCCAGCCGAAGACGGCGGTGACGAAGCGGCGCGGCCATGGCCGCTCGTCTCGCGACCCGGTCACCCGCTTCGACGCCACCACGACTACGGGCGCTTCGTCACCCGCCTCGAGGAGAGCCAGCGCCTGATCGACGAAACCGAGCTCGTAGTAGTCGACGTCAAAGGTGACGACGAACTCACCCCGTGACGCCGATGAGGCCCTCGCGCAACGCCGCGCCATAGTCCGCAACAGGGCGCGAGGAAACGCTGCACGTTTGGATACCTGTCGGCGAGCCGGCCCGCGATTTCGAGTGTGTCGTCGGTCGACCCGTTCTCGACCACGAGCAACTCGAAATCGAGGCCACGAGCACGCAGCCCCTCGTGGACGTCGCGCACGGCGGTCTCCAGGTAGGCCGCTTCGTTGTGAGCCGGCATCACGACCGAGAGAATCTGTCGAGACTAGCGACCGTGGGTTTGATTTCGGTCGTTACGTCGACGCTCGCACCGACGCTTCACAAGGTCATAGTTGGGCCGGTAGATGTCATCGCCGCGCTCGCCGATCGGGCGATGCCGGCCTCGCGATCCCCAGGCCGAGTGGTCGCTGAGCCCTAGCATCCGCGGCAATGAGCCGAGAGGTGTCCGATCGACGGACCACCACCAACGAGGAGCCAGTGGCCCTCGACGAGACAGTCGTCGAGGCGCCGACTGACAAGACGTCAACCGAGGCCGACAGCGACATCGAGACGGATTCCTCCGATGGACGCTGGTCGAGCAGGCTGCGCGGCGTCCCCCACCCGGCGACGCTGCTGACGCTCGCCGGCGTCGCCGCCTTCACGATCGTCTTCGGCCGTCTCGGCGTGACTCACTATCAGAACTTCGGGTCGTGGTCGTTCGACATGGGCATCTACGACCAGGGGTTCTGGCTGGTGTCACGAGGCGGGCAGTCGTTCGTCACGGTGCGCGGCCTCGAGTTCTGGGGGCATCACGTCAACCTCGTCGCCGTGCTGTTCGCGCCCTTCTACTGGCTCGGCGCGGGACCGTCGTTCCTCTATGTCGCGCAGGCATTCGCCCTCGGTCTGGGCGCGCTGCCCGTGTACCTGATCGCCCGCGACCGATTCGAACGCCCGTGGGTCGGCGTCGCCTTCGCCGCCGCGTACCTGATGTACGCGCCGATCCAGTGGATCACCTCGGCCAACTTCCACCCCGAGGCCCTCGTCGTCACGCCGTTCCTGTTCGCGTGGTACTTCGCCCGACGGCGGTCGTGGGGCTGGTACTTCGTCGCGGTCGCCTTCGCACTGTCGACTCGCGAGGACACGGCGCTGGCCGTGTTCGTGCTGGGCATCGTGCTGCTCGTCTTGTACTGGCGCAGCGACGATCGGCGGGATCGCCACGTCGCCCTTGTCACGATCGCGCTCGGCGTGGTCTGGTACGTGGTCTGCACCCAGCTCGTGATCCCCTATTTCAACGACGGGCGTCAGCCGTTCTATCTGGAGGCGTTCTACGGCTCGTACGGCGGGAGCTTTCCCGAGATCGCCGCGAACATCGCGCGTCATCCCGGTCACGTTGTCAGCGACGCAACTCACCCGGACCGACTGCGCTTCTATCGCGACCTCGCGTTGCCGTTCGGCGGATTGCCCCTCGCCGGGCCGCTCGAGCTGTTGATGGCGGGCCCGCAGATGCTGGCGAGCGTGATCGGAGCGAGCCCGTATGCACGAATGATCCGCTACCAGTACACCGCCGTGATGATCGCACCGATCGTGATCGCCGCGATCGAAGGCGCTCGCTGGCTCTGGCGATACCGGATCGTCCAATTCCTGTTGGTCCCGTGGCTGCTCGCATGGGCGTGCTGGACCAACGTCGCGTGGTCGCCGTCTCCTGTCGGCGCCGGCTATTCGACGCTGGGTCACTGCGAACCCTCGGGTCTCCGGCGCTTCGAGCATGCCGTCGCCACGGTGCCCGACGACGCCTCGGTCACAGCGACCTACACGCTCTTGCCACACCTTGCCCACCGCGAGCAGATCTACGACTGGCCGAACCCGTTCGAGGCGGCGTATTGGGGCAACGACGACCGTTACCGGTTGCCGCGCCCGTCGACGATCGACTACCTCGTCGTCGATCGCCAACAGGTCGGCCCGGACCAGCAGGCGCGTGTTCGCCGACCTCATCGACGGCGACCCCTTCAAGATCGTGTTCGATCGCGACGACGTCGTCGTTGCGAAGCGGGTCGTCCGTCGAAGCTGAGCCGTTGCCGAGACACCATCCGCACCGTGGGCTCAGCTCCGTGATCCCGACCGGCGTGCCGAGGGGCAGCATCTTGGCGAGCTTGCTGATCTGCTCGTTGTCCATGCGGATGCACCCCGCGGTCACGCTCTTCCCCAGCACCGACGAGTCGTTGTTGCCGTGCAAGCCGATCTCGCCGTCACCACCGTTGAACTCGTTGAGCACGTCGGAGTAACCCGACAATCCGTACGCGTATGGCCCGTACACGGTCGTCGGGTCAGGCGTCTCCAGAAGCACACGGATGTACGACTTCCCCGTGGGCGTTGGCGTTGATGGCGCTCCGATCGCGACTTGCCCCTCGTAGATCTCGGAGGTGCCTTGGAACACCTTGATCTCGTGCGCACCCAGGCTCACTTCCACGTGGTACGGGATCTGAACGATGTTGACGTCGCTCTGGCGGACCCATCCCGTGCTCCCGTTGGGACGCTCTGCGAGAAACACGTGCACCCAACCGTCCTGACGCTGTGCCTCGACGAGAAAGACCTGCGGGACGGGCCTGTCGGCCGCACCGTTGAGCAGCCACGGATTCTCGAGCGTCTTGATCGGCGCCGGCGCGCCGGGCGACGTCGTACACGGCGACCTGCGGCCCGGTGACCTTCGCGACGAGGCTGACACCCGGCGGAAGCGCGGTCGAGGTTGGCGGGGGAAGCATGCGCCGGTCGTCGTCGGCGCCGGGACGAAATGCAATGAAGAGGGCCACGATCGCGGCGAGCAACACGATGGCGCAGGTCGCGCTCACCAGTGCTTTGCGCCGTTTGAGATTGGCCCAGAAGCCGCCGCCCTCGGTCACAGATCTCCTCGGGTCACCGTCGGCGCGGGACGCTAGCGCCCGCTGCTCGTGGGACGCCGAAGCGCGCGGGCGCTCTCAGTGGACTCATTCCTCAGCGACTCGATGACTCCGAGGAGCGTGCCCATCTTCGGCAGCGTTCCGTTCCTCCCCGTCGCCTCGACCGCTCCGGCGCTTGCGCCACCATGGCCACGCCGCGAGGGCGACCACGCCGATCAGTCCGGCGGCGGTGCCGGCGCGGCCGAGGTTCTCGGCGGTCGTCGTCGAGTACTCGAGGCTGACGTCTCTTGCTCGTGGGGACGACGACCATGAAGTTGGGCGTCGCCCGCCAGGGTCCGTCGGCGCCGTGCGCGGTCCAGTTGGGGAAGTACGACGTCTTGACCATCACGGGCACGCCGGTGCGCGACACCCGGAACGACACGGAGTGGTCCGTCGTGCGGACGTTGGTCACGGTCACCGGCGGTAAGCGAGCGCTTCGGCACCTCGTTGATCACGGGGAAGCTTCGGCTTCAGCGCCTTCGAGGCGCGTCAGTCCAGGCCGTGCCCGCTTCCAACTCGACGGCCCGTCGGCGACAAACGGGCGGTCGAGCAGGGACAGGTCGCGGGCGTCGGCAGGGGTGCGCGTCGGGGCGTCCCACCACGGCACGGCGACGTCGTCCTGCCAGTCCTTGGCCGAGACGTCGGGCGCGACCACGGGCTCGACGGTGAGCGGCTCGACCAGCGGCGCGTCACGCACTTCGTACACGGTCCAATCCAGCGGCTCCTGACCGTCCGTGTCAGGCGACGTCGCGACCTGGACGAGCGTCGGGTGACTTCGCGGCCTGCTCCTTTGCCTCGTCGGAGTGCGCGACGAAGTAGCGCACGCCCAACTTCTGGAGGTAGCGCACGCCGACGTCGAACTCGGCGAGCGACCGGTACGGAAGCCCGACCTGCGGGTTGCTGGCGTTCCCCGGACCCGCCAGTGTCGCCACCGTCATGAAGTGGTACGGGGTCGTCGCCGAGGATTCGAAATACAGGCCTTCCATGGATGCGATGCGCCCGTCCGTCCAGTACGGCAACATCATCAGTGCCAGCGGCGTCCCGTACACGCCCAGACTCGAGCCGCCCTCCCAGAGCGCACGTCCCGGGGGAGCTGATCGAGCGTGTGGACGAGCGCCTGGTACTCGGGGAAGTTCTTGGCGTCAGCTCCTGAGCGTCTGCTCGTAGCCGCTGTAGTTCCATTGGCCCAGGAAGTGACCAGGCCCGTCGTCGCGTAGACGCGCCAGAGGCGCGACCGCCGCGACCAAGACGGTCGCGAGCACGACCGTCAGCGTCCGAATCATCACGTTGTCGCGCCGGCGATCCCGCGCGGCCGAAGCGGTGACAACTGCCGCGTCGCGCGACGTCGTGGTGGGCTCGTCGACCGAGTCATCGGGCGCGGGTGCCTGCGGGACGGGCTGCGAAAGCAGCCGACCACGCGTCGCAAGCGCAGCTGCGCCACGCGCGAGCTCGGCCGCGCCGAGCATGGCAAGGAGGATCAGGCCGAGGTACCAGAACGGCAGAAGCCGCAGGTTCCAGACCGGCGTGCTGTTGAACAGATCGGTCAGGCGCTCCCACAGCCAGAAGGCGAGCCCCATTACCCCTGTGAGCGCCGCGAGCTGCAGCGTCACCCGACGCCGGTTCCGGATCCCGCCCACGACGGCGACCACGACCAGCGGCACGATCCAGAGCACGTACGCCGGGTACCACGGGAACATGTATGCCCGGAATGCCCTGATGGGCGCGTAGCCCATGTCCGTCGTGTAGCCGAGCGTGGCGAGCAGCGGCAGAGTCCACACCGCGGTCAGCAACCCACCCACGCCGACGACCGCGGCCGCGATTGCCCAGCTCCGGCGCGGGTGGTGCGCGAGCCAGATGATCACGGCGCCGACGACGACGAACAAGGCGACCACGAGATGACTCATGACGGTGGCGCCCAGCAGAACCGCGGGCAGCCACAGACGGCGCCGATGGTCGAGCGAGTACGCGAACGCTGCCGAGGAAGAACAATCCGAGCGCGAGCGCCAGCGAGAACGAGTACTCGCCGGCGAGGGTACTGGCGAGGTTCCCTCCCATGATGTGCTGGTTCCCCGCGATCTGGGTCGCCGCGGCACCCGTTCCCGGATCACCCTTGAAGAAGAGGAAGATCGTTGTGCCCACGGCGAAGAACGCCGGGGCGGGGCTCGGAGCGCGCAGACCGCGCCCGAACGCGTACGCCGCAGCGGGGAGTGCGATCGCTCCGAGCGCGGTCACGAGCTTGAACGCGATGTTGTACGGGAGAATCGTGTCGAACGCGACCGTCAGGAGAGCCGGGAAAGGGAAGTAGAACTGGCCGGCGGGAAAGCCCGCGTACCAGTCGGGCGCCCACCCCGCGATGCGCCACTGGGGCAGCAGGTGGTCCCGTAGGTACGCGGGCCACCACACGTGCGCCCCGGTGTCGCCGCCCGTCGTCGTCGTGTTACGGAACAGCAGCTCAGGGTGGAGCTGGAAGAAGCACGAACGCGCAGCACGCGACGACGACGCCCACACCGACCCACATCTCGACGCGACGCCACAACTGCAATCGATTAGGAGCAGACGGCGTCGTGCGGTGCTCAGCGTCGCTGGACGCGCCGGCCGGCGCGGGGCGTGTCGCGACCATCTGATCAGATTACGCCTCGAGCCCGCAGCAGAGCGTGTCAGCTCTCGCCGAGCGCGTCCTTCAGTTGGAAGATCGTGTCGATCGGTCCGGGGTCGACGTCGTGGTCGAGGGCGAGGTAGCAGCTCGCCCAGTCGCCGACGTACATGAGGTCGAGCAGCTGCGCGAGCCTCCCCTCCCCCTCGGCGCGCACCTCGAGCACCTGCGCGAGCGTCTCCTCGATCAGGGCGCGCGTGAGCGCGAACCGCTTGTCGAGCTGCTCGTGCTCGAAGCCGTGCCGCAGCTCGACGAGCGTGAAGATCTGACGCGTGACGTCGCCGTGCTGCCCCCAGCCGCAGATCTCGTTGTGGTCGAGCTCGGGGTACGCGTTCCAGAACGCGGGCGCCTTGGCGTTCTCGTTGACGTCGCACTTCCAGCGCTGCGCGGCGACTGCTCCGAGCGCGCCCCCGCCGTAGAAGATCGGGATCGTCGTCCCGATCCGGCGGGCGATCTCCCGGGCCGGGTTCGCCGGGGCGTCGACGTCGGGGCGGCACTTGTCGCGTCGCGTGCCGCGAGCTGGCGACCGGCCTGGTCGAGCCACTCGGCGGCGTCGGGGAGCAGCCCGACGCGCTCGAGCGTGACGAGCAAGGGCGCCAGCAGAGCGCCGACCGCAGCCCGGGGCAGATATCCGTCGGGGCACGGGACGTGCACGCCCCCGCGAGCGTGCGCCAGGGCTTCCAGCTCGCCTCCGCGGCTCACGGCGACCACCTGCGCACCGGCGTCGAACGCGCCGGTGGCCATCTGGACGGTCTCGTCGGTGTCGCCCGAGTAGGACACCGCGAACGCGAGCGTGCCGGGACCGACGAAGCGCGGCGTGCGGATCTGCTTGAGCACGACCGCGGGCACCGGCAGCGTCGCGTTGGCGACGGCCGCGAGCACGTCGCCGGCGATCCCCGATCCGCCCATGCCGAGCACGACGACGTCGTGGATGTCGTCCGGTGCCGGCAGCGGCGCCCGGTCGAGCGCCGCTCGAGCCGTCCGATGCGCGTCCGCGAGCTGCTCCGGGAGCCCGGCGACGGCGTCGAGGAACCCCAGCGAGTCGGGCACGCGCTAGGCCTCGAACGTCGGCTTGATCCCCTCGGCCTCCGCCTTCTTCATCAGCCGGTCGTGCTCGGCGTCGTCGACGGCTTCCGCCTCGTCGATGAGCATGATCGGGATGTCGTCGCGCACGGCGTAGCGGCGCTTGAGGCGCGGGTTGTAGAGGGAGCCCTCGTCCTCGAAGTAGAGGAGCGGGCCCTTGTCCTCGGGGCAGGCGAGGATCTCGAGCAGCTTTGCGTCCAGAGCCACGACCATCTCCTTTGGGTCTCGCTCGGCGAGGGCTCTTCGGGCGAGCCGGCGACCGACGCTATTCCCCGCGCACGAGCGCGAGCACCTCGGCGGTGCGCGCCTCGCAGGACGGGGCGTCATTCGCTTCGAGGTTCAGCCGCAGCAAGGGCTCGGTGTTGCTCGGCCGGAGGTTGAACCACCAGTCGCCCAGGTCGACGGTCAAGCCGTCGAGCCGGTCCTGGTGCGCGCCCCGGTACGCGCCGGCGACCCGTTCGATGACCGCGGGCGGGTCGTCGACGCGCGTGTTGATCTCGCCCGAGTCCGAATACCGCTCGAAGGGGCGCCGGAGCTCGGAGAGCGGCTCGCCGGCGAGCGACAGCTGCTCGAGGGCGACCATGGACGCGATCAGCCCCGAGTCGGCGCGGTAGTTGTCGCGGAAGTAGTAGTGCGCCGAGTGCTCGCCCCCGAAGATGGCGCCCGTCTCCGCCATCACCTGCTTGATGAACGAATGGCCCACACGGGTGCGCACGGGCGTGCCGCCCATCTCGCGCACGACCTCGGGGACGACCTTGGAGCAGATGAGGTTGTGCACGACCGTCTCGCCCGGGTGTCGCTCGAGGATCCCCTTCGCCAGGATGGCGGTCGTGATCGAGCCCGACAGGGGTTGCGCCTGGTCGTCGACGAGGAACACGCGGTCGGCGTCGCCGTCGAAGGCGAGCCCGACGTCGGCGTTGGCGTCGAGCACAGCGCGCTGGAGGTCCTTGAGGTTCTCGGGCTCGATGGGGTTGGCGGGATGGTTCGGGAACGTCCCGTCGAGCTCGGGGAAGAGGATGGAGAGATCGAAGGGCAGATCGGCGAACACCGCCGGGACGACGGCGCCGCCCATGCCGTTGGCGGTGTCGGCGACCACGCGCAACGGACGCAGCGCGGTGACGTCGACGAACGAGTGGACGTGCTGCACGTACTCGGGGAGCAGGTTTCGCTGCTCGACCCGGCCCCGGTCGGCGGCCCGCTCGAGCAGCCCGCTCTCGACGGTGGCACGGATCTCGGCCAGGCCCGTGTCCTGGCCGACGGGCGCGGCGCCGGCCCGGCACAACTTGATGCCGTTGTACTGCGCGGGGTTGTGGCTCGCGGTGAACATGGCCGCCGGCGCGTCGAGCCGTCCCGACGCGAAGTACGCGAGGTCGGTCGAGATCAGCCCCAGGTCGACGACGTCGGCGCCGGCCAGCGTGGCGCCGTCGGCGAACGCCGCCGTGAGCGGCTCGGACGACGGCCGCATGTCCCTCCCCATCAGGACGAGCGCGGCGCCGGTGAACGACACGAACGCGTTGCCGATCCGACGGGCGACGTCGTCGTCGAGCTCGTCGGGGTACAGGCCGCGGATGTCGTAGGCCTTGAAGATCGCGTCGAGGCGTTGGTCGGTCACTCCGTCGCAGGGTACCCGCCGTCGGCCGCTGCCCCGCTCGCCGCTTCGGGCTGCTCGCGACGCCGGCGACGCCGCCACCACGGCCACACCGCCAGCCCGGCCACGCCGAGCAGCCCGACGACGGTCGCCGCTCGACCCAGGTACTCGACGGTCGTCGTCGAGTAGTCGAGCCGGACGTCGCGGCTCGTCGGCACGACCACCATGAAGTTGGGCGTCGCCCGCCACGGCCCCTTGGCGCCGCTCGCGGTCCAGTTCGGGAAGTACGACGTCTTCACCATCACCGGGACGCCTGTGCGCGAGACGTGGAACGACACGGAGTGATCCGTGGTGTGCACGTCGCTCACCTCGACGGGTGGGAGCGCCTCGGGCGGCACGGCGGCGGCCGCCGGCAGCTTCGGGTCGGAGGCATCGGCGCGTGAGGTGCCCGGCGGGCGGGCCCGCGTCCAACTTGCCGGTCCGTCGGCGACGAGCGGGCGGTCGAGCAGCGCGAGGTCCCGGTTGTCGGCGGGCGTGCGCGTCGGCGCGTCCCACCACGGCACCCCGACCTCGTCCTGCCAGTCGCGGGCCGACACGTCGGGGACGACGACGGGCTGTTGATCCAACGCCTCGACGACGGGGGCGTCCCTCACCGCGTAGATCGTCCAACCACGCGGTGCCTGGCCGTCGGTGTCCGGCGTGGTCGCCACCGGCACGAGCAGGCTGGAGCGGTCGGCCTGCTCCTTGGCCTGATCCGAGAATGCGAGGTAGTAGCGCACGCCCAGCTTCTGCAGGTAGCGCACGCCGACGTCGAACTCGGCGAGCGAGCGGTACGGCAGGTTGCGCTGCGGGTTGCTGGCGTTGCCCGGCCCGGCGAGTGTCGACACCGTCAAGAAGTGGTACGGCGTCGTCGCCGACGACTCGTAGTACAGCCCTTCCATCGACGCGATGCGGCCGTCGGTGAAGTACGGGAGCAACATGAGCGCGAGCGGCGTGCCGTAGACGCCGAGCGCGCTTCCTCCCTCCCAGAGGGCACGGCCGGGCGGCAGCTTGTCGAGCGTGGACACGAGGCTGTTGAACTCCGGGTACACCTTCGTGTCGGACTGGGACCCGGTGTGCTCGTAGCCGCTGTAGTTCCACTTGGCCCAGAAGGTGATGAAGTCGGTCGTGACGTAGACGCGCCAGATCGCGACGCTCGCCACGATCACGCTCAGGACGGCGATCGTCACCGCCCGCAGGATCGAGCGGTCGCGCTGCCGTTCGTGATCCGCGGGGGCGGTTCCGAGGGCCTCGGTCTCGTTCGGAGCCTCCGGCGGTGGTCCCCCGCTCGCGACCGCCGCCGGCTCGGGCACCGGCAGCGACCCCCCGAACGGCGTGAACCTCTGTGACACGAGCGCGCCCGCGCCTCTGATGAGCTCGGCGGCGCCGAGCATCGCGAGGAACAACAGCCCCAGGTACCAGAACGGCAGGAGCCGGAGGTTCCACACCGGCGTGCTGTGCGCGAGGTCGGTGAGGCCCTCCCAGAACCGGAACGCGAGCCCCATCACCGCCGTGAGCGCCGCGATCTCGATCGTGATGCGCCGCCGGGCGAGGATCCCGCCGACGATGGCGGCGACGATGAGCGGCACCATCCACAAGACGTACGCGGGGTACCAGGGGAACATGTACAGGCCGAACTCGCGGATCGGCTCGTACCCCATGTCCGACGTGTATCCGAGCGTCGCGAGTAACGGGAACGTCCACACCGCCGTCAGGAGCGCGCCGACGCCACCGATCGCCGCGACCGTCGGGAACGTCCGGTTGGGACGGCGGGCCAGCCACACGATGAGCGCGCCGATGACGGCGAACATGCCCACGACGAGATGGCTCATGACCACGGCGGCGAAGAGCACGGCCGGCAGCCACATTCGTCGGCGGTGCTCGAGCGAGTACGCGAGGGCGCCGAGGAAGAACAGAGCCAGCGCGAGCGCCAACGTGAACGAGAACTCGCCGGCGAAGTTGCTCGCGAGGTTGCCGCCCATGATGTGCTGGTTCCCGGCGACGCGGGTCGCCTCGGCGCCTGCTCCGGGCGCGCCCTTGAAGAAGAGGAGAACCGTCGCACCCACCGCGAACAGCGCCGGCGCGGGGCGCGGGGCGCGCAGGCCGCGACCGAACGCGTAGGCGCCGGCGGGCAGCGCGATCGGGCCGAGCGCGGTGACGAGCTTGAACGCGATGTTGTACGGCATGACCGCGTCGAGGGCGACGATCAGCAGGGCGGGGAACGGGAAGTAGAACTGCCCGGCCGGGAAGCCGGCGAACCAGTCGGGTGCCCATCCTGCGATCCGGAGCTGCGGCAGCAAGTGGTCCCGGAGGAATGCCGGCCACCACACGTGCGCCCCGGTGTCGCCACCGGCCGGAGTCGTGTTGCGGAGCAGCAGGTCGGGCTGGAGCTGGAAGAGGACGAACACGCAGCACGCGACGACGATCGCCACGCCCGTCCAGGTCTCGAGCCGATCCCACCAGGGCCGGCGGGCGCGCGCCCACCGTTGCGAGACCGCATCGAGCTGGGTGCCGGGCGCGTCGGCGGGCGCCGGGCGCGTCGCGACCATTCGCTCAGCCTACGAGGACGGCGTCGAGGAGCCGGGTCAGCGCACTCTCACCGCGCGACGAGCACGGACACCGCCGTGAGAAGGTTGAACCCGGCGTGCAGGAGGATCGACGCCGACAGGTTGCCGGTGCGGATGGCGACGGCGGCGGACACGAGGCCGAGCGCGAACAGGGCGGGGACCGCGATCACCGACCCGATCGTCGGGCTCGACAGCGGATGGACGGCGGCGAACGCGAGCGCCGAGACGAACGCCGCCCACGGCGGCGTCATGCGGCGCATGAGCACCCGCAGCAGCGCGCCCCGGAACAGCAGCTCCTCGGCCACGGGCGCGACGGTCACGACGACGATGGCGAACACGACGAGCGACGGTCCGCGCGCCTTCTCGAACTGCTCGACGACGTCCTGGGTCTCGGCCTTCCCGTGCACGTCGACGAGCAGCTGGAGGAACGGAAGGGAGACGATCTGGAGCCCGACGCCGGCGAGCAGCCACATCCCCGCCCGCCCCCAGCTGTTGCCCGGAGGGCGGGCGACGAGCCCGAAGTCCGCCGCCAGGCTCCCGCGGCCCCGCACCACCGCCAGGATCTCGAGCGTCCCGATGATCCCGATCGCCTGGCCGATCACCGATGCGAGGAGGACGCCGACGTCGTCGCTGAAGCGGTCGGCGGGGACGTTCGCGGCCGAGCCGACGGCCGCCGCCGCGATGCCGGCGACGACGATGCCGGCCACCCATGCCAGCACGACGCCGGGCAGGCCCCACTGGATGCGTCGACGCGCCGGTACCGGCGGCGGGAACGCGTCGGATACGCCGGCCACTGGCGTCGGCCGCGTCAGCGCGCGGCGGGAGCAGCCATCGCGGGCGCGATGCCGCCCCGGCGATCGATCAGCTGCCAGCCGTGCGGGACGCGCAGGCGCGCGGCGTGTCCCTCGCAGAGGTCGTGAGACGAGGGGTCGGTCGCCGGCCCGTCGTCGAGCCAGACGGTTCGGGCGCGGTAGTCGTAGCTGATCGACGCCGCCGCCGTGAGCGAGCAGTCCGGCCGTGCGCAACGGCGGGTGACGACCGGCGGATCCATGGCGGCGCTCAACATATACCGGAGGCGTGCGCGGGATGCTCGCCACGGCGCCTGCGTCCGGACGCGAAATGCCCTCCGCAGTGACCGACTTGGCCTCGCCTCCCCTTTCGGTTTGGCTTGGTCTGTCTGCCCCTGCGAAGGGCATTTGGAACGTACACCGCGGACCCAGGGGGGTCAAGAGCGGGTTTTCGACGTCCGCGGGGCGTGCCGACGTCCCGACGGCCGTACCATGGTCGGACCACGGACGCGCCGCGTCCGCCCCGAACCGACGAAGGCACATCGCGCATGAGTCGCCGCCCCTCCGACCTGCCCCCCGGTGGTCGGAACCCCCGCTCCGGCGGACAGTCGCCGACACCGACCCCGACCCGGTGGCTCCCGTGGCTCATCATCGGCGCGCTGCTCGTCGGCGGCGTGTTCTTCTTCAACTTCGGCCGCACCGACACCTCGAAGGCGGAGCTGAGCTACTCGCAGTTCCAGAAGGCGGTCGAGGACGGGAACGTCCAGAGCGTCGAGTTCGACCCCGAGAGCGGCAAGATCACCGGCAACTTCAAGACCGAACAGGGCGGCAAGAAGGAGTTCACGAGCTCCGGGCCGAACAACGACTTCCAGGAGACCGAGATCGCCCGGCTCGAGGAGAAGGGCGTCAACTTCAAGTACGTCCGCGAGGGCTCCAACATCCTCGGCGAGATCCTCATCTGGGTGATCCCGCTCGCGCTGATCATCGGCATCTTCATCTGGATCAACCGCCGGGCGCAGGGCCAGATGGGCGCGGTGATGAACATCGGCCGCAGCCGGGCGAAGGTCTACGCGACCGAGAAGCCCAAGACCACGTTCGACGACGTCGCCGGGTACGGACCGGTGAAGCAGGAGATCGCCGAGGTCGTCGACTTCCTCAAGAACCCGGGCAAGTTCAAGCAGATCGGCGCCCGCATCCCCAAGGGCGTGCTCCTCGTCGGCCCGCCCGGCACGGGCAAGACGCTCATCGCCCGGGCCGTCGCCGGCGAGGCGGGAGTGCCGTTCGTGTCCGTCACCGGCTCCGACTTCATGGAGATGTTCGTGGGCGTCGGCGCGGCTCGTGTGCGCGATCTCTTCCAGACCGCCCGGAAGCAGGCGCCGGCGATCATCTTCGTCGACGAGCTCGACTCGATCGGCCGCAAGCGCGGTGCCGGCCTGGGCGGTGGGCACGACGAGCGTGAGCAGACGCTCAACCAGATGCTCGCCGAGATGGACGGCTTCGAGGCCACCGAGGGGATCGTGATGATGGCGGCGACGAACCGTCCCGACATCCTCGACGCCGCGCTCCTCCGCCCGGGCCGCTTCGACCGCCAGATCATCGTCCCGCTGCCGACGCAGGACGAGCGGGTCGAGATCCTCAAGGTGCACTTCAAGGACAAGAAGCTCGCGCCCGACATCGACGTGGACGTCATCGCCCGCGGGACGCCGGGCATGAGCGGCGCCGACCTGGCGAACCTCGTGAACGAAGCCGCGTTGTTCGCGGTGCGGCGCGGGCTGAACGAGGTCCACGCCGAGGACTTCGACGCCGCGCGCGACCGCGTGCTCATGGGCCTGAAGCGCGAGTCGATGGCGCTCACCGAGGAGGAGAAGGAGGTCGTCGCCTTCCACGAAGGTGGTCACGCGGTGCTCGGCTACGTCCTCGAGCACGCCGATCCGGTGCACAAGGTGACGATCCTGCCGAGCGGCATGGCCCTGGGCGTGACGCAACAGCTGCCCGTCGAGGAGCGCCACATCTACAAGCGCGAGTACATCGCCGACTCGCTCGTGGTGCGGCTCGGCGGCCGCGTCGCCGAGGAGATCGTGTACGGACACCTTTCGACCGGCGCGCAGAACGACCTCGTCGGGATCACCGAGCTGGCGCGCAAGATGGTGCGGGAGTGGGGCATGTCCGACCGGATCGGCCCGATGGCGTGGGGCTCGCAAGGCGCGGTGTTCCTCGGCGAGGACCTCGTCCACACCCGCGACTACTCGGACGACACCGCCCGGGTGATCGACGAGGAGGTCGAGCGCATCCTCCGCGAGGAAGAGGACCGCGCCCGCAAGGTGCTCACCGAGCACCGCGCCGGGCTCGAAGCGGTCGCGCACGCGCTGCTCGTCGAGGAGACGCTCGACGGCAGCGAAGTGGAGCGCCTGGTCGACGAGGCCATGGGCCACAAGGCCGGCGGGCCCCGCAAGGTCACCAAGGCGGACGGCACCGAGGTCGACGCCGAGGACCTGCCCGAAGGCGACTCGCTCAGCGACCCCGACGACGCCATCGGCGCGCCCTCCCCCACCACCCGCTTCGACGACTGACCGCCGGCAACCTGCTGCCGCGTTACGTCAGCTCGCCGAGCTCCGGCTCGGGCGTCGAGCCGGGCGCGCGGGCTTCGGCGACGGCGGCCCAGAGGTCGGTGGCGGTGAACGCGCCGACGAATGCAGCCCGGACGACCCCCTCGCCGTCGGCGACCACCGTCGTGGGGATGCCGGCGATCTCGTAGCGGCGGTGCAGGTCGGGCTGGACGTGGTACTCGATCTCGCACGTGGTGACGTCGGCCGAGTCGAGCACCGAGATCTTCGCGGGCAGCCCCTCGCACGAATCGCACGTCGTCGACGAGAACAGCGCGACGAGCCACGGGGCGTCGGCGCGTGGGAAGTCCTGCCGATCGAGCTGGCGGGGAACGGGGTACACGTCGCGCGGCGGCGCGGCCGGCCGGCGGCGCTGGAGCACGAACGCGACGGCGAACGCGACTGCGATGAGCGCGACCGCCAAGACGAGACGTACGACCACCCGTCGAATCTACCGACGGGCGTCGCGTCGCCCTCCATCCTGCAAGACTCCCGCCGTGGCCGACACGGCCGAGGACCCGATGGCGACCACGCCCGCTCGCGAACCGGCGCGTGCGGCGGCGCGGGTCGGTGCGTGGCCGATGTGGGTCCTCGGGCTGGTCGTCCTCATCGACCAGGTCGACCAGAACCTCGTGCGCGGCGTCGTCCCCCAGCTCAAGGCCGACTTCGGCATCGACGACTTCGGCATCGGGATCCTCATCTCGGCTTTCGTGCTCGTCAACGGAATCGTCACCGTGCCCGGCCGGGTACCTCGCCGACCGCTGGCATCGGACCCGCACGATCGGGCACACCGTCGTGGCGTGGAGCGGCATCACGATGCTCACGGCCGCGTCCCAGAACTTCGGTCAGCTGTCGCCGGGCGCGCCCTGCTCGGCTTCGGGCAGGCCATCACCGAACCGTCGGCGAACAGCCTGATCTCCGACTACTACCCCACCCAGCAACGCGGCGCCGCGTTCTCGGTCCAGCAGATCATGGGCATCATCGGCTTCGGCGTCGGCATCGCGCTCGGCGGCGCCATCGGCTCACAGTTCGGTTGGAACTGGGCGTTCATCGTCGTCGGCCCGCCCGGGTTCGTCATCGCGGCGATCGCGTACCGCCTCCGGGAGCCGCGCCGGGGCACGGCGACCGGCTCCACCTCGGGATCACGGATGACGAACCCGCCGAGGAACACCAGCGGCTCTTCGAGCACGGAATCCGGCGTTTCCTCGTCGACATGATCGTCGGCCTGCGCGACGACCTCCGCGTCATCCTCTCGATCCCGACGCTCAAGTTCGCGCTCGTCGGCGTGGGCGCCTTCATGTTCACGATCACCGGTATCGGCGCCTGGCTGCCCGAGTTCCATCGCCGATTCTCGGGCCTCACGCAGGAGCAGGCGACGACCGCCGTCGGTCTGATCGTGCTCGCCGGCGGCATCCCCGGACTGCTGCTGGGCGGGCGGATCGCCGACCGGTACATGCACCGCATCCGCGGCACGCGTGTGGTGGTCCCCGCGTATTGCATCGCGATCGGCACGGCCTTGTTCACGATCTCCTATCTCCCGATGCCGTTCGCCGTCTCTTTCCTGCTCGAGCTGATCGGGATGTTCGTGGTGTGGATCGCGGTGCCGGCTCTCCGCGCCGGGCTCGCCGACGCAGTACCGGCTCACCTGCGCGGCGCCGGCTTCGGCGCGTTCAACCTCGTGTCGATCGTGTTCGGCGCCGCCGCCGCGCCCATCATCGTCGGGGCACTCGCGGACGTCTTCAACCTCCGCATCGCGTTCTTGCTCGTGTCACCACCGGTCTTCCTCGGCGCCTATGTGCTCTACCGGGCGCGCGACCACCTCGACGCCGACGCGGCCAAGATCTTCGAAGCCGTCGTGCGTGCGATGCAGCAGGACGACGAGCGCGCCGACACCTAGCGGCCCCAGCGCGTTGTCACGAATATGTGCTCCTGGAGCGCAATTCTGTGACAACGCTCCCCGGGGCGAGGTGCGCGGCTACGGGCTCGCGACGCCGAGCGCGAGCGACGCGCCCGACGGCCCGAGGATGCGGCGGGCGGCCACCACCGGAGCGCTGGCCCGCACGACGACGACCTGGTCGGGCGCCACGCCGAGCTCCCTCAGGTCGAACCGAGCCTGCCCGCCCGCCGCTACCGCCAGCTCCCCCACGCTGCTCGGCTCGCTGCCCCCACCCGACGGGTAGGCGAGAAGGCGGACCGTCGTCCGGCCCCGGCTCGGGTTCACGACGCTGATCGTGGCGTCGTCCTCGGGCGTCAGCCGCCCGACCGCGAACGTCCACGCGGGCGCGGCCACCGGGCTCGCCAGCGACGCCGCCGAACCGGTCCCGGCTGCCGGCGGTGCCCACCACGCCAGCTCCTCCACGACGACCGATGACGGACGAGTCGTCCGCACGTCGACGCCGAACGGTGCGGCTGCTCCCCTGAGCGTCGACAGATCGACGACTGCGACCGCGCGACCGCCAACCGGCACGGCCTGTGGGGCGGCGGTGGACCGGTCCTCGAAGCGCGGGGTGACCTCGACCTCGGTGGCCGCGGGATCGAAGTTGGCGACCAGCACGGCGTGCGACGCGCCTCCCTCCGGCACCACCCCCGGCAGGATCCACGACGGCTCCGGGCTCGGCGCGCCCAGCGACAGCGTGAGCCCCCGGCGCGTCTCGTTCTCGGGCGTGAACACGAGGGACTGCTCGGCGACGACGCGACCGGTGCGGACGTGCACGTGCAACCCCACCTGCGCCTGGCGGCGGACGAAGTTGCCGATCGGCACCGTGACGCGGGTGCGGCGCGGCACGACGACCGCCTGCAGATCCGCCGGCGCGATGAACCCCGCATCGGTCGCGACGGTCAGGTCGACGATCGCATCGTCGGAGAACGGGTTGAACAGCGAGGCGTTGTCGTCGGCGCCGCGCTCGGTCGTGCCACCGGCGAAGTACCAGTCGCGCCCGGCCTGGCGCGCGCACGGACCGACGCCGAGGTCTCCCTCACCCTCGATCTCGTGCTCGACGACCGACCTGCCGCCGAGCACCTCGATCACGACGCCGGGCCCCACGATCAACCCCGCATCGTCGGGTTGCTCGGTCGACTGGAGCACGCTCGAGACGGGGATGCGAAGCTGCTCGCCCCGTCGCACCGTCACACGCCGCGACGCGGGATCGTTCCGACCGCCGGGCATCACGGTCACGACCGCCGACGCGTCCTCCTCGCCTTGATTTGCGATGATGATCGTCTCGTTCGCGCGACCGCCGGGACTGCCGGTGCCCTCCGCGCAGAACCACGACGTCGAGACGGCGTCGGGATCGGCGACGGTCGGGACGCCGGCCGTGACCGCTTTCCCAGCGCCTTCGGTCGGCGACGACCCGTTGCCGACCACGCCGAACGCGGCCGCCACCGCGATGCAGCCCCCCACGACCGCCAGCACGAGCAGGCGGCGCGGGTCGCCCGCAGGCGGACGGCGCGGGCGCAGTCACAGGTCCGGGCCCCTGACCCGACGCGGGCGGCGCGGACGCGATCGCGCGGCTCCGCGACGCGACGACGAGAAGCACCACCACCAACACGACCTGGACCGTGATCAACCCGTAGCGGCGGAGCTGACCGTCGAAGGTGATCGACACCGACCCCCGTTGGTCGGCGGTGAAACCGTTCCCCCACCCGAACGGCTCGGTGTGGCGGAGCGTCCTCCCGCCCTGGGTCGCGCTCCAGTCACCGGTGAACGCCTCGCTCCACAGCACGAGCCCGGGTCCGGTGGGCGAGGAGTCGGAAGGCGACCCTCGCACGGCCGTCACCCGCCCGACGTCGGCGCGCAACGCCGCGCCCGTTGGGTTCTCCGACCCGAGCGGGACCCGGTCGGCGTCGGCGCGGCGCACGCTGCCGGGAGTCGGGATCCACGCCGTGTTCTCGTAGAGCGCGAGCCCGGGCGGCGACTCGAGTCGGGCGAGGTCGAGCTGGCCGGCGAGCGCGGCCGGCAGCCGGGTCGGCGGCGCCTGCCGGGGCGAGCCGGGGCCGGGCCGGGTCGGCATCGCGATGTACCGCACGCTCATGGGCGCGACCAGGTGACCGAGGCGGTCGGTGCGGCCTTCGGCGGTGAGCTCGACCGCATCGCCGACCAGCCCGTCGGCCCGGCCGGCGGGGGCTCGCCACAGCTCCCGTGCGTCACCGGGCCCGTCGCGGGTGAGCGTGTAGCCGGTCCCGTCGTCGGCCACGAACGGGTCCAGCGGGAGCAGCGCCGGGTCCCCCACCCAGAGCACCCGGAACCCGCCGCTGTCTTGCTCGGACTGCAAGAACGACGAGCGCGTCGGGCCAGTCGCCGTCCGGCGCGCCCCACCGGCCGTCGCCGGCGTCGGCGGCGAAGCTCAGCACGCCGAACGCGAACCCGACGGCGGCGATCGCGGCGACCGTCTGGCGCAGCCCGAAGCCCAGCCGCCGGATGTCCTCGACGAACACGCTCACGCCGAGCCCGGCGGCCAGCGCCACGCCCAGGGCGGCCAGAGACAGCGCGGCCTCGGGCGCGGGGACGGAGGTGTCGGGCGCGAACCGCGCCGGCAACCAGACCAGCGCCCACCCGATGAGCGCCATGACCCAAGCCCGCGTCGCCCAGGCGAAGCGCTCGCCGCGTCCGAGGAGGAGCGCGAACGCGGCCGCCACCAGGAGGCCCCACGACGCCCAGCCGCTCCCGGCCGGCCCGGTGTGGAAACGGAGGACGTCGGCGAGGTCGAGCCGGGGACGGAACACGAACCCGAACGCGCTCGGGTCGTCTCCCGCTCCGAGCATCGCGACGGACCACGGCACCAGGAAGACCCCGGCGATGACGACGCCGCCGAGAGACGCCACGAGCACGCGCACGCCGAGGCGGAAGCCGCCGACGAGCGGCGCCGCGAGCATGACGGCCCCCGCCGCCGCGAGCAGCAGGAGCGGCGTCAAGGCGTACCACGCAGTCGTGAACGCGAGGAGCGCGCCCAGACCGAGCAGACCGGTCAGCACGCGCCGCTGTGGCGCGCCCTTCACCCGGTCGGCCTGCTGAAGCGCCAGCGAGACCAGGAACGGGCCCAGTGCGAACAGGACCAGTGGGCCGAGGCGTCCCGCAGCGATCGCGTTCTGTGCAACGGGATTGATCGCGTACGCCAACCCGCCGACGATCGCCGGAACCGCGCTCCGGGTGAGACGGCGCGTCAATTGGTAGGTACCGAACGCGCCGACCGGGAACGCGAGCACGACGACGAGCGTGCGAGCGAGGCCGTCGGCACCGAACAGGGCCGTCGTCAGGCCCGCAATCGCGACGAGCCCCGGCGGCGCAGCAGTCGTCGAGCCGAGGCCGGTGTACCGCCACCCCGAGGCGTACGACGAGAGCGTGTCGATGATCCCCGTCCACCGCGTGAACGTCCCGACGGCGGGGACGCCGCCGGTGAGCAGGTGGCGGGAGCCGACGACCCAGAGGAGCGCGAGCAGCGCGGCCAGTGCGGTCAAGGGGTGTCGCGCGCTGACGGTCGCCGTGCTGACGGCCGAGCGGCCGGCGTCGGCGAGCGACCGCACGCGCTCGTCCGAGGCGACCTGCTCGCTCACGAGACCGCGCAGCCGCACCCCGCGTGCTCGCAACTCGCGCAGATCGCGATCGTCGACGTGTCGGTCGACCCGGACTTGCCGCCGTGCCCTCCGTATCGAACGGAAGTGGCGGATGTTCCACCACCACGCGCCGAGCGCCGACCGCGGCCGACCGCCCCGCAGCGTGAGCGTGAGGACGACGGACTCCACGAACGACGCCACGACTCCGACCGGCACGACCCAGAGCAACGTCCGCGCCGACGACAGCGTCATGACGGTCCGGATGCGGTTGCGCGCTACGGCGCTCGCCTCGGACTCCGGGCGTCCACCGCGATCGGTCGGGTCCGGTTGGCGAACTCGCGCGTCCGGCGCGACGAGCACCCGTGCGCCGGCCAAGCGGGCACGCCAGCACAAGTCCATGTCCTCGGCCCCGGGGAACCGCGCCGGATCGAAGCCACCCAACTCGTGGAACAGGTCGGTACGCACGAGCATGGCGGCGTCCGACACGTAGAAGACGTCACGGACGCCGTCGTGCTGTTGCTGGTCGATCTCGCCGGGCTCGATGCCGGTGTGCGGGTTGCCGAACCGATCGATGCTGCGCCCGACCTCGAGCAACACGTCCGGATGGTCGGCGTCGATGATCTTCGGACCCACGATCCCCGCGTTCGACCGGTACGCCTCCTCGAGCATGAGGCGGACCGCCCGCGGGTCGAAGACGACGTCGTCGTGGCAGACCAGCAGAAAGTTCGCGTTCCGTACCAAGTGGAGCGCCTCGTTCGCGGCCGTCGCGAACCCGTCATGAGGCACTCGCCGGACGAACGCGTCCGGAAGGGCGCCCGTGATGCGAGCGGCCGGGTCGTCCTCCGACGCCGCGTCGACGACGAGGACGGCGACGCTCGGGTAGTCCTGGCTCCCGAGCGACTGCAGCGCCGGTTCGAGCCATGGTCCCGGGTTCCGGGTGACGAGGACGGCGGCGACGGTGGGGATCTCGATCCCGGGCCCCGGTGCGCCCTCGTCGCTGTCTCCCGGAAGCCCCTGCGCGCCGGGCGATTCCGCCATCGCCATGATCGCGGCGGAGCATACAACTGGCCTCCGGGCTCGTGACTCCGGTCACGAGTGCTTGCAACTGTTTATCAGTCGAGTTATTCTGGCAAGCGTCGACGCTCGGCCCGTGCCCCGGGCCCCGCCGTCGGCGCACAGCCCCCCAGGCCCGCCGCAGGCCCCCTCGGCCTGCCGGAGGCCACGAAGGAGACACACCATCATGGACTTCGACCCCGGCAAGACACTCAAGGACGCCGCCTACATCACCGTCGGCGTCGGCGTCACCGCGTTCCAGCAGGGCCAGGTCCGCCGGCGTGAGGTGCAGAAGAAGGTCACCGACCACGCGAAGGAGACCCAGGCGTACCTCACCACCCGCGCCCAGGACGGCCGGGTCAAGCTCGAGGCTCTCGCCAACGACCTCCGCACCAAGGCGGGCGCCGCCCGCGAGGACGTCAGCGGCCGGGTCGAGCCCCTCGTGGGCGACCTGGGCCAGCGGGTCCAGCCGATCGTCGAGCAGCTGCAGACCGTGCCCACCCAGGTGAAGCAGGCAGTGGATGCCGGCGCCAGCCGGGCCAAGGAGCTCGTGAACCGCTCCGCCTGAGCGATCCAGTCCCCCCGTCGAGACGGCCCCCTTCGTGGGGGCCGTCTCGCGCGTCCGGACCACTACATTCGCAGGCGTGCTGGCGGCGCTTGCAGGTGGTGTGGGGGCCGCCCGGTTCCTCCGGGGGCTGGTGCAGGTCGTCCCGCCCGAGGACATCACCGTGGTCGTGAACACCGGCGACGACGACTGGTTCCATGGGCTGCTCGTCTGCCCCGATCTCGACACCGTCACGTACACGCTCGCCGGCGCCGAGAACCCCGCCACGGGATGGGGCCTCGCGGGTGAGACGTTCGCGGCGATCGACGCGCTCGAACGCTACGGGCCGCAGGCGTGGTTCCGGCTCGGCGACCGCGACCTCGCCACGCACCTGTACCGCACCGAGCGCCTCGGCGCCGGCGCGCCGCTCTCCACCATCGCCGCCGAGATCGCGAGCGCATGGGGCGTGCGGACCCGCCTGCTCCCCATGAGCGACGACCCGATCTCGACGCGGATCGACGTGCGCGCCGACGACGGGTCGGTGGCGGAGCTGCACATGCAGGAGTGGTTCGTGCGTGAGCGGGCCGAGCCGCCGGTCGTCGGCGTGCGCTTCGACGGCGTCGACCGCGCCGCTCCCGGCCCCGGTGTGCTCGAGACGCTCGAGCAGGCGGACACGGTCGTCGTGTGCCCGAGCAACCCGGTGATCTCCATCGGACCGATCCTCGCGGTCCCGGGTGTCCGCGACGCGCTCCGGCGGCGGCGCGATCACGTCGTCGGCGTCAGCCCGATCATCGCCGGCGCGCCCGTGAAGGGCCCCGCCGACCGGCTCATGGATCCTCTCGGGATGGAGGTGTCGTGCGTGGGCGTCGCGCGCGCGTACCGCGACTTCTGCTCCGCGCTCGTCATCGACGTCGGCGACACCGGTCGCGCGCGCGAGGTCGAGGCGCTCGGCGTCCACGCCGTGGTCACCGACACGCTCATGCGCGACGCCCGCGTCGCCGCCGCGTTGGCGCGGAACACGCTCGACGCCGTCGCCTGAATGCCGGCACTGACGGTCTTCCCCGTCGAAGGTGTCCCCGAGGTCGCACGCGGCGACCTCCTCGCCGAGCTGCTCGTCGAGGCGGCCCGCACCCAGGACACGCCGTTCGAGCCACGCGACTGCGTCGTCGTCACTCAGAAGGTGGTGTCGAAGGCGGAAGGGCGGATCGTGCCCCTCGATGACGGAGACCCGGGCGCCCGCCGGGCGCTGATCGAGTCCGAGTCGGCGCGGATACTGCGGCGGCGCGACGAGCTCGTCATCAGCGAGACCCGTCACGGGTTCGTGTGCGCGAACGCCGGCATCGACCTGTCGAACGTCGACGATGGCTACGCCGCGTTGCTCCCCGTCGACCCCGACCGGTCGGCCCGGCGCATCAGGGACGGGATCCGGGCGCAGGCCGGCGTCGACGTAGCGGTGATCGTGTCGGACACGTTCGGGCGCGCGTGGCGCGTCGGGCTCACCGATGTTGCGATCGGTGTCTCCGGGCTCGCCGCCGTGGTCGACCTGCGCGGCCAATCCGACGCCCACGGCCGCGAGCTGCAGGTCACCGAGATCGCGCTCGCCGACGAGATCGCGGGCGCGGCCGAGCTCGTGAAGGGCAAGGCGGCGAACGTGCCCGCGGTGGTGGTACGCGGCCTCGATGCCACATGGTTCCGCGAGGGCTCCGCCCGCGAGCTCGTCCGCCCGCCGGCCGAGGACCTGTTCCGATGATGGCCGGCGTCCCGGCGTTCATCGAGGCACGGAGGTCGATCCGGGCGTTTCTCCCCGACCCCGTTCCCCGCGCCGAGCTCGACCGGCTCGTCGAGGCGGCGTGCCTCGCGCCGGCGCCGCACCACTCGCGACCGTGGCGCTGGGTCGTCGTCGACACGCCCGATCGCAAGGCGGCGCTCGCGCGCGGCATGGGCGAACGGTGGCGGCGCGACCTCGAGAGCAGACGGGGTCCCGCGGGCCCGGGTCGACGAGCTCGTGGCCGCCTCCCACCGCAAGCTGACGGATGCTCCCGCGCTCGTCCTCGGCTGCCTCACGTGGGAGGGGCTCGACCGTTACCCGGACGAGCCGCGACAGCTCGCGGAGTGGGGCATGGCGCTGCTGTCGCTCGGCGCCGCGGTCGAGAACCTCATGCTCGCCGCCGCGGCCGCCGACCTGGCCTCGTGTTGGGTCGCGGCGCCGATCTTCTGCCCTGCGGAGGCCCGCGACGCGCTCGAGCTCCCCGACGACTGGCTCCCGCACGCGCTGGTTCTCGTCGGCCGGCGTGACCCCGCGTACACGGCTCGGACGCGCCCACCGGTCCCGCTCGACGAGCTCCGCGCGATCGGCTGACGCGCCGCCCGGCTCGCTAGCGACGCGTCCCGACCGGGACGGCGCGGAACCAGTCGATCGTGCGGCGCAGCCCGTCCTCGAGATCGGTCCACGGCTGCCAGCCGAGGTGGTTGCGCGGCGCGGGCCGGGTCCAACGCGGAGCGCTGCAGCTCGCCGGGGCGCGCCATCGCGTAGCGGGCCGGCTCGTCGAAGTCGGTGAGCCAGCCCATCGTGTCGAAGAGATCCTGGACGCTGGTCTCGACGCCGGTGCCGATGTTCAGGACGAGCCCGTCGCCGTGGTCGGCGGCACGGACGAATGCGTCGACGACGTCGTCGACGTAGACGAAGTCCCGCGTCTGCCCGCCGTCACCGAAGATCGTCGGGCGCACCGGTCTCGAGCAGCTGGCCGGCGAAGATCGCGATCACGCCCGCCTCGCCGTGCGGGTCCTGACGCGGGCCGTACACGTTCGCGAGCGCGAGGACCGTGTACTCCATGCCGTGCACGGTCCGGTAGTAGTGGAGATAGTCACCGACCGCCTTCTTCGACACGCCGTAGGGCGACCCCGGCGCCTGCCGGTGGTCCTCGCTGACCGGCACCTCGTCGGGCACGCCGTACAACGTCCCGCCGGAGCCGGCGAACACGATCTTGCCCGCCCCCGCCTCCACCGCACCCTCGAACACGTTCAGCGAGCCCAGGATGTTGACCTCGGCGTCGAAGGTCGGGCGCGCCACGGACTCGCGCACCGACGCCTGGGCCGCCAGGTGGAAGATCATGTCGGGCCGGCGGCGGACGATGAGGTCGCACACGTCGGGACGGCGGACGTCGAGGCGGTGGAACGTGAAGCGGTGGTTCCGGTGAGCGCGCGCGTCGCTCAGGTTCGCGAGCGTGCCCGTCGACAGATCGTCGACGGCGTCGACGTCCCAACCCTCGGCGAGCAGCCGGTCCACGAGCGTGGACCCGATGAAGCCGGCACCGCCGGTGACCAGCGCTCTCACCGGGTCGTCGAAACCTGCACCGGCACCCGGGCGCCCGAGAGTCGCGACCCCGCGGTGACCACCGTCGACGCGCCGATGATCGTGCCCCCGGCGGCGACGGCCCCGTGCTCGAGCGTCGCCTCCGCGCCGATGACGGCGTCGAGAACCGACGCGTCGTCCGCGGCGCACGCGTGCTCGAGCATCACCGAACGGAGCACGCTGGCGCGCTCCCCGACCGAGCACTCCGGGCCGAGCACAGCCTGACTCACCCGCGCGCCGGAACCGATGCTGACTCCCGGGCCGAGCAACACCGGTGCTTCGACGCGCGCGTCGGCTGCGATCGACGCGCTTCCCTGCTTCCACACGCCGGGCGCCGATTCGACCGCGCCGGGCGCGGGCGGCACACCCAGCGCGCCGGCAAGCACGTCGGCGTGGGCCTGGAGGTACTTCTCCGGGGTTCCGATGTCGATCCAGTAGGCGTCGCTCTGCAACGCGAACAAGCGGCCGCGCTGGTCGAGCATGCGGGGGAACGTCTCGCGCTCGACCGACACGGTCAGGCGCGGTGGGATCCGATCGAGCACCGACGGCTCGAGCACGTACGTGCCGGCGTTGATCCAGTGGCTGGGCACGCGGCCGGGCGGCGGCTTCTCCACGAACGCCATGACCTCACCGTCGGGGCGTGTGGGCACGACTCCGAACGCGGACGGGTCGTCGACGCGGCAGAGGTGGATGGTCGCTTCGCCGCCGCTCGCATCGTGGAACCCGACCATCGTCGGTGAGATCGAGCGTCGTGAGCACGTCGCCGTTGCACACGACGAAGCGCTCGTCGATGCCCGCGACCTCGGCTGCGTAACGGATGCCGCCGGCCGTCCCGAGCGGCTCGTCCTCCACCGCGTACCGGA
Source organism: uncultured Actinomycetes bacterium (assembly GCA_963781615.1). Taxonomy (GTDB): domain Bacteria; phylum Actinomycetota; class Acidimicrobiia; order IMCC26256; family JACDBD01; genus JALZAA01. Next base: position 233,450 of record CAWAGI010000006.1, on the reverse strand, counting down.
GCGTGAGATCGCCGAAGCGGCCGTCCGGAAAGCGCGCTGCGAACGCGTCGGGCAGGTACCCGAGCGAGAGCACGACCTCGTCGATGCCGTGCCGGTCGAGCCAGCTGAGCTGCCGCTCGAGGAACGGCTGATTGGCGATCGGGAGGAGCGGCTTCGGGGTCGTGTACGTGAGAGGGCGGAGCCGGGTCCCCTCGCCACCGACGAGGACGATCGCCCTCACGAGGAGGGTGGAGCGGGCGGCGTCCCCCCGGTGAACGGTGTCTCGTCCACCGGTGCTTGCAGAGCCTGAGAGTTGGGAGGCGTCCCGAGCGACTCGAGCGACGTGCCCGCAGGGTCGAACACGAGGGCGATGCGCTGCTGGTCCTTCGGGTGGTAGTCGGCCGGGTTGCCAGACTGCTTCTTGTCCGTCCACGTACCAGGTGAGCGTGCCCTTCGCCTTCGTGCCGTCGGGCATCGTGCACTCCTCACCGTTCTTCTCCTGCACCTTCTGGCCGTTCGAGCCGGGCCACAGGTCGAGCGAGTCGGCGCTCGCCGACCAGCCGCCGTAGTTGAGGAAGCGGCCCAGCGTCGCGTTGCTGCCGCTCTCGGAGGAGTTGAAGGGGTGGATGTGGATCAGGCCGTCGCCGTGGGAGTGGATGCCGACGCGGATGTCGGAGCTGTCGGCCCGGGTCTCGAACTCGGGAGCGGGGCTGAGCCACTGGCCGCAGACGTTCACGTCGAGCGAGGCGTGCCAGTGGTCGCCGGCTGCGCCGGTCGTCGGATCGCCGGCGCGGGGCGCAGCCTGGGCGTCGTCCCTGCGGCTGGCCACCGTCCAGACGAGCAAGATGACGCCGACGACGGCGATGAGCGCGATGCCCATGTTCCAGCCGAACGACCCCCCGCGCCGCTTGGGCTTACGGTAACGAGCCCGGGCCTGCGCCCGGGCGTAACGATTGCGGGACTTGGGCATGACGTGCCCGAGATTACCCGGTCACCTGTGGCGGCCTCGGTCGGCGCCGCAGGGCGTGCTCGGCCATCGCGAGCCCGGCCCGCAGCGCGAGGAACCCGGCCGCGAGCGGCAGCGCGAGGCGGCGCATCCCGCGCCATCGCTTCGACGCGAACCGGTAGAGGGAGCGGTGGTGCTCGGCGATCATCCGATACGGGTGCTTCGCCGTCGTGGCGCCCTGTACGTGGGTGACCACCGCGCCCGGCTCGTACCCGATGCGCCAGCCCCGCTGCCGGAGCTGCCAGCAGAGGTCGACGTCCTCGACGTACATGAAGTAGCGCTCGTCCCATCCGCCGACCGTCGTCAGCGCCGTACGGCGGAGCCACACCGCCGCGCCCGACACCCAGTCGACGTCTCGCGGCCGGCTCGGGTCGGCGTCGAGCTGCCGGTAGCGACGGGTGAACGGGTTCGTCCGCCACACGAGCCCGAGCATCCCGTGGCCGACGGCGTCGCGCACCCGCGGAACCGAGCGCGCCGACGGATAGATGGTGCCGTCGGTGTTGCGGATCATCGGACCGACCGCGCCCAGGTCGCCTTCGGCGGTGAGCCGGTGAACGAGGGCACCGGCGGCGCCCTCGAGAACCTCGAGATCCGGGTTGCACACCGCGACGACCGGAGCGTCCGTGGCCGCGATCCCGAGGTTGGCCGCGCGCGCGTACCCGAGGTTGGCGCCCGGGTCGAGCACGGTGACGGCCGGCAGCGAGCGCGCCACCGCCGCCGCCGACCCGTCGGACGACCCGTTGTCCACCACCACGACGTGCGGCGGATCCCCGGCGCTCGCATCGGCGAGCAGCGACCGGACGCAGTCGCACAGCGCCTCTCCCGCTTCGTAGTTGATGACGACGGCCGCCCACCGACTCTCGGCCTCGCTGACCGGCACTAGTCGACGAACCGGTACTTCACGAGCGTCCACAGGGCGGTGACGCCGTCGTGCCAGGTGATCTTCTTGCCTTCACTCGGCTCACGACCGGCGTACGAGATCGGCACCTCGTAGATGCGGATGCCGCGGCGCAGGACCTTGGCCGTGAACTCGGGCTCGAAGTCGAAGCGGTCGGCTTGGAGTCGCATGCCGTCGAGCACGCGGCGGTCGAACAGCTTGTAGCAGGTCTCCATGTCGGAGAGCGTGCTGTTGTAGAGCACGTTGGTGACGAGCGACAGGAACCGGTTGCCCACCCAGTGCAGGAACAGCATGTTGCGACGCTCGCCGGTGAAGCGCGACCCGTACACGACGCGGGCACGGCCCTTGAGCACGGGCGCGAGCAGCCGGGGCCAGTCCTCGGGGTCGTACTCGAGGTCGGCGTCCTGCACGAGGACGAGATCGCCGGTCGCGCTCTCGAGGCCGGTGCGGATCGCAGCTCCCTTGCCCCGGTTGTGTGGATGTTTCACGACGCGGACGGTGCTGTCGGCCAGCTGCGTGAGGACGTCGCCGGTGCCGTCGTCGCTGCCGTCGTCGATTACGACGATCTCGCGCTCCACGGGCAGCTCGACCGCGCGCATGCGGCGCACGATCTCGGCGACCGTGCTGCGCTCGTTGAAGACGGGGACGATGACCGACAGCGTGCGGAATCGCTCCGTGGTCTCGTCGCTAGGACCGCCCTCGCTCACGCTCCCTCCCGAACCAGTCGTAGGTGCGGGCGAGACCTTCGCGGAGGTCGACCTCGGGACGCCAGCCGAGAACCTCCTTCGCGAGGGTGATGTCGGGCCGGCGCCGTACCGGATCGTCGACGGGGAGCGGCTCGAACACGATCTCGGAGCTCGCTCCAGTGACCTCGAGCACCTTCTGGGCGAGGTCGAGGACCGTGAACTCGTCGGGGTTCCCGATGTTCATCGGGCCGTTCCAGTCGGAGTCCAGCAGGGCGAGGATGCCGCGCACCTCGTCGTCGACGTAGCAGTACGACCGCGTCTGCGTCCCGTCGCCGTACACCGTGAGCGGCTTCCCATCCAAGGCCTGCACCAGGAAGTTCGACACGACCCGGCCGTCGCCTGCCCGCAGAGCAGGGACCGAACGTGTTGAAGATGCGCACGATCTTGACGTCGAGATCGTGCGTCCGGTGATACGCCATCGCCATCGCCTCGGCGAAGCGCTTCGCCTCGTCGTACACGCCGCGTGGGCCGACGGGGTTGACGTGACCCCAGTACGCCTCGTCCTGCGGATGGACCTGCGGGTCGCCGTAGATCTCGCTCGTCGACGCGAGAAGGTAAGCGCGCGCCGGTGGCCTTGGCGAGACCGAGCGTGTTGTGCGTGCCGAGCGAGCCGACTTTCAGCGTCTTGATCGGGTACTCGAGGTAGTCGCGCGGGCTCGCGGGGCTGGCGAAATGCAGAACCGCGTCCACGTGGCCGTCGACCGCGACGGCCCGCGTGACGTCGTGCTGCTGCAGGCTGAAGTGACCGGTCTCGAGCAGAGTCCTCGACGTTCTCGACCCGACCGGTGAGCAGGCTGTCGATCGCGAGGACGTCCCAACCGCGACCGACGAGCGCCCGGCAGAGGTGCGAGCCCAGGAACCCGGCGCCACCGGTGACGACGGCGCGGGGCATCAGCGGCCGAGGCCCTCGTACGCGAAGCCCCGCTTCCGCATGGCGGCGGGGTCGAGCAGGTTGCGGGCGTCGACGATCCGGCGGATGCGCATCAGCTCCCCGACGCGGTCGAAGTCGAGCCAGCGGAACTCGTCCCACTCGGTGAGCACGACGAGGACGTCGGCGTCCGTGCACGCGTCGTAGGCGTCGGCGGCCACGTCGAGGCCGGTCACCCAGTCCGGCGCCCGCTCACCGGCGACCGGGTCGTAGGCGCGGACATCGGCGCCTTGGGCGAGCAGGGCCGACGCCACGCCGAGGGCCGGCGAGTCGCGGAGGTCGTCCGTGTTGGCCTTGAACGTGAGACCCCACAGTGCGATGCGAGCCCCGGTCAGCCCGGCGGGGACGGCGCCCCGGATCTTGTCCACGATGCGCTCGTGCTGGAGCACGTTCACCTCGGAGACGGCGGAGAGCAGCCGGAACCCGTATCCGGCCTCGCCTGCCGTGTGGAGCAGTGCGGCGACGTCCTTGGGCAGGCACGAACCGCCGAACCCGGGCCCGGGGTGGAGGAACTCGAAGCCGATGCGCGGGTCGTAGCCGATGCCCAGCGCGACCTCGCGCACGTCGGCGCTGACGGCCTCGCACAGGTTGGCGACCTCGTTGATGAACGAGACCTTCGTGGCCAGGAACGCGTTCGAGGCGTACTTGATCAGCTCCGCCGACGCCGCGTCGGTCACGAGGATCGGCGCGCGGAGGCTCCGGTAGAGCTCGGACACCCGGACCGCTACGCCGGTGTCCTGGCAGCCGATGACGACCCGGGTGGGCTCGAGGAAGTCGCGCACAGCTGTTCCCTCGCGGAGGAACTCCGGGTTGGACGCGACGCCGATCGATCCGGCCGGGACGCCGGCCTCGCCCAGCAGCCGCTCGACGAAGGCGGCGGTGCCGACGGGGACCGTCGACTTGTTGATGACGACCGACGCCGGGCGCAGTACGGGAGCGATCTCGCGCACGGCGCCCTCGAGCATGGAGAGGTCGGCGGCGCCGTCGTCGTCCGGCGGGGTCTGCACGCACAGGAAGACGAACTCGGCGTTCCTCACGGCATTGGCGGCCCCGACCACGAAGGTGAGCCGGCGGGCGGCGAGACCCTCGGCCACGAGCGCGGGGAGGCCCTCCTCCAGGACGGGCACCTCACCCTTGCTCAGGCGCGCGACCTTCTCGCGGTTGAGCTCGCCGCACACGACGTCGTGCCCGAGCCGGGCGAAGCATGCGGCCGTCGTCAGCCCGACGTAACCGCCGCCGACTACCGCGATCGCGCTCATGGCCGTGCCGCAGCGGTCAGCATTGGGTCGGGTCGGGCGGAGGAGCCGGTGCCTTGCCCTTCCCCTTCGCCGGCGGCGCTCGACGCGGGCGCGGCCGGTGCCGCGGGCGCCGAGGCCGGCGCGGCCGTGTCGGGCGCGCCCGCGTTGGGCGGCGGGGTGACCCCCTTGAAGTCGGTGCCGAGGACGACGGCCACATCGGCCTCGACGATCGAGTTGTCCTCGACGAGCTTGCCGACGCCGCCGAGATAGCTCTGCACGACCCGCGCCTTGTCGAGCGAGCTCGGGCGATAGCGAACCTCGGTCGCCTTCACGTGGCCCTGGTTGCCGACGCCAACGCTGACGAAGCCCTGCTGCTGGAGGTCGGTCCCCGTCTTGGACGCGATCCCGTTCTGGCCCGATCCGTTGAGCACACGCACCCGGACCTCGGACGGCGCGGGACCGTTCGCCACCTCCGGCGGGGTTCCGAACTGGCGGAGTCGCGCCAGCACCGCATCGGCGTCGGGCTGCTTCGCCTCGAGGACCGCCCCGAGGCGTTGGGTGGTCGGGCCGGGCACGGTCGGGAACGTCACCATCTCGAGGCTGTTCGGGTCGTTCGGGTCGACGTGCCGGAACGACGTGATGAGCTTCTTGATGTCGCCGGTGCCGAGCCCTTCGTCGGCCTTCAGCTTCGGGATCGTCTCGTCGGCGATGTCGAGCGCCGTCCGGGGGTTGTTCACGGACTTGCGGAACGCTTCGGTCGCGAGGCGCTTCATGAACTGCTGCTGCCGGTCGATGCGCCCGAGGTCGCCGCGGGGGTCCGTCTGCCAGCGCCCGTCGATGAACTTCTCGAGGCCGCGCGACCGCACGTAGTTGAGCGCGTTGGAGCCGTCGAGCACATAGCAAGCCGGCCGGAACCCGAACGGGTTGAACTCGAAGCCGCTGTGCGTGTCTCGTGCCGGCGCATCGAGGTAGACGGGCACGCCGCCCATCGCGTCGACGATGCCCTTGAAGCTCTGGAAGTCGACCTCGAGGTAATGGTGGATGGGGACGTTGAAGTTCTGCTGGAGCGTGTCGACGACGCGCTGGGGCCCGGCGTTGAACGCGGCGTTGATCTTCGACTGTCCGATCCCGGGGACGTTGACCTCGAGGTCACGGGGGAACGATACGAGGAACCCGGTCTTCTGCTCGGGGTCGACGTGGATGACCATCAGCGTGTCCGAGCGCTGGCCGCCCTCTTGCGCGGCGTCACCGAAGGCCGCCTTCTCCTCGGGCGTCTGCACCTGGGCGCGGGTGTCGGAGCCGATGAGGAGGAAGTTCGCCGGCTTGCCGGCGTCGGTGTTCTGGGCCGTGTCGACCTTGACCCGCGGGATCTCGTCGATCTTGCGGTCGATGAACGCGTTCACCCCGACCACGCCACCGAGGACGAGCGGGATCGCCACTGCCAGCGCCACTGCGAAGCGCCCGAGCAGGACGCGGGGGAACGACCGTGTCATCGGAGGCGTCATGGTACCGGTGAGGACGCCGATTCCCGGGTCGGTCGAAAGAGCGGAGAGGCGGCCGGCCGCGCCGCTACCCTCCGCGGTGGCAGCGGCGGCTTTGCCGACCGCGGCCACGAAGCCGGAGCTTGCGACGGCGAAGAGGAAGTTCATGCCCGTGGGTGCCTCACCGAGCGCCGCCGACGTTCTGTCCGCCCTCCCCCCCTCGGTCGACGCCGCCGTCGTGCGGGACGGACGGCGTGTCGTGGTCGCCGCCGAGCCCGACGAGGTGCGAGTGGCCTCGGGGCCGGCGGCGCTCGATGTGCTCGACCGCCTGGGGCCCGGCTGGTGGGCGGGGTTCCTCGCCTACGAGCTCGGCCGGTCCGTCGAGCGCGTCTCACGCCGCGAACGGCGTGACGGCGGTCCGCCCCTCCCCGACCTCCTCCTCGCCCGCTTCCCGGCCCGCCTCGTGCTCGACCCGGCGTCGGGGCGGTCCGAGCTCCAAGGCCGGGGGCCGGCCGGCGAACTGCTAGCGCGCGCGCACGAATCGGCGCTTGCTCGCCCGGCGGTGGCACACGCGCCGGCGCTGGCCTGCTGGCAGACGAGCCTCGGACGGGCCGAGTTCGAGGCGCACGTCACGACGATCCGAGAGCACATTGGCGCCGGTGACTGTTACCAGGTGAACCTCACTCGCCGGTTGACGTGCGATCGCTCCGCCGACGCCGTCGCGCTGTTCGCCGCGCTCGAGCGCGCGAACCCGTCGCCGCACGGGGCGTTCCTCCGCTTCGACGGCGCGTCAGGTACGCCGGCTGTGTCTGTCGTGTCCGCGTCGCCGGAGCGGTTCCTGTCGTGGCGCGGGCACGACGTCGAGACGCGCCCGATCAAGGGGACGGGCACCGATCCGGTGTCGCTCCCGGCGAGTGGCAAGGACCGGGCCGAGAACGTGATGATCGTCGATCTTGCCCGCAACGATCTCGGACGCGTGTGCGAGCCCGGCTCGGTCGTGGTCCCCGCGTTGTGCACAGTCGAGGCGCACCCGGGTCTCCATCACCTCGTGAGCACAGTGCGCGGGCGGAGGCGCGCCGGCACCGGCGTCCGCGCTCTCGTGCGCGCGACGTTCCCGCCCGCGTCGGTGACCGGAGCGCCCAAGCCGCGTGTGATGCAGATCATCGAGGATCTCGAACCGGTACCACGGGGCGTGTACTGCGGCGCGGTGGGCTGGATCGACACCGAACGCGACGCCGGCGATCTCAACGTCGCCATCCGCACGTTCACGGTCGGACGCGGCCACACGCACCTCGGCGTCGGCGCCGGCATCGTCGCCGACTCGGAGCCGGCTTCCGAATGGGCCGAGACCGAGCTGAAGGCGGCGCGCCTCCTCGCCGCAGCGGGCGCCGAGCGCGCGGAAGCGAGCGACGAGGCGCTGGCGGTGACACACCCATGAACGACCTGGTCCTCTGGCTCGACGGCAAGCTCGTGCGTGCGGATGAAGCGGGCGTGTCGCCCTTCGACCACGGGCTCCTCGTCGGCGACGGCGTGTTCGAGACGCTGCGCGTGTACGGCGGCGTCCCGTTCGCGTGGACGCGTCACCACCAGCGCCTCGTCCGGTCGGCCGCCGGGCTCGGTCTGACCACACCGGGATCCCAGGAGTTGCGCGCCGCGGTCGACGCCGTGCTCGCCGCCAACGACCTCACCGACGGCCGGGTGCGGCTGACCGTCACGGGTGGCCCCTCACCGCTCGGCTCGGAACGCGGCGACGGCCCCCCGACGGTGATCGTCGTCGCCGCCCCGGCGAGGCCCTGGCCGCCGACCGTCGGGGTCGTGATCGTCCCGTGGTGCCGCAACGAGCACGGCGCCGTCGCCGGCTTGAAGACCACCTCGTACGCCGAGAACGTCCGCGCCCTCGCCTACGCGCGTGAGCGCGACGCCGGCGAGGCGATCTTCCTCAACACGCGTGGCGAGCTCTGCGAAGCGACGGGGTCGAACGTGTTCGTGGTGCGCGACGGTGTCGTGCGCACGCCGCCCTCCGACTCCGGCTGCCTGCTCGGCGTCACCCGCGCCCTCGTCCTCGAGCTGTGTGCCGCCAACGGCATCACCGCCGAGAAGACCGTGCTCGACCGGGCCGCGCTGGGCGATGCCGACGAGGCGTTTCTCACGTCCTCGACGCGCGAGGTGCAGCCGATCGGCGTGGTCGACGGCTCGCGAGTTGCCGAGTGCGCCGGGGCCGACGAGCGACAAGCTCGCCGTCCTGCTGACCGAGCTCATCGAGCGCGTCCCCGATCCGTGATCGGCTGGGTCACACCTGCCTGAGATGCACGACGTCCCCGACGTGGACGTCGACCACGTCGCCACCGTCGCTCTCGATCCGGAGCCCACCGGTGTCGCCGATGTCGACGGCGCGCCCGACGAGCTCGTCGCCCGGTCGTTCGACCCGGACGCGGCGGCCGAGCGTCGCGAGTCGCGCGCGGTACTCGGCGACGATTCCGTCGAGGTCGTCGGAGCGGCGGTCGAGCTCGGCGAGGTACGCATCGAGCAGCTCACGGCGGTCGACGGTGCGGCCGGTCTCGAGGTTGCAGGCGGTCGCGGTGTCGGCCAGGTCGGGCGGGAGCTCCTGCCATGCGACGTTGACACCCGCGCCGACGACGATCGCGTCGGCGTCGCGTTCGGCGAGGATCCCCGCCAGCTTGCGATCGCCGACGACGAGGTCGTTCGGCCATTTCAGACGGGGTGCGAAGCCGGCGACGCGGGTCACCGCCTCGGCCATCGCGACGCCGCACGCCATCGACACGAGGGGCGTCCGCTCGGGTGCGAGCGACGGCCGCAGCAGCACCGACACGAGCAGCGACGCCCCGGGCGGCGCCTCCCATCCGCGGCCCCGGCGGCCGCGCCCCGCGGTCTGGAAATCGGCGACCGCGACCAGACCTTCGGGTGCGCCACGGCGCGCCTCGTCCAGCACGTAGCGGTTCGTCGAATCGAGCGAGTCGAACCAGCGAACCTCGTGCGGACGCTCGATCGCCTCGCCCTCGGGCATCGACCGTAGGATACGGCCACCGTCGAGGCGCTCCAGGAGCCGTCCGTGCCGACCCCGCCGTTCACCAAGGTGCTCGTCGCCAACCGAGGCGAGATCGCGATCCGTGTGATGCGCACGTGTCGCGAGCTCGGCGTCGCGACCGTCGCCGTCTACTCCGAGCTCGACCGCGACGCCGCCCACGTGCGATACGCGGACGAGGCGTACGCACTCGGCGGCCAGACCGCGGCCGAGAGCTACCTGAACACCGACGCCATCGTCGACGTGATCGCGCGCAGCGGTGCCGAAGCCGTGCACCCGGGGTACGGCTTCTTCGCCGAGAACGCCGACTTCGCCCGGGCCGTCAGTGAGCGGGGCACGACCTGGATCGGGCCGCCGCCGGAGGCGATCGAGGTGATGGGCGACAAGATCTCGGCCCGCACGGCGGCGGCGGCCGCCGGCGTCGAGGCGGTGCCCGGGACGCTCGAGCCGATCACCGGGGCCGACAAGGTGGTGGCCTTCGGCGAGAAGCACGGCTGGCCCGTCGCCATCAAGGCCGCGTTCGGCGGCGGCGGCCGGGGCATGAAGGTCGTCGACGGACCCGACGACGCGCAGTCGGCGCTCGACTCGGCGGCCCGGGAGAGCCAGGCGTACTTCGGGCGGCCCGAGACGTACCTCGAGCGATACCTGACGCGACCTCGTCACATCGAGCTCCAGGTGTTCGCCGACACACACGGCAACGTCGTGTGGCTCGGTGAGCGCGACTGCTCGACGCAGCGCCGCCACCAGAAGCTGATCGAGGAGACGCCGGCGCCCGGCCTCGCCGACGACGTGCGCACCGCCATGGGCGAAGCGGCGGTGAAAGTCGCCAAGGCGTGCGGCTATGTCAACGCCGGCACCGTCGAGTGCCTGTACCAGGACGGCGAGTTCTGGTTCCTGGAGATGAACACGCGGCTGCAGGTCGAGCACTGCGTGACCGAGATGGTGACGTCCCTCGACCTCGTCGCCGAGCAGCTTCGCGTCGCAGCGGGCGAGCGGTTGTCGTTCACGCAGGAATCCGTCGAGCGGCACGGTCACTCGATCGAGTGCCGCATCAACGCCGAGGATCCGACGAAGAAGTTCCTGCCCTCACCGGGCACGATCTCGCGTCTGCGCGTCCCGACCGGTCCGGGTGTCCGGTGGGACGGTGGCTACGACGAAGGCGACACGATCTCGCAGTTCTACGACAACCTCGTCGGCAAGCTGGTGGTGTGGGGCACCGACCGCGAAGCAGCACGTCGCCGGATGCTCCGCGCGCTGCGGGAGCTCGAGGTCGGCGGCGTGCGCACCACCGTGCCCGCCGACGTCGTCCTGCTCGACCATCCGGACTTCGTGGCCGGCAACCACTCGACGCGGTGGGTCGAGGAGGAGGTCGACCCGGCGCTGCTCGCGGCGCGGCGCCCGAACCGGTCCCCGTCGCGTCGGGTGCCGACCCCGAGGCGGTACCGCTCGAGGAACGCACGATCCCGGTCGAGGTGGACGGCAAGCGGTTCTCGGTGCGGGTGTGGCTGCCGGAAGGGCCGGCGGCGGGCGACGCCGCCGGGCGCGGGGGGCCGACGGGCGGTCGGGTGAGCAAGCCGCGATTCGCCGCCGGCGGGGGCGCCGGCGGCGGGGGGACCGTCAGCTCGCCGATGCAGGGGACGATCGTGAAGGTGCTCGTCGCCCAAGGCGACGCCGTCGAGGCCGGCCAGGCGCTGCTCGTGCTCGAGGCCATGAAGATGGAGAACCACATCAACGCCGAGCTGGGCGGGACCGTGAAGGAGGTCCGCGTCGCGGCGGGCGACACCGTGGGCACCGGCGACGTGCTGATCGTCATCGAGTAGCCCCGCCGTGGGTGCACCCCTGTTCCATGTGGACGCCTTCGCGTCGGGCCCGTTCGCCGGCAACCCGGCCGCCGTGTGCCTGCTCGAGGCGCCCGCCGACCCGGCGTGGATGCAGGCGGTGGGGGCCGAGATGAACCTGTCGGAGACCGCGTTCGTGCACCGGCTCGACGGCGAGGGACGGTTCGGGCTGCGCTGGTTCACGCCGAGCGTGGAGGTCGATCTCTGCGGTCACGCGACCCTGGCGAGCGCCCACGTCCTGTGGGAGACGCTGCGCCTCCCGGTGCACACGGCGGCGCAGTTCGAGACGCGCAGCGGCGTGCTCACCGCGACGCGATCCGGCGACGAGGTGGAGCTCGACTTCCCGTCCGACCCGGTGGAGCCGGCCGCTCCCGAACCCGGACTGCTTGACGCCCTGGGCGTCGCGGCCGAGGCGGTGTCGAGCGGCCGCATCGGATGGGTCCTGGAACTGGCGGACGCCGGTGCGGTGCGCGACACGGAGCCCGACTTCGCGCGGCTCGAGCCGTTCGGGATCGCAGTGGTGACCGCACCGTCGGACGTTCCCGCGTACGACTTCGTCTCTCGCTGCTTCGGACCGAAGTTCGGGATCGACGAGGACCCGGTCACGGGCTCCGCCCACTGCGCGCTCGGCCCGTACTGGGCCGAGCGGCTCGGGAAGTCCGAGCTGACCGGCTACCAGGCGTCCGCCCGCGGCGGTGTGGTGCGGGTGCGCACCGACGGCGGCCGGACGATCCTCGCCGGTCGCGCCGTGACCGTCGTGCGCGGCGAGCTGCTGGCGTAGCGATCCGGCTTTTGGCGTCATCTCTGTGCCTCCACGGCATGTAGGTGACGCCAAAAAGGGGACGGGCTACGAGGCGGCTTCGGCCAGCGACTCGGACAGGGTCGGGTGCACGAGGAGCGAGTCGACGATGTCGCCGACCGTCAGCCCGTTGGTGACGGCGACCGCGATCACGCTGATGAGCTCGGCGGCGTTGCGCCCGACGATCGAGCCGCCGAGCACCACACCCGTCGCCGGGTCCGAGAGGATCTTCACGAACCCGCGCGGGTCGCCCTTGATGTGTGCCTTGGCGTTCGACGAGAACGGAACCTTCGTGACGCGGATCTTCCTGCCGAGCGAGAACGCCTCCGCCTCGGCCAGCCCGACCTCGGCGATCTCGGGATCGGTGAAGATCGCCTGAGCGGCCTTGTCGTAGTCGAGGTGGCGGTGGGGCCGGTTGTGCAGGCCCATGAGGTGCTCGGCGATCTTGCGGCCCTGCATCGCAGCCGACGGAGGACAGCGGCAGCTTCCCGGACACGTCGCCGGCGGCGTAGATGTGCTCGACGTTCGAACGGCAATGGTGGTCGATCGGGATGTAGCCGCCGCCGTCGACCTCGACGCCCGCTTCGTCGAGACCGAGGTCCTCGCTGTTCGGGATCGACCCGACGGTCAGCACCGCATGCGACCCTTCCACGATCCGTCCGTCCTCGCACGTGACGCGGACGGTGTCCCCGATGCGCTCGATGTCGCTGGCTCGCGCGCCCTTGAGGAGCGCGACGCCCCGCCGCATGAACTCGTCCTCGAGCGCGGCCGCCACTTCCGGGTCCTTGAGCGGCAGCACCTGCTGGCGCGAGACGAGGAGCGTCACGTCCGATCCGAGCGCGTCGAACATGTGCGTGAACTCGACACCCGTGACCCCGGACCCGATCACGACCATGTGCTCCGGCAGCTCGGGGGGCGGGTACGCCTGGCGGGTCGTGAGCACCCGCTCGCAGTCGACCGGCGCGAACTCGGGCACCCGAGGACGCGAGCCGGTCGCGACCACCACGAAGTCGGCCTCGAGCTCCTCGATGCCGCCGGCGGTCTCGACGACCACCTCGTGGGGGCCCTTCAGCCGCCCGGTGCCGCGGAGAAGGCGCACCTTCTGCGACTCGAGCAGCTCCACGATCCCTTCGTGCAGGTGCTGCTCGATCGACGCGACGCGCTCGCGTAGCGCGTCCAGGTCGACGCCGCCCTGCGCCTGCAGACCCATGACGTGGCTGCGGGAGAGCTCCGTCAGCTCGCCGCCGGTGGCGATCATCGCCTTGGACGGGATGCAGTCCCACAGGTGGGCCGCCCCGGCGATGACGTCGCGCTCGACCAGCGTGACCTGCGCCCCCAGCGTGGCCGCGACCGTCGCGCACGTGTTGCCGGCCGGACCGCCGCCGAGAATCGCAACCCTGACCTGCGAGATACGCGTCACGTCCCCAGGGTACGGCACCCCTCTAGCCTCGCGATCCGTGCCAGAGCTGCGGCGGGACGAGCTGACCGGACGATGGGTGCTCCTCGCGCCCGGGCGTGCGGCGCGCCCGCACACCTTCCCGTCACCCGAGCGTGACGCCGGGACGAAGGCGACGGACTGCCCGTTCTGCCCCGGCAACGAGCGGCTGACCCCGCCCGAGGTGTACCGGACCGGCGACGGCGCACCCGACACTCCGGGATGGCGCGTGCGCGTCGTGCCGAACCTCTACCCGATCGTCGGCGGCGTCGACGCCGGGCCGGGTGCCACGGGCGCGCACGAGGTCGCGGTCCTCTCCCCCGCGCACGGCAAGTCGTTCGCCCGGCTCGACGAGCAGCAGGCGGTCGAGGTTCTCACCGTGCTCCGCGATCGCGTCCGCGTACCACCTGAGCGCGGGTCGAGCGTTCGTGCAGGTCGTGATCAACCACGGCGTCGCCGCCGGCGCTTCGATCGAGCATCCGCACGCCCAGCTCGTGGCGCTCGACTTCGTGCCGCCGGCGGTCGAGCACGCCGTCCGACGATTCGAAGCAGCCGGTCACGACCTCGTCGCCGCAGATCTGGACGGCGCCGCCGACGCGCTTCAGGTCATCGACGGTCCGGCGCCGGCGTGGTGCCCGCGCGCGCCGAGCACGCCGTACGAGCTCCGAGTGGCCTTCCGCGGACAGTGGCGCGCGGTTCGACGAGGCCGGTGACGGGCACATCGGCGCGGTCGCGCGGGCTGCCCGCGAGGCCCTCGGCCGGCTCGCCGGCGTGCTCGGCGACGTGCCGTACAACTTCGTCGTCCACACCGCTCCGCCCGGCGTCGGGTCCGATGTGTTCCACTGGTACATCGAGGTGCAGACGCGGATCACCGTCGCCGCCGGGTTCGAGCAGGGCACGGGCGTCCTCGTGAACACGACCCCGCCCGAGCCCGCCGCGCAGGAACTGCGCGACGCCGGTCAGCGGCGCACCCGGTAACGGAGGTGGAGCGCCCGGGTGCCTTGGACCACGACGGGGTCCTCGAGCATGACGTGTCCGCCGACGAGCTCGCCGAAGTAGCGGATGCCGCTACCGAACAGCACTGGCACCTGGCTGATGCACAGCTCGTCGACGAGGCCGAGGTTCAGCGCCTGCTGGATGATGTCGGCGCTGGCGATCGCGACGAACTTGTCGCCGGCGATCTCCTTCGCCGTCGCGATCGCTTCCTCGACGCTGCCGGTGAAGGTCGTCCGCGGGAACCGCTCTGCGGCATCTTCCGGCGGCGGACGGTGGGTCACGACGACCACTGGAGCGCCGGCGGGGTGGTTGTCGCCCCAGCCGTCGCTCTGGTCGAACAGCCGACGGCCGGCGATCAGCGCGCCGCAGCCCGACGTGAGCTCCTGCAGCATCGGGACGCTTGCGGCATCAACCGAGAAGCTCATGCTCTCCTGCGCGCTGGGCACCACGACGTCGCCGTTCCAGTACCAGTCGAACAACTCCGCCGGGTTGTCGTCGGGCTGGGCGACGAACCCGTCGAGCGACATGCACATGTGAGTCAGCACCTTGGCCATGCCCCTACGACTCGGCCGGCGCCGCCGACTCATCGGTCGACGACGGACATCTCCGGCTCGCCGCGGAGCAACTCGCGGCACGATGGCCTGACGCCTCAGCGCCCCACGAACTTCGCCTTGCCGGGGCCGTGCTCGAGGAAGCTGCGGACGCCGATGGCGGCGTCCTCGGTGCCGAACACCTCGGCGAACGCCTCCGTCTCGAGGTCGAGGCCGTCGTCGATCCGTCCGTCGAGGCCGCCGTCGATCACGATCTTGGCGACGCCCATGGCGACGACCGCGCCCGACGCGAACGACGCCGCCCATGCGAGCGCGGCGTCCTCGAGCTCCGCGGCCGCGACGACGCGGTCGACGAGACCGATGGCGAGCGCCTCGTCCGCCTTCACCTGCCGACCGCTCCAGATGAGCTCCTTCGCCCGGGCCGGACCGACCAGCCGGGGTAGGCGCTGCGTCGCGCCCGCGCCGGGCATGACTCCGAGCAGCGTCTCCGGCTGTCCGACGCGGGCGTTGTCGGCGGCGATCCGCAGGTCGCACGCGAGCGCGAGCTCGAGGCCACCACCGAGTGCGACGCCGTTGATCGCGGCGATGACCGGCCGAGGGATCTCGGTGATGCCGTCGAACGCGGCCCGGAAGCGGTTGCTGACCGCGCGCCCTTCGGCCGGCCCGCCGAACTCGCTGATGTCGGCGCCGGCCGCGAACGCCTTGGCGGCGCCGAGCACGACGACCGCCTTCACGTCGGAGTCGTCGGCGAGCTGACGAGCCGCGGACGCGAGCTCTTCGAGGAGCGCCCCCGAGAGCGCGTTGAGCGGCGGCCGGTCGATCCGCACGGTGGCGACGCCGTCGGGGCGGCGATCGATACGAACGCTCTCGGACATGCGTGTCTCTCCCTGTTCTAGGACGGGCGTGCGAACAGCACCTCGCCGCCGATGGGGCGGAACCCGGCGGACAGCAACGCTCGCACCGACGCCACGTTCCCCGGCGCGACTTGGGCGAAGATCGCTCCGCCCTCCGGAACGTACGTGCGCGCTGCCAGCGCCAGTCGCCGTCCGAGCCCGCGGTGGCGCGCGGCCGGCTCGACCTCGAACGCGCACTCCAGGCGGCCGGCCAGGCCCCGGCCGATGACGAGCACGCCGAGCTCCTCGCCATCGGTGAAGACCCGGAGGTCTCGGCGGTAGCGCGCCGCGCGCCGCACGCGGTCGTGCTCGCCGAGGTCGTCGCGCGGGGTGAGCTCGATGTCGGCGTGGTCGGTCGGCGGTTGCAGCCATCACGAGGTCGCGGCTCCCGGGCTTCGTCCCCAGCTTTTCTGCGAGCCACAGCTGGAAGGACGGGTGCGTCCATGCCGACAGCTCCCCGGTGGGGAGTGCGTTGAGCACGTCGTCGGCGGGCACGTCCGCCGCCACCACGAGGTGAGCGGTGAAGTCGACGATGGCATCGGCGGGCCCTCCCGGCGACGGCAACACCTCGACGAAGCCGTCGGGCGGCGGGTGCTCGCCGTGCGCAGCCGCGAGCAGCATCACTGCGAGCGGGTGGTCGGTCACCTCCGGGAGGTTAGAGCTGCAGCAGCTCGTCGGCAGCGCCGTACGGATCGAGCTCGCGTGCCGCGACCTTCTCTACCAGCCGGTCGAAGCGCTCGCCCCGGCACCGCTCCTCCGCACCCGCCCGCAGGCGTTCGTGCACGATCGCGCGCAGCTCGTCGCGCAGCCGGGCTCCGCGCCGTCGCTCGAGCCGCCCGTCGGCCTCGAGGTGCGCGCGGTGGTCGAGAACGGCCCGCCAGAGATCGTCGACGCCCCGGCCGTCGGTCGCGACCGTCTCCACGATCGGTGGCCGCCAGTCGCGTTGACCCGCGAGCTCGAGCATCATCTCGAGGTCGCGCACGGTGTCGGCCGCGCCCTCGCGGTCGGCCTTGTTGACGACGAGCACGTCGGCGATCTCGAGCAGGCCGGCCTTGTTCGCCTGCACGCCGTCACCCCAGCGCGGGTTCACGACGACGACGGTCGTGTCGGCGGCGCCCGCCACCTCGACCTCGACCTGCCCGACACCGACGGTCTCGATGATGATCCACGGCTTTCCCGCCGCGTCGAGGATCCGAACCGCCTGCGGGGTGGCGAGCGACAGCCCGCCGAGGTGGCCACGCGTCGCCATCGACCGGATGAACACACCCTCGTCGGTCGCGTGGTCCTGCATGCGCACGCGGTCGCCGAGGATGGCGCCGCCGCTGAAGGGGCTGCTCGGGTCGATTGCGAGCACGCCCACCTCGGTGCCCGACCCGCGAATGAGGCCGATGAGCTTGTCGGTGAGGGTCGACTTGCCCGACCCGGGCGCGCCCGTGACCCCGATCGTGTAGGCGCCACCGGTGCTCAGGTACAAGCGGCCGACGGCGTCGGTGGCGGCGTCCCCGCCCGCTTCGACCAGGGAGATCAGCTTGGCGACGGCGGCGCGATCGCCCCGACGGGCCGCTTCGACGAGCGCGGATGGGTTGTTGGGAGCTTCTATTCGGAGATCACCTCGGTGATCCCCGGAACGCGGTCCATGATGATCCGCTCGACGCCGGCCTTGAGGGTCATCATCGACACCGGGCACGTGCCGCAGGCGCCCACCAACGTGACGTGCACTGCGCTGTCACCGTCGATGCCGTTGAAGACGATGTCGCCGCCGTCGCTCTGGAGAGCGGGGCGGATGGCATCGATGGCCTCGAGGACCCCGGCTTCTCTGTCGTCGGTGTCGGTTTCGGTCGGCATCTGCTGCTCCGTTGCGTCGCTCGGACCGGGTCTCCCCGGTTCAACACTCCTATTCTCCCACGCCTTCCCGGACCCGACGCACGTCGGCGCCGAGCGCCCGGAGCTGGCCGGCGAGGTCGGGATAGCCCCGGTCGACGTGGAAGGGATCGAGCACCCGGGTCTCGCCGTCGGCGGCGAGGCCGGCGACCACGAGTGCGGCGCCGGCGCGCACGTCCTGGGCCCGAACCGGCGCGCCCGACAGCCGGTCGACGCCCCGCACCACCGCGTGACGGCCCTCATTGCGAATGTCGGCGCCCATGCGATGAAGCTCGTCGACGAACCCGAAGCGGTTGTCGAACACGTTCTCCGTGACGATGCCCGAGCCCTCGGCGGTGGCGAGCAGCGCCACCACCAGCGGCATGAAATCCGTCGCGAATCCGGGGTACGGCAACGTCGCCACGTCGACGGCGTGCATCCGCTCGTCGCGGCGCGCCCAGAGCCCGTCGGGCGTGGGCGACACCTCGAGGCCCATCTCGCCGAGCTTGAGCGCCACCATCTCGAGGTGCTCGAGGCGCGTGCCCTCGATGGTGACCTCGCCGCCGGCGACGCCGCACGCCATCAGGATGGTCCCGGCCTCGATGCGGTCGCCCATGATCTCGTTCTCGACCGGAGTCAGGTGCTCGACGCCCTCGACCTCGATGGTCGACGACCCCGCGCCCGAGATCTGCGCGCCCATGCGGTTGAGGAAGGCGGCGAGGTCGGTGATCTCGGGCTCGCGCGCGGCGTTGTCGAGCACCGTCTGTCCCTTCGCGAGCACGGCCGCGGTGAGCAGGTTCTCGGTCGCGCCGACACTCGGGAAGTCGAGCACGATCCGGGTGCCGCACAGCGCCTGGCATCGAGCCTCGATGAGGCCGTGCACGATCTCGAGCTCGGCGCCCATCGCCTGGAGCCCGCGGAAGTGCATGTCGAGCTTGCGGCTGCCGATGTTGTCGCCGCCCGGCATCGCGACGCGCGCTTCCCCGCAGCGCGCCAGCAGCGGGCCGAGCACGTTGATCGACGCCCGCATCCGGGTTACCAGCTCGTACGGCGCCTCGGGTGTGAGCGGACCGGCGGCGTCGATGGTGAGCTCGTTCTCGCCCGTCCATCGGGTGTCGGCGCCGATGGCGCGCATCACGTCGAGCATGGCGTCGAGGTCGAGCACGGGATGGACGTTGCGCAGCACCGTGACGCCGGGGGCGAGGAGCGCCGCCGCCATCTGCTTCAGCCCCGCGTTCTTGGTCGCGCCGCACACCCGCACGGTGCCCGACAGCGGTCCGCCGGCGCGGACGACGAACGCGTCCATCTCCGCTCGCTACCGGCGCTGGTAGCTCGGCGCCCGCTGCTCCACGAAGGCGGCGATCGCTTCCTTCATGTCGTCGGAGCGCAGGCAGACGGCCTGCCGCTCGGCCTCGACCCGCAACCCGTCGCGCGTCGGGACCGTGCCTGCGACCTCGATGGCGCGCTTGGCGCCTTCGACGGCCAGCGGCGGTTGGGCGGCGATCGTGGCGGCGAGCGCGCTGACCGTGGGCTCGAGCTCGGAGTCCGCGACGAGCTGCTCGGTCAGACCGATGCGGAACGCCTCGTCGGCGTCGATCTGAGCGGCCGTGAAGACGAGCTCCTTGGCCTTGCCCGCACCGACGAGCCGCGGGAGACGCTGGGTGCCGCCGAGGTCGGGGATGATCCCGTACTTGAACTCGAGCAGGCCCGCTCTCGTCCCCTCGGCGAACACGCGCACGTCACACGCCAAGGCGAGTTGGAGCCCGGCGCCGAGCGCGTACCCGCGCACCGCCGCGATCGTCGCGAACGGCGCCTCCTCGAGCCACGTGTACGCGTCCTGCGTCTGCATGATCGCGTCGACGGCGGGGTCGTCGTGGTGGCGGTCGGCCGCGTCCGTCTCCAGCGAGTCGGCGGTGGACGCGTCGCCGGCGAAGACCGACGTGTCGATGCCGCTCGAGAACGCACGGCCCTCGCCGATGACGACGAGCGCGCGCAGCTCGGGATCGTCACGCAGCACGGCGCCCAGCTCGCGCAGCTCGCGCCACATCTCGGGCGTGAACGCGTTGAGTCGATCAGGACGGGAGAGCCGCAACCATCCGACGGACCCTTCGCGTTCGAACCGCAACGTCGCGTACGCCATGGCGATGCAGGTTACCGCTCGGTCCCGCCGGGACGGCGAAGCTCAGCTGGCGATGATCTCGTGCGTGCCGGTGATCGGATCGACGACGCCGACGGCGACGATCGGCACCGGGCGCATGAACCCGGGCACCAGCCGCGGCTGGACCGCCCGGACCTCACCGCCCTCGGGCACGAACTCGGCCATGTCGGCGCTGGCCAGGATCTCGCCCGGCGATGCGACGTCGCTGAGACGCGACGCGAGGTTCACGGGGCCGCCGATGTAGTCGTCGCCCTCGAAGAGGATCACGTCGCCGCCGGAGAACCCGGCCCGGAGAGGCAGGTCGACGGCGTCGGCCGCTCGCTGGTCGAGGGCGAGGAGCGCCGCCGCCAGCGCCGGACCGTCGGTGCTCACGAACATCGCGCCGTCGCCGAGCCACTTCGCGACTCGCACCCCGTGGTCGGACGACAGGTCGCGCACGAGCGCTCGAAAGCCCGTCAGCACGGCGACGGCCTCCTCGTCGCCGTGCGCCTCGGTGAACCGGGTGAACCCGCACAGGTCGACGAAGGCGAAGTAACGACGAACTCGCATTCCGCCAGTCTCGCAGGTGCCGGTGCGCCGACCCGAACAATACGGCCCGGTTCACAGACCCTTCGCGCGGTGTTCGCGGGTGTCACGAACGGTTTCTCGGGTGTGACGCATGTCCCTCGGAAATACGCTGCCGCCGTGGCCGTTTCACCCGATCTCGGCGGTCAGATCGACGGCAAGACCGGCGACTGACGTACGCCCTTCGTCACCCGGGCAGTGATTGCACCCACTGCACGGACACGTCGGCGACCTCGGCGGCGACGTCCTCGGCCGTCCGGCCCGTCGACTTCTTCGGCCGGTAGCCGTGGTCGGCCGACTCCAGCCAGTGCATGGTGACCGGGCCCTTGATCGCCTTGACCGCGTCGCTGAGTGCGTCGTGCGACGCGAGCGAGTCGCGCGTGCCGCTCACGAACAGGCACGGGACGCGGATGCGCGGGAAATGCTCGACGCGCGGCTGGTCTGGCTTCCCCGGCGCGTGCAGCGGGTAGCCGAGCAGGAGCAGACCCCGTGCCGGCACCGGATCCTCGTCGTCGCCGACGACGAGCGAGCAGTACCGGCCGCCCATCGACCGCCCTCCGAGCACGAGCCGTTCGGGCGGCAGCTTCGTGGTGCGGGCGAGCTCGGCCGCCGCCTCGCGCGTGGCGGCGTCGAGCACGGCGGCGCGGTCGGGTGACTTCCTCCCCGCGTCCCGATACGGGTAGTTGAAGCGGAGGGACGGGATCTTCGCCGCCGCGAGCGCGTCGGCCACGCGTCCGAGCGTCGCCGCGTGCATGTCGGAGCCGGCGCCGTGCGCCAGGAGCACCGCCCGGTCGGCACCGCGCTTCGGACCCGCGTAGATCGTGTTCACGGTTGCTCCTCGTCGCCGCCGCCGCGGCGAGAGTACCCGGCGCTCCCCCGATAGGCTGCTCGCTTCATGCCGCGCCCGGATCAGCCCCTTCGCGTCGCCTATCTGGTGTACCGCGGCAACCCGCACTGCGGCGGCCAAGGTGTCTACACGCGCGAGCTGGCGCGCGAGCTCACCGGTCTCGGTCACACCGTCGAGGTGTTCTCGGGCCAGCCGTACCCGGACCTCGCAGACGCCCGACAGCTCACGCGTGTCCCGAGCCTCGATCTGTATCGACCGGAGAACCCGTTCCGCGTGCCGTGGCCGTCGGAGTTCAAGACCCGCATCGACGTCGCCGAGTTCGCGATCATGTGCGCGGCCGGGTTCCCCGAGCCGTACACGTTCAGCCTGCGTGTGCGCCGGCTCTTGCGGAACCGGCGCGCCGATTTCGACATCGTGCACGACAACCAGTGCCTCGGCACCGGTCTCGCCAAGATGGTCGACGACGGCTGGCCGATGCTGGCGACCTTGCACCATCCCGTCACGGTGGATCGCGACCTCGACCTCGCGCACGCGAAACGGGCATGGAAGCGGTTCACGCTGCATCGCTGGTACGGGTTCATCGACATGCAGACGCGCGTCGCCCGTCATATCCCGCGGCTCCTCACTGTCTCGGAGTCGTCGCGGCGCGACATCCTGACGGCGATGCACGTCGACGCGGACCGGCTGCACGTCGTGCCCGTCGGCGCCAACCCTGCCGTGTTCCGTCCCCGGCCCGAGATCGCCCGCGTCCCCGGCCGCATCATGACGACGGCGAGTGCCGACGTGCCGATGAAGGGCCTCGCCTCGTTGCTCGAGGCGGTGGCGAAGGTGCGCACCGAGCGGGATGACGCACACCTGGTCGTCATCGGCCGGCCCAAGGGGAGGAGCAAGATCCCGGCCCTGATCGAACGGCTCGGCCTCGACGGCGCCGTCGAGTTCGTGCACGGCGTGACCACCGACCGGATCGTCGAGCTGTACGCCGAGGCGGAGCTCGCGGCGGTGCCGTCGCTGTACGAAGGATTCTCGCTCCCGGCGGTCGAGGCGATGGCGTGCGGCGTGCCGATCGTCGCCACGACGGGCGGGGCGTTGCCCGAGGTCGTCGGGCGCGACGGCGAGACGGGCCTGTTGGTGCCGCCCGGAGACCCGTCCGCCCTGGCATCCGCGCTCGGGCGTGCGCTCGACGATCAGCACGCTGCGGGAGCGCATCGGCGTCCGCGGGCCGCGCCCGCGTGCTCGAGCGCTTCACGTGGCGCAAGACCGCTGAGGGCACGGTCGAGCACTACCGCGCCCTCCTCGACGGGTACGACGGAGCGGCGCGCGGATGCTGACGGTCGACTTCGATCGGCTCGACCTGCGCGATCGACAGACGCTTCTGGACCTGGGCTGCGGTGGAGGTCGCCACGCGTTCGAAGCGATGCGGCGCGGCGCCACGGTCGTCGCGCTCGACGCCGACGACGCCGAGCTCAAGGACGCGGCCGCGGTGAGCGGCGGAATGGTCGCCGCCGGCGAGCTGCCACACGGCCCGGTCGGCGGGATGGTGAACGGCGACGCGCTCACCTTGCCGTTCCCCGACGAGTCGTTCGATCGCATCATCGCCGCCGAGGTCCTCGAGCACATCCCCGACGACGAGCCCGCTATGCGGGAGCTCGTCCGGGTGCTGCGCCCCGGCGGCCGCATGGCCGTCACGGTCCCGACGCGGTGGCCGGAGCGGATCTGCTGGGCCTTCGATCATCGGTACCACGACACTCCGGGCGGGCACGTCCGGATCTACCGCCAACCCGAGCTCGAGGCCAAGCTGCAACGGGCCGGTCTCGTGCTGCGCGGCTCACACCACGCGCACGCGCTCCACTCCCCGTACTGGGTCCTCCGCTGCGCGGTCGGCGTCGACAACCCGGATGCATTGCCGGTCCGCAAGTACCACGACTTCCTCGTCTGGGAGTTGACCAACCGTCCGCGCTGGGCCCGGCTCCTCGACCGGGCGCTGAACCCGGTGCTGGGCAAGAGCCTGATCGTCTATACGGAGAAGCTGCAATGAACGTGCTGACCAACGTCGAAGGAATTGTGACCGCCGACAAGCTTGCGGACACGGTCGACGCGATCGCGGCCATCCAGCTTCCCGACGGCAACATCCCGTGGGTACCGGATCACCACACCGACCCCTGGAACCTGGTCGAAGCGGCGATGGCGCTCGACGTCGGCGGCCGGCACGCCGAAGCCGAGCGGGCGTACGAGTGGCTCCGGAGCCGGCAGCGACCGGACGGCGCGTGGCACGCGTACTACGTCGGCGACGACGTGAAGGACCCGACCCTCGACACGAACGTCACGGCCTACATCGCGAACGGAGCGTGGCACCACTATCTGTCGACACGCGACCGGCGCTTTCTCGACGACTTCTGGCCCGTGGTCGAGCGCTGCATCGACTACGTGCTCGACTACCAGACCGAGACGGGCGAGGTCGCGTGGCGGGGCGACGACCCGGAGGACGGGGCCCTGCTCACCGGCTCGTCGAGTCTCCACGCCAGCTTGCGCTGCGCGATCGCGATCGCCGAGCACCTCGGCCACGAGCGCCCCGACTGGGAGCTGTCGCTCGGCTCTCTCGCGATCGCCGTCGCGCACCGGCCCGACGTCTTCCTGGACAAGGCTCGCTGGGCGATGGACTGGTACTACCCGATCCTCGGTGGCGTCCTCCGCGGCCACGCCGCCCATGCTCGAGTCGCGTCGGCATGGAAGACGTTCGTCGTCGAGGGCCGCGGGGCGCGCTGCGTGTCCGACCGCCCATGGGTCACGGCCGCCGAGACCTGCGAGCTCGTGATGGCGCTCGACGCCATCGGCGCCCACAACGAGGCGCACGAGCTGCTCGGGTGGGTGCAGTTCCTCCGTGCCGACGGCGGCGGCTACTGGACGGGCGCCAACTTCGAGAACGGCGCCTTCGAAAGGGACGGACAGCTGTACCCGGTCGAGCAGCCCACGTGGAACTCGGCCGCGGTCGTCCTCGCCGCCCACGCCCTGGCCGGCGACGCGCCGACGGCGGGGCTGTTCCGCGGCGAGGGACTCCCCCTCGGCCTCACGCCCGCCGAGCTGCTGGCAGCAGGCGCCGAGATCGAAACCGAGATGGCGCGCCAGGCCCGCCGGGGACGCCGCTGACCCTGCCGATCGTCACGTGCGCCGGAGCACGCGCAGGCTGCCGGTCGCCGAGACGGGGGTGAAGTCGCCGGAGGCGACCGCCCGCTTCCACACCTCGAAGGGCGCCTGCCCGCCGTCACGCGGGTCTTCGAACACGTCGTGGAAGACGAGCACGCCACCGGCTGCGACGTGCGGTGACCATGCGGCATGGTCGGCCGCCACCACGTCGAGGGCGTGGCCACCGTCGATGAACACGAGACCGAGCGGCGTCTGCCAGTGGGCGGCGATCGTGTGCGAGTTGCCGACGACGGCGACCACCGCGTCTTCGAGGCCGGCCTGTTCGATCGTGCGCCGGAAGAACGGCAGGGTGTCCATGCGCCCGGTCGCCGGGTCGACGACCTCGGTGTCGTGGTGCTCCCATCCGGCCTGGTTCTCTTCCGACCCGTGGTGGTGATCGACGCTGAACAGGACGGTTCCGCCGGCCCGCGCCCCCGCTCCCAGGTACACCGCCGACTTGCCGCAGTAGCTGCCGATCTCCAGAAGCGGTCCGACCGACGCCGCGTCGCGGCCGGCGGCGTGGAGCGCAAGCCCTTCGTCGTCGGGCATGAACCCCTTGGCGGCGCGCGCGACCTCGAGGAGGCGGGCGTCCATCCTCAGATGACGGGGTCTTCGCGATGGCGGCCGAACACGTCGGCCAGGGCGCCGACGATCTCGCCCACCGTCGCCTGCGCCGAGGCGGCCTCGAGGAAGCTCGGCATGAGGTTGACCTCGGGATCGGCGGCATCGGCTCGCACGCGCGCCAGTGCGGCGTCGACGGCGGCGTCGTCACGGTCGGCCTTCACCGTGGCAAGGCGCTTGAGCTGCGTCTCCTCCACCTCGGGCCCGATGCGCAGGATGTCGGGGTGGTCGTCGCCGCCCTGCGTCGCCACGTTCACGCCGACGACGAGATGGCGCCTGTCGTTGAGCTTCCGCTCCAGCTCGTAGGCGGACTCGGCGATCTCACCCTGGAACCAACCCGACTCGATTGCCCGGAACACGCCCTCGAGAAGCGATCCGTCGCCGAGCCGGTCGAGGTGCGCGAACACCGCCTCCGCCTGGCGCTCCATCTCGGCGGTCAGCTCCTCGACGAACCACGAGCCGCCGAGCGGGTCGGCCACGTTCGGCACGCGCGTCTCGTGCGCGATGACCTGCTGGGTGCGCAGCGCGAGCCTGGCCGCATTCTCCGTCGGGAGCGCGAGCACCTCGTCCATCGAGTTCGTATGGAGGCTCTGCGTGCCGCCGAGCACGCCGGCGAGCGCCTCGATGGCGGTGCGGACGACGTTGACCTCGGGCTGCTGCGCCGTGAGCGACACACCCGCGGTCTGGGTGTGGAAGCGCAGCTGGAGCGAACGCTCGGCCCGGGCGCCGTACCGGTCGCGCATCCACCGGGCCCAGAGGCGGCGGGCGGCCCGGTACTTCGCGATCTCCTCGAAGAAGTCGATGTGGGCGTTGAAGAAGAACGACAGTCGCGGTGCGAAGTCATCGACCGTGAGGCCCGCCGCCGTCCCCGCCTCGACGTACGCGAACCCGTTCGCCAGCGTGAACGCGAGCTCTTGGGCGGCGGTGCTCCCAGCCTCGCGGATGTGGTACCCGGACACCGAGATCGGGTGCCAGCGCGGCATCTCGGCGGTGCAGAACCGCATCGTGTCGGCGACGATCCGCATCGACGGGCGGGGCGGGAAGATGAACTCCTTCTGCGCCTGGTACTCCTTCAGGATGTCGTTCTGGAGGGTGCCGCCGAGCTCGCGCCGTGAGGCGCCGCCGCGCTCCCCCACCGCGATGTACATGGCCAGAAGGATCGCCGCCGGCGAGTTGATCGTCATCGACGTCGTGACGTTCGCGAGGTCGATGTCGCGGTAGAGGTCCTCCATGTCGGCGAGGGTGTCGACGGCGACGCCACACTTGCCGACCTCGCCCAGCGAGAGCGGGTCGTCCGAGTCGCGGCCCATCAGCGTGGGCAGGTCGAACGCGGTCGAGAGGCCGTCTCCGCCGGCGGCGAGCAGCTCCCGGAACCGGCGGTTGGTGTCCGGCGCGGTGCCGAAGCCGGCGAACATCCGCATCGTCCACAGCTTCGACCGGTACATCGACGCGTACGGCCCTCGGGTGTACGGCCACTCGCCCGGGAACTCGCCGTCGGCCGGCCCGTACACCGGCGCCACCGGCACCCCCGACATCGTGTCGAAGTCCGCGTCGCGCCGCTCGCCGCGCTCGAACGCTTCCTGCCAGCGCTCGCGTGCCGTGGTCACCGCGCCACGGTACCGCCGCCCGGTGACCGGAGGCGCGAGCCGCGCCCCCGGGTGCGCACGATCAGCCGGCGGGCACGACCGCGTGGCCGGCGGCCTTGGCCCGCGCCTGCTCCCCTTGCGCCTGGCTCGTGGTGGTCGGTCCCGGAAGGGCCGGGTTGCAGAGCAGCGGCGGCGCCGACGTGGTGCCGGTGTTGTTCGTCCACGTGTTCGCGACGGGAGGCAGGTTGCCGAGGTCGACCGAGAGGTCCTCACAGTCGAGCAGCTGGTTGCTGGTCGCGACGTTGTCGAGGAACTGGTTGCCCGACGTGTCGCTGTCGGCGAACAACCCGTCGAAGAACGTCGCGTTCTGGGCTGCGTTCTGCTGGACGACGGCGCCGCTCGTCGTGATCAGGTCGATGTTGTCGTCGTTGTGATGGACGTTGTTGTTGTTCACCACCAGACCGGAACCGCCCTGGAAGATCAGCACGCCCGTCGACGACGACGCCGGTGCCAGCGAGTAGGTGTGGCCCGCCACCGTGTTCCCGGCGGCGTGCCCCGTCGCGCCCCGGCTGAACTGGATGCCGTTCTGGGCGGTGTAGTTGACCGGACCTTCGCCCGTCACGGTGTTCAGGCCCACGTCGGCGCTCGAACCGGGCCCGTCGACGACGATCGCGCCCTTCTGGTACTTGTCGAAGAGGTTGTTCGTGATGGTCGCCGTCCCGGCCGTGGGCGTCGCCTGGCGGCCGACCCTGACCGCGATGCCGTTCTGGCAGCCGCGCAAGCCGGGGTCGGTGGCGCGGATCTCGGTGAACTGGTTGTCATCGACCGTGACGGAGCCGCCGCCGGCGACGAAGAGGCCGGCCCGGGTCTCGGTCGAGCAGAACAGCGCGTTCGGCAGCGGCCCCGCAGATCACGAAGCCCTTGATGGTCCAGCCGGTGGCGCCGTCGACCCGGATGATGTCGCCGGGCTCGGCCATCGTGTTGGGCGCCTTGATGGTCGCGGCCCGCGAGGTCGTCGACGTCAACGTGATGTCGTCCTTCGAGTTCGGAATCGTCAGCTGCTCCGTGTAGGTGCCGGGGCAGACGTCGATGTGCGTGCCGCTGGCGACGGCGCTCACGGCGGCTCCGATCGTGCTCGCGGCCGTGGTGGTCGCCTCGCAGTCGCCCGGAGCCGCCTGGCCGTCGTCGTCGACCATCGTCGGCGGCGGCGGAGGCGGCTGCTTCGGCGGGTTGCACGCCGCGAGGATCCCGGCCCCGAGCACCAGGGCTCCCAGCACCGCCAGTCGCTTCGGACGGAAGAATCGCATCGAGATCCACCCTCCCGCCCCATCTCGCATGCGATCGCGTCTTTGCAATGGCACGGATCGGGCATCTCACGTATCTCACGTTCTGTGGTACGAGGCTCGCGAAGCGTGCGAACCGTGTCAACTACCACCGGGTGGGCCCGAGCAGGTGCCGGGTACAGTCCGGGCGCGAGCACCGTCCGCCTCGAGGAGATCCCAGCGATGGACCAGCCCCAGGCCCCCGACCGCAACCTGGCCATGGAGCTGGCCCGGGTCACCGAGGCCGCCGCCCTCGCCGCCGGACGCTGGATGGGCCGGGGCGACAAGGAGGCCGCCGACCAGGCCGCCGTCGACGCCATGCGGCTCGTCGTCAACAACGTGACGATGGACGGCGTCGTCGTCATCGGGGAGGGCGAGAAGGACGAGGCGCCGATGCTCTACAACGGCGAGCAGATCGGCGCCGGCGGCCCCGCGTGCGACATCGCCGTCGATCCCATCGACGGCACGACGCTGACCGCGCTCGGCCGCCCGAACGCGATCGCCGTGATCGCCCTGTCGGAGCGGGGCACGATGTTCGACCCCGGACCGTGCGTGTACATGGAGAAGATCGCCGTCGGGCCCGAGGCCGCCGAGGCCATCGACCTCGACGCGTCCGTCACCCACAACCTGCAGTCCGTCGCCAAGGCGCTCGGCGAGGACGTCGACGACGTGACGGCGGTGATCCTCGACCGCCCGCGCCACGAGGACATCATCAAGGAGTGCCGTGAGGCCGGCGCCCGGATCCGGCTCATCCCCGACGGCGACGTCGCCGGCGCGATCTCGACTGCGTGGGCCGAGAGCGGCGCCAACGTCCTGTTCGGCATCGGCGGGACCCCCGAGGGCGTCATCGCCGCCTGTGCGTTGAAGTGCCTCGGCGGTGCGATCCACGGCCGGCTCTGGCCACGCAACGACGACGAGCGCCGCGCCGCGGCCGACGCGGGCTACGACCTGACCCGCGTGCTGTCCACCGACGATCTCGTCTCGGGGGACGACGTGTTCTTCTCGGCCACCGGAGTGACCGACGGCGAGCTCCTCCGCGGCGTCCGTTACTACGGTGACGGCGCCCGGACTCAGTCCCTGGTGATGCGGTCGAAGTCGGGCACGATCCGCACGGTCGACTCGCGCCATCAATGGCACAAGCTCATGCGGTACTCGTCCTTCAAGTTCGACTGACTCTCTCTTCTGGTCGCACTTGCGAGCGCAAGTGCTCCAGCCAACCATCGTCTCGATCCGGGGCCGGGGAAACCCCGGCCCCTGTCAGAGGTGCCACTTCCACGGTGTGGACGCGGACGCGGTGACCCGTCAGTCGACGCGCAGGAGCGCCTCGACGAGCTGACGGAAGATGCGAAGTTGGGCGCCCATCGCCGAGCCGTCCTCGAGCGTGCGGCACAGGATGAAGCCGCCCTCGAACGTCGTGAAGAGGTGGTCGGCGAGCGCATCGACGTCGACGTCCGGACGGCGGGCACTCAGCGCGGGTCGTAGTAGCCCGACGACCGCGGTACGCCAAGCCAGTTCGGCCTTCGCCACCAGGTCGTTGATGTGGCTCCCGGTGAACTCGCGTTCGGCGAGGACGGTTGCGTAAAGGCACCCGGACTGCTCGGACAGGAGCTCGTCCGCGCCGTCTTCGAAGAACCGGAGGAAGGCCACGACTCGCGCCGCCGGGTCCTCGACGGCGGCGCTGGCGGCGAGCCCGGCGTCGAGGTGAGCGAGGTCGGACTCGACATAGCGCTCCACGAGCTGGAGGGCGAGGTCGGACTTCGAGCCGAAGTGATGGAAGAACGCTCCCTTCGAGCTGCGCGACTCGGCGATCACCCGGTCGACACTCGTGGCCTTGTAGCCCTGGTCCGTCATGAGCCGTTCGGCAGCGGACAGGATCCGCTCCCGGGTTTGGCTGCCGTCTCGGGGCACCCCACGGTTGTACCAGACCGGCTGGTCTGTTAAAACAGACCAACCAGTCTGGAACGAAGGAGGGACTCATGGACCCCGCCGGCCCCAGCTCGTCACTGCCACAGGTCTCCGGGAGCCCGGTCGTGACCGACGGCGGTCTCGAGACCGACCTCATCTATCACCGGAGTGTCGACCTGCCCGACTTCGCGGCGTTCCCACTCGTCGACGACGAACGCGGTCGAGAGCTGTTGCTCGGCTACTACCGCGACTACGTCGACATCGCCGAACGTGCGGGTGCGGCGCTCCAGTTGGAGACCCCGACGTGGCGGGCGAGCCGCGACTGGGGTGAGCGGCGTGGGTACTCTGCCGCCGAGCTACGGCGGGTCAACCGCGACTCGGTGCAGCTCCTCCGACGCCTGCGGGACGAAGCGAAACTCGCTTCCTTTCTGATCAGCGGGTGCCTCGGACCCCGCGGTGACGGCTACATCGCGGGGGACGTCGTCGATCCGGACGACGCGCGCGCGTACCACGCGGAACAGATCGAGGCGTTCGCCGAAGCGGGTGCCGACCTGGTCACGGCCCTCACCCTGACGGGAACGGGCGAAGCCGTCGGCATCGTTCGGGCCGCGCGATCGGCGGGGCTGCCGGTCGCCGTGTCGTTCACCGTCGAGCAGGACGGGCGGGTGCCGGACGGCACTCCGTTGTCGGCGGCCATCGCGGACGTCGATGCCGACGCCCGTCCCGATTACTTCATGGTCAACTGCGCCCACCCCACCCATATCGCGCCGGGACTGTGCGACGACGGGCAGTGGCGCTCACGCATCGTCGGGCTTCGCGCGAACGCATCGACCCGCAGCCACGCGGAGCTCGACGCCGCAACAGAGCTCGACGAGGGCGACCCGGTCGCGCTCGCTCGGGCACAAGACGACCTGCGGCCACGCCTGCCGAACCTTGCCCTCGTCGGCGGGTGCTGTGGAACGGACGCCCGGCACGTCTCCGCGATGTGGAACGTGGAGCAACGCTCGAGTCGGCACACGGACAGCGCCTGACGCCAGCGCAGCGAATCCCGGTTCGTCAGCCCTTGCGGAGTCGGGGCCAGGCCGAGCTGGCGGTGGTGTTGTAGTCGTAGATCGACCAGCCGATCGCGTCGTCCCGCTCCACGGCACGGAGGAACCCTGCGTAGTCGTTGATCGCCGCCGTGTCCGCGACGCCGCCGATCGCGTGGACGGGCGCGTTCTTGTCGCCGAGGTTGCTGCGGAGGCGGCGGATGTTCTCGTCCGTGTACTTGAAGCCGTCCTTGTATCCCGAGTCGGCGCTGCGGTTCGTCCAGTACGACATCGGGAGCCAGGCGTCGTACAGCGACGCGAGCCGCCGCCACGGGAACTCGGGCCAGAAGTCGGGGCTGACGACCTCGAGGAAGACGGGCTCGAGCACGATCGCGCCGACGGGACGGTCGCCGGCGGCACGGCGGACCCGCCTCGAGAGGTCCACGAGCGCGGTGTTGCGCTCGTCGACGTCGGGAACGCCACGGTTGTATTCGATGTCGACGGCGAGGCCGTCGAACTGCTCTCCGTTGGATTTGAACGTCATCAGCGCCCGCAGTCGCCGGAAATCGGCGTTCACGTCGACGAACTGAGGCAGGTACCAGGCGACGACGCGCAGGTCGGCATCGTGGGCGGCGCGCAGCATGCGGCCGAGCAGCTTGGGATCGATCGTGTCGCCCGGTGAGCGCTCGTCGGCCTGGGCGCCCTGCAGGTACACGGTCTCGACGCCGAGACGCGCCATGTCACGGAAGCTGGCCGTCGTGACCGGCGGCTCGTCTCCCCTCCTTTGGAACGCCGGGACGTAGTCGAACACGTCGACCCACGTGCCGAGCCCGTGGTAGGGGCCGATGTCGTCCCGGTCGGCGGCCGACGCCTCGCCGCCGCAGAGAGCGACGACGAGCGCGATCGCGATCACCAGCGGGGCAGGAGCCGGCGCCATGGCGACACGGTACGTGGTGGTCGCCTCGCCGGGACGGCGGCTACGCGTGCTCGGCCGCCCCTGCCACTTCGAGTCGCGTGTTCGCGCGCTGCAGGGCGGCCTGGGCGCCCTCGTCGTCGGGGTCGGCGTTCAGCTCGCTCCTCGGCGCGCCGCTGAGCGCGACGGGCACGGTCGACGTCGATGCTCTCGGCGAGCTCGGCGACGTCGGAGAGGACGATCACGTGATCGTTCGAGACCTCGACGAACCCGCCGTGGACGGCGACGGCCTGCTCACCTTCCTGCGGCAGCAGGCTCCGCACGACGCCGATCCCGAGCGCCCCGAGGAACGGCGTGTGACCGGGCAGGAACGCGATCTCGCCCTCGGAGGTCCGGCACACGACCATGTCGGCCTCGCCGGTGTACAGCACCCGCTCGGGAGACACGACGTCGACGGTGAGCGGCACGCGCTCAGCTCTCTTCCAGCGTCTTCGCCTTGGCAAGCACGCTCTCGACGCCGCCCACGTTGAAGAAGGCCTGCTCGGGCACCTCGTCGAGCTCCCCGTCCACGAGCGCCTCGAAGCTCTGCACGGTCTCCTCGATCGGGACGTACACGCCCTTCACGCCGGTGAACTTCTCGCCGACGAAGAACGGCTGCGACAGGAACCGTTGGATCTTGCGGGCGCGGGAGACGACGACCTTGTCGTCCTCGGACAGCTCGTCGATGCCGAGGATGGCGATGATGTCCTGCAGCTCGTTGAACCGCTGCAGCACCTCCTGCACGCGGCGGGCACAGTTGTAGTGCCGGTCGCCGATGATCTCGGGCGCGAGGATCGTCGACGACGACGAGAGCGGGTCCACCGCCGGGTAGATGCCGAGCGCCGCGATCTGACGGCTCAGCTCGGTCGTGGCATCGAGGTGGGCGAACGTCGTGAACGGCGCCGGGTCCGTGTAGTCGTCGGCCGGCACGTACACCGCCTGCAGCGACGTGATCGAGTGGCCCTTCGTCGACGTGATGCGCTCCTGGAGCTCGCCCATCTCGTCCGCCAGCGTCGGCTGGTAGCCCACCGCCGACGGCATGCGCCCGAGCAGGGTCGACACCTCCGACCCGGCCTGCACGAACCGGAAGATGTTGTCGACGAACAGCAGGACGTCCTGGTTCTTCACGTCGCGGAAGTACTCGGCGACCGTCGAGCGCGGCCAGCCCGACGCGCAGGCGCACCCCGGGCGGCTCGTCCATCTGACCGAAGATCAGGGCAGCCTTGTCGATGACGCCGGACTCCTGCATCTCGAGCCAGAGGTCCGTCCCCTCACGGGTGCGCTCCCCCACCCCGGCGAAGACCGACACGCCACCGTGCTGCGTGGCGACGCGGTTGATCATCTCGAGGATGATGATCGTCTTGCCGACACCGGCGCCGCCGAACATGCCGATCTTGCCGCCGCGGACGTAGGGCTCGAGCAGGTCGATGACCTTGATGCCGGTCTCGAACATCTCCCTGCTCGGCTCGAGCTCACGGAACGGGGGCGGCTCGCGGTGGATGTCCCAGTGGTCCTCGATCCCGGTGAGCTGGTCGGAGGACACGTCGAGCGGCTCGCCGAGCACGTTGAGCACGTGACCGAGCACGCCGTCGCCGACCGGCATCTGGAGGCCGTGCCCCAGGTTGCGCACGCTCGTGCCGCGGCGAAGGCCGTCGGTCGGCTTCATGCAGATGGCACGCACACGGTTCTCGCCGATCTGCTGCGCGACCTCGGCCACGATGCGGATTGCGTCACCTTCGAGCTCGATCTGCATCTCGATCGCAGTGTTGATCTCGGGGATGCCGTCGGGCGGGAACTCGACGTCGACGACCGGGCCGGCGATGGCCACGACCCGCCCGTCCTTGAGCTCGGTCTCGGTGCGCTCGGGGGCCAGGGTCATTGCGATCTGCTCCTCATGCCGTGATGGTTGTCGTCATCGGTCGTCACTCCGCGTAGGCCTGGACGCGCAGGTCCTCGCCGAAGGGTTCCTCGGCGCCCTGCGCCCCGGCGTGGCGGAGAGCCTCGGCGCCGCCGACGATCTCGGTGATCTCGGTGGTGATCGAATCCTGGCGGGCCCGGTTCATCACCCGCGTGAGGCTCACGATCAGCTCGTCGGCGTTGTCGCTGGCGGCCTTCATCGCACGCTGACGGGCGGCGTTCTCGGACGCCGCCGCGTTGAGCAGGGCGGCGAAGATGCGCGCCTCGACGTACCGGGGCAGGAGCCGTTCCAGGATCTCGCCCGGGCCGGGCTCGAACTCGTAGGCGGCGCGCAATCCGCCGGGCTCGGACCCACGATCGTCCTCGTCTCGGACGACCTCGCGCTCGAGCGGCATCAGCGGGCGGACGACGACCTCCTGCAGTCCCACCGTCACGAAGCGCGTGTAGATGACCTGCACCATGTCGATGCGACCGTCCAGGAACGGACCGCTGACCGCGGCGGCGATGTTGCGCGCGTCCTCGTACGACGGCTCCTCGCTGAAGCCGGTGAAGAACGCCTCGGCCGGATACTGGCGGTAGCGGAAATAGCTCTCGGCCTTGCGGCCCACGACGTACAGGACGGAATCGCGCCCGAGCTCGCGGTGCTCCTCCATCTCGCCTTCGGCGGCGCGCAGCACCGACGAGTTGTACGCACCGCAGAGGCCCCGGTCGGCCGTGATCACGATGTGGCCGACGCGCCGGATCTGCGGGCGTGGGACGAGGAGCGGACTGTCGACGGCGCCGCCGGCGTCGGCGAGGTCGTGGACGACCTCGGTGATCTGGTCGCTGTAGGGAACCGCTGCCTCGACGCGGGCCTGCGCCTTCACGATCCGGCTCGCCGCGATGAGCTCCATGGCGCGCGTGATCTTCTTCGTGGACTGGACGCTCCGAATGCGTCGCCGGAGGATGCGCTCCTGGCCGCCCGCCATTTCTCCTACCTCGCCCCTCTGGTCACTCCGTCGCCAGCGTCTTGTCGGACTCGGGCTCGCCCAGCGCCTCGCCCTCCAGCGCCTCGATCGTGGTGTCCGTCTCGGTCGACGGCTGGAACATCGTCTTGAAGTCGTCCACCGCCTCCTTGAGCCGCGCCTCGTCCGGCAGCTTTCCGGTGTCGCGGATCTCGGCCAGCAGATCGGCGTGTCGCGTGCGGAAGACGTCTTGGAGCTCGGCTTCGAAGCGGCGGACGTCCTCGACGGGGAGATCGTCGAGATACCCCTGGGTGCCCACGAAGATGGAGATCACCTGGAGCTCGACCGGCAACGGCGCGTTGAGCGGCTGCTTCAGCAACTCTGTGAGGCGGTGACCCCGGTCGAGCTGCGCCTGGGACACGCGGTCGAGATCGGACCCGAACGTGGCGAAGGCCTCGAGATCACGGAACTGGGCGAGGTCGATCTTGAGCGTCCCCGCCACCGATTTCATCGCCTTGATCTGCGCGTCGCCGCCGACGCGCGAGACCGAGATGCCGACGTCGACGGCGGGCCGCACACCGGAGCGGAACAGGTCCTCGACCAGGTAGATCTGACCGTCGGTGATCGAGATGACGTTGGTTGGGATGTAGGCGGAGATGTCGCCCGCCTTCGTCTCGATGATCGGCAGCGCGGTCAGCGATCCGCCGCCGCGGTCGTCGCTGAGCTTGGCCGCCCGCTCGAGGAGACGGGAGTGCAGGTAGAAGACGTCACCCGGATATGCCTCACGACCGGGCGGACGGCGGAGCAGCAGCGACAGCTGCCGGTACGACTCGGCCTGCTTGGACAGATCGTCGTAGACGACGAGGCCGGCGTCGCCGTTGTCCATCCAGTACTGGCCGACCGCGCACCCGGCGTAGGGGGCCAGGTACTTGAACACCGCCGGATCGGCGGCCGGCGCGTTGACCACGACCGTGTACTCCATCGCCCCGTGCGACTCGAGGGTGGCCACGGTCTGGGCGACCGTGGAGCCCTTCTGACCGACGGCGACGTAGATGCACTTCACGCCCTGGCCGCGCTGGTTCAGGATCGTGTCGACCGCGACGGTGGTCTTGCCGGTCTTCCTGTCGCCGATGATCAGCTCGCGTTGGCCCCGACCGACCGGGGTCATGGCGTCGATGGCCTTGATGCCGCTCTGCAGCGGCTCGTGCACCGGCTGGCGGTCGACGATGTCGGGTGCCTGGATCTCGAGTCGCCGGTACGTCTCGGTGTTGATCGGGCCTTTGCCGTCGATGGGCTGGCCGAGCGCGTTCACGACCCGGCCGAGCATCACGTCGCCGACGGGGACGGAGAGGATCCGTCCCGTCTCCTGCACGCTGTGGCCCTCTTCGACCTCGTCGGCCTCACCGAGCACGACGGCGCCGATCGTGTCCTCGTCGAGGTTCAGCGCCAGGCCGAGAGTGCCGCCTTCGAACTCGAGCAGCTCGTTGACCGCCGTATCGGGCAGGCCCGAGACGCGGGCGATCCCGTCGCCGACCTCGAGCACGCGCCCGACGCGCGCCTTCTCGAGATCTGTCCGGAACCCCCCGACGTGCTTGCGGAGCGCCTCGGCGATCTGGTCGGCGTTGATGGACAGCTCAGCCATGCGATGCGTTCTTCCCGTTCATCCCGTCAGACTCGTTCCTTGAGTTGATCCAGCCGGCGCCGCACGGTGCCGTCGATCACGGTGTCGCCGATGCGGGCGACGATCCCGCCGAGCACGTCGGGATCGACGACGACCTTCACCTCGACGTGCTTGCCGGTGGCGTCGCTGAGCGCCTTCGCCAGGCGCTCTCGGAGCTTGCCGTCGAGTGGCACGGCGGCGCGGACCTCGGCCACCTCGTGCTGCCGTTCCTCCGCCGACAGCTCGAGGAACCGGTCGACGATCCCCGGCAGCTCCGCGGCGCGGTCGGCGCCGACGACCATCGATACCAGGCCCACGCTGGCCGGCATGGCGACGCCGCCCATCAGCTCCTCGACGATCGCGACGCGCCGTTCGGCGGGGATGGCCCGGTCGCCGAGCGTCGCGCGCAGGTCGTCGTTGGCGTCGAGGGCGCGGGCGAACCTGAAGAGATCATCCTCGATCGCGCCGCCCTTCTGCTCGGCGCGCGCGACCCCGAAGAACGCCTGCGCGTACGCCTCGACGCGACTCGTCTCGGCCATGCCTGCTACCGGCTCCCGTTCCCGTTGCCGACCTGGCCGATGTAGCTCTCGACCAGCGCGAGCTGGGTATCGCGATCGAGGTTGCGCTCGACGATCTTCTCGGCGAGCTCGATCGACAGGTCCGCGACCCTCCCCTGGAGGTCGGCCTGGGCCCGCTCGGCGGCGAGGCGGATGTCCTCCTGGGCGCGCGAGCGCGTCTCGGCCGCGTCCGCATCGGCTTGCGCCTGTATCTGCCGTTTCACCTCGTCCGCGGACTGCCGCGCTTCTTCGATGATTCGCGCGGACTCGTTCCGGGCGTCGGCGACCTGGCGGCGGTAGTTCGCCAGCTCCCCTTCGGCTTCGGTACGCGCGCTCTCGGCCTTCTCGAGGTCGTCCCTGATGCGGTCTTCACGCTGCTTCATCATGTTCCGCACCGGCGGGAGCGCGTACTTCCACATCACCAGCAGCAGGATCACGAACGCGAGCCCGCCCCAGATGATCTCGTTGGTCGCGGGCAGGATGAGGCTCGGCGCCTCCTGGCAGTCGTCGATCTTCTTGCCGTCCTCGAGGAGCTTGATGCACTCCTCCTCGGCTTCGCCCTTGGGCTTGGCCTGGGCCACGCCGGGCGTCGCCAACGTCGCGAGGAGGGCAATGCCCACGGCGGCAATCAAGACTCTGATCCGCATGGCTGACTCCTAGCCGCTGATGATGAACGCCAGCACGAAACCGAAGAGCGCCAGCGCCTCGGTGAACGCGATGCCGAGGAACATCGTCGTGCGGACGGTGCCTGCGGCCTCGGGCTGTCGGGCCATGGCCGTGATGGCGTTGCCGACCACGATCCCGATGCCGATGCCGGGTCCGATGGCGGCGCCGCCGTACACGATCCCACGACCGATGGCGGTGAGGCCCTGGGCGAGCTCACCCGCTTGCTGGGCTGCAAGGAACAAGTGCGACAACGAATCTCTCCTCTGTCAGTGGCTCTAGTGCTCGGGGTGCATGGCCAGGCCGATGTAGACACCGGTCAGGATCGTGAAGATGAACGCCTGCAGCGCCGACACCAGGATCTCGAACCCGGTGAGCGCGACGAGCAGGGCGAACGGGAACGCGGCGCCGATCTTGAAGTACACGGCGGCGCCGAAGATCGACGCCGTGAGGATCGCGAACGTCACCAGGATGAGGTGGCCGGCGAGCATGTTCGCGAACAGTCGAATGGCGAGCGAGAACGGTCGGACCAGGAACGTCGACACGAACTCGATGAGCACCATCAGCGGCAGGATCGCCTTCGGGACACCCGGTGGGATCAGCGACGACTTCATGTAGTGACCGAAGCCCTGCCTGGCGATCCCGACGATGTTGAAGATGAACCAGACGAGGACGGCCAGCAGGAGGGGCACCGCGATGCGGGCGTTCCCCGGGAACTGGATGAACGGCAGGATCTCGAAGATGTTGATGAAGAAGATGAAGAAGAACATCGTCGTGAGGAACGGCAGGTAGCCCATGCCCTCGGGGCCGATCGTCTGGAGGATGATCCCGTCGCGGACGAAGTCGACGCTCGACTCGGCCATGTTCTGCACGCCCCTCGGAACCAGCGCGTGGCGCCGCGCCGCCGCGAAGAAGAAGACCAGCGTGATGAGGACGGACGCGAAGTAGATGAGAACCGTCTTGTTGATCGCGAACGGCGTTCCCCCGAAGAAGATGTCGGGCCACCGGGTGACGTGGGAGATCGGTGGGAAATCGATCCCGAGCACCGTCACTGCGCGCCTTCCTTTCGTGGCAATACCGTCGGGCGATCACGCTGCAGGCCGGGCGCAGCGAGGGAAAAGCTGACGGAGCGTAGCTCCCAGAACAGCAACCCGAGATGGGTGACGAAGAGCGTCAGGCCGAGGACGACGACGTCGGTCCATCCGAACAACGCCTGTGCCACGAGCACCACGACCACGATCGAAATCATGCGGAACAGGAAGCCGCCCAGTGCGACGCCGAACAGTGCGTTGCCCCCGCGGCGCGCCCCCCAGTCGAGCGTGAACGCAGCCGCAAGGAAGTTCAGGAGGCAGACTCCCAAGCCGAGGGCGGCGCTGGCAGCGCCGTCGACACCCCGGAACACACCGGCTACGAGCACGACCGCCGGCGCAACGATCAGCCCGCGCCGGACGAGATCGAGGGCGATCCGCTTCTCTACCGGGGGCGGCGCGTCCACGGCTTGCCCTCCTCGTCGCGTTCGACCTTCGCCTTGTAGTGGTAGATGGTGCGGAGGCAGACGCCGATGAAGCCGATCGCCGCCAGCGCCACGATCAGGGCCGGAGAGGTCCCCAACCGGTCGTCGAGCCACCACCCGAGCCCCGCGAACAGCACCGGCACGGCGGCGAACTCGAAGGCCTGGGCGAGCGCGTCGCCGAAGCCCCGGTTGAGCTCGCGCCGATCGGCCCAGCGCCTCTCGCTTTGCCCCTCTGCGCCCGGATGTACCGCCACGACTTCCCGCTTCGAGCTTGTGAATATAATCACAATGTACCCGGCGCCCGGAGAGCGCGTCAAGTCTGGAGTCTCGCCCGAAGCCCGCGGCCGAGGCCAACGGCCCGGCCCTAGGTCCCCGAGCGCTCTTCCTGCTGCTGGCGACGGGCGACGAGGTCGACGACGTCGTCGCCGGCCGCGGTGGCGTCCGCGGCCTCTGCCTCCTTGAGGTCCCGTGCCGACCGGACCCCCGGATGGAACACGACATAGAGGAGGAGCCCGAGGGCGGCCACGCCGATGGGGACGATCGCGTTGCCGCGGTTCGTGTACGTCGGGAGCAGGACGACCGCCGACAGGAGCGCGGTCCACAGCCACAGGATCACGACCGTGCGACGGGTGGTGTGGCCGAGCCGCATCAGCCGGTGGTGCAGGTGGTCCTTGTCGGCGACGTGGAACGCGGTGCGCCGGTAGACGCGGCGGAAGAACGAGAACGCCGTGTCGATGATGGGGATGCCGAGGATCACGATCGGGATGAACAACGGCGCGAAGAAGAAGTAGGTCTGGCCGCTGAACTGGTCGGCGGTGCGGCCTCCCACGGTGATCGTCGTCGTCGCCATGAGCAGCCCGAGAAAGAGCGCGCCGGCGTCGCCCATGATGATCTTGGCCGGGTTGATGTTGTGGGGCAGGAACCCGACGCACACGCCGACGGCGATGATGGCGACGAGCGGCGCGATGTTCGAGCCCTCGAGAAGTCCGGCTTTGAACAGCCGGTCGGCGTAGAGGAAGAAGGCGCCGCCGGCGATGGCGACGATCCCGGCCGCAAGACCGTCGAGGCCGTCGATGAGGTTGATGGCGTTCGCCAAGACGACGACCGTGAGCACGGTGACGAGCGGCGCGAGGTCGGACGAGAGGACGACGTAGTCGTAACGAGCGAACGGGACGCGGAAGTAGAGCATCGTCACCCCGAGCAACGAGAGGACGCTGCCCGAGAGCACCATCCCGGCCACCTTGGCGGGCGGTGACACGCCGCCCTTCCGCTCCCAAAGGTCGTCGACCGAGCCGACCACGAACATGATTCCGGCCGCGAGGATGAGACCGAGCGGCTCGGTGGCGCCGTCGAACATCTCCGAGAACTGCGGTATCTGCGACGCCACGGCCATCGCGACGAGGAACCCGCCGAACATCCCCGCGCCGCCGAGTGTCGGCGTGGCGCGTTCGTGGACGCTCCGGCCTTGAGGGATCGACACCGCGCCGATGCGGACGGCGACGCGCCGCACGACGAAGGTCAGGAGGAACGTGGTGACGGCCGCGACGGCCAGGACGATCGAATAGCCCGCCACGTGTCAGGCTCGTCGGCTCACGTACCGGCCAGCTCGGGGTACGGCGTGTACTTGGAGCACAGGCGGGCGGCCGCGTCCCGGACGTCGCCGGCCACGGTGTCGTCGCCGGCCTTGCGCAGCACGGTCGCGATGAGGCTCGAGATCTCCGCCATCTCGGGCTCCCCCATCCCCGCCGTCGTCACGGCGGCGGTACCGAGGCGCAGACCGCTCGTCACGAACGGCTTCTCGGGGTCGTTCGGGATCGCGTTCTTGTTGACCGTGATGCCGGCCCGGTCGAGCGCCTCCTGGGCCTGCTTGCCGGTGACCCCGAAGGGCCGGAGGTCGACCAGCATGAGGTGGTTGTCGGTACCGCCCGACACGATCCGGAAGCCCTCGCCGTCGAGGCCCGATGCCAGCGCCTGCGCGTTGCGCACGATCCCGGCGGCGTACTCGCGGAACCCCGGCTGGGCGCTTCGTGGAACGCGACCGCCTTGGCCGCGATCACGTGCATGAGCGGACCGCCTTGGAGGCCCGGGAACACGGCCTTGTCGATCGCGGCCGCGTACTCCTCCCGGCAGAGGATGCAACCGGCGCGGGGGCCGCGCAGGGTCTTGTGCGTCGTGAGCGTGATGACGTCGGCGTACGGCGCCGGCGACGGGTGCGCGCCGCCGACGATGAGGCCGGCGATGTGGGCGGCGTCGACGAGGAAGAGCGCGCCGACCTCGTCGGCGATCTCGCGGAAGGCCGCGAAGTCGATGATGCGCGGGTAGGCGGTCGCGCCGGCCACGATCATCTTGGGGCGCTCGCGACGGGCGAGGTCGCGGATCTGGTCGTAGTCGAGGGTCTCGCTCTCGTCGTCGACGCCGTAGGCGACGAAGTCGTACAGGCGTCCGCTGAAGTTGACGGGCGAGCCGTGCGTCAGGTGACCGCCCTGGTCGAGGCGCATGCCCATGACCTTGTCGCCCGGCTCGAGGAGCGCCATGTACGCCGCCATGTTGGCGCTCGCTCCCGAGTGCGGCTGCACGTTGGCGTGCTCGGTCCCGAACAGCGCGCACGCGCGGTCGCGGGCGAGCTCCTCGGCGTCGTCGACCACGTAGTTGCCGCCGTAGTACCGCTTCCCGGGGTATCCCTCGGAGTACTTGTTCGTGAGCACGGATCCCTGCGCCGCGAGCACTGCCGGCGACGTGAAGTTCTCCGACGCGATGAGCTGGATCGTCGTGTTCTGTCGCTCGACCTCTCGACGTACGATCTCGGCCACCTCGGGATCGACGGCTGCCAGGGCGGTGAACGGGTCGGTCATCTACTCCCCCTGCTCGATCTCGGCGATCTGCTTCACGCGCCGTTCGTGGCGCCCGCCTTCGAATCCCGTCGCCAGCCAGAGGCGCAGGATCTCGTCGGCGAGGCCTTCGCCGACGATGCGGCCGCCCATCGCGAGCACGTTGGCGTCGTTGTGCTCTCGGGACAGCCGGGCCGTGTACAGATCGTTGCACAGCGCCGCCCGGGCGCCTCGGACTTTGTTGGCGGAAATCTGCTCGCCCTGCCCGCTGCCGCCGAGCACGATGCCGCGCTCGCCCCGTCCGGCGACCACGGCGCGGGCGACAGCGGCGCAGATCGGCGGGTAGTCGACGGGCTCCTCGGAGTGCGTGCCGAGGTCGTCGAAGGTGTGCCCGTCCGCCTTCATGACCTGCTTCAGGTGCTCCTTGAGGCGGTAGCCGGCGTGGTCGGAGCCGATGACGATGTGCACGGGCACCTCCCGATGCCGACGTCACGGGCCGGCGGCAAGGCCAGCCTACCGGCGGGGTCCGCCGCGACGGCGCCGGTACCACGTTCCGCGGTCTCGGCCGAGCCGGCGCGTACCCTCGCCTCGTGGCACAGCCGGCCGACGAGCTCCTGCCGAGAGTGACTCCGTACCTCCTCCGCCGGGCTGATTCCATGTGCGCACGCCGTCTCGCGGCCGAGGTGGAGGGATGGGCGTGTGCGGACGAGCCCGTCAACCGCACCCGCCTGCGCGAGGCGTTTCTCAACGCGGCGCAAACCGCCCACACCGCACTCGGCGTGCCTGATCCGGACGCGTTCAAGGCGCCGCCCCGCCTCGAAGCCGAGGAGCGAGAGGTCTTCGACCAAGCCGCTCGCTGGTACCTCGAGCTGTACGGCGATCGCTCGGTGCAGACGCACCTCCATGACTGCGATCGCCCGACGGACTCGCCGCGTCGAGGCGTCCGCATCGGTGGCTGGGTCGATCTGACGCTGGTCGGCGCGGACGGCCACAAGGAGTTGCGACAGGTCGAGCTCTGGGGCGGAAGGTCTCCGCAGGAAGACCCTCTCGAGCTCGAGAGAGTTCTCCTCGCGGTACTCCGTCTGGCGCGGTGGTGCGAAGAGGAGCCGTTGCTCGTCTCGTGGGCCGACCTCGTCCGTGGGCTCCGCTACGAGCGCCTCGTCGACATGAGGTCGGAGCTTGCCTCGTTGACCGAGCGGTTCGAGCTCATGCTCTGCCGAGTTCGCGAGAGGACGGCCGACCCCCAGCCCGTGATGGGGATGGACTGTGGCGAGTGCAAGCACGTCTGGCGGTGCTCCGTGCACCCCCAGGGGATCAATGTCACCTCTCGCAGGAATGACCTGCGCCCCGGGGTCGTCAAGTTGTCACCCACGTCGTTCGATGCCGCGCGTCGTTGCAAACGTGCATGGCGAGATCAGTACCTCCTCTCGTTGCCGGCAAGCGACGAAGTCGGTCACTCGGACCATGGTCTGCAGCTCCACAGCCTGCTCCGTTTCGTGCACGAACACGGCTCGTGCCGAGACCCTGCGCACGTCGATGACGTGATGCGGGCGCACGGCGCCGGCGCCAGATTGCGTGACGAGGTTCGGCGGCACGCTGATCGCTGTCCGATCTCGGCAGAATCCGTGGGCCACGAGCTGGAGGTCGCGCGTTTTCATCGGCATCCGTGGCCGCCGTTCATGGTCACGGCTCGCCTCGATGCTGCGTGGGTGCACGACGGAGTGCTCGACGTTCGCGACTACAAGTCCGGGCGCAGTTGGTACGAGCACATCGCCGAAGACCCGCGCGCCAAGGTGCAAGCGTGGGCGGCGGCCCGTCTCGCAACCGAACGCGGCCTCCGACTTCGTGTGAGGTACGAGTATCTGGCCGTCGAGGTCGACGAGGACCCGGAGCCCTGGGATCTCGAGCCCGATGATCTCGAGGCGATCGAGGACGAGCTGCGCCAAGCCGTGGAGGCGATCCACGCCGAGACGGATTGGCAAGGCGTGAGCGACGAATCGATCTGTGGCCACTGCCGCTACCGCTCGATCTGCCCGGACAGCGCGGTCGCCTCTGAGCCGCTGTGGCCGCTCGTCGAGGACCAGGCGGGCAGCTTCTCGGCCGCCGACCGGTAGCGTCGCCCTCCATGGTCGAGCCCAGCACGCCCGTCCTCGTCGGCGCGGGCCAGGCGCTCCAGCATCTCGAGGATCCGGTGCAGGCGCGGGAGCCGATCGACCTGCTGGCAGACGCCGCCCGTGCCGCCGACGCCGACACGGGTTCCGCCCGCTCTGTGCTCGCCGCGCTCGACACGATCGCGGTGGTCGACATCGTGTCGTGGAAGTACCCGGACCCGGGCGCCCTCCTCGGCCGGCGGCTCGGCGTCGAGCCGCGCACCACGATCACGACCACGGTGGGCGGCAACTCGCCCCAGCTCCTCGTGAACGAGCTCGCGGGTCGGGTGGCGCGCGGGGACGCCCGGGCCGTGCTCGTCGGCGGCGCCGAGTGCGTCCACACCCGGTGGCGGGCCCGGCGCGAGCCGAAGATCTGGCTGGACTGGACCCAAGCCGACGACCCGCCCTGCGCGCACGTGCTGGGCGATCCGCGGCCGGGCACGAACGACTACGAGATGGCCCATACCGCCATCGCGCCGACACAGATCTACCCGCTCTTCGAGACCGCTCTCCGGGCCGAAGCCGGGCGCACGGTCGACGAGCACCAGCGCGAGGTCAGCGAGCTGTGGGCGACCTTCGCGGCAACGTCGGCCGGGAACCCGTACGCGTGGTCGCGCGTCGCATACTCGCCCGAAGAGATCCGGACCCCCACGCCCGACAACCGGGTCGTGACGTTCCC
The DNA here is from genome assembly GCA_963781615.1 of uncultured Actinomycetes bacterium. GTDB lineage: Bacteria > Actinomycetota > Acidimicrobiia > IMCC26256 > JACDBD01 > JALZAA01. The sequence continues at coordinate 188,685 of CAWAGI010000006.1, read as the reverse complement.
GTACGTCAAGCGCATGTGCGCCAACATCGACGTCGACGAGGCAGCCGCATTGCTCCTGTGCTCGTACGAGGTCGCACGCGACCTCGGCGTGCCCGACGACCGGCTCGTGTTCCCGATCTCGGGCGCCGACGCCCACGATCATTTCTTCTTCAGTGAGCGCGAATCGCTGGCCGCGTCACCTGCCATCGCAGTCGCGGGCCGCGCCGCGCTCGAGGCCGCGGGGGCCGGCGTCGACGACGTCGCCCGCTTCGACTTGTACTCGTGCTTCCCCTCGGCGGTCGAGATGGCGCTCGGCGCGCTGGGGCTCCGAGGCCCCGGGGGCGGTGACTCCCGGCCGCTCACCGTGACCGGGGGCCTCGGCTTCGCGGGTGGCCCCGCCAACAACTACCCCACCCACGCGATCGCGGCGATGGTCGACGCCTGCCGGCGGGATCCGGGCTCGATCGGCATGGTGAGCGCGCTGGGGTGGTACGTGACCAAGCACTCGATCGGCCTGTACTCGACCACGCCGCCCGAGGGCGGATTCACGCGCACCGACGCCGCGGCCACGCAGGCCGCAGTCGACTCCCTGCCCGGCCGGGAGCCCGCCGGCGCCTTCTCCGGTCCCGCGACCATCGAGGCGACGGCGGTCGTGTTCGAGCGCGAGGGCGCGCCGGCGGTGGCGATCGTGGCCACGCTCACGTCCGACGGACGCCGGGCCCTCGCGAACACGCGCGACGCGTCTGCAATGCAGGAAATGACCGAGAAGGCGTGGGAGGGCCGGCAGGTCAGCCTCCGCACCGACGGCACCCTCAACACGCTGGACACGTGATCAGCGGGACTTCCCCCACTCGTTCCACGAGGTGACCTGCTCGACCGGGCGGCGCTTGGCCGGCTTGAAGTCGTCGCCGGTGTAGTAGGCCACAGGCACGAGCCCGGCCTGGAGCACACCTTCGGGGATTCCGAGCAGCGCAGCAGCATCGTCGGCACGCGGCAAGTGGAGGGTCGTCAACACGGAACCGAGCCCGCGGCTCCGCAACGCGAGCTGGAAGCTCCACACCGCCGGGTAGATCGACGCCCAGACCCCGCCGTGTGCGCGCCCCTTCGTGTAGTCCTTGATGCACGGGATGACGTGCACCGGCACGCGTTCCAGCCGTTCGGCCAACCACACGGAGCTCTCGCCGACGCGCGTCAGCCCTTCCGAGCCGGCGCGGGCCCGGTCCATGTACGGCCCGAAGCTGTCCCGGTACATGTCGGCCAGCGCGGCGCGCTTGTCGGGGTCGGTGACGACGACCCAGTGCCAGCCCTGTCGGTTCGAGCCCGTGGGCGCCTGGATCGCCAGGCGCAGGCACTCCTCCACGACGTCGGGAGGGACGGGCCGGTCGAGGTCGAGGCGCTTGCGCACCGCGCGCGTCGTCGACAGGAGATGATCGACCGTGTCCCGATCGAGCTGCGACGTCACGAGCCCTGCGGGCGCAGGTCCACCTGCAGGGTCAGAACCCCGTCCTCGAACGTCCACGTGGCGTCGGCGACGATGGCGAAGTCCATGTAGTCCAGCTCGGCCTGCCGGATGAACTGCTGCCGCTCGGCTCCCGCCACGGGAGGGAGCGGCCGATCCTTGACGGCGTCGGCGCGTTCCCGAAAGCGCTGGATCATCGCGTTGACGTCGAGGTCATCGCCCGCATCCGCCATCGCGCCACCCTACCCAAGCATCCTCGCCACCAGTACCCGATCGCGTCCCGCGAGATCGGGTCGCGTCAACACCTCCTCGAACCCGGCCGCGTGCGCGACCTTGACCGCCGCCTCCGCGCGCTGCGACGAGATCTCGCACACGAACGTACCGGTGGCGTCGAGCCATGTGGGCGCTGCGCGCGCGAGCTCCTCGATCGACTCCATGCCGGTCGGACCGCTCACCAACGCACTGCGCGGCTCGTGATGGAGCTCCGCCGGAAGGTCCGCGACCTCCGACTCGGCGACGTACGGCGGGTTCGCGACGGCGAGCCGGAGCCCGCCCCGCAGCGTGCGTGGAAGCGCGTCGAACCACGCGCCGGCAGCGAGGCGGACGCGCGTCGACGGCAAGCCGGTGCCGGCCAGGTTTGCGCGCGCAACCGCAAGCGCGTCGTCACTCACGTCGGTCCCCCACACCTCGGCGTCGGGAAGCTCGGCGGCGAGCGCCAGCGCGAGGGCGGCGGAGCCGGTGCCGAGGTCCGCGACCGTGTACGTGGTGGCCGCACCCGCCCACGGGTCAGAGCGTCCCCGTCGCGCGCCGAGTCGCACGGCTTCGTCGATCGCGACCTGCGCCGTGATCTCGGTCTCGGGGCGTGGGATCAACACACGCGGGTCGACGAGCAGCTCCATGCCGCGAAACAGCCAGCAGCCGAGCACGTACTGCAGCGGTTCACCGTCCACGCGCCGCCGGCCCAGCTCGTGGAGCTGGGCCGCGGCGCGCGCCGTGGCCTGTTCCTCCTCCGCCGTGACGAGCTCGGCGGCGTCGTACCCCGAGACGTGTTCCACCATCCAGCGTGCTTCACTCGCCGCGTTTTCAATGCCGGCGCCGGCGAGCGACCACTCGGTGTCGATGCGCAGGTCCCGCCAGCTCGACACGAATCAGGCGGAGGCGGACGCGAGCTGTTCGGCGCGCTCGGCCGCGATCAACTCGTCGACGATCCCGTCGAGCTGGCCCGCGAGCACCTGGTCGAGCGCGTGAAGCGTGAGCCCGATCCGATGGTCGGTCACGCGCTTCTCCTTGAAGTTGTACGTGCGGATCTTCTCCGAACGTCCGCCGCTCTTCACCTGGTCGCGCCGGGCAGTCGACAGCTCCTCGGCCTGGCGCTCGCGCACGGCTTGGAGGAGTCGCGAGCGGAGGATCCGGAGCGCCTTCTCCTTGTTCTGCAGCTGGCTCTTCTCGTCCTGGCAGGTGACCACGAGCCCGGTGGGGACGTGGGTCATGCGCACGGCGGAATCGGTGGTGTTCACCGACTGCCCACCGGGGCCGCTCGACCGGTACACGTCGACGACGAGCTCGTTCGGATCGATGTCGATGTCGACCTCGTCGGCTTCCGGCAACACCGCCACCGTCGCCGCGCTCGTGTGCACCCGGCCCTGGCTCTCCGTCACCGGCACGCGCTGCACCCGGTGCGGGCCTGCCTCGTGCTTGAACCGCGCCCACGCGTCCTGGCCCTTCACGACGAACGTGATGTCGCGGTAGCCGCCCATCTCTGCCGGTTGGCTCGAGAGCACCTCGAAGCCCCATCCGTGGAGCTCCGCGTACCGGCGGTACATCTCGAAGAGGTCCCCGGCCCAGAGGTTGGCTTCGTCTCCGCCCTCGGCGCCGCGGATCTCCACGATGACGTTCTTGCCGTCGTTGGGGTCACGCGGGACGAGCAGCTCCTTGAGCGTCGCCTCGAGCTCGGCGAGACGGGCCTCCCGCTCGGCGAGCTCGCCCTGGAGGTACTCGCGCATCTCCACGTCAGTCTCGGCCGCCAGCAGCTCACGCGCGTCCGCGACGTCCGCCTCCGTGCGGCGGTACTCGCGGTACGCGTCGACGACCGGCTTCAGCTCGGCGTGCCGGCGCCCGGCGTCGCGCGCGGCCGCCTGGTCTCCGCTCGCGTAGAGCTCGGGCAGCTGCGACTCGAGCTTCTCCAGCTCGGTCTCCAGGTCGGCAAGATGCTCGAACATGCAACCAGCGTACCGAGATGCGTCGTCCGCCTACCTCGATGCCACTGGCATTCCTCGTTGGTCGCACGACACCTGAATGTCTCCTCCCGAGGCTTTCTGGTCGGCGGTCATGACCTCGAGCGTCCGGGTCATGTCGACGGGCTTGATGCTTCCCGGCGTGTTCTCGTACGGGTGGTCGAGAAAATCGACGAAGAGAATGCTCGACATGAAGATCGCGGTCACCGCTCCGATCATCAAGGCCTGCACGAGGAAGCGCTCGCGGCTGTCGGCAAAGGAGAGCACGAAGACGACGGTGACGACGCCACCGAGCAGCAGAACCACCCACAGAGGGGTCGGCACGAACGGCGTCGCCTCGGCGATCCGCCCGTGGCGCGTGTCTTGTCTCACTGCGTCTTTGTCCAGCCACTGCGACAGCGCGGCCTTGTCCTGCTCTTCCACCGGTTCGAACTGATAGATGCTCTTGTCGAGCCGAACGACCCACCCGTCTACATCCGGGCTACTTCGTTGTTGCCTCATCGCGGGCCATTCCTGGTGGATCACGGCCCGGCTGTAGCAGATCAGCTGAACCTGCAACTCGTCGCTTGCCGGCGGTGACAGGAAATGGGTCGTGGAATAGAGCTTCTGGACTGCATCGGCCTCTTGCTGAGCCTTCGACCTCGCGTTGTCGTAGCTCTCGAAGGCAACGAAGATGACGAACGCGAGGAGGACCGCGAACGCGGTGCCGACGACACCGAAGATGGCACCGGCCCGATCGACGTCCGTGTAGAAACCACCTTCGGGCGCACGGCGGCGAACCAGGTACATGCCGACGATCGCAACGCCGACAATCCCAACGAGCACGAGCGCGGCCACCGGCAGAGTCATGCCGTGGTTCTCGCCCTTCGGACCCTGCTCCGAGCTGCTGCGACGATGTCGCCGACCCTAGCGAACGGCTCGCGCCCTCCGCGTGTTGCAGCGGGGGTCAGCGCAGCGCGTTGTCGATGACGGAGTTGTCGCCGAGCGCGGTGTCCTCGGCCACCTGGTCGAGGAACTTGTGGAAGTCGTCAGAACCCGACCGGTCTGCCATGGCCCGCGGGATGGCGGGGAATGCGTATCCGTCTGTCGGCAGCGGCGGGTGGTCCTCGCCCGGCTTGCGCGCCATCACCTTGTCGACGACCGGCGCCAGGCGCTTCTCCTTCTCCTTGACCGCCTGCTCGTCGCGCTCGAGGAACTCGGGCAGCACGTCGCGACCGAAGAGCTCGAGGCTCTCCATGATGTGCTCGTGCTGGTTCTTGCCCGCCTGGCTCACGAAGATGACCTGGTCGACGCCGCACTCCTCGTAGCGCAGCAGGAACTCGCGGATCTGGTCCGGCGTCCCGATCGAGCCGCGCAACCCGCCGAGCCCACCCTGGACGACTTTGGCGCCCAGCCGGTCGTCGTTGGCGGCGGCTGCCTGGACCGCGGCGGGGTCGAATCCCTGCTCGCCGCGCTGGCGCTGATACTCGGCCCACACGTCAGTGACGCCGGGGTGATGACGGCCGAAGACGTAGTAGTGCGCGAGCGAGTAGCCGAAGAAGTTCGCGCCCTCGAGGCCGCGCTGCATGGCTTCGTCCTCGTCAGGGTGGCACATGAATGTCGTCACGCACGCGAGGTTCGGGTTCACCGCGTCGCCGATCGGCACGGCCTCGTTCTCGAGCGTCGCGTAGTAGTCGCTCACCCAGTGGCGGGCATCTTCCGGGTCGATGAACGCGAACGTGAGCGCGCCGATCCCTTTCTGGGCCGCGAGGTGGATCGTGTCGCGGCGGCTGCACGCCACCCACACCGGTGGGTGCGGCTTCTGACGCGGCTTGGGCACGACGTTGCGGGGCGGCATGGTGACGTACTTGCCGTGGTGCCCGGTGAAGGGCTCCTCGGTCATGCACCGAACCGCGACGCGGAGCCCCTCCTCCCACATCTCCCGCTTCTCGATGGGATCGATGAGGAAGCCGCCGAGCTCGGCCTCCGACGACGACTCGCCGGTACCGAAGTCGACGCGGCCGCCGGAGACGAGGTCGAGCGTCGAGATCCGCTCGGCGATCCGCGCCGGGTGGTTGAACGCCGGCGGCGTCTGCACGATGCCGTGACCAAGGCGCATCTGCTTGGTGCGCTGCGAGACGGCGGCGAGGAACACCTCCGGCGCGCTCGAGTGGCTGTACTCCTCGAGGAAGTGGTGCTCGACCTCCCAGCAGTGCTGGATCCCGAGCTTGTCGGCGAGCTCGCACTGCTCCAGCGCGTTCTGGAGGAGCGTGTACTCGGAGTCCTCGTCCCACGGACGGGGCAGCTGGTGCTCGTAGAACAGCCCGAACTTCATGGCGATTTCCTCAGTAGGTGCTGGCGGCGACGAACGCGCCGTCATCGGTCGGTCGGATACTGCCGTGCGCGTGGAAGCCCTCGAGAAGGGTGTGGCGCCGGGGATTGCCCTCGAGCGCGTGCTCGACCTCGCGGAGGGTCAGCGTCAGGTTCTGCTCCCGGCGGGGGCCGAGCGAGTCGGCCAGGCCGCGATCCCAGAGCCGGCCGACGATCTCGGTGCCCGGGTACTTGCGCCCGGATTCTCCGACGAACGTGCGGTCGCGCATCTCCGTGAGGGCCGTCCTGAGGTACTCGACGTGGGGAGTCTCGTCCTGGCGGATGTACGACACCAGCCGGGCGGCGGCGCCGTCGCCGGCTACCAGCTCGGAGTCGGACAGGACGGTCTCGGCCCACGCGAACGTGTGGAAGGCCGAGATCTCGATCAGGAGGATGTTGATCATCCGCTGGATGAGCATCTCGAAGTCGAGATCCAGGTCGGAGAAGACACGCGCCTCCTCCATCTGGCGGCGGATCCGTTGCGGGTCGGGCACGGTGCTACCGCCGCCGCCGATGCCCATGCGCTCGAGCATCCGCGCCGTCTCGTCCTCGGTGACGGGGCTCTCGAAGGCGACGTCGCGCGCCGCGAACCACATCTGCTTGTGGCCGGCCTCCGACTCGAAGCCCGCTTCGTCGCGCGCGTGCGCCTCGAAGAGCCCTCGGTGCAGGTGCGCGATCGAGGTCCCGGCGACGCTCTCGTCGAAATGGCGCTGCGGGTCACCGACGTTCGCGTAACGGATCATCGCCCCGAAGCCCTCGACGGTGCCGATGCGCGTGAGGGTCGTGACGATCGGCTCGCGCACGCCGGCGCGGATGAGGAACTTGGCCTGGTCGACGTTCGGATAGGTCTCGGGCCACGTCGACAGCGGCACGTCGATGAGCCCGGTACCGAAGGCCTCGGCGTGGTTGCGCTGCCATGCGTCGATGGCGGGCCCCCGGTTGCGCGTGCGCGGCGAGTGGTAGGCGCCGGCATCGTCGAACCCGCCGTGGCAGCGGACGCCGCCGACGACGAGAGGCTCGTCGATCGCGTCGGTCGCGAGCAGCTCGTCCTCGGTCCACTCGAGCTGGAGGTTCATGCGTGCCCCCTTCGATCGACACTGCGCACGGACAGCATTGACCGGTACACGACCCAGGGTATACTCATGAGTATACCTATGGCAAGAGCCGATCCTGCCGTCGTCGACCCCGCCCGCACCGGCCCCCTCCCCCGCGCCGCCCGCCAGGAGGCGATTCTCCGGGGCGCCGCGCGCGCCTTCGCCCGGGCCGGCTACGCGGCCACCTCCATGGAGGACATCGCCGCCGCCTCCGGCATCACGAAGCTCATCGTCTACCGGCACTTCGACGGCAAGGAAGACCTCTACCGGGCTGTGCTGCAGCAGGTGTTCGACCGCCTGGCCGAGGAGTTCGTCGTCGGCTACTCGCGGGGAGAAGGCGGCGTCGGTGCCCGCTCGCTGCTCACGGTGGCACGCGAGGACCCGGACGGGTTCCACCTGCTCTGGCGGCACGCCGCCCGCGAGCCGCAGTTCGCGGACTACGCCCGCGAGCTCCGGGAACGATCGGTCGACGCGTCCCGTGCGCTCCTCGCCGGGCAGGTGCAACCGGACCTCAACGAATGGGCCGCCCACACCATCGTCGACGAGCTGGTGGTCGCGGTCGTGAACTGGCTCGAGTTCGGCGACGCGTCCCGGGACGAGGAGTTCGTCGGACTCGCGACCGCTGCCGTGCGGGCCGGGATCCGGGCCTGGGTCTCACACTGACTGCCCCGCCGTAAAGGCCGACCCCGGGACGAAGCCCGGGGCCTGCCAGATGGGGCCCAGCCCGCCCCACCCCCTGCCACGCTGCGTGGCCTTGGTGGAGAAGACGGTACGAGGCCTCGCGCGGAACGTCAACCTAGTGCCGCGAAACGGCGGAAACTCAACGCTCCCGGATCGCGCGCTGCGTGACTGGTCGCGCGCGGCGTGGTCAGGTAGTGCCGAGCGCCGGCCGGGGAACGGCCGCGGGGGCGGGAACCCGCGCCTCGACCTCGGCGAGCTGCTCGGCCGTCATCACGGCGCGGAGCGAGGCGATCGCCACCTCGAGCTGGTCGAGGCCGGGCTCACGGGTCGTGAGCTGCTGGAGCGCCAGACCCGGACGCATGAGCACGCGCACAACGCGGGAGTCCATGTGCCGGGCGGCGAAGCGGATGATCTCGTAGGCGATGCCGGCGATCACCGGGATCAAGACGACGCGGGACGTGACGAGAAGCGGCCAGTCGGGTCGGCCGACGAACGCGTACACGACGATCGTGATGACGAACACGGTCAGCAGGAAGTTCGTACCGCAACGGACGTGCTCGGTCGTGAAGCGCTGGGCCGACTCCGGCGTGACCTCCACGCCGTTCTCGTACGCGGCGATCGCCTTGTGCTCGGCGCCGTGGTACTGGAACACGCGCTTCACGTCGCGCAGGCGCCCGATCAGCAGCAGGTACCCGATGAACAGCCCGAGCCTGAGCGCGCCCTCGGCCGCGTGGAGCCAGAACCCGTCGAGAGGCACCCACCGGTCGAGTCCGCGCGCACCGAACGCGGGGAGGAGGATGAACAACCCGGTGAAGAGCGCGAGCGAGACGATGATCGTTCCGCCCATGGCGCCCTTCGAGAGGCGTTCCTCTTCCGGGACCTGCCGGTTCGCCGACCACGCCAGCGCCTTGAACCCGAGCGCGAGGGACTCGGCGAGCATCATCACCCCCCGGAGCAGCGGGATGCGCGAGTAGCGCTCCGCCCAGCGCGGCGCGTCGTGGGTCTCGAGCTCGATATCGCCCTCGGGGGTGCGGACGGCAACAGCCCAGCTGCTGGCGCCGCGCATCATCACGCCTTCCATGACGGCCTGGCCGCCCATGTAGCGGGGCTCCGGCCGTCGGGCCATCAACCCTTGGCCTTGCCGCCCTGCTTGGCGTACCGGCGCTGGAACCGCTCGACGCGGCCGCCGGTGTCCACGAGCTTCTGCTTGCCCGTGTAGAAGGGGTGACACTCCGAGCACAGCTCGACCCGCAGCTCGGGCACCGTCGAGCGCGTCGTGAAGGTGTTGCCGCACGAGCAGCGCACGCTGCATTCGATGTAATCGGGATGGATGTCGGTCTTCATGACCGGTTCAGTGTATGGCACGCGACGCGGGTCGAAACCCGCGATCGCGGGTTTCGACCCGGGCCTCCCGGCCTACCCGGTGAACTTCGGGTCGGCAGTGACCGCGACGGCCGCGGCGGCCGTCTCCGGCGCCGGCGCCGTGACCTCGCGCTCCGCCTGGATGCCGCCGACCTCGACGGTCGTGGTGGGCCCCGTCTCGTGACACACCTCGGTGATCTTGGTCGTGTCGCTCTTGCCGCCACCGTCGATCGTCCAGGACGCGAACGCCGAGATGTCCAGACTGCCGGTCGCCGTCGTCAGGTCGGAGATCGAAACGCTCGCCGTGCCGGACGGGCCGGTGAACTGCGTCGTCTTGGTGCTGTCCACGCCCTCGACCTTGATGTGGAACGTAATCGTCGACGGCGACTGCGGGAAGCTCTTCAGCTCCACGGACGCCTGGTCGCACGTGAGGTCGGGGGGTCCGACCGCCTCGTGGGCTGCCGCCGGCAACGCCGTCCCGAGAACCGTTGCCGACACGATCGCCGCCATCGCGGCAGGTACCCGCCATCCAACCTTCATCACCTACTCCTCCCAGTCGGCGCACGTTGTACACCGTGCACCATTTCGGCCGCAAAGCCGGATGTGGGAGGAATTGCCTTTTCACACACAGTGTGAGCGCGCCCTCGCGCTGCGTGCTCGGGCGGGCTACGAACCGGGTGTCGGAGCCTTGGCGATCTCGGCGAGGAACTCGTCGTTGCTCTTGGTCGTGCGGATCTTGTCGATCAACAGCTCGAGACCCTTGCCCTCCTCGAGCGCGTTGAGCACGCGGCGAAGCTTCCAGACCTGCTGGAGCTGGTTCCGGTCGAAGAGGAGCTCCTCGTGCCGCGTGCTCGACGCCTCGACGTCGATGGACGGGTAGATGCGCCGCTCGGACAGCCGGCGGTCGAGCCGCAGCTCCATGTTCCCGGTGCCCTTGAACTCCTCGAAGATGACCTCGTCCATCCGGCTGCCGGTCTCGATGAGCGCGGTGGCGACGATCGTCAGCGACCCGCCCTCCTCGATGTTGCGGGCGGCACCGAAGAACCGCTTCGGCGGGTAGAGCGCGGTGGAATCGACACCACCGGAAAGGATGCGCCCCGACGCCGGCGCGGACAGGTTGTACGCGCGGGCGAGGCGGGTGATCCCGTCGAGGATGATGACGACGTCCTTGCCCATCTCGACGAGCCGCTTGGCCCGCTCGATCGTGAGCTCGGCGACCTGGGTGTGCTCGTCGGACGGCCTGTCGAACGTGCTCGCGACGACCTCGCCGTTCTTGACGTGCCGGCGCATGTCGGTGACCTCTTCCGGCCGCTCGTCGACGAGCAGCACCATCAGGTGCACCTCGGGGTTGTTGCGCTCGACCGAGTACACGATCTGCTTCAGGATCGTCGTCTTCCCGGCCTTCGGCGGGGAGACGACCAGCCCACGCTGGCCCTTCCCGATCGGCGAGACGAGATCGACGATCCGCCCGGTGATGTTGGCAGGATCGTCCTCGAGCTCGAGCGCGAGCCTCGAGTCCGGGAACAACGGGGTGAGGTCCTCGAACTTCGGCCGATCGCGCGGCAGTGTCGGTCGGGAGCCCGTTCACCTCGTCGACGCGAAGGAGCGCCGGGTACTTCTCGTTGCTTGCCTGTGGCCGCGCGAATCCCTTGAGGTAGTCACCCTTCCGGAGCGCGAAGCGCCGGACCTGCGACGCCGACACGTACACGTCCTTCGGCCCGGCGAGGTAGCTCGTCGCCCGCAGGAAGCCGTAGCCCTCGTCCCGCAGGTCGAGCAGGCCTTCGGTCGGGACCGGCTCGCCCTGGAACTCCCGGGGCTCACCGTCCTGCTGGCGATCGCGGCCCCGGCGCCGGCGGCGGCGGCGGTTGCCTTCGCCGTACGACTGGCGCTCGTCCTCGGGCTCGATACGCGGCTTCGTGCCCTTGCTGCTGCCGTTGCCCTCACGCGCCGACGTCTCGCTCTTGCCGGCGTTCGTGGTCGTGGCGGTGGTCTGGGAGGAGTCGGAGGCCCCATCGCCGCTCGATGTGTCTCCGCCGCCGTCGCCCGTCGACGATGCGGCGCGCGACACCGGCTTCGGCTGTTCGCTCCCGTCGTCACTCCCACCGACTGCCGCGATGGCTTCCTCCTCGGCGGCGAGCTCCGCGATCGGGTCGTCGGGTTCGGACGTGCGACGGGAGCGAACGCGCTTCGGACGCTCGCCGCCGTCCGATCCCGAGCCCGCGTCGGCCGCGGCTCCCTTGCCGTCGCCGACCGCGCCGAGAATGGCGTCGATCAGATCGGCCTTCTTCATGCGGGTCGCGGCGTTGACGCCCATCGCACCCGCGATTTGGTGGAGCTCCTCGCGGTCCTTGCCGTCAAGGACCGATCGGTCGAGCTCTTGGTCACTCATGGGGGGAAACTCCTCGTGCTGTGGTTTGCCCACGCCCCGGAAACGCGTGCGTTCTTCGACACTCGACTCAGAACTCCTCAGGGCTCTGGTCCATCGGCGGAAACCAATGACAATGCCGACCCGCTGATCACAACGGGACGAAAACCGATGCGCCTCACGCGGGAACGATGCCCCGGTGGGGGGCGACGGATGCCGGAACGGGATTCGGGACCGAAGCGTCTCCGGGGATCACCGAACCGGTAGGAGAGAACCTACCGTCTGGACGTGGAACCCGCAAGTATCGCCCGGTATTCCATCCGTCAGCGGGCGTCCACGAGCCGCCCCATGAGCTCGTGCGCGACGACCGCCTCGGAGTCGGCGACGCCGCGTTCCGTGTACCGCCCGCCCGCGCCGTCGCGTGTCGAGTCGAACAAGAGATATGGGACCGGATCCGAGGTGTGGGTCTTGATCGCGCACGGTGTCCCGTGGTCCGGCATCAGCAGGAGTCGATACGGCGTGCCCGAGGCGTCGAGCGACTCGGTCAGCGGGCCGATGACATCGCGGTCCCACTGCTCGAGCGCGCGCACCTTCTCGGCGACGTCGCCCTGGTGCGCGGCCTCGTCGGTCGCTTCGACGTGCAGCAGGAAGAAATCGCGGTCCTCGAGCGAGACCAGCGCCGCGTCGCGTTGTGCGGCGTAGTCGTTGTCGAACCCGGCGGTGGCGCCGGGAACGTCGAGGACCTCGAGACCCGTGAGCACCCCGAGCCCGCGCACGAGGTCGACTGCCGACGTCAGACGGCCCTCGACCCCGTAACGCGTCGCGAACGCCGGCAGGTCCGGCCGGACGCCCTGACCCCACAGCCAGATCTGCGTCGCGATCGAACCGACATCGGCCGCGTGCTCGGCGACGATCGGCTTCGATGCCTCCATCAGCGCGATGAGCTTCTCGGCCGCGGCGCCGACGGGGAACACCGCCTGCTTTCCGGTGAGGTCGTGCGGGGGCACGCACTCGGCGTCGCCGAGCTCCCGCGGTACGACGCACAGGTGGCGGTACTCGACGCCGGGATAGAAGCGAATGCCGTCGCGCCCTCCGCCGAGGGCGGCGTCGAGGGCGGCGATGATCGGCGCACTCTGCTCGCTCGTCGGATGGCCGGCGGCGAAGTCGACCATCGTCGGCGGTGTGGCGTCGTCGAGTGTCACCAGGTTGCAACGGAACGCGACGTCGTCGGGCCCGAGCTCGACGCCCATCGCCGCCGCCTCGATGGGCGCGCGACCCGTATGAAAGCGCTTCGGGTCATACCCCAGGATGGCCATGTTGCCGACGTCGCTTCCGGGCGGGAGTCCCTGCGGGATCACCGCCGCCCGGCCGACTTCGCCACGCGCGGCCAGGCGGGCCAGCGCCGGCATCGCTGCCGCCTCGAGCGGCGTGCGGTCGTCAAGCTCTGCGAGCGGCTCGTCCGCGCAACCGTCGGGGACGAGCACGACACACTTCATGATCCAAAGGGTAGGCGCGGTCCAATTCGTGGCCCGACCCGATAGCTTCACTTCCACGATGCGCTCCTCGCGGAGTCTCCGCACGTTGGTCGTGCTCGTCGCGCTGGCAACGGCGGGGGCGGTGCTCGGTGCGGCCTGCAGCGGCAGCGGCAGCGGCGATGGCAACGGTGGGGGCCGTTCATCGGGATCGAAGTCGACGCCGTCGTCCTCCGGTGTCAGTCAGGCCCGGATCAAGCTCACGCCTGTCGCGATGGTCGACGATCCGACGGCGTTCGCGACCCGGAACGGCGACAGCGCGCTGTACGTGAACGAGCAGGCCGGGCGGGTGCGCGCAGTTCGAAACGGGGTGCTCGACCCCCAGCCCGTTCTCGACATCACCGACCAGGTCGGCAGCGGAGGCGAGCGGGGGCTCCTCGGCCTGGCGTTCGCGCCCGACGGCAGCAAGTTGTACGTCTATTACACGAACCGGGACGGCGACATTCGCCTCGATGAGTACGCGATGTCGGGGAACTCGGTGAACGTCGGCTCGCGCCGTCAGGTGCTCGCAGTGGATCACCCGCCCGCATCGAACCACAACGGCGGGCAACTCAGCTTCGGGCCCGACGGCAAGCTGTACGCCGGGCTCGGTGACGGGGGTGCCGCCGGCGACACCGGTGTGGGACATGTCGAAGGCGGGAACGCACAGTCGCTCGACACGATGTTGGGCAAGATCCTGCGAATCGACCCGACGCCTTCGGCGGGACGGCAGTACACGATCCCGTCCGACAACCCGTTCGCCGACGGCGGCGGCCTCCCCGAGATCTGGGCGTACGGGTTGCGGAACCCGTGGCGATTCTCCTGGGACCGCAAGACCGGCGACATGTGGATCGCGGACGTCGGCCAGAACGAGTGGGAGGAGGTCGACTTCGTCCCCGCGGGTCGCGGGGCGGGCGCGAACTACGGATGGAATCGGCTCGAGGGGACCCACCAGTTCTCGGGCTCGGCACCCGACGGCGCCGTCTCCCCCATCTACGAGTACTCGCACCAGAGTGGCGGCTGCTCCATCTCCGGTGGGTACGTGTACCGCGGGTCGAAGATCCCTGCGCTCGTCGGCGACTACGTGTTCACCGACTACTGCGACAGCACGCTCCGGGCCATCAGGGAACAGGACGGCAAGCTCACCGGCCAACGCGACCTGGGTCTGAAGGCCAACCAGGTGACCGCGTTCGGCGAGGGCCCCGACGGCGAGCTCTACGTCTTGTCGCAGGGCGACGGGCTCCAGCGCATCGACCCCGCCTGATCACTCCACCCGCGGGACCACGGCGCCGGCGATGCGCCTCGTGATACCCGCCGGGAGGGCACTCGAGACGACCGCGCCGGCCTGATTCAACGCGCCGGGGAAGCACACCGCCCGCCCCTGGTCGTACGCGCGCAGCGCTGCCGAGACGACGGACTCCGGCGTCTGCCACATGAAGCCGGGCACCGACCCCGAGTCGAGCCCGGCGCGGGCCTGGAACTCGGTGCGTGTGAAACCCGGACACACGACCATCACCTTCACGCCCGTTCCCCGCAGCTCCTCGTGGAGCGCCTGACTGAAGCTCGTGACGAACGCCTTCGTGCCGCCGTAGGTCGCGTTGAGCGGGGTCGGCTGGTGGCCGGCGAGCGACGACACGTTGATGATCCCGCCGCGCCCGCGCTCGATCATCCCGGGGAGTGCGGCGTGCGTGAGCTGCATGGGCGCCAGCACGTTCAGCCGGATCACACGTGCCTCGCCTTCGCTCGGCAACTCGGCGAACTTGCCGTACGTGCCCATTCCGGCGTTGTTGACGAGGAGCTCGACGGCCGGCTCGGCGGACTCGAGCCGAGCTTCGACCACCGCTCTCCCCTTCTTCGAGGTCAGGTCGGCGGAGAGGACCTCGACGTCCACGCCGTACTCCGTCTCGAGCTGCCCGGCGAGCGCGTCCAGCCGGGAGGTGTCGCGAGCGACGACCACCAGGTCGTCGCCCCGAGCGGCAAGGGCCCGTGCGAACTCGGCGCCGATCCCGGACGAAGCGCCCGTCACGAGTGCCATCGGCTTCGCGCCGCTCATGTCCCCACCTCCAGGTTCACAGGCCGAGCTCGGCCGCCACCGCGTCGGGCGTGGGGTCGACCGCCCGCCCGACATCGACCTCGTCCATCGCCCGCTCCGGGTCCTTGAGGCCGTGGCCCGTGAGCGTGCACACGACGGTCTCGTCCGTGCCGATCAGTCCCTCGCCGGCCGCCTTGAGGAGGCCGGCGACCGCCGCCGCGGACGCCGGTTCCACGAAGCAGCCCTCCGCCGACGCGAGGAGTCGGTACGCGTCGATGATCTCGCTGTCGCTCACCGCCCCGATGTGGCCGCCCGAGTCGTCGCGGGCGGCGATAGCCCCCTCCCAGTTGGCCGGGTTCCCGATGCGGATCGCGGTCGCGATCGTCTCGGGGTACGGCACAGGCTCGCCGTGCACGAGCGGAGCCGATCCCTGCGCCTGCCATCCGAGCATACGGGGACGGCGACTGGGCCGGCCGTGCACCTCGTACTCCAGGTAGCCCTTCCAGTACGCGCCGATGTTCAGGGCGTTGCCGACGGGAATGCAGTGTGCGTCAGGCGCGTCGCCGAGCGCGTCGATCACCTCGAAGGAAGCCGTCTTCTGCCCCTCGATGCGGTACGGGTTGATCGAGTTCACGATCGTGACCTTGCGTCGCTCCGCGAGCTCGCGCACGACGCCGAGGGCGGCGTCGAAGTTGCCCCGCACGGGCACGACGCGCGCGCCATGGATCAGCGCCTGCGCGAGCTTGCCCGTCGCGACATGACCTTCCGGGATGACGACCGCGCAGATCAAGCCGGCGCGCGCCGCGTACGCCGCCGCCGATGCCGAGGTGTTGCCCGTCGATGCGCAAATGACGGCCTTGGCGCCGTCCTCGACCGCCTTCGACATCGCCAGCGTCATGCCGCGGTCCTTGAACGAGCCGGTCGGGTTGAGCCCCTCAAGCTTCAGCAGCACCCGCGCGCCGGTCCGTTCCGACAGGCGGGGCGCATCGACCAGTGGTGTGCCCCCCTCGAGCAGGGTCACGACCGGCGTCGCCCCGCTGACCGGCAGGTAATCGCGGTACGCCGCGATCACACCCGGCCATGGTTGTCCCTGCGCCATCAGTCCTCGTCGCCCAACACCCGCACGACCGACCCGACCCGGTGCACGACGTCGACGTCCTGCAGTGCGTGGACGGTAGCGCGCAGGTCCGCCTCGCGCGCGCGGTGGGTCGCGAAGATGAGGCGGGCGTCGGCGCCGATGCCGCGCTGCTGCATCGACTTGATCGAGACGCCGTGCCTGCCGAACTCGTCGGCGATCTTGGCCAGCACGCCCGGCCGGTCGGCGACTTCCATCAGCAGGTAGAACTGCGACTCGACCTCGTCGATCGGCCGGACCCGGTGCCGGCTGAGGGCGCCGATCGTCGCGCCCTTCCCGCCCGACGCGAAGTTCTTCGCCGCGTCGATGAGGTCTCCGAGGACGGCGGACGCGGAGGGGCCGCCACCGGCACCACGCCCGTACAGCATCAGCTCGCCGACCGCATCGCCCTCGATGAAGAGGGCGTTGAAGGACTCACGCACCGACGCCAGCGGGTGGTGCACCGGGATCATCGCCGGGTGCACGCGCACCGCCACCTCACCGTCCACACCCTCCGCCACCGCGAGCAGCTTCACGACGTACCCGAGGTCTCGCGCCGACGCGATGTCGTGGTCCGTGATCTCGGTGATGCCCTCCCGGTACACGTCGCCGGCGACGACCCGGGTCCCGAACGCGATCGACGCGATGATCGCAGCCTTGGCGGCGGCGTCGTACCCCTCGACGTCGGCGGTCGGGTCCCGCTCCGCGTAGCCGAGCTGCTGGGCCTCGGCGAGGGCGTCGTCGAAGGACGAGCCCTCCTCGGTCATGCGGGTGAGGATGTAGTTGGTCGTCCCGTTGACGATCCCGATCACGCGGCGGATGCGGTCCCCGGCGAGGGACTCGCGCAGCGGGCGGATGAGCGGGATGCCGCCGGCGACCGACGCTTCGAACAGCAGGTCGACGCCCGACCCTTCGGCCGTCTCGAACAGCTCCTTGCCCGCGTTGGCGAGGAGCTCCTTGTTGGCCGTCACGACGGGCTTGCCCGCCTTGAGCGCCTCGATGATCAGCGAGCGGGCGGGCTCGATCCCCCCGATCACCTCGACGACGATGTCGATGTCCGGGTCGGTGACGACGGCCTCTCCGTCCTGCGTGAAACGGCTGGCCGGGATGGGGACGTCGCGATCGCGGCCGAGGTCGCGCACCGCGACGCAAGCCACCTCGAGGTGCACACCTGCCCGCTGCCGGATCAGATCGCCGTTGTCCTCGAGCAGCCGCACGAGTGACGCGCCGACGTGCCCGCACCCGAGCAGGCCGACCCGTACGGTCTCGTCGTGCACCGGGTCGGTCATCGCTCCAGTCTCGCGCTCTATACCTGATCCAGGCGCACGAGATCTTCTGGCATCTCGCGCCGGACGACGACCCGAGCCCGGCCGTCGCGCACGAAGACGACCGCGGGACGGGGCACCTTGTTGTAGTTCGAAGCCATCGAGTAGCCGTACGCACCTGTGACGGGAACCGCGAGGAGGTCGTCGACCTGCACGCCATCGGGAAGGTGGGCGTCGGCGACCACGAGGTCGCCCTGCTCGCAGTGCTTCCCCGCGATCGAGCACGCGAACGGGCGGGGATCGTCGACGCGGGCAGGCAGGTATGCCTCGTAGCCGGCGCCGTAGAGCACCGGGCGGGGATTGTCGCTCATGCCCCCGTCAACGGCGACGTAGGTGCGGCCGTGCGGGATCGTCTTGACGGTGCCAACGCGATACAACGTGATCGCCGCCGGGCCCGCGATCGACCGGCCGGGCTCGACCATGAGACGCGGGACCTCGCCGAGGCCGGTGTTCGCGACGCATTCCTTCAGCGTCGTGCGCAACGCCGACTCGTAGCCCGTCAGGGACATCGCCGGGTCGCTCTCGAGGTAGCGCGAGGCGAGCCCACCGCCCATGTTGAGCTCCTGCACGCGGGTGCCGGTCGACTCCTCGATTGCGGCGCAGAGCTCGACGACGATTTCCACGGCGCGGGCGTACGCGTCGAGTCGCTCGATCATCGACCCTATGTGGCAGTGCACGCCGCCCAAGGCGAGCGCCGGGCTCTCGGCGACACGGCGGGCAGCCTCGAGCGCCACGCCGTCGTGCGTCGTGAAGCCGAACTTCGAGTCCAGCGTGCCGGTCTCGATGAACTCGTGGGTGTGCGCCTCGACGCCCGGCGTGACGCGCACGAGCACCGAGGGCTGCGCGCCGCGTTCGTTCGCGAGCCGCTCGAGGCGGTCGAGCTCGTCGAACGAATCGGCGACGATGCGCCCGACGCCGGCATCGAACGCGGCGTCGAGCTCCGGCATCGACTTGTTGTTTCCGTGGAAGACGAGGCGCTCGACCGGGAACCCGGCCTGCAACGCGACGTGGAGCTCGCCGCCGGTGGCGACGTCGAGATGCAGGCCCTCCTCGGCCGCCAGCCGCGCCATAGCCGTGCACAGGAACGCCTTGCCCGCGTACGCCACGTTCCTCTCGCCGAACGCTGCGACGTACTCGCGACAGCGGCGCCGGAGCTCCTCCTCGTCGTAGACGAACAGTGGCGTGCCGAGCTCGTCGGCGAGACGTTCGAGGAGACCCGCGTCATGGAGCGCGGGAGGGATCAGCGCATGGTCGACAGGCGCGCTCATTGCCCCTGCCCGACCCCGTCGTCGTCGTCGTCTTCGTCGAGGCGGGCCATCTCGTCGGGGGCCGAGACTCCGAGCAGGCCGAGGGCGTCGGCGAAGCCGATGCGGCACGCTTCGGCCAGCCAGAGTCGGGCCTGCGTGAGCGCGTCGTCGTCGCTGATCACGCGGCAGTCGCGGTAGAAGCCGTGGAAGTGCTTGGCGAAGTCGCGCACCCACGTCGTCACGCGGTGGGGTGCGCGCAGCTCGGCCGCTTCACGAACTGCTTCGGGGTACAGCGCGAGCGAGCGGAGGAGATCGGCCTCGCGCTCGTGCAGGAGCAGGGAGAGGTCGACCTGATCGATCGGGCGGCGCGTGACGCCGCGCTCGCTGGCCTTGCGTCCGATCGACGCGATGCGGGCGTGCGCGTACTGCACGTAGTAGACGGGGTTCTCCATCGACTGTGACGTGACGACGGCCAAGTCGAACGTCTGCGGCGTGTCGATGCCCTGGAGCAGGAACGTCAACCGGGCGACGTCGGGATCCACCTCGTCGAGGATGTCGGCGAGCGTGACGACGTTGCCGGCTCGCTTCGAGAGACGCACGGGCTCGCCGCCCCGGAGCAGCTTCACGAGCTGCCCGAGGATGATCTCCGGTTCGCCGGACGGGCAGCCGAGTGCCTCCATGCCCGCGTGGAGCGACTTCACCTGCCCGTGATGGTCGGCGCCCCAGATGTCGACCAGGTGCTCCCATCCGCGGGCGAGCTTGTCGCGGTGATAGGCGAGGTCGTTGGCGAGGTACGTCGTGCTCCCGTCGCTCTTGACGAGCACGCGATCACGCTGATCCCCGTGCTCACTCGTACGCAACCAGACGGCGCCGTCCTGCTCGTAGGTCGCGCCCGCTTCGGCGAGCGCAGAGAGCACCTCGGCGACGTCACCGCGTTCGTGGAGTGTGCGCTCGGAGAACCACGTGTCGAACTGCACGCCGATCCGCCCGAGGTCCTCACGAAGACCGGCGACGATCTGCTCGTAGCCCCACTCGGTCGCCTCGGCGAGTGAGACGCCGTCTCCGCGCTCGCGATGCAGGTCGCGGGCCATCTCCACCAGATACTCACCCTGGTAGCCGTCCTCGGGCGGCTCTTCTCCCCGGTATCTCGCGTACAACGACGACCCGAACGTCTCGAGCTGGTTGCCGGCGTCGTTGAGGTAGTACTCGCGGTGCACCTCCGCGCCTTGGGCCGTGAACAGGTTCGCGATCGCGTCTCCGACGGCGACCCAGCGTCCGCCGCCGGCGTGAAGAGGCCCTGTGGGGTTCGCGGACACGAACTCGAGGTTGATCCGTCGGCCGTGCAGCGTGTCGGCGCGCCCGTAGGAGTCGCCGGCAGTCACGACCTCGCGCAGGACGTCGTGGAGCCACGACGGGGACAAGAAGATGTTGAGAAATCCCGGGCCGGCGACGTCGACGTGGTCCAGATACGGCGGCGCCGCCGCTTCGATCTCCGCCTTCACCCGGGTTGCGATCTCGGGGGGCGGGACCCCCGCCGCCTTCGCGATCTGCATCGCGACGGGACTCGCCCAGTCGCCCTGGTCGCGATCCGGATCGCCCGGCTCGAGCGCGACGCCGTTCGGCGGCTCGGGGAGCCCGGCCGCACTCAGCGCGTGAAGCAGGCTGTTACGGAGCTCGTCACGGATCACGAAGCGAAGGCGGGCGACACGCAGTGCGCCACCCGTCTTCGCATCGTACTTCCCGACCCTCGACGGCTACGGAGAGTTGAGCTACCGCCGACGAAATTTGCGCGCTGGTACCCTCGCCGCGACTGCCCTCGTAGCTCAGGGGCGCGGCGGTGGCGGCTTTGCCGACCGCCGCCGCAGGAGCCGCAGCTTGCGACGGCGACCCGACGAATGACTCGTTGGTACCCTCGGCTTCTTCGCCCTCGTAGCTCAGGGGCGCGGCGGTGGCGGCTTTGCCGACCGCCGCCGCAGGAGCCGGAGCTTGCGACGGCGACCCGACGAATGACTCGTTGGTACCCTCGGCTTCTTCGCCCTCGTAGCTCAGGGGATAGAGCAGTGGCCTCCGGAGCCATGTGCGCAGGTTCGAATCCTGCCGAGGGCGCCACACCGACCGGACGGGTCGCCGACGGGCTATCCGGTGAACCGCGGGACGGCGAGGATCTTCACGGTCACGGTGGCGATGGCGCTGGGATCGCCGCGCCTGCTCATGGTCTGTCCGGTGAAGACCTTGGTGGTGGAGGTTCCGTCCGAGTCGGTCTCGGTGACGCGGGCCGTGTAGGACCCGGCCGCCGCATAGACGTGTGTGGTCGTCGGCGCCGACGTGGTGACCGGCGGTGACCCGTCGCCGAAGTCCCAGGCGGGCGCCCGGCGAACGGAACCTCATCCGCCGAGCGCGTCGATGGCCACGGGAGTCTGTGCGGCACGGATCTGACGACTCCCGCGGCTCTCATCAAGCACCGGATCGCCGGAGTGACCCTCGGCGCCCCGCGCCGTCGCCGCGCGCGAGCCTTGGTGACGTGACCGAACAGACCTTCACCGTTCCCGGCCGCGGCGACGTCGAGCTGTTCGTACGGCGCTGGCCTGCAACCGGTGCCGCACGCG
This sequence comes from uncultured Actinomycetes bacterium, assembly GCA_963781615.1. GTDB lineage: Bacteria > Actinomycetota > Acidimicrobiia > IMCC26256 > JACDBD01 > JALZAA01. The sequence goes on along the minus strand of CAWAGI010000006.1, from coordinate 167,327 downwards.
CCGTCGTACAGATCTCGCACGGCCTCGGCGAGCACTCCGCCCGTTACGGGCGGCTGGCCGCCGCACTCAACGCCGTCGGCTTCGACGTCTACGCGCACGATCATCGTGGTCACGGACGCAGCGCGCGTGACGCGAGCGAGCTCGGGCACTTCGGCCCCGATGGATGGAACGCGCTGGTCGACGACGTGATCGCAGTGGGCGAGGCAATCGATGCCGGCAGCGACGGCGCCCCACGGGTACTCCTCGGGCACTCCATGGGGTCGTTCGTAGTGCAGCAGTACCTGCTCGATCACGGCGACGAGATCGTGGGCGCGGTGCTGACGGGAACGTCCGCCATCGACGCGATCTTCGGCGCCCTCGATGCGGACTCCAGCCTTGATCGCATGCCCGGCAACGAGGCGTTCGAGGGCCGCACCGACTTCGACTGGTTGAGCCGCGACGCCGCCGAGGTCGACAGCTACATCGCCGACCCGGCGTGCGGATTCAGCGCCGACGCCGACGCCCTCGCGGACATGGCGGCGGCTGCGAAGCGACCGGTCGAGGGCGACGTGCTCCGGAGCATCCGCGCCGACCTTCCGATCCTGCTGATGTCCGGGAGCGACGACCCGCTCAGTGGGGCGATGGCGCTCGTGGAGCTGGTCGCCCAGCGCTACCGCGATGCGGGGATCCGCGACGTCACCGTGATCGGCTATCAGGACGCGCGCCACGAGATCTTCAACGAGACGAACCGCGACGAGGTGACATCCGACCTCGTCCACTGGCTCCGGCGCCACACCGAGCCGAGGACGTAGCCTGCGGTCGTGGCGGCACTCGACGGCAAGGTCGCGCTGATCACCGGCGCCGCGTCGGGGATCGGCAAGGCGACCGCGGAGCGGCTGACGGAAGAAGGCGCCCGCGTCGGTGTTGTCGACCTCACGGACGACGCCGGCCGAACGGTCGCCGAATCCATCGGAGGCGTGTTCCACCGCGCCGACGTCGGCGACCCGGGTGAGGTCGACGCCGCGTTCGCAACCGTGGAACGCGAGCTCGGCGGCGTCGACATCGCGTTCCTCAACGCAGGGATCGCGATCGGTCACCCAGACATCGACACACTGCCGGACGACGTCTACCGGCTCATCATGCGGGTCAACGTCGACCATGTCGTCTACGGCACGCGCGCGGCAGTGCGCGCCATGGAGCGCCGCGGCGGCGGGTCGATCGTGGCGACGTCGTCGCTCGCCGGCATCATCCCGTTCCCGCCCGATCCGGTGTACGACCTCACGAAACACGCGGTGGTGGGGTTCATCCGCAGCGTCGCGCCCTCGCTCGTGGCCAAGGGCATCACCGCCAACACGGTGAACCCCGGCATGACCGACACCAGGATCATGGGCGAGGACGCCCGCCGCGCGCTGCGCGAAGCCGACTTCCCGATCATGCCGCCGAGTCAGATCGCCGAAGCAGTCCTGCGCATCGTGCAGGGCGGCGCGACCGGTGAGTGCTGGGTCTGCCAGCCAGGCCGGGAGCCCGAGCCGTACCGCTTCCACGACGTCCCCGGCCCGCGCACCGAGGGCGCGCAAGGCCGGGTGCCGCCGGGCGTGCGCGGAGGGCACCCTCGACGGCCGCTGATTGGCGCCGTTGAACCCTGAGGGCACGGTTCGGGGCACCTTCTATCCTGGGAAGGCTCCGGCTCATCCCGGAGGGAGAGGACACCGTGGAAGACAACCCGAGCGCGGCACGCGAGCCCGTCCACCCCGAAGTGGTCCAGCAGTCGCCGGCGCCCGAGTCCGACGGCGGCGACGGAAGCCAGCCACCGCAAGAGCAGGTCACCCGGCCGACGAAGCTCATCCGGATCGCGTCGATGGTCCGCAACATGCTCGAGGAGGTCCGTCGGGCCCCGATCGACGACGCCGGGCGAAAGGCGCTGCGCGAGATCCACGAGCGGTCGATCCACGAGCTCGAAGGGGTGCTCTCTCCGGATCTGCGGGAAGAGCTGTGCGAGGTCGTGCTGCCGTTCAAGGATGAGGCGCCGACGGAATCCGAGGTCCGGCTCGCCCAGGCCCAGCTCGTCGGATGGCTCGAGGGGTTGTTCCAGGGCATCCAGGCCACGTTGTTCACCCAGCAGATGGCGGCCCAAGGACAGTTCGACGAGATGCGGCGCCGCGCCATCGAGTCGGGTCAGGCACCACCTCAGGCCCCACCCGGGAGCGGATACCTCTGATGCATGACCCGCTTGCGGCGTCCGATTCCCCGCGCATGTTCGGCTCTTCCTGGACGCCGGACAGCTGGCGCGCGCGGCCGGCGGGGCAGCGCCCCGACTGGCCCGACGCCACCGCGCTCGACGCCGCACGCGCGGACCTTCGACACCAGCCACCGCTCGTGTTCGCCGGCGAGGCGCGCCAGCTCACGGAGTCGCTCGCCGCCGTGGCCGCCGGCGACGCGTTCCTGTTGCAGGCGGGTGACTGCGCGGAGTCGTTCGACGCCTTCTCCGCCGACACCATTCGCGACAAGCTCAAGGTGATCCTCCAGATGGCCGTCGTGCTGACCTACGGCACGGGCGTGCCGACGGTGAAGGTCGGTCGCATCGCAGGCCAGTTCGCCAAGCCGCGCACGGCGCCCACCGAGACCCGCGACGGCGTCGAGCTGCCCTCCTTCCGCGGCGACATCGTCAACGACTTCGCCTTCGACGCCGACGCGCGCCGGCCGGACCCGCAGCGGATGGTGCGTAGCTACCACCAGTCGGCAGCCACCTTGAACCTGCTCCGCGCCTTCACGAAGGGCGGCTACGCCGACCTCAGCCGCGTCCACCAATGGAACCTGGAGTACGTCGCCAGCAGCCGTGAAGGCCGCCGGTACGAGGCCGTCGCCCAGGAGATCGAGCGTGCGCTGCGGTTCATGGCTGCGTGCGGCATCGACCTCGCAGCCGAGATGCAGCTGCACCAAGTGGACTTCTTCACCGCCCACGAGGCGCTCCTCCTCGAGTACGAGGAGGAGCTCACCCGCCGCGACAGCCTCACGGGACGCTGGTACGACTGCTCGGCCCACCTGCTCTGGGCCGGCGAGCGTACGCGCCAGCCGGGCGGCGCCCACGTCGAGTTCCTCTCGGGTGTCGAGAACCCGGTCGGCGTCAAGCTCGGCGCCGACGCATCACCCGAGGACGTGCTGGCGCTCTGCGAACGCCTCGACCCGGGGCGCCAACCCGGCCGGCTGGTGCTCTACAGCAGGATGGGCGCCGACCACGTCGAGGAGAAGCTCCCGCCGCTCCTGCGCGCGGTGCGGATGTCGGGCCACCCCGTCGTGTGGGCGTGCGACCCGATGCACGGGAACACTTTCGTGCACGAAAGCGGTTACAAGACAAGGCGCTTCGAGGACATCATGCGCGAGCTGCGCGCCTTCTTCGGCGCCTGCGAAGCCGCAGGTGTGTGGCCCGGGGGCGTCCACGTCGAGCTCACCGGCGAGAACGTCACCGAGTGTCTCGGCGGGACCGAGGAAGTCCTCGGTGACCACCTCGAGCACCGGTACGAGACGATGTGCGACCCGCGGTTGAACGCCCGCCAGTCGCTCGACCTGGCGTTCCAGGTCGCCGAGCTGGTGCGCCGCTGAGCCACGACGGCCGCCGCCGGGGACGTCAGAGCGGCGCCCCTCCGGGAGGAGCGATGGCAGAGAGCGAGTTCGAGGACCTGGGCCCCAACTCGGGCCTGTTCGAGGACATGTACGCCCGCTACGTCGATGACCCCGCCTCGGTGCCCGACGAATGGCGGGAGTTCTTCGACCATCGCGAGGACGGTGGGTCCGCATCCGGGACGTCGCCCGCCCCGCTCCCGCCCGGCCCCGGCGCCGCCCACGCAGTATCGGCCGTCCGCAGCGCAACGCCCCGCCCCGACGCCCGCACCCGCGCCTTCGGCGCCGGCGGCGCCGATCGGCGACCGACGGCGACAAGCCCGTTCCCCTGCGGGGAGCGACGGCGCGCATCGTCGAGAACATGGAGGCGTCGCTCGGCGTCCCGACGGCCACGTCGGTCCGCACCGTCCCCGCCAAGCTGCTCGAGGTCAACCGGCAGATCCTGAACAACCAACTCGCGCGCTCCGGTCGCGGAAAGGTGAGCTTCACGCACCTGATCTCCTACGCCGTGCTCAAGGCGTTGGAGCAGGTTCCGGTCATGAACTCGTCGTTCGAGATCGTCGACGGACAGCCGAACGTCGTCCGCCACGAGCACGTGAACCTCGGCCTCGCCGTCGACGTCGAGAAGAGTGACGGCTCGCGGGCGCTGCTCGTCCCGAACGTGAAGCACGCCGACACGCTCGACTTCCAGGAGTTCCACGACGCGTACGAAGAGGCGATCGGCAAGGTGCGGTCGGGCCAACTCTCCCCCGACGACTTCGCCGGCACCAACGGCACGATCACGAACCCCGGCACCATCGGCACCGTCCACTCGGTGCCGCGCCTCATGCCCGGTCAGGGCTTCATCGTCGGGGTCGGCGCGATCGGCTTCCCCGCCGAGTACGAAGGCGCCGACCAGCGCACGATCGCGCAGCTCGGCGTCAGCAAGACCATCACCTTGACGAGCACCTACGACCACCGCGTCATCCAGGGCGCGGAGAGCGGCCGTTTCCTCGCCGCCGTGCACGACCTCCTCCTCGGCGACGAGGAGTTCTACGACGACATCTTCCAGAGCCTCGCCGTCCCGTACGAGCCGGCGCGGTGGAGCGTCGACATCAACCCCGGCACCGCCGCGGGCGAAGCGGACACGTCGGCGTCGACGGACAAGGCCGTCGGCGTGCAGCAGCTCATCAACATGTACCGGGTGCGCGGCCACCTCATCGCCAACCTCGACCCGCTCGGCGCCGAGGAGCCCCAGACCCACCCCGAGCTCGACATCAACCACTACGACCTGACGATCTGGGACCTCGACCGCGAGTTCCCCACCGGTGGGCTCGCCGCCGAGCCCACGATGAAGCTGCGCGACATCCTCGGCGTCCTCCGGAACGCGTACGCGCGCACCATCGGCGTCGAGTACATGCACATCCAGGAGACCGACCAGAAGGCGTGGATCCAGGACCACGTCGAAGGCGTCAGCTGGGAGCCGACCCGTGAGGAGAAGGGCCGGATCCTCGAGCGGCTCGTCGCCGCCGAGGCGTTCGAACGGTTCCTGCACACGAAGTACCTCGGTCACAAGCGGTACAGCCTCGAGGGCGCCGAGAGCACGATCCCGATGCTCGACGCGTTGCTGTCGGCGGCCGCCGACGACGGCGTCGAAGAGGCGATCCTCGGCATGCCGCACCGCGGCCGGCTCAATGTGCTGACGAACGTCGTCGGCAAGTCGTACGCGCAGATCTTTCGCGAGTTCGAAGGCGAGCTCGACCCGATGTCGGCGCAAGGTTCGGGCGACGTCAAGTACCACGTCGGCGCGACGGGCAAGCACGCGTCGCCGGACGGCAATGAGATCGTCGTGACGCTGGCGTCGAACCCGAGCCACCTCGAGGCCGTCGACCCTGTCGTCGAGGGCATGGCCCGGGCCGAGGAGGACCAGAAGGGCGACGAAGAGCGCCGCAAGGTCCTGCCGGTGCTGCTCCACGGCGACGCCGCCTTCGCGGGGCAGGGCGTGGTGGCCGAGACCCTCAACCTTTCCGAGGTCCCGGGCTACGACGTCGGCGGCACTGTGCACCTCGTCGTGAACAACCAGCTCGGGTTCACGACCGCGCCGGAGATCGGACGCTCGGCCGTGTACGCGACGGACGTCGCCAAGATGGTGCAGGCACCGATCTTCCACGTGAACGGCGACGACCCCGAGGCGTGCGTCCGGGTCATGCGCCTGGCATTCGCGTTCAGGCAGGCGTTCCGGAAGGACGTCGTCGTCGACATGATCTGCTACCGCCGGTACGGCCACAACGAGGCCGACGAGCCCGCGTTCACCCAGCCGCGCATGTACGAGCTCATCCAGGCCCACCCGTCGCCGCTCAAGCGCTACACCGAGGCGCTGGTGCGCGAGGGCGACATGTCCGCCGACGAGGCCGCCGCCGTCGGCGAGGACTTCAAGGCCCGCCTCGACGCCGCGTTCAGCGAGACGCACAAGAGCGCGCCGCCCGACCCGAACCAGGCCGCCACGCCGGACGCGCCGAGCGAGCCGCGCCTCCCAGCACCGCAGCCCGACCCGTCGGTGCGCGTCGCGACCAGCGTCGACCGCTGGGCGCTCGAGCGCGTCGTCGAAGGGCTCACGGCACATCCCGACGGATTCACCGTGCACCCGAAGCTCGACCGCATCCTCCAAGCGCACCGCGTCGCGTTCGACAAGGACGAGGTGGACTGGTCGCTCGCCGAGACGTTCGCCTTCGGATCACTGGTCCTCGAGGGGACCCCCGTCCGCCTCGCGGGGCAGGACACTCGGCGCGGCACGTTCAGCCAGCGCCACGGCGTGCTGATCGATCAGCGCACCGAGGAGGAGTACGTCCCGCTCGCGCACCTCGCGTCTGATCAGGCGCCGTTCATGCTGTACGACTCGGTGCTCTCCGAGTTCGCGGCGCTGGGGTTCGAGTACGGCTATTCGGTGGAGTACCCGGAGGCGCTGGTCCTGTGGGAGGCGCAGTTCGGCGACTTCGTCAATGGCGGTCAAGTCGTCATCGACCAGTTCATCGCCGCCGCTGAGGACAAGTGGGGCCAGACCAGCAGCGTCGGGCTCCTCCTCCCCCACGCGTTCGAAGGGCAGGGCCCCGAACACTCGAGCGCGCGCATCGAGCGTTTCCTGACGCTGAGCGCGGAGGACAACCAGCGCGTCGTCTATCCCTCGACGGCGGCGCAGTACTTCCACGTACTCCGACGGCAGGCATTGGCGACGCGACGGGTCCCGCTGATCTGCTTCACGCCCAAGCGCTATCTGCGGATGCCCCAGACGAAGTCGCCGGTGTCGGAGCTCACGTCGGGTGGCTTCCACCTGACGCTCGACGACCGCGCCGACCTCGACCGCGACGCCGTACGCCGGGTGCTGCTCTGCACCGGGAAGGTCGGGCACGAGCTCATGGACAAGCGGGACGAGCTCGATGCACCGGCCGCGGTCGTGCGCGTCGAGCAGCTGTACCCGTGGCCCGAGGACGAGATCCTCACGACGGTCGCGACCTACCCGGACGCGCGCGAGGTGTGGTGGGTGCAGGAGGAACCGGCGAACATGGGCGCCTGGAACTTCGTCCACGCTCGGCTCGCGCGGGCGTTGCGCGACCGCGCCGAGCTCCGCCACGTCGCCCGGGAAGCGAGCGCGAGCCCCGCGACGGGCAGCCAGACGATCCACGAGCGTGAGCAGCAGCAACTGCTTGCCGCCGCGTTCGAAGGCCTGGGTGAGCCCGCGCCCGAGTCTGCGCCCGCGGACTAGGTCGTCGCGCCGAACCCGCGCAACAAGGCGTCCACGAGGGCGTCGACGAAGGCGTCGTTCAGCGGCTCCTGCGTGACCATGAGCCGGTGGAAGATCGGCCCCACGAGCATGCTGCCCATCGCCGCGACGTCCGTGTCGGCCGGCAGCTCGCCGCGTTCGATGCCCCGCTGCAGCACCGCGCGCGTCCTCGCCTTCCGATCGGCCAGGAACCGCCGGTACCCGGCGTCGAGCTCCGGATAGCGGCGGCGCTCGAACGTCATCACGGGCATCACCTTGCCAGCGGGCGTGTGCTTGAACGCGTGCACGAGCGAACGCGCCAGGCCCCGGACGTCGTCGCGGAGGTTGCCGGTGTCGGGGAATTCGACCTCGCCCGCGGCCAGGCAGCTCCCGGCCTCGACGACGAGGTCGACCTTCGACGGGTAGCGCCGGTAGACGGTGGCCTTGCTGACCCCGGCGTGATCCGCGACGTCCTCGACGCTGAAGCCCTCGAAGCCGCGCTCGGCGAAGAGCTCGACCGCCGCGTCGCGGATCGCCTTGTCCGCGATCGCCGAGCGGGGCCGGCCTCGGGGTCGCTCCCCCGCCGCGGCCTCGTCGACGACGATGTCGCTCACCTCGGCTCCGGTGGCTCGGCCGGCACGTACGCCGGCTCGACGGAGCCGGCCGGTGCGTTGACGGGCGTCGGCGCCTCCTCGGGCTCGACGCCCTCGGGCGGTGCAGGATGCGCGGCTTCATACTGCTCCTCGAGCTCCTCGACCGGGCGCCGGGCCCGCGCGGGGAGCCAGATGAACGCCGCGATCGCACCGAGGAAGAGGGCGGCCGCCCCCACCAGGTACCCCTGGTGCATCCCGTCGACGAAGGCGGTCCGGGCGGTGTTCGCCAGCGCGTCGCCCGCCGGTCCGCCGAGGCGGCTGGCGGTTTCGAGCGCGAACCCGAGGGAGCTCTTGGCGTCGTTCGCCACGCCGCTCGGCAGCGGCTGGCCGGCGACGGCATCGCCGACCTTCGAGCCGTACGTCGAGGCGAGAACGCTGCCGATGATCGCGACGCCCAGGGCGCCACCGACCTGACGGGTCGTGTCGTTCACGGCCGAGCCGACGCCCGCCTTCGCGAGCGGCAACGAGCCCATGATCGACTCCGTCGCCGGCGCCATCGTGAGCCCCATGCCGACGGCCATCAGCATGAGACGCCAGAAGATGTTCACATAGCCCGTCGACACCTCGAGCTGCGCGAACGACAGGACACCGAGCGCAGAGAGGATCAGGCCGGTTCCCACGACGATCTTCGTACCGATCCGCTCGACGATGCGCGCGCTGAGCGGCGCCACCACCATCATCGTCAACGCCAACGGCAGCAGGCGGACCCCCGCTTGGAGCGGCGAGTAGCCCAGCACGAACTGGAAGTACTGGGTCAGCAGGAAGATCACGCCGAACATCGCGAAGAAGAGGATCGAGATGCTCGCGCTCGCGCTCGTGAACCGCGGATTCTTGAAGAAGTCGAGGTTCAACATCGGGTGCGTGCTGTTGCGCTCCCACAGGAAGAAGGTCACCAGGAGCACCGCTGCCAGACCGAGCGCGCCGAGGATCATCGGGTCGCTCCAGCCTTCGGTCGGAGCCTCGATGAACGCGTAGACGAGCGAGACGAGGCCCGCGATCGAGAGCCCGGCGCCGACGAGGTCGAGCTTCGGCGCCGTCGGGTCCTTCGACGTCGGCATGATGAGCACGCCGGCACCGAGCGCGATGGCGACGATCGGCAGGTTCACAAGGAAGACCGAGCCCCAGTAGAAGTGCTCGAGCAAGAAGCCGCCTGTCACGGGGCCGATCGCGACGGCGAGCCCGGCGACGCCGGCCCAGATGGCGATGGCGCGGCCGCGCTCCTTCCCCTCGAAGACGTTCGTGATGAGCGAGAGCGTCCCCGGCATGATGAACGCGCCACCGATGCCCATGACCGAGCGCGCGGCAATGAGTTGGCCCGGAGAGGAGGACATCGCCGAGAGGAGCGAGCCGAGCCCGAACACGGCCAGTCCCACCTGGAGCGCGCCGCGCCGGCCGAAGCGGTCACCGAGGCTGCCCGCCGTGAGCAGCAGGCCCGCGAACACGAGGGTGTACGCGTCGACCATCCACTGGAGCTGGCTCGTCGTCGCGTCGAGGCCACCCTGGCTCTCCGGCCGGGCGAGCGTCGGGAGGGCGACGTTCAGGATCGAGTTGTCGACGACGATGATGAGGAGGCTGAGGCAGAGGACCGCCAGGATCCACCACCGCCGTTGGTGCACCTTGTCGCCCATTGGGCCGGCCTTTCGAGACGAGGGTGGCGTACCCAGTTGCCAACCCGGCTGGTTACGAAACGCATCCGTCTCGTATCGAATGTGACGAAGGTCTCAGCCGGAGCGGGCCCGCAGTCCCTTCCAGCCGACGACACCGAGGGCGACCCCGAAGGCGATCGAGATCACCGCCAGCGCCCCGTGGACGACGTAGAACCCCGCCGACCGGTCCTCGCCGGCCATGTTGACGAGGCGGGTGACCCAGACGAACAGCGTCCACGCGCCCGCGGCGAGCAGGAGGATCGAGACGCGCCGCGTCACGAGGCGGCGGCGACGGCGTCGAGCCCGCGTTGGACGGAGTCGGGCGACGCGTTCAGAAGCGGCAGCCGGACGTCGGCGGTCGGAATCCGGCCCTGGGCGTGCAGCACACCCTTGAACACGGCCGGGTTGGGCTCGGTGAACAACGCCTGCGTGACCGGGAGCAGCGCCTCGGCGTGGGCGCGCCCCTCGTCGACCTTCCCCGCCAGCCCGCACTCGATCATCTCGACGAACCGCTCTGTGCACACGTGCGCGCTGGCGCAGATGGTGCCGGCGCCACCCATCAGCGTGAGCGGGAACAGGATCGTGTCCTCGCCCCCGAGCACTGAAAAGCCGTCGATGGGATTGGTGGCGCGCAGGAGGTCGAGCGTGTCGGCGTCGAGACCCGCGACCGCCTGCTTGACGCCGGCGAAATTCACGGACCGCGCGAGCTCGGTGATGCCGGCGGCGCTGACGTGGCGGCCCGTCCGCACACCGATGTTGTAGATCACGATCGGAACCGGGCTGACCTCGGCCACGGACCGGAGGTGCGCGACGACGCCGGCCTCCGACGGGCGCACGTAGTACGGAACGACGGTCAGCGTCGCGACGAGCGCAGGGGTGCCGGCGAGCTCCTGGACCGCCTGGCGCGTCGTGCGCGTGTTGTTGGTGCCGGCGCCCACGATCAGTTGCGACGATCGCTCCTCGCACACTCTGGAGCACGCGGCGATGACGGCGTGCTTCTCGTCGGCGTCGAGCGCCGTCGACTCGCCGGTCGTGCCCAGAGCGACGATGCCCGCGGCGCCGGCGTCGAGGAACTCGTGGCACAGCCGCTCGAGGGCGTCGATCGCAACCGAACCGTCGGCGGCGAACGGAGTGATGATCGGGACGTAGACGCCCCGGAGGTTCGCGTCGGTCGCCATCGCGCGAAAGGCTATCTTGCGCCGCCCCGAACCGGCCCGACATAGCCTCGACGCGGCGGGGCGGCTTCGCCGGCTGCCGCCGCCGAGCCGGAGCTTGCGACGGCGACAGAGGAATTGATGTCCGAGCCGTGGATCACGATCCTGACCCTGGTCGCGGGATTCGCGACCGGCGTGCTCTCGGGGATGTTCGGGGTCGGCGGCGCGGTGGTCTCGACGCCCGCGATCCGCGTCCTCGGCGCGACGCCGCTGGAGGCGGTGGGGTCCACCCTCCCGTCGATCGTGCCGTCGGCGATCAGTGGCTCGCTCCGCTACCGGCGCGAGGGCCTGATCGTCGGGCGCGTCGCCGGCTGGACGCTGGCGGTCGGGCCTGGCCGCAACCGTCGGTGGCGCGCTCGCTTTCCGGCACGGTCCCGGGCGAGGGCCATGTGCTCATGATCTTCACCGCCGCGCTCCTCGCGTTCACCGCGTCCCGCGGCCCGCGGTTGCCCCCCGCTCGGCGCCGGACCACGCGCCGACTGCCGCCGCCGTCGACGTCGAGGACCCGGTCGGCGACCTCGCCACGCCCGCCGCCGACTTCGCGCGCGCACACGAGAACGAACCCGACCGGTCGCCGCCGCTCCACCGGCGGGACGAGGTGTGGCGGCTCGGGCTGATCGGGATCGCCGCCGGTGGGCTGAGCGGCCTGCTCGGCATCGGTGGCGGCATTCTCTTGGTGCCCGCCTTCGCGGCCTGGGTGCGGCTCAGCGTGAAGGAGTCGGTGGCGACGTCGCTGGTATGCGTGGGCGCGCTGGCGGTGCCGGGGATGATCACGCACGCGGTACTCGGCAACATCGACTGGGCGTTCGCGATCCCGCTGGCGATCGCGGTGATCCCCGGCGCGCAACTGGGCGCGCACCTCGCGATCCGGTCGACCGAGCGAGGGTTGCGCCTGACGGTCGCGATCGGTCTCGGGTCGATCGCGCTCGTCTACGGGATCGGCGAGGTGCTCGCGCTGTTCTTCTAGGCGCGGTCGGTCGCCGAGAGCGAACGAGCGCGCTCGAACACGATGTCGAGCATCGGTTCGGTGAGCTTGCCCGTGAACGTGTTCTGCTGGCTGGGGTGATAGCAACACAGCACGACCGCGCGTTGTGTCGGCACCTCGACACCGTGACCAAAACGCGGCCGTGGTGACGGAAGCGGTGATCCGCCCGCGGCAAGCACGCGCGCGGTCGCGTCGTACGCGAACTGACCGAGCACCACGATGACGCGCACGCGCGCGAGCAGGGCCAGCTCCCGGACGAGATACGGAAGACACCGGTCGCGCTCGTCCGGCGTCGGCTTGTTCGCCGGCGGCGCGCACCGCACCGCCGCCGCGACGTACGCATCGCGCAGCTCCAGCCCGTCGTCGGCCCGGAGGGAGGTCGCCTGATTGGCGTAGCCGGCGCGGTGGAGCGCGCCGAACAGCCAGTCCCCCGAACGGTCGCCCGTGAAGATCCGGCCCGTGCGGTTCCCGCCGTGGGCCGCCGGCGCCAGCCCCGCGACCAGCAACCGGGCGCGGGGATCCCCGAACCCCGGGATCGGGCGTCCCCAGTACGGCTCGTCGCGAAACGCGGCGCGTTCTCGCGTGCGACATGCTCGCGCCACTCGACGAGACGCGGGCACGCCCGGCACGCGACGATCTCGTCGGTCAGCGCGGCAAGCGCGCCGGCCTGATCGGGCGCAGCTCGTGCCACGTCGGGATGGTACGCGCGGGTACGGTCCAAGGCGGCGACGGCGGCTTTGCCGACCGTCGTCGCAAAGCCGGAGCTTGCGACGGCGACAGAAAGAGCGTATGCGCCTGCTGCTGATCGTGAACGAGACCGCGACCGCGGTCACCGCGCGGCGGCGGGTGCTCGTCCAGAGGGTGCTCGGCGCCGACCACAAGCTCGAGGTCGAGGAGACGTCACGCCGCGGGCACGCCGCGCGCATCGCCCGCGGCGCGGCACTCGAGGGGGTCGAGGTCGTCGTGGTGCTGGGGGGCGACGGCACGCTCAGCGAGGCCGCCGACGGGCTCGCGGGCACGACCACCGCTCTCGCGCCGCTGCCGGGTGGGTCGACGAACGTGTTCGCGCGCAGCATCGGCGTCGTCTACGACCCCGTGCAGGCAGCGGAGCACCTCGTGACGTCGCTCGCCCGGGCGAGCTTCCGACGCATCGGCCTGGGCGTCGCCGACGGGCGTCGGTTCCTCTTCCATGCCGGCCTCGGCCTGGACGCCGCCGTCATCGCCCAGGTCGAGCGGCGATCGTTCCTCAAGCGCTACGGCACGCACCCGTTGTTCGTCGCCACGACGGTCGACACGTGGCTGCGGCACTACGACCATCGCAGGTCCCGGTTCCGCGTCGAGCTCGACGACGGTGACGTGGTCGGCGACTCGGCGTTCACGATCGTCTCCAACCAACGGCCGTGGGCGTACCTCGGGCGACGCCCGCTGATGCTGGCGCCGCACGCGGGGCTCGACGTGCCGCTCACCGTGACCCTGTTCCGGTCGCTGGATCTCGCCATGCTCCTCGGTGGCGCCGCCTCGGCGCTGAACGGCGGGGAACGGCTGATGCACCACAGGAAGGTCGCCCAGCGCGGCGACGTCCACTCGCTCACCGTCACCGGGTACGGACCGTTCCCCTGGCAGGCCGACGGCGACTACCTCGGCGACACCGAGCACCTCACGATCTCCTGGATGCCCGACGCGTTGACGATCGTGATGCCGTAGCGAGGGCTTCTCGGAAGCGTTCCGGTCGTACAACGACTGGAACCCTTCCGAGAACCGTCAGGTCGGCCCGAAGACCCGCCGGGCGACGTCGGGGACGTCGGTGATGATGGCGTCCACGCCGGCGGCGGCGAGCCGCCGCATCTCGTCCTCGCCGTTCACCGTCCAGACGTTTACGGTCATGCTGAGCTCGTGTGCCCGCGTGACGGTCTTGTCGGCGGCTTCGCCGGCGAGAGCGCGCACATCGGGATGGATCGCGCCGTGGCCGTGCGCGTGCGCGACGTCGACGGCATCGACCGGGTCCATGCCGACGAGCGTGAGGAAGCCGGTCGGGATGGAGCCGTCGAGCTCGCGCACGCGATCCGCTGACTCGAGGTTGAACGACGACACGAGCACGTCGTCCCTCCCTCCCCGCCGGGTGAGCAGCCCGACGACGCCCACAGCCACCCGTTCCTCGGGGTCGTAGTCGGCGTCGCCGGGAAGATTCTTCACCTCGACGTTCACGAGCATGCCGGCGCACGCCTCGAGCGCCTCGTCGAGCGTGGGGATCTCCGGCCGGGCGGCGCGGATCTCCGCCTCGGCCCGCTCGGCGAGCACGCCCAGCCCGCGGGCATCGGCGTCGTGGTGCACGACCAAGCCGCCGTCGGCGGTCCGGTGGACGTCGAGCTCGACCCCGTCGGCGCCGAGGGCGCTGGCGCCCACGAACGCCTCGAGGGTGTTCTCGGGGGCCACCGCGGTGGCGCCCCGATGCGCGAGCACGCGCGGAACCGTCATCTGGAGCCTCCGCGGAACCGCAGGTCACACCCCTTGCGCGCTCGTTCGGCGGTCAATACCCTTCGGTATTGCCTCGAGGTGGGCAGCCCGAGGATGCTTGTGAACGTGCGCACGAGCGCACTCTCTACCACTCGCCCGACGACCACGAGTACCGGAGGCTTCGTGGCGCTCACCTGGATCAGAACCCACGACTGGGACGTGGACGCGTGGCGCGGTCGCTCTGCGTGCCGCGATTCCGACCCCGACATCTTCTTCCCGATCGGGAGCACCGGCCCCGCCCTCGAGCAGATCGAGACCGCCAGGCGCATCTGCACGGCCTGCGACGTGAACGAGGAATGCCTCGAGTTCGCCCTCGCCACCAACCAGGAGGCGGGCATCTGGGCCGGCACGACCGAAGAGGAACGCCGCAAGCTGCGCAAGGCCTGGCTCGCCAAACAGCGTCGCGCCGCCAGCTAGCTCCGTCCCACCCACCGGGACGGCGCCGCTCACAACTCGACGGGCGCGCTCTGCGCCAACGGCACCCGTAAGCGGACGTGTGTGCCGCCCGTGCCGCGTGTCGACGGGCCCAGCTCCATCGACCCGCCGAGCTCGCCGTTCACCAGCGCCTGCACGATCGATAGACCGAGCCCCTTCGACGACTCGGTCGTGAACCCGGATGGCAGGCCGACCCCGTCGTCGATCACCTCCACGACCAGCTCACCGTCGAGGCGCGCCAGCCGCACCAGCACGCTCCCCTCGGTCGGCTCGGCGCCGTCGCGCGGGAAGGCGTGGTCGACGGCGTTCTGCATCAGCTCGTTGAGGACGACGGCCAGCGCGGTCGCGACATCGCCGCGCAGCTTGCCGGCGTCGCCGTCGACCTCGAAGCGGAGCTTCACGTCGGGTGTCGAGACGGTCTCCTCGACCGTCCGCACCAGCGGCTTGACGACGTCGCCGAACGGGACGACGTCGCCGGCGTCCCGCGAAAGAGTCTCGTGCACGATCGCGATCGAGCGGATCCGCCGCTCCGACTCCTCGATCGCCTCCTGCGCTTCCTCCGAGTGGAGCCGGCGGCCCTGGAGGCGAAGCAGGGCGGCGATCGTCTGCAGGTTGTTCTTCACGCGGTGGTGGATCTCGCGGATGGTGGCGTCCTTCGAGAGCAGCATGCGGTCGCGGCGCCGCAGGTCGGTGACGTCGCGCATGAGCAGCAACGCGCCGACGGCGTCGCCGTCGTCCAGCAACGGGAGGGCGCGGATCAAGATCGACACGTCGCCCCGCTCGACCTCCTCGGTGACCGGTAGCCGCGCCCGGAGCGCGGCGTCGGCCGCGTCCTGGTCGAACCCGATCTCGGCCAGCCGCTGCCCCGAGGCGTACGCGTGGATCCCCATCCGATGCAGGGAACTGATCGCGTTCGGGCTCGCGAAGCGGATCTGCGCGTCGCCGTCCAGGATGATGACGCCGTCCGCCACCCGGGGCGCGTCCTCGAACTCGACCTCGTCGCGCGGGAACGGGAAGCTGCCCTCGGTGATCATGCGGGCGAACCGCTCGAAGACCTCCGAGTACTGGCGTTCGAGTGAGCCCGGACGGCGGCCGAAGGTGAGAGGCGTCTCCCGGGTCACGAGCCCGATCAGGGTGCCCTCGCACCGGACCGGGATGCACTTGATCCGTGCCCGCTCGGTAGAGGCGAGCGCCTTGGTCTCGCCTTCGACGATCTCGCCGTCCCGCCAGGCCCGGCTGATGAGCGGACGTTCGATCTCGCCGACGACGGTGCCGACCATGTCGTTCGTGTAGAGCGTCTGGTCGGTGGTGGGGCGCACCTGGCCGAGCACGACGAACCGGCGCCCCTCCTCCCCGTGCACGGGTGCGAGGAAGAGCAGGTCGGCGAAACAGAGGTCGGCGAGCACCTGCCACGAGGCCATGAGCCGGCGGGCGTGCGCGAGCGGCGCGCCGCCGAGGGTCGTGTTGGTGCGCGCCAGCTCGAAACCGAGGGTCATCTGGCTTCGATGGTACCGGCGCGGTTCGTCACGCCGGTTGCTCAACCGCCGAAGAGGGCGTCTCCGATACGGGCGAGTCCGGCAACGTCGTAGATGTCGACCTCGAAGTTCGGCACGTTCGCCAGCACCTCGGGCACGCGCCCGAGCTCGGTCTTGAGCTCCGCCTCGCGCGTCGCGACGACGGCGAAGTTCGTGAACGACTCGCCGATCGTCCGCAGCACGCGCGCCGTGCGCGGGGCGTCGGCGAGCTCGGCTGCGCCGGTGGCGGCGAGCTCCTCGGCGATCGGTCCGGCGTCCGAAGTAAGGATGTCCGCAGCGCGGGCGCCGTCGGCCGACAGCAGGTACTCCGGCAACGTCTTGTTCAGGACGAGCGCGCCGAGATGGAAGTCGCGCTTCGTGAGCTGCTCGGCGAAGAACTGCGCTTCCCGGAGCGGCGCTCCTTCGAGGGTCGTCACGACCCCGAACGTCGTGCGCCGGTCGTGCAGGAGCCGCTCGACCGCCTCCGCCCGCTTCGCGAATCCGTCGTACATCGTCTGGAAGCTGAGGAAGAACTCGGCGATGTCCTGCAGGAACTGGCTGCCGAGGATCCGGTCTGCGAGCTGATAGAAGGGCCGGCTGGCGACGTTGAGGACGCGCGCGCCGCGGCGTCCGCCCATGCGGTACGGCATCGTGAGCCACCGCAGGAGGCGCCCGCCGAAGAAGTCCGCCATGCGGGCGGGCGCCTCGAGGAAGTCGATCGCGTTCCGGGTCGGCGGTGTGTCGATGATGATCAGGTCGTACCGCCCCGTGGCGTGGACGTCGAACAGCCGCTCCATCGCGATGTAGTCGTGGCTCTGCACGAATCGGCCGGTGATGTTGGTGTAGAGCCGGTTCTCGAGGATCCGGTAGGCGGTCTCCTCGTCGGGCGCGTGGCGGAGCACGAGCTCGTCCCACGAGCGCTTCGTGTCGAGCATCGCCGCCCACAGCTGCCCGCGAGGTTCGAGGCCCGCCGCCTTGAACGCCTCGACCGGCACCTGCTTCTCGACGTTGCCGAAGCCCTCGAGCCCCAGCGCGTTGGCGAGCCGCCGCGCCGGGTCGATCGTGAGCACGAGGACCTTTCCGCCGAGGCGGGTGGCGGCCGCGACGCCGGCCGCAGCCGCGATCGAGGTCTTGCCGACACCGCCCGACCCGCAGAAGACGACGATCTCCTTCGTGGCGAGCAGCGACTCGATGCTCGTGGCTCGGGGCGGTGCGTCCGTCACAGCCCGAGCTCCTGGGCGAGAGAGTCGGCGACCATCTTCGTGACCCGCAGTCCCTGGTCGCGCACGAAGAGGTACGGCAGGTACAGCATCGGGAGCTCGACCGCCTGGCGCAGCTCGGCGAGGTGCACGGCTCGGGTGCGCCGCAAGGAGACCGCGAGGCGGGCGGCGTCGAGCACCGCCGTCGAGCCGGACCCGACGCGGGAGGTGAGCACGGCGCCGGCGTCGCCCGCACGCAACGCCGCGAACGTCTCCTCGTCGGCGTGCGTGAACAACTCGGGGAGCACGCGGTTGACGACGACGGCGCCCAGCGGCACGTTCAGCTCGACGCGCGCTCGTTGCACGAGCTCGATCGTCTCGTTGACCGGCATCTCCTCGGGTGTGGCGACGACGTTCAATCCCGTCACCGACGCGTCGGAGAGCAGCTCGACCATCCAGTCCGTCTGCTCGCGCACCATGCCCACCGCGACCAGCTCCTGGATGGCGCGGGGCGCGTCGAGCTGGCCGATGATGTGCCCGGTGGCGGCGGCGTCGACGACGACGAGGTCCCAGTCGGCCCTTCCTTCGATCGACTCCCGCACCTCCCAGCACACCTTGCCGACGGTGAGGATCTCCTTCACGCCCGGGGCCGCCGTGGCGACGAAGTCCAGGACGCGGGCCAGCGGGCCGAGCCGGCCGAGCACCGGCACGCGCAGGTTGAGCTTGAGGTACTCCTTCAGCGAGTCCTCGGTGCGCATGGCCATCGCGCACACGCCCGGGTACACCTCTCGGGGCTCGAAGCCGACGGACGGCTGCTCGAAGTGCCCGGGGATGGCTCCCTTGGCGTCGGCCTCGACGACGAGCACTCGCTGGCCCTGTTCGGCTGCGAGCAACGCGGTCGCCGCGGTCACCGTGCTCTTGCCGACCCCGCCCTTGCCGGTGAAGAAGAGCAGGCGCCGCGCCAGGAGGTCGAGCGCGGGTCGCACGGATCAGAGGCTGCCGAAGCCGACCCGCTTCGCTCCCTCTTCCGAGTCGACCTCGATGTAGGCCAGCTTGTCGAGGGCGACGCCGACGCGGCGGCCTTTCGAGTCGGTGAGCCAGACCATCGTCTCCCCACCCTTGATGGCCTTGTCGATCGTCTTGAACGCCTCCTCGACGCCGCCGTCGAGCTCGAGGGCCAGCTCCTTCGGCGTGTGCACGACACCGATGCGGACTTCCATGGACGACGATCCCTTCGCGGTGGGGCTCCGGCTCCCGGCGATGCTACCCATCGCCTTGCCGGGCGGCCGCCTCCAGCGCGTCGAGAGCATCGACACGGCGGTCGTGGCGAGCTGCCGCCCGCTCCTCGGCGCTCATCCACTGGTACACGACGATCCCGATGCACAGCAGCCCGAACAGCTCGCCCGAGATCCACAGGAGGCCGGCACCGGTCCGTTGGTCGGCGAGGGGGCCGGAGCCCCATGTGCGAGTCGACCTGGTCGTACCAACCCGCGGCGATGACCGTGTTCATCGTGAGCAGCGCGACGCCGACGAATGTGTGGAACGGCAGCAACACGACGACGTAGAGAAGACGGGCGCCGTACCCGAGCGCGTGCGGGATCGGGTCGAGCCCGACGACGTGGGCGAGGAACAAGCACCCCGCCAGCAGGAAGTATCCATGCGTCGCGACGTGGAACCACCCGTTGCGCAGCGACAGCTCGTACAGCGGCGTGAAGTACAGCGTCACGATGCTCGTGCTGAACAGGAGCCACGCCGTCAGCGGATGCGTGAGCACGCGCACCGGCGAGCTGTGCAGGAACCGGAGCACGCGGCGTTGCGCGCTCCGGGAGTCCGGCCTGCAGAGCCAGCGTGATCGGCGCGCCCAGGACGAGCAGCAACGGCGCCACCATGCCGAGCAGGATGTGCTGGACGACGTGGAGGCTGAACAGGACGGTGTCGTAGGCGGCGATTCCCGAATCGGTCGCGACGAGGACCAGGGCGAGACCGGAGAGGAAGGCGACGGTCCGGTTCGCCGGCCACGACCGGCCGCGGGCGTGGAGCCGGCGCACGCCGATCACGTACAGCGCGGCGGCCACGACGACGAACGGGAAGGTCACATCGAGCGACCAGTCGGTGAAGAGGACGTTCCAGGACGGCGCCGAGGGCGCGACGACGGCGACCATGAGCGCGGCCAGCCCGCTCACGCCGCCACCGCCGTCGTCACCGGGAAGCCTCGATCGTCACGCGTCCGGAAGCCTTCACCCCCGCGCTGCCATGTGCCAACCTGTCGGCCGTGGCGGCGGAGGGCGTGGTCGACGGCGTGGCGACGGGAGCGCCGCCCCGGCAGCAGCCGTCCATGCTGGCCGTCGGCACGGTCGTCTGGCTGGCCTCGGAGCTGATGTTCTTCGGCGGCTTGTTCGCCGCGTACTTCACGCTGAAGGCCGAAGCACGGCAGTGGCCCCCGCCGGGCATCGAGCTCGAGACGATGCTCTCGGCGATCTTCACCGTGTTCCTGATCGCGTCGAGCGGCACGATGATCCTCGCGGTCCGATCCCTCGAGCGCGGCGACCGCAGCGACATGATCCGCTGGATCCTCCTCACGCTCGGGCTCGGCCTGCTGTTCCTCGCCAACCAGATCCGCGAGTTCATCTCGCTCGACTTCAAGGTGTCGTCGAACGCGTACGGCTCGATCTACTACCTCATGACCGGCTTTCACGCCCTGCACGTCGCGGCCGGGCTCCTGCTGATGC
The DNA here is from genome assembly GCA_963781615.1 of uncultured Actinomycetes bacterium. Classification (GTDB taxonomy): domain Bacteria; phylum Actinomycetota; class Acidimicrobiia; order IMCC26256; family JACDBD01; genus JALZAA01. The sequence continues at coordinate 147,105 of CAWAGI010000006.1, read as the reverse complement.
TCGTCGCACTCGCGATCGCCACCGGGCCCGGGCCCGTCGCGCGCCGGAGTCCGACCGTCGACTCGATCGGCTACTACTGGCACTTCGTCGACGTCGTGTGGATCGGCTTGTTCCTCACGATCTTCGTCATCCGGTGACGAGGGGGCGACGTGATGTCTCGCCGGGTCGTCGTCACGTGTTTCGCCAGCCTGCTCGCGGCCGGCTTGCTCGCCGTCGGCCTGCAGACGGCGAGCGCCTCGGAGCCGGAGCGCGCGCAGGGCACGGGCGACGAGGCACGAGGCGAGCGGCTGTTCCTCGTCGGCTGTGCGTCCTGCCACGGGCAGCACGGCGAGGGCACGTCGCAGGGTCCCGACCTGCGCGGGGTGGGCGCCGCCGCCGCCGACTTCCAGCTCTCGACGGGACGCATGCCGAACACCGCGCCGGACCGGCAGTCGGTCACGAAGCGCTCGCCGTACACGCGTCCGGAGATCGACGACCTGGTCGCGTACGTCGCGTCGCTCGGGCCGGGACCGCCCATCCCCGACGTGGACAGCCCGCCCGGTGATCTCCAGGAGGGCGGCGAGCTGTTCCTCGACAACTGCGCTGCGTGCCACAGCGCGGCCGGCAACGGCGGCGCGCTCAGCGTCGGGCGCGACGCGCCGACGCTCCACGGCGCGACGCCCGTCGAGGTCGCCGAGGCGATTCGCACCGGTCCCGGGAACATGCCCGTGTTCGGGCCCGGGACGTTCACGCCCCAGCAGGTGAACTCGATCGTCCGCTACGTCGACTACCTGAAGAAGCCCCAGGACCCAGGGGGCCTGTCGCTCGGCCTGGTCGGCCCGATCACCGAGGGCCTGGTCGCGATCCTCGTCGGGCTGGGCGCGCTGATGCTCCTCACCCGTTGGATCGAGCCACGTGCAATGCGCGAGGAGCCGCCCGAGTGAACGGCGACGACGTCCAGGAGAAGAAGGCGACCGGCCGCACCGCGCTCGCCTTCGGCATCACGGCCTTGGCGTCGCTCGGTCTGGCGGTGACGTACGCGCTCGGCGGGCAGGAGCAGATCGAAGGCTCGCTGCTCGCGATCGCGCTGGGCGGCCTCGGGTTCGGGTTCGTGCAGGTCGCCAAGTACCTCCTTCCGCAGGGCCCGTACGTCGAAGAACGCGAGGTGCTGCCCTCGAGCGACGAGGACCAGGCCGCGTTCGCGGCCGACTTCGAGCGCGGCGAGGGCTGGCTCTCGCGGCGGGGGTTCCTCCTGAAGATGCTCGGGCTCGCCGGCGGTGCCATCGGAATCGCGGCCCTGTTCCCGATCCGCTCCCTCGGACCCAATCCGGGAAGGTCGCTGTTCCAGACGAAGTGGCGTCGAGGCTCGCTCGTCGTCGACGAGCAGGGCGAGCCGGTGGGCGTCGACACACTCGACGTCGGCGGCGCGCTCACGGTGTTCCCGCAGGGCCACCTCGAAGTCGAGGACTCACAGACGATCCTCATCCGCCTCTCTCGGGACGACGTCGTGACCCGGCCCGGTCGCGAGCTCTGGGGGCCGGAGGGATACGTCGGGTTCTCGAAGGTGTGCACCCACGCCGGCTGCCCCGTCGGCCTGTACCAGCAGCAGTTCAAGAAGCTGCTGTGCCCGTGCCACCAGTCGACGTTCTCGGTGCCCGACGGGGCCCAGCCCGTGTTCGGCCCGGCGACGCGCTCGCTCCCGCAGCTCCCGCTGATGGTCGACGACGAGGGGATGCTCCGCGCCCGCAGCGACTACACCGAGCCGGTCGGCCCCGGATTCTGGGATCGCGGCACGTGATCATCCGGCGCATCGTCCGCTGGTTCGACGACCGGCTCGGCGCCGCGCGCTTCGTCCGCTCCGCGCTGAACAAGGTGTTCCCGGACCACTGGTCGTTCATGCTCGGTGAGCTCGCGCTCTACTGCTTCGTGATCCTCGTCCTCACCGGCGTCTATCTGACGTTCTTCTTCACCCCGGGCTCGAAGGAGGTCGTCTACAACGGCAGCTACGCCCCCCTGAAGGGCGTGTCGATGTCGGAGGCGTACGAGTCCGTGCTCCGCATCAGCTTCGATGTGCGCGCCGGCCTCGTTATGCGACAGATCCACCACTGGGCGGCGCTGATCTTCGTCGGGGCGATCATCGCCCACCTCATGCGCATCTTCTTCACCGGCGCGTTCCGCCGGCCGCGCGAGATCAACTGGATGATCGGCGTCACGCTGCTCCTGCTCGCGATCGCCAACGGGTTCACCGGCTACTCGCTGCCGGACGACCAGCTCTCCGGCACGGGCCTGCGGATCGCGTACTCGGTGGTCATCTCGGTGCCCGTCGTCGGGGTCTGGACCGCGTTCCTCATCTTCGGCGGCGAGTTCCCCGGCAACGAGGTGCTCACCCGGTTCTTCGTCATACACATCCTCATCGTCCCGGCCGCGATCGCGGTGCTGCTGGGTGCGCACCTGGCGATCCTCGTGCGGCAGAAGCACACGCAGTTCCGGGGTCGGGCCCGTAGGGAGAGGAACGTCGTCGGTGCACGGCTGTGGCCGACGTTCACGGCCAAGACCATTGGGCTGTTCTTCTTCGTGTTCGCCGCCGTCGCCGCGCTGGGTGGACTCGCCCAGATCAACCCGGTGTGGATCTGGGGGCCGTTCCAGCCCGCGGCAGTGAGCGCCGGGTCGCAGCCCGACTGGTACGTAGGCTGGCTCGAGGGGTCGCTGCGGCTGCTGCCGGGCTGGGAGATCCGGGCGTTCGGCCACGAGATCCCGAACCCGTTCTTCTCGGGGGTGCTGTTACCCGGGATCACGTTCACGTTGCTGTACCTGTGGCCGTTCCTCGAGGGCCGCGTCACCAAGGAGAACCGCGAGGAACACCACCTGCTCGACCGTCCCCGTGACCGGCCCGTCCGGACGGCCATCGGCGTCGCCGCGCTCGCGTTCTACGCCGTGCTGTTCGTCGCCGGCGGCAACGACGTGCTCGCAGCCAGGTTCAACGTCTCGGTGAACCTGATCACGAACATCCTGCGAGTGGCGCTCTTCGTGGTCCCGATCGTCGCCTGGTACATCACCTACCGGCTGTGCAAGGAGTTGGCGGCGCGCAGCCCGACCGCAGGCGTGCCCGAGCCGTCGCCCGGCGCCGAGCTCATCTCCCGGACCGAGGAGGGCGGCTACGTCGAGGTCGAGGAGCCGGCCGGAACGCCGTAGCGACCGCGCGCCTCGGGCGTGTCCCAGGCCGTCACTCCGTAGGCGACGTGTCGCGCTCGTCTGGTCGCCCTCGCGAGCTCGGGCTCCTGCGCCGCCGGTCGGCAAAGCCGCCGACGTCGCGACTCTGGCGGATCATGCCGATGACGCCGAAGGCGAGCACGATGGCCCCACCGAGGACGACGAAGACCCCGAAGACGAATCCGGTGGCGAGTACCGCCGCGCCGAAGGCGAACACGAACGGCCAGATCGTCGACGCCGGGAACTGGTCGACCGGGCCCGCGCCCTCGGCGAGCGTCGCGTCGGGGCGGTCCTCGGGGCGGGGCGGGAACCGCCGCGCCTGAAGCAGGAGGTAGCCGCCGGCGAGCAGACCGAGGAGCGAGCTCGCCGCCAGCAGCATCGTGCCTGCGTCCTCGTAGCTCCAGAACCAGTAGATCGTCCCGATCACGACGAAGAACGCCGTGATGCCGAGATAGAAGAACGACTCGACCTTCACCTCTTCACCACCCCGTCGACGAGATGGCCGTACTTCTGATCCCAGAACGGCCGTTCCGAGCGGATCGGCGGCAGCGAGTCGAAGTTGCGCTCGGGCGGCGGCGACGTGGTCGCCCACTCGAGCGTCTGGCCGTCCCACGGGTCGTTGCCGGCGGGAGCGCCGTGGCGCAGCGAGCGGAAGAGGTTCCAGGCGAAGAACAACACGCTGACGGCGATGACGAACGCGCCGATCGTGGAGATCAGGTTGAGGGCGCCGAAACCTTCGCTCTCGCCGTAGGTGACAACCCGGCGCGGCATCCCTTCCAGGCCGAGCTGGTGCTGGACGAGGAACGTCAGGTTGAACCCGATGAACAGCAGCCAGAAGTGGGCCTTGCCGAGCCGCTCATCCATCATCTTGCCGGTGAACTTGGGGAACCAGTAGTAGATCGCGCCGAACCCCGCGAAACCCGCCGCCGCGAACACGACGTAGTGCATGTGCGCGACCACGAAGTACGTGTCGGTGACGTTGAAGTCGACCGGCGCCATGGCCTGGAGCACGCCGGTCAAGCCGCCGAGCAAGAAGATCACGAGGAACCCGATCGTGAAGAGCATGGGCGTGGCGAAGCGCAATTGCCCGCGCCACATCGTGCCGATCCAGTTGAAGAACTTGACGCCGGTGGGCACGGCGATGAGCAGCGAGAGCGCGCTGAAGAACGGGAGCAGCACGACGCCGGTGGCGAACATGTGGTGCGCCCACACTCCCGTCGACAGCCCACCGATCGCGAGCGTGGCGAAGATCAACCCCTTGTACCCGAACACGGGACGGCGCGAGAACACGGGCAGGATCTCGGTGACGACACCGAAGAAGGGCAGCGCCACGATGTAAACCTCGGGATGGCCGAAGAACCAGAACAGGTGCTGCCAGAGAACCGGCGTTCCGCCTTTCTGGACCTCGAAGATGTGGGCGTCGAGATGCCGGTCGGCGAACAACATGGCGAGCGCCGAGGTGAGCACGGGGAAGGCCAGCAGCACCATCACGCTCGTCACGAGCATGTTCCAGACGAAGATCGGCATCCGGAACATCGTCATGCCGGGCGCGCGCAACATGAAGATTGTCGTGACGAGGTTCACGGCGCCGAGCACCGTCGCAGTGCTGGTGACGGTCACGCCGACGATCCAGAGGTCGGGGCCGGCCCCCGGGGCGTACGTCGCCCCCGACAACGGGGCGTAGGAGAACCAGCCGAAGTTCGCCGCACCGCTGGCGGTCAGAAACCCGGAGATCATCACCAGACCGCCGAACAGGTACATCCAGTACGCGAGCGCGTTGAGGCGCGGGAACGCGACGTCGGGCGCGCCGATCTGGAGCGGGACGATGTAGTTCGCGAGCCCGAACGCGAACGGCACGGCGAAGAGGTACATCATGATGCTGCCGTGCATCGTGAAGAACTCGTTGTACGTCTCGGGACTCAGGATCTTCTGGTCCGGCTGCGCGAGCTGCGTCCGCATCCCGAGCGCGAGCAGACCGCCGATGCAGAAGAACCCGAACGACGTCACCAGGTAGCTGAGGCCGATCACCTTGTGGTCGGTGCTCGTGAGCCAGCGCAGGACCCCGGCATTGCGGCGGGGCTCGGGCGCGGGCGCGGGCGCGGTGCCCGGACGCTCGGTCGTGACCGTCATGGAGCTCCTTCACCCGCCTGCTGCCGCTCCGCGATCCAATCGCGATAGTCGGCCATGCTCACCGCCTTGACCTCGAACGTCATCTTGGCGTGGTCGAGGCCGCAGAACTCTGCGCACCGCCCCGAGTAGGTCCCCTTGTCCTTCACGTCGAAGTCGAACCGGTTCGTCACGCCCGGGATCGCGTCCCGTTTGAACAGGAAGGCGGGCACGAAGAACGAGTGGATGACGTCGGGCGACGTCAGGACGATCCGCACCGTGCGGTCCACCGGCAGGACCATCGTCGGAACGTGATCGGGGAGGCCCGTGACGGTCACGTCGTCGTCGCGGTAGTGGAACTGCCACTGCCACTGGAAGCCCTTCACGTCGATCGTCACTGCGGGGTTGCTCGACAGGGCGTCCACGTCGTTCTGGGTCCGGTACGAGAACGCGAACAGCACCGCGACGATGATCACCGGGACCACCGTGTACAGGATCTCGAGCTTGATGAAGTACTGCGTCTGGTCCGGGAGGTCGTCGTTGCGCCGCCGGTACCGCAGGATCGCGAACACGATGAGGCCCCAGACCAGGCCGCCGACGAGCAGCGCGACGATCACGGACCCCTGCCACAGGCCGAAGATGTCGCGTCCCTGCCGGGTCGCTCCACGGCCGCCGCCGAATTCGAGGCTGCACCCCGAGAGCACGACCACGAGGGCGAGGGCAGCACGCGCCTCATGGCGGCGGACACTATCGCCGGACCCGCGAGCACGCGATGATGCGCCGTGTCCATGGCGGCCGTGCTCGCGGCCACGACCAACTCCGACGACACCACCTTCTCGGTCCCGATCCTCGTGGGCGCGGCCGCGCTCGCCGTCGGCTGGGGGTTGCTCCTCGCGGCCGTGGCCGCGTGGCGCCGGGCACCCCGGATCCGGTCCGGCCCCGCCACCCAGGATCTTCCAACGGTGCCGCCCGCAGTCGCCGGGCTGCTGTGCAACGACTTCGTGCTGCCCGCCGAGCTCCCGCCGGCCACGCTCCTCGACCTGGCGGCGCGGCGTGTGGTCCGGCTCGAGGAGGTCGGGCCGGGCAAGACGATCTGCCGGGTGCGGGGGGCGGCGGGCGACGAGCCGCTGACCCCGTACGAGCGGCGCGTCCGCGACGAGGTCACCCGCAAGGCCGTCGACGGTGTCGTCCCGACCGACGCGCTGACCACGGGTCCCGAGGACGCATCGAGCGGATGGCATCGCGCGTTCAGCCGGGAGGTGATCGACGACGCCCAGGGGCGCGGCCTGACACGGAATCGCTGGAGCCGTTGGGTGATCACGCTGATCTCGGTGGGTGCGGTCGCGATCGGAGGGCTGCTGTACCTGGCGAGTGAGGTCGGCGGAGAGAGCGGCGACTACCCCGTCGCGTCGGCGATCGCCGGGGCCATCGCGGTCGCGGGCATCGTGCTGCTCGCGCTCGCCGCCGGGCGGTTGGGCCGGTCGCTCGCCCAATTTCCGACCGAAGCGGGGAGAGCGATGACGGCGCAGTGCCTGGCGCTCCGCGCCCACCTGCGCGAGAACGAGCAGCTTGCCGACCTGCCGCCGGCGGCGGTGAAGATATGGGGCCGGCACTTCGCGTACGCGGGCGTGATGGGCATCGCGCCGACCGCGGTCGCGCTCCTGCCGTTCGGGACCGAGGACGACAACGGCGCTTGGAGCCGCTTCGGCGGTCGGTGGCGCCGGGTACGCGTGCGCTACCCGCGGGGCTGGCCGCCGGGGTGGGGGAAGCATCCGGGGTTCGCAGCCTTCCTCGCCGTGCTCTGGGGCGCGGTGGCCGCCGGCGCGCTGTACGGCCTGACACGCGCCGCGCAGTCCGCTGCCGAGCCGATCACGGCGACCGACCCTCTCCTCGACCGGGACCAGCTCGACTGGGTGGGCCGCGGTGCGCTCCTGCTCCTGATCCCGGCCGCCCTCCTTCTTCTTTGGGCGATCTTCCTCCTGGTGCGCTCGGTGCCCGACCTCTGGAGCAACCGGACGACCACCGGCGAGCTGGTGCGGGCGCGGCGCCGGCGTCAGATCTTCGAGTCCGGCAACAGCAACACGCCGCGTTACTGGTACTACCTCGCCCTCGACGACGGATCGCGTCCCCGGGTCAGATCGTGGCGTGTGCGGCGGGAGCTCTACGACGCGTACTCGCAGGGCCAGACGGTGACCGCGCGGTACACGGCGAACCTGGGATACGTACGCGAGCTGCTCGTCGCCGAGCGAACCGCGGCGGGCGCGGCTACGTGATCTTGAGCTCGGGGCGGTAGATCTTCTTCGGCGCCAGGTCCTCGACCTGCTCCGCGATGGCCACGAACGCCCGCGACGCCTCGTCGTCGGGATGCGTGACCACGAAGGGCCGGCCCTCGTCGGCACCGACGCGCAGCTCCGGCACCAGCGGTACCTGCCCGAGGAGCGGGACGCCGAGCTGGTCGGCGAGCTCCTGCCCGCCACGGGCGCCGAAGAGCTCGTACGCCTTGCCGTCGTCACCGCGGAACCACGACATGTTCTCGATGACGCCGATCACGTCGAGGTTCACCTTCTGACTCATGTAGGCGGCGCGCTGGGCGACCCGCTGCGCCGCCGGCTGCGGCGTGGTCACGATGATCACCTCGGCCCGGGGCAGGAACTGCGCCATCGACAGCGCGATGTCGCCCGTGCCCGGGGGCATGTCGACCACGAGGAAGTCGGGGTCGTCCCAGTGCACATCGGTGAGGAACTGCTCGAGCGCCTTGTGCAGCATCGGCCCCCGCCAGACGACGGGCTGGTCCTCGCGGGCGAAGAACCCCATCGAGATCAGGTTCACGCCGTTCGCCTCGGGCGGGACGATGACGTCGTCGATCACCACGGGCGCGTGGTCGATGCCGAGCATGCGCGGCATCGAGAAGCCCCACACGTCGGCGTCGACGGCAGCGACCCGCTGACCGCGCTGCGCGAGCGCCACTGCCAGGTTCGTCGTCACCGACGACTTCCCGACGCCGCCCTTCCCCGACGCGATCGCGAGCACGCGGGTCCGGGCGTCGGTGAACGGGTTGACGCGCGCCGGCTGGCCGTCGGCCCCCGCGCCTGCATGCTGCTGGCGGAGGCGGGCGGCCACGGTCTCGCGCTGCTCGTCGCTCATCACGGTGAGGTCGACGTCGACGGACTCGACCCCGTCGAGGGGCTGGACGGCTTCGGTGACCCTCCGGGTGATCTCGGGCCGCAGGGGGCAACCGGCCACGGTGAGGGCGACGGTCACGGCCACCCGGCCGCCGTCGATCGCGACCTCCTTCACCATGTCGAGGTCGACGATCGACTGGTGCAGCTCGGGATCCTCGACCGGGCGCAGGGCCTCGAGGACGGCGGCCTCGGTGGGCATGGAGCCTCCTCGCCCCTCGTCGCCGGGGGGCATTTCCACTACGTGCATAGGTAGAATACCGGCATGACGGAGCGGGCCGCGAAGCCCAAGGGCCCCGGGCTCAGCGCCGACGAGTTCAGCGCCGCGGTGAGCGCGGTCACGAGCGCTTTCGGCGACCCGACCCGGCGCGACATTTACCTGTTCGTGCGGGCGGGTGCGGACGGGGTCACCGCCGCCGAGGTGGCCGAGCGCTTCGATCTGCACCCCAACGTCGCCCGCCACCACCTCGAGAAGCTGACGGCCGGCGGGTACCTCACCGTCGAGCTGGCCCGCCACGAGACGGCCGGAAGGCCGTCGAAGCGGTACCGCGCCGGCGAGCTCGACACGTCCCTGAACTTCCCGCCCCGGCGCGACGACCTCCTCGCGACCCTGCTGGCGCGCTCGCTCGAGCTGCTCGACCCCGATCAGGCCGCCGCCATGGCCGAGGAGGTCGGGTACGACTACGGGCTCGCCATCGCTGCCCGCATGACGCCCGAGACCGGTGACCCCGGCGCCGGCCACCGCTCGGTCCGCGCCGCGCTGGCGACGGTGGCCGACGCGCTGACCGCCCACGGGTTCGCCGCCCACGCCGAGGCGAGCGGCGGCTCGCTCCGGATCGTGTCCGAGCAGTGCCCGTTCGGCGACGCGGCCAAGAAGTACCCGCACGTCGTGTGCTCGGTCGACCGGGGCATGATCCGCGGGATGCTCGCCGGCCTGTACGGCGACACGCGCCCGCTGTTCACGGAGAGCCGTCCCGCGGGCGACGACCATTGCGTCGCGCGCGTCTGACGCCGCACCCGTGCGGCGCGCCTACCTCGATCACGCGTCCACCTCTCCCCTCCGTCCCGTCGCGTTCGAGGCGATGCTCCCGTACCTGCGCGAGCACCACGCCGATCCCGGACGGCTCCACGCCGAAGGACGGGTGACGCGCGTCGCGCTCGAGGACGCGCGCGAGCAGGTCGCCGCCATCTTCGGCGCCCGCCCGCGGGAGGTCGTGTTCACCGCGAGCGGGACGGAGGCGGTGAACACCGCGGTCTGGGGCGGCGTGGCGCGCGCCGACTCGCCGGGGCACATCGTGACCACGGCGGTCGAGCACTCCGCCGTGCTCGACGCGTGCCGCCGCAGCGGTGCCGACGTCACGGTGGCCGGCGTCGACCGGTTCGGCCGCTACGACGCCGCCGAAGTCCTGGATGCCGTGCGGCCCGAGACCGCGCTCGTCACCGTGCAGCTCGCCAACCACGAGGTCGGCACGATCCAGCCGGCGGGAGAGGTGGCGACGGCGTGTCGGGAGCGCGGGGTGCTCGTCCACGTCGACGCGTGCATGGCGGCCGGTCACGTCCCCGTCGACTTCGGCGAGCTCGGCGCCGACCTCTGTTCGTTGAGTGCCCACAAGTTCGGCGGCCCCAAGGGCGCGGGCGCCCTGCTCGTTCGCCGCGGCCTGCGACTGCCGCCGTTCGTCGTGGGCGGCGCGCAGGAACGCGCCCGGCGCGGCGGTCTCGAGGACGTCCCGGCGATGGTCGGCTTCGGGGCCGCCGCCGCCGAGGTCGCCGCCGACGATCGACTCGCGGCCGAGGGCCGGGCGCAGCGCGAGCTCACCGACCGCGTGGCACGCGACGCGCCGTCACGCGTCGGCGGCGTCGCCCTCTACGGCGATCCCGTCGACCGGGTGCCGCATCTCGTCTGCCTGGGGGTGGAAGGCGTCGAGGCGGAGCCGATCCTGCTCGGCCTCGATCAGCGCGGCGTGGCCGTGCATTCGGGCTCGGCGTGCTCGAGTGAGGCGCTCGAGCCGTCGCCGATCCTGGCGGCCATGGGCGTCGACGCCGATCACTCGCTGCGCGTCAGCGTCGGCTGGAGCTCCGTGCCCGAGGACGTCGACGCCTTCCTCGAGGCCTTCCCGACCGTCGTCGACCGCCTCCGGGCGCTGCGAGCCGGCTGAGCCCTCGTTTTGGCGTCGATTACATGCGCATGAGGCATGTGGCTGACGCCAAAACAGTCGGAACACGCGCCTCGGAAGTACCGTTGCACCCGGCATGATCCCGGTGCAGCGCCTGAACCACGCCGTCCTCTACGTCCGCGACGCCGACCGCGCCGCCGCCTTCTACCAGGAGGCGTTCGGCTTCGAGCTGGTCGAGCGCATCCCGGGCGTCGCCGCCTTCCTCAAGGCGGCCGGCACCGACAATCACCACGACCTCGGCCTCTTCTCGGTCGGGCCGAGCGCGCCCGGCCCGGACCGGGGCCGCGTCGGCCTGTACCACCTCGCGTGGCAGGTGCCGTCGATCCACGACCTCGCCGCCGCCCGGCAGACATTGGCGGGTCTCGGCGCGCTCGTCGGCCAGAGCGACCACGGTGCGACGAAGTCGCTCTACGGCAAGGACCCCGACGGCAACGAGTTCGAGATCATGTGGCTCGTGCCGCGTGACAAGTGGGGTGCCCTCGAGCACGAGGCGACGACGGAACCACTCGACCTCGACGCCGAGCTCGCGCGCTGGGGCTGACCCGTCGGGGTCAGGTCTTCGCCGGCTTCACCACCACGTTGACGGTGAGGTGCTGCCGGAGCGTCCCCTTGTCGTTTCCTGCTTGGATGCGAAACGTCTGGTTGCCGGTCGACCGAACGGCTCCCGCGGTCGGCAGCAAGTTCGTCAGCTCGACGGTGTTGTCGCCGCGAAACGTCGTCTTGAACCTCTGGACTTGCAGTTGGGCGCCTCCCGCCACGTTCGGGAGCTCGACCGTCTGCTTCCCGGCCGTCTGCGTCCCGGTGACGCCGATCTCGAGCTTCGACCCGGTGCGCTTCTTCAGCGTGTACTCGTAGACCTGGCGCGCCTCGATCCCGTTCAGGGTCAGCTCGGTCGTCGCCCGCCAGCGGGCGCCCACACCCACTGGGGCCTCCGGGAACGGGACGGACAGTGTGCGCAACTGGTCGCCGAGCTGCGTGACGAGTCCCGACACCGAGGAATCGAGGTTCGGCGGGACGCTCAACGCGCTGTCGACCAGCACGCCCTGTGGAGTGAGTGTCAGCTGCCCGGACAAGCCGCTGACATCGGTGAGCGCCCGCTTGATGCGCCGGCGGTCGGAGGCACTCGCGTCGCCCCCCGGCAACACGTCGAACGAGGGGTACGAGAACGCGACCTGGAGGTTCCCCTCGGGGGTGGTCCCCTGCAGCGAGGTCACGACCTTGGCCCTGATCGGCGGCGGCTGGACGCTGGCGGACGACACGCCCGACTGCTCGACCGCGAAGTCCACGGTCATCGTCGACGTCTGGGACGCGCCGGCGGGTGGCGCGAGCCGGAGTGCCTCGAGCGGGGCCTTCCCCGCCCCGAGGACCTCGACCGTGGGCACCGGCGTCGGCGTCTGGGTCTCTTGCGCGCTCGCCACCCCACCGGCCAGCGCCGGCCCCGCCGCGAGGACGGCCGCGACGACGAACACCCGGAACACCACCCGCATCTCGTGACCCCCGATCAGGCTTGCTGCCGCAAGACGTTCAGCGCCGATCCGGCCCGGAACCACTCGATGTGCTCCTCCGACATCGAGTGCCTGGTCGAGATCTCGTCGCTGGACCCGTCCGCGTGACGCACGACGACGGTCACAGGGTTCCCGGGCGCGAGGTCCGCTAATCCGACGACGTCGACCATGTCGTCGGCGTGGATCTTGTCGTAGTCGGCCGGGTCGACGAACGTGAGCGCGAGCACGCCCTGCTTCTTGAGGTTTGCCTCGTGGATGCGGGCGAACGAGCGAACGATGATCGCCCGACCGCCCATGTAACGCGGTTCCATCGCCGCGTGCTCACGCGACGAGCCCTCCCCGTAGTTCTCGTCACCGATCGCGACCCACTCGATGCTCGGCGTCCTTGTACTCCCGAGCCAGCGCGGGCAGCGGCGTCACCGACCCGTCGCGCACGTCGACGACCGTTCCCCGGCCCGTCGGCGAACGCGTTGTTCACGCCGGTGAACAAGTTCTGCGAGATGTTCGTGAGGTGGCCGCGGTAGCGCAGCCACGGGCCGGCAGGCGAGATGTGGTCGGTCGTGCACTTCCCCACCGCCTTGAGCAGCACGCGTAGACCGGCGAGGTCCTCGCCGTCCCAAGCGACGAACGGCTCCAACAGCTCGAGCCGCTCGCTGTCCGGCTGCACCACGACGTCGACCGTCCCGGGATCGCCCGCCGGGGGCTGGAAGCCCGAGTCGCCCGGGTCGAAGCCCTTGTCGGGCAGCTCGTCGGCCACCGGCGGCTCGAGGTGCACGGCCTCGCCGCCCGGGCCGGGCACGCCGTCGTGCACGAAGTCGACGTCGAGCCGGCCGGTGAGCGCCATGCCGACGACGGTCTCCGGGGAGCCGATGAACGCGAGCGTGTCCGCGTTGCCGTCGTTGCGGCGGGGGAAGTTGCGGTTGTACGACGTCACGATCGTGTTGCGGTCGCCCATCTCGATGTCGTCGCGCTTCCACTGGCCGATGCAAGGCCCGCACGCGTTGGCGAGCACGCTCGCCCCGATCGCCTCGAGATCGTCGAGCAGGCCGTCGCGCTCGATCGTCGCGCGCACCTGCTCGGAGCCAGGGGTGATGAGGAGCGGCGAGCGCACCTTCAGCCCCGCCGCCTTCGCCTGCCGGGCGACGTGGGCGGCGCGCCCGATGTCCTCGTACGACGAGTTCGTGCACGAGCCGACGAGCGCGTACGAGATCTCGGGCGGGTAGTCCTCCTGCTCGACCGCCGCCCGCACCTCCGAGACGGGCCGGTCGAGGTCGGGGGTGTGCGGGCCGACGAGATGCGGCTCGAGCTCGTCGAGGTCGATCTCGACGACGCGGTCGTAGAACCGCTCCGGGTCGTCCTCGACCTCGGGGTCGATCCGCAGGTGGTGTGCGTACTCGTTGGCGAGGTCGGCGATCTCCTCGCGCTGTGTCGCCTTGAGGTACATGGCCGACCGGTCGTCGTACGGGAACAGCGAGCACGTGGCGCCGATCTCGGCGCCCATGTTGCAGATCGTGGCTTTGCCGGTGGCGGAGATCGACTCGCAGCCGGGCCCGAAGTACTCGACGATCGCACCCGTCCCACCCTTCACCGTGAGGATGCCGGCGACCTTGAGGATGACGTCCTTGGGCGCCGTCCAGCCCGAGAGCCCCCCGGTCAGGTGCACCCCGATCACCTTCGGGACCCTGGTGTTGAACGGCCACCCCGCCATCACGTCGACGGTGTCGGCGCCGCCCACGCCGATTGCGACCATGCCGAGACCGCCGGCGTTGGGCGTGTGGCTGTCGGCCCCGAGCATCATCCCGCCGGGGAACGCGTATTGCTCGAGCACGACCTGGTGGATGATCCCCGAACCCGGCTTCCAGAACCCGATGCCGTACTTCGCCGACACCGTGCGGAGGAACTCGTACACCTCCGAGTTGGTGTCGAGCGCGTTCTTCACGTCGATCTCGGCGCCGACGCGCGCCTGGATGAGGTGGTCGCAGTGCACCGTCGTCGGCACCGCGACCCGCGGCAGCCCCGCGGTCATGAACTGGAGCAGCGCCATCTGGGCGGTGGCGTCCTGCAGCCCGACGCGGTCGGGGCGGTAGTCGGCGTTGTCGACGCCGCGCTCCAGCCCGATGGTGTGCGGGTCCTCGGCGTGCGCGAACAACACCTTCTCGGTGTAGGTGAGCGGCCGCCCGAGGCGGCGGCGGCCCACCGACGACCCGCTCCGGGTAGCGGCCGTAGACCTCTTCGACGAGCTCGACCGGCGTGCTCATGCCCGGTCGTGTCGGCCATGAACCGAGGCTACGTCACGACTCCCGCCCGGGCTTCACCCGACGGGCAGCCCTGCCGCCTTCCACGCCCGGAACCCGCCGGCGAGGTCGGTGGCGTTGCGCAGGCCGAGGTCCTGGAGCGCGGCCGCCGCCAGGCTCGACGAGTACCCCTCGCTGCACACCACCACGACGACCTGATCGTGACCGGTGACCTCCGGGATCCGGTCGGGGCTCGTGGGGTCGAGCCGCCACTCCAGGACGTTGCGCTCGATGACGAGCGCACCAGGCATCGCGCCCTCGTGCTCGCGCTGCGCGGCAGGCCGGGTGTCGACCACGAGGGCTCCGGCCGCGAGCGCGTCGGCGGTCTCGGAAGGCGAGAGCCGACGGAGGCCGGCGCGCGCCTCGTCGAGCAGCTGGTCGATCGTCTTGGCCACGGCGTCACGCTAGGCCGTGTCCTCAGTGCGGTTGCCAGGCGTCGACACCCGCGGTGAGAGCGACCACGCTCTCCGGCAGGTCGCCCGAGGCCAGGTCCGCGAGCGTCACGCGCTCGAGCACGGCGCGCAGGTTGGAGCGGAGGGCGACCCACACCTCGGGCAGCCGGGCGGCGGCGCCCTGGTAGTGCAGGCCCTCGGGGCGCGTGCCCTGCACCGCGGCGAGCGGGCCCTCGACGGCTCGGAGCACCTCCGCCACCGAGATCTCGACCGGCGGCCGGGTGAGCGAGTACCCACCCTCGGCGCCACGCCGGCTGAGGACGAGCCCCGCGGTCCGCAGGTCGCCGAGGATGTTCTCGAGGAACTTCTGCGGGATCCCCTGCGCCGACGCCAACTGCTCCCCCTTGACGGGCCGGCCCTCGGACGACGCCGCGGCGAGCTCCGCCGCCGCCCTGACCGCATAGTCCGCCTTGGCCGAGATCCTCATTTGACTGCCCTCCCCTAAAACCCTAGTTTGTCGATCGGCTTTGTGGGCTTCAGCGGAGGCGCGGTGGACCTCGAACTGGGCGTGATGCTCGCCGGGCTCCTCGTGGGCTTCGTGGTGGGGCTGACGGGCATGGGCGGCGGCGCGCTGATGACCCCGATCCTCGTCCTCCTCTTCGGCATCAATCCCCTGGCCGCCGTGTCGAGCGACATCGTGGCCGCGGTGGTGATGAAGCCGGTGGGAGGCAGCGTCCACATGCGCCGCGGCACGGTCAACATCGATCTCGTGCGTTGGCTGGCGATCGGGTCGGTCCCGGCGGCCTTCTGCGGCGTCCTCCTGCTCCGGGCGATCGGCGCCCCCGAGTTCTCCGACCGGTTGCGCGTGCTCCTCGGCGCCGTGCTGCTCGTCGCCGCCGGGGCGATCGTCGCCAAGGGGCTCCTGCAATCGCGGCGACCCGACCGGCGGCGGCATCCATGCGATCGACGTGCGCCCGCGTCGGACCGTCCTCATCGGCGTGATCGGCGGGCTGGTCGTCGGCATGACGTCGGTCGGTTCCGGCTCGGTGATGATCGTCCTGCTGATGCTCCTCTACCCGGCGCTGTCGAGCAACGAGCTCGTCGGCACCGACCTCGTCCAGGCGATCCCGCTCGTCCTCGCGGCCGCGATCGGCCACGTGCTGTTCGGCGACCTCCAGCTCGGCCTCACGCTGTCGTTGCTCCTCGGCAGCGTTCCCGGCGTGTACCTGGGCGCGCGCGTGTCCGTCGCGGGCGCCGGATCGCGTGATCCGTCCCATCCTCGTGATCGTCCTGACGGTCTCGGCGCTGAAGCTCCTGGGCGCATCGAACATCGTCGTCCTGTTGATCCTGGGCGGCGTCGGCCTGGGAGTCGCTGGTCACGTACGCATGGCGCCGGTCGAGCAACGGCACGGGGAGATCGCTGACCGCGAGACGTAGACGAGAGCTGTCGCGACACGACGTCTGACTGATCCGCCGCCGCTATGGGCGGTTCGACACCGCCGCGACGTAGACGTCTTCTCTGAACCGGAATACTTCCGGTTCCGGTACGCATCATGCAGCGGCGGCCAGCCGGCTCTTCGCGTTCCGGATCTCGGGGGCCTCGATCGGGAGGACGTTGAGGAAGCGCGTCAACCCGAACATGGTGGCGCGAACCGACAGGGAGGCTGGCTCGAACCACGGCAGGCCGTACATGCGACGCGCGAAGCGCGGGAGGCTCGCGACGGCGGCGCTCGCGGGCAGCACCCACAGCGGACGCAACGGGAGCGGCAGCGGGGGCCCGAGGATCAAACGCATGCTGTCGCGCGCGCCCGGCGTCGCCTGGAGCCCCTCGACACCGTGCAGGTACTCGCGCAGCTCGCCCATGGTCCGCGGTGCGATGTCTCCCGGCATGCCGAGGAGCTCGGCGACGCGCACCATCTCGTCGACGTAGCGGTCGGCGTCGTCGTCGGCGAGGCGGCCGGCGTAGCTGCGGTACGAGAACACCGCCGAGTGCACCTCGACGGCGTGGATCCAGAGCAGCAGGTCGGGATCGTGCGCCGAGTACGCGTGGCCCGAGACGGGATCGACCCCGTGCACACGATCGTGGATCCGGAGGACCGCCCGGCAGGCCGCCTCGGCGGTGGGAGTGTCGCCGTACGTCGTGTGCAGCACGAACCGGACGGTGCGGTTCAGGCGACCCCAGGGGTCGGCCTTGTAGTCGCTGTGCTGGACGACGCCCGCCATCGCGCGCGGCTCGAGTGCCTGGACCAACAGGGCCCGCATCGCCCCGATGAGCATCGACGGATCGGCGTGCAGTCGCCACGCCACGCTGTCGGGACCGAAGAGCCCGGCGTCCATCAGTCGCGGGGCGTTTCCTCGATCGTCACCGAATCCATCGTGTCGCCGACCTGTGTCTGCTGGGCGACGTCGATCCCGTCCACGACGTAGCCGAAGAGGTTGTAGTTCTTCTGGAGCTTGCTCGTGCAGTCGTCGATGCACACGAAGAACTGGGAGCCGTTGGTGTCCGGACCGGCGTTCGCCATCGCGACTGCGCCGAGTGTGTACTCCCCGCGCACCGGCTCGTCCTCGAACCGGTACCCGGGCCCGCCGCGGCCCGTCCCGTCGGGGTCGCCGCCCTGGATCACGAACTCGGGGACGACGCGGTGGAACGTGAGACCGTCGTAGTAGCCCTGACGGGCGAGCGCCACGAAGTTGTTGACGCTCCTGGGCGCCATCTGCGGGTCGAGCTCCATGACGATCGTTCCCCGGTTGGTGTGGACCGTCGCCCGGTAGATGGTGTCGTCGTCGATCTCGTGCTCGGGTGCCTGCGCCATTACGGAGGCACGCTA
Source organism: uncultured Actinomycetes bacterium (assembly GCA_963781615.1). Taxonomy (GTDB): domain Bacteria; phylum Actinomycetota; class Acidimicrobiia; order IMCC26256; family JACDBD01; genus JALZAA01. The sequence goes on along the minus strand of CAWAGI010000006.1, from coordinate 129,438 downwards.
CCCGAGCCGGGGGGCTGCTCGACCGCCATGGCGAGCGCGTTGCGGGCCTGGGTCGAGAACTGGCCGTCGGGCGCGAGGAGGAGATAGCGCTGGAACTCGCCCACGGCCGCGTCGACCTCGCCGAACCCGTCGAGAAGCAACACACCCCGGTAGTAGTGCGCGTCGGCGTCGTTCGGGTCCGCCTGGACCGCGCGGTCGAGCAGCGAGCGCGCGCCCGTCACGAGCTGCTGTCGGGCGTCGGGGCTGGGCACCTGGCCGGCGACGATGAAGCGCAGCCGACCGGCGTTGGCGAGCGCGTCCGGGTTGTCGGGGGCGATCTCGACGGCCTTGTCGTACTGCTTGAGCGACTCCACTGCGTCACCCGACTCCTCGAGGAACCGGGCGAGCGCGAGGCGCGGTTGCACGTCGTTCGGGCTCTTGTCCGCCGCGTCCTGCAGCCGGGCCTTCCGCTCCCCACTGCTCGGCGCCGCCGTCACCGGCTGGTTGCCGGACGACGTCTGCCCGGGCAGGCGGGCGCCGAGCGCGGCCGCCAGCGCGACCGCGGCCAGCACCGCGAACGCGACGATGCCCCCGATCACCAGGCCCCGGCGCCGCCACGGCACCGGCGGCGCGGCGGGACGGGCGTCGACGCCGTCGCGCAGCGCGCGGATCGTCGCCGCGGCGCGCGCGGTGTAGTCGTCGTGCAGCTCGTCGTACGACGCGTCGTCGATGTTGCCGGCGGCGCGTTCGGTCTCGAGGTCGTCGAGCGACTTCAGCAGGAAGTCGCGCTCACGTTCGAGCTCGCCCTGCTCCTCAGGGTCGAGTCGGGTACTCACGGCCGGGCCCGTTGCACCAGCTCGCGGTCGGCGTCGGTCGGGTGGAGGTGCGGCTCCCGCCGCCAGCGTCGGAGCGCCAGCACGAGCCCGCCGGCGCCGAGCACGAACGCGGCCGCCGGCAGACCCCACACGAGGATCCCGAGCCCGCCGCTCTCGGGCTTCAACAGGATCGACGGGCCGAACTTGTCGATGTACGCCTGGCGGATCTCGGCGTCGCTCTCGCCGGTGGCGACCCGCTGCCGGATGTCGGCCCGGGCGGCGCGGGCGGTCTCCGTCGAGCTCTGCGTGATCGACTGGCTCTCGCAGTCGGGACAGCGCAGCTCGGAGCCGATCGACCGCGCCCGCGCGGCCGCCGACTGCTTGCCCCCGCTCGGCCACACGACGATCGCCAGCGTGACCACGACCACGGCCGCGAGCGCGATCCACGGCAACAGGCGCCGGCTCACCGTTGTCCCCGGGCCGCCGCGTACATCTGTTCGAGGTTCGAGACGCTCGACGGGCCGAACTGGGTTCCGGCGATCACGCCGTCGGATGAGATCGCGTACGTCTCGGGCTGGCCCCGCGTGCCGAAGTCGAGCGACGCCCGCGCGTCCGGATCGAGAGCGACGGTGTACGGGACCCCCTCGTCGGCCACGTAGCTGCGAACGGCGCCTTCAGTGTCGTCGCGCACGATCCCGACCATGGCGAAGCCCGGGTCGGCGGCATGGCGCCGGTAGAACTCGACCAGCGCACCGTGCTCCTGCTGGCACGGGATGCACCACGAGTTCCAGAAGTTCACCATCACCACCTTGCCGGCGAGGTCGGCGGATCGGACGCGAGCGCCGTCGATGGTCGGGAGGTCGTAGGCCGGTGCGTTCTGCCCGAGGAGGTGGCTCTTGTTGGCGTCGGCGCGTGGGTCGGTCCCCACCTGGGTGGCGAGCACGATCGCGAGCACGACGACGACGGCGCCGGCCGACGAGCGCGATCCACCGCGCCCGGTGCTTCACACCGGGACCTTCTCGAGCTCGGGCGCGGGTGGCGCGGCGGGGACCGGCTCCTCGACCGGCTTCGCGCGCCGCCGCAGGGACGGCGACAGCGCGACGAGCGCGCCCGCCGCCATGACGCCTCCACCCACCCACAGCCACAGGACCATCGGGTTGAGGGCGACGCCGATCGTGACCCGGCCTTGCTGGTTCGGCGACGAGACGAGCGTCAGGTACACGTCTTCGCGCAGGCCCGTGCGCACCGATGGCGTGCCGATGCCCTGGGAGGCGTTCGGGAACGTCGAGATCGCGGGCGCGTAGGTGCCGAGGTCGTCACCACCTCGGCGGATGCGTACGTCGGCGGTCACGGTGTTCTTCTGTCCGCTGCGCTTCTCGTGCGCGCCGGTGTACGTCAGCGTGTACCCGCGGACGGTCGCCGACTGGCCCTCCGTGAGCCGCACCTCGCGCTTGGTCGAGTACGCCGACGACGTCGCGATGGCGACCGCGGCGATCACCACGCCCACGTGGACGATGAGGCCGCCGTAGAGGCGCGGGTTGCTCCGCACCGTGCGCACGAGCGCGAGCGGCCACGCCTCCCCGGTCGCCCGCCGCCGCCCGCGGGTGCCGACGGCGTACTGGCGCGCGATCCCGGCCAACGCGAACGCGGCCAGCCCGAACGCGAGCACCTGCGCCAGCTCGCGGGCACCGAGCGCGACGGCGACGGCCATCGTGATCGCACCCGCCCACGCCGGAACGAGCAGGCGGTTGCGCAAGACCTCTTCGTTCGCGCGGCGCCACGGCAGCGCCGGCGCCGCCGCCATCAGGAACAGCAGCGCGAGCCCCACCGGGGTCGTCATCCGGTCGAAGTACGGCTCGCCGACGGAGAGCTGCTTGTCCTGGATCGCCTCGGCGATGAGGGGGTAGACGGTGCCGAGCAGCACGACGAACGCGAGCGCGGCGAACAGCAGGTTGTTGGCGAGGAACGCCGACTCGCGGGAAACGGGCGAGTCGATGCGGCCGGGCGTGCGGAGTTGATCGCCGCGCCAGGCAATGAGCCCGATGCCGGTGGCGGCGACGATCCCGAGGAAGACCAGCAGCGTCGGGCCGATCGCCGATTGGGTGAACGAATGGACCGAGTTGAGGATCCCGGACCGGGTCAGGAATGTCCCGAGGATCGTGAGACAGAACGTCGCGATGATCAGCGACAGGTTCCAGACGCGCAGCATCCCCCGTCGTTCCTGCACCATCACGGAATGGATGAACGCGGTCGCGGTGAGCCACGGCAGGAGCGACGCGTTCTCGACCGGGTCCCACGCCCAGTACCCGCCCCAGCCGAGCACCTCGTAGCTCCACCACGCGCCGAGCACGATGCCGACCGTGAGGAACCCCCAGGCGACGAGCGTCGCCCGGCGCGTCTCGGACAGCCACCCCTCGCCGAAACGGCCGGTGACGAGCGACGCGATCGCGAACGCGAACGGCACGGTGAAACCGACGTAGCCGAGGTAGAGCATCGGCGGGTGGAACGCCATCAGCGGATGGTTCTGGAGGAGCGGGTTCGGGCCCTGCCCGTCGGCCGGCGCGTTCGCCAGGGTCTTGAACGGGTTCGCCGGGCCGAGCATCAGCACGAAGAAGAACAGCGCGACGACGAGTCCCGACGATCAGCGCCCACGCGACGAGCGGGTCGGTGGCGCGGGCACGGAACTTGTGCGCGGTGAAGGCGAGGTAGCCGCCGAGGACCAGACCCCACAGCAGGATGGACCCCTCGAGCGCGGCCCACAGCCCGGTGATCGTGTACAGGAGTGGTGTGGCACGGGCGTTGTTGTCGGCGACGTACTTCAGGGAGAAGTCGTGGGTGAGCAGCGCCCACTCCATGACCGCCGCTGCCAGCACCGCGGCCACGAGCACGACGAAGACGTAGCGGCGCCCGGCTCGGAGGAGGCGGTCGTCGTGGCGCGCGAGCCCGACGCCGAGCGTGCCGACGCCCAGCAGCGCGCCGCTGGCGCCGAGCGCCAGCGCGAGCACGCCGAGCGTCGCCTTCACGATCTCGGCCCGGTGGTGTCGACCTTCGGCGGCTTGTACTCGCTCCCGTGCTTGATGAGAATCCGGTCCGAGTCGAACGCGGCGCCCCGGCTCCACCGGCCTTCGCACACGACCGGCGCGCCGTCCTTGAACAACCCGGGCGTGTCCCCGCTCTGCACGATCGGGATCGTCGCCTTGCCGTCGGTGATCTCGAACCGCACGCCGGTGCCCGTCTCGGCGATCGTGCCCGGAACGACCGCACCGGCGACGCGCAGACGGTCGCCCTGCTCACTCCGACGGTGCTGCACCGCCTCCGACACCGTGCGGAAGAAGACGACGTTCTCCGACAGCGCGACTGCCAGCACGACGATCGCGACGATCGCGCCGACGCAGACGGCGCCGGCGATGATCGCTCGGCGCTTGCGCCGGGAGCCCACGGGTGTCGGGCGCCGCGGCGGTGGCGTCGCGGTGTCGGTGGCGGTCACGGGCGGGGGCTCTCCTCCGGCGGGAGGCTGCGCCGGGCGCGGCGCGTGCGTCGCGCGATCGACGCCCAGTAGCCGGCGAGCACGACCGCGGTGAGCACCCAGCCGGTGACGACGTACCCGGCGTCGCTCATCGCGGCGCTCCGGAGTCGACGAGCGCGCCGGCGCCCGGCCCGTCGCCGTCGCCCGACGCGACCCGCTCGGCGATCGCCTGCTCCAGCTCGCGCTCCTCGCGGCCTTCCTCGAGCGCTTCGAGGCGGTACCGCCGGTCGAGTAGCCACACGTACACGAGCGTGAACGCGACGACACCCCAGAACAGGGTGAAGGCCATCGTGCCGTGGATCTGCGCCTTCAGCTCGTCGTTGAAGACGGTCCCCTCCTGGTGGAGCGTGCGCCACCAGTCGACCGAGAAGTGCACGATGGGGACGTCGACGAAGGCGATGAGCGCCGCGATCGCGCACCGGGTCGCGCGGCCGGGCCCCGGGATCCGGCGGAGCGCGAGGTAGCCGACGTACAGAAAGAAGAGGACGGCGGTCGTCACGAGGCGGGCGTCCCAGGCCCACCAGATCCCCCACACGGGCCGGCCCCACAGGGAGCCGAGCACGAGCGTGAGCGCGGTGAACACGACGCCGATCTCCGCCGACGAGCCGGCGATGCGGTCCCAGACCGCCGAACGCGTGCGGGGCCAGAGGTACAGCGCCGACGCGAGGGCGGTGACGCCGAAGGCGAGGTAGGCGAGCCATGCCGCCGGGACGTGCAGGTACATGAGCCGCTGCGCGTCGCGTTGCACGGCGTCGGGCGGCGCGACCCACAGGCCGAGCACGGCGAGCACCGCCAGCGACACGAGCGCGGACCACCCGATCACGGTGGCGAGCCGCCGGTGCAGCAACGCCTCGTTCATGCTTCCTCCAGGAGCGGCCCGAAGGCCAACATCCCGATCGACGTGTACAAGGTTGCGAACAGCGCCAGCAGCGCGACCCACGGCCACCCGTCGGAGGTGGCGCTCCCGAGCCCCGCCTCCCAGGCTCGGGTCGCCCCCAGCATCACCGGCGCCACCACCGGCAGGAGCAGCAACGGGACGAGCGTCTCTCGAACACGCAACCCTGCGGCCAGAACGCCGTAGAGGGTACCGGTGGCCGCCACGCCGGCAGTCGCGGCCACCGCCGCCGCCACGAGCAGCCCGACCGAATGCAGCTGGACGTCGTAGAGGAGGGCGACCCCGATGCCGAGCGCGACCTCGAGCACGGCCAGCTGGACCGCGATCGCGCCCGCCTTCCCGAGGAACACCGCCGCCGGGTCGAGACCCGACAGGCGGAGCCCGTCGCGGGCCGCGTTCTCGGTCTCGACCTGGAAGGAGCGCGACACCGCCAGCAGCGCGGCGAGCAGAACGGCGACCCAGAACAGACCGGGCGCGACACGAGAGAGCACGCCCCGGCTGGGATCGAGCGCGAACGCGAACAAGAGGACGACGATCAGCCCGAACGGCAGCACCTGGTACAGGGTCACGCGCGACCGGGCCTCGATGCGGAGGTCCTTGCCCGCCACCAGCATCGTTTCGCGCCAGAGGTTCACGCCGGCACCGCCTGTGACGGGCGCTCGAGGACCCCGTCCCGGGCGACGCCGCCGGCGAGGACGACCTCGCGGCCGGCGAGGGCTCGGGTCAGGTCGAGCTCGTGGGAGGCGAGGATCACCGTCCGCTCCTCGTTCGCGGCCGAGGCCACGACCTCGTCGAGGATGGCGCGGCCGCCGGCGTCGAGGCCGGCGTGCGGCTCGTCGAGGAGCAGGAGCCTCGGATCGCGCGCGAGCGTCACCGCGAGCGCGAGCCGGCGCCGCTGCCCCGCCGAGAGGCGGCCGTGCGGGACCTGCGCCTGCGCGGCCAACCCCACGCGCTCGAGTGCGGCGTCGGACGCGGCCGCGTCGCTACCCGAGGCGCGTGCCGCGAAGCGGAGGTTCTCGCGGACCGTGAGGTCGTCGTAGCAGCCGGTCTCGTGGCCGAGGAGGCCGATGTCGCGCCGCGCGCCGCGCCGGTCGACCGCCAGGTCGTGGTCGAGCACCTCACCCGTTCCCGCGTGCAGCCGGTGCAGCCCGGCGAGCAGGCGGAGCAGCGTGGTCTTGCCGGAGCCGTTCGCGCCCGAGAGCAGCACCACGTCGCCCGCTTCGACGTCCAGGTCGACGCCCGCCAGGGCCGGGAACCGACCCAGGAGGCACACGGCGGAACGCAGTCGGACGACGAGGGGCACGCAAGCCTCCACGGGCTCCACCCCGGTAGGCGCTTCAGAGCACGATGAGTGTACGAAGTGCCCTCTGACCTGGGCGAACCGCTGCCGGGACGGCGATCCGGGGAGACCGCGCAGCTAGCCTCTCGGCCCGTGCGCACCGTGATCGGGGCGGTCGGCCGGGTCCTCGTCACGGCAGGGCTGCTGATCCTCCTGTTCGTCGCCTACCAGCTCTGGGGCACCGGGATCTACCAGGCGCGCGCGCAGTCCGATCTGAAGAGCCAGTTCGATCGCCAGCTCGCCGAGCGCAGCCGCAACCCGGGCTCGTCGTCGAGTGGCGGGACCTCGACGAGCACGACCGCGCCGACCGCGACGACGGCGCCGGTCGAGTTGGCTCCGGTGCCGGCGGACGGTGACCCGGTCGGCGTGATCAAGATCGACAAGATCGGCGTGGACGAGGTCGTGGTCCAGGGCACGACGGTCCCGGATCTGCGCAACGGGCCCGGGCACTACACCGGCACGCCGCTGCCGGGTCAGGTCGGGAACGCGGCGATCGCCGGCCATCGCACCACGTACGGCGCGCCCTTCGGCGACCTGGACCAGCTCTCGACCGGCGACACGATCTCGGTGCGGACGCTCACCGGCACCTGGAAGTACGTCCTCGTCGACGACCCGTTCGCGGTCAAGCCCAGCCAGACCGAGGTGCTCGACCCGACGATCGACCCGGCGTCCGGTCAACCGCTCGCGACGCTGACGCTCACGACGTGCGAGCCCAGGTACCAGGCGACGGAGCGCCTGGTCGTGAAGGCGCAGCTCAGCGAGACAGGCGGGCAGCCGCCGCTGCCGAGCACGGGCCTGACGCGGGTCATCGCCGGTCTGTCGGGTGGCGGCGAGTCGCGCGCGCCCGTGTTCCTCTCGGGGTTGATCGCGGCACTGGTCGGCGGGCTGTGGTGGCTCGTCTTTCACCGCTACCCGCGCTGGACGACCTGGGTCGCGGGCGTGATCCCGTTCCTCGTCGCGTTGTTCGTGTTCTACACGTACCTGGAACGCGTGCTACCGAACAACTACTGAGCCGCCACTCCGCAAGGGAGCCGACGCGAACTCGCGGACGCCCTCGTCGAATCCCACAGTGGCGGATAAACCCGAGCTCGGTACGGGCGCGCTGCGTGTCGGCGAACACGTGGCGAACGTCGCCCGTGCGATACCCGCCGACGACCAGCGGCGCGGGTGCTCCACTCCCCGCCGCGGCCGTGAGCGCCCGCGCGAGGTCGAGCACCGTGCGGGGCGCGCCGCTGGCGACGTTCACCGGGCCGGCCACGGGGAGCTCGGCCGTCAGAGCGAGCACGTTCGCGCGCGCGACGTCGCGCGCGTGAACGAAGTCGCGTCGCTGCCGTCCGTCCTCGAGAACGAGCGGCGACCGACCGGCCTCGACCGCGCTGCGAAAGATTGCCGCCACGCCGGCGTAGGGCGTGTCACGAGGCATCCCTGGTCCGTACACGTTGTGGTACCGCAACGCCGTGAACGGAATCCGGTGCTCACGCCCGAAGACGGCGCAGAGGTGCTCCTGGTGCAGCTTCGTGGCCGCGTACACGTTGCGCGGATCGGGCGGCGCGTCCTCGGGGACAGGCTCCGGCAGCAGGGTTGCGCCGCACGACGGGCAGCACGCGTCCCATTCGCCCCGGTCGAGCCGTACCGGGTCGCGCGGGCCCGGGCGCACCGAACCATGCACGGGGCACCGATACCGGCCTTCGCCGTACACCACCATGCTGCTCGCGAGGACGAACCGGCCCCGGAACCCTCGCTCGTGGAGGGCAGCGAGCAGCACGGCGGTCCCGGCGTCGTTGTGGCTCACGTACGCCGGCGTGTCGGCGAAGTCGACGCCGAGACCGACCATGGCGGCATGGTGGGAGACGGCATCGACGCCCGCCACAGCGAGGCGCACCGCGTCCGGATCACGGACGTCCGCTCGATGCACGTCGACGCAGTCGGGCACGACTGCGGGAGCGCTGTCGAGCACCCGGACCTCGTGGCCGCCGGCGACGAGCGCGTCGACGACGTGCGACCCGATGAACCCTGCGCCGCCCGTGACGAGGACGCGCACCTACCCGCGCCCGGGGAGCGGGAGGTGGACGGTGAACCGGCAGCCGCCGTTCTCGTTGCGCACGGTGATGTCGCCCCGGTGGGCCTCGACGAAGCCCCGGGCGATGGCGAGGCCGAGGCCGGCGCCGGCGTCGCCGGGAGTGCGCGCGGCGTCGCCGCGGAAGGCGACCTCGAAGACGCGCGGCAGGTCCTGCTCCGGGATGCCGCCGCCGGTGTCGCACACCGACACGTACACGCCGCGGCCGTCCCGGCCGGCCTCGACGACGACCGAGCCGTCGCTCGGAGTGTGCCGGATGGCGTTCTCGAGGATGTTGCGAAGGGCGCGCAGCACCTCCGACGCCGAGACCTCGACCTCCGCCGGCGGCCCGTCGAGCCGCCCTTCGAGGCGGACTCCCTTCGCCGCCGCGATCGGCGACGCCCCGGCGAGCGCGTCGGAGACGATGTCGCCCAGCGAGACGCGCTCGAGCTGGAGTTGGAGCACGCCTGCTTGTGCCCGGCTCAGCTCGAACAGGTCGTCGACCAGCTCGGCCAACCGGTCGGCTTCACCCCGAAGAGTCGCGTAGTAGCGCGCGACCGTCTCGTGATCGTCGACGAGCCCGTCCTCGAGGGCCTCGACGATGGCGCGGATTCCCGCGAGCGGCGTGCGCAGGTCGTGCGAGACCCACGCCACGAGCTCGCGCCGCGAGCTGTCGAGCGCCTGCTCACGCGTCCGCGCCTGCTCGAGCCGCTGCGACGTGAGCTCGAGCTCGCGGTGCAGCCGCGCCAGCTCCTGCGGGGCCGCCGGCACGGGCTCCCCGAGTCGGCCGTCACCGTCGCCGAGACGCCGGGCCACTCCGACCAGCGCTTCGCTCGCGGCACCGACCCGGCGGCCGAGGATGAGCGCGCTCACGACCCCGACGGAGCCGGCCGCAACCAGGATCACCGCGAGGGCCCAGAGGTCGTGGTCGGAGAGGAACATCGCGCGTGCGCCGGCCCACGCACCGACGGCCACGCCGACCACCGCGACGACCGCCACCGCGGCGACCTGGGCCCCGAGGCTCCGACTCCGCAGCGTGCGCAGCACGAGCGCACCGGCCGCGGCGGCGACCGCCGCCGTCCCCGCAGCCAACAGGGCGAGCTCGACGGTCTCGTTCATTTCAGTCCCCTGTCGCCCTTCTTGGCGCCGTCGTAAGCTCCGGCTTTGCGGTGACGGTCGGCAGAGCCGCCGTCGCCGCGGTCGCAGGCTCCGGCTCCTGTGATGCCGGTCGGCATAGCCGCCGTCATCACGGATCGAACCGGTAGCCGACGCCCCAGACGGTCGTGATGCGTCGGGGCGCCGACGGGTCGTCTTCGATCTTCTCGCGTAGGCGGCGGATGTGGACGGTCACGGTGGATGTGTCGCCGTACGTGTACCCCCACACGTGCTCGAGCAGCTCGTCTCGCCGGAACACCTGCCGGGGACGGCCGGCAAGGAAGGCGAGCAGCTCGAACTCACGCGCGGTGAGTGTCGCGAGCTCGCCGTGCACACGCGCTTCACGCGCGCCGAGATCGAGCTGCAAGCCGTCGTACTCGACTGTTTCGGCCCGGTCGAGCTCTCCCAGCGCCGATCCGGCCCGGCGGAGCACGGCCTTCACGCGAGCGGTGAGCTCGCGCGGTGAGAACGGCTTGGAGACGTAGTCGTCCGCGCCGAGTTCGAGGCCGAGCACACGATCCTCCTCGGAGCCGCGAGCGGTGAGCATCACCACCGGGATGGGCGCACGTGACCGAAGACGGCGGCACACCTCGAGGCCGTCGAGCCCGGGAAGCATGATGTCGAGCACGACGAGGTCGGGAAGATGCGCCTCGGCGCGCTCGAGCGCATCGTGGCCGTCGGCCACGGACTCGACCGTGAAGCCCTCGCGCTCGAGGTACCTCGTCACGACCTCGGCCACGGTGCGGTCGTCCTCCACGACGAGCACACGCGTCGGCGCTGCAGTCACCACGATGTCTTCACCACGATTGCCACCGCCAGCGCGGCCGCCGCCTGGAGACCGAGCCACCCGCTCGTGACGCGTTGCCGCCCCGCCGCCAACGCCGCGCCGGCGGGAACGAGCCAGATCGCGAACGGCAGCCAGATGCGTTCGACCTCGCCCTTCGACATCCCACTGATCATCGCGGCTGCCACGACCACCAGGGTGCCGCCCACCAGGAGCCACATCCACCGGTCGCGCAGGCGGCCGAGTGCCACCGCCACCGCCGGGCCGAGCACGATCGCGAGGCAAGCCGCGTTGGCCACCAGGAAATCGAGATACGGGCGGCGCGAGCCGACTCCGGCGTAATAGCGCTGCCGGGTGGCGACCAGTCCCGCGACCCACGAGAAGCCGGCGGCGAGGAAGCCGAGGAACACCGGCGCGGCGCCGATCGCAGCCAGCGCGAGGGGACGGAGGCGCCGACGCCGCCACGCGACCACAGCCGGCACGATCGCGAGCAGCACCAGCCCGTACGACAGGAACGCGGCTGCACCGAACAAGAGCCCGCCGGCGAGCGAGTATGCGTCGGCGCGGCGGCCCTCACGCCCGGTGGCGAGGACGACCAGCGCCACGGCCCATGCGCTCACGCCCATGAAGAAGGCGTCGGCGCTCGTCGCGATCCAGATCGCGGCCGGTGTGAGCACGAGGAACGGAGCCGCCCGTCGCGCCATCTCCACTCCCGCGACCTCGCGCACGGTGACCAGCACCGCAGGGACGGCGGCCGCGCCGCCGGCGATGCAGAGCGCCGCGGCCCACCCCGAGCCCCCGAGGCCGACCCGCTCCAACGCGGAGAGCAGCAGCACCATGCCCGGCGGGTGTCCCTGCACGTGGACGCCGTAGTCGCCGATGCGGTCGACGAACGTCGAGAGGAACGCACCCGGCGATCCGACGTGCACCACGTCAGCCAGATACTCGGTGCGCGCCTCGAGCGGGCTCGTGAGCCCCTGTACACCGTCGACCAGTGCGAGCGACACCGCCCAGAGCGAGGCAGTCGCGGCAGACCCGGCGAGCAGCGTGCGCCATCCGACGCGGCGTGCCAGCCGCGGGCCGGCGACCACCACCGTTCCACCGACGGCGAACGCGGCGAGGATCCGTACGCTCACACGCAGATCGAACGTGCCGACCAGCGGGGCGGCCTGGATCCTGATGTTCGCGCCCGTTGCCTGGAGTCGGTCGAGGAGCACGTGCGCGACGAAGATCACGCCCGTCCATGCGGCGAGGACGGCGACGGTCGTGCGCGTCGAGCGCGTCGCGGGTACCGCTTCAGGACGTGCCGCGATCGTGGTGTCGACGACGCCGGCGGCCACGATCGGACTGTACCGACCCGTCTCGGCGCGTTCGCGTGTGACGTCAGGGTGTTTCGAGAATCGTAAGCAGCATCTACGTCGCGCGTTGTCGGCGCCTGGGTACCTTCCAGTCGATGCCCGACGTCGTGCTCCCGGTCCTCGACGAAGCGGACGCGATCCCACAGGTGCTCGCGCGACTGCCGCGCGACTACGAGCCGATCGTCGTCGACAACGGGTCGACGGACGGCTCGGCGAAGATCGCGTTGAACCTCGGCGCCCGGGTCGTGATGGAACCGTCACGAGGTTTCGGTGCCGCGTGCTTCACCGGTTTGCGCGCCGCGACGACCGAGGTCGTGTGCTTCATGGACTGCGACGGCTCGCTCGACTCCGGCGACTTGCCGCTCGTCGCCACGCCCGTCGTGGCCGGCGACGCCGACCTCGTCCTCGGTGCGCGCCGGACGACCGAGACCGGCGCGTGGCCCCTCCACGCGCGGCTGGCGAACCGGGCCCTGACCCGCCTCATGGCCCGGCGCCTCGGCGCGGGCGTGCACGACCTCGGCCCGATGCGCGCCGCCCGGCGGGAACCGCTGCTCGAGCTGGGCCTCACCGACCGGCGATTCGGCTGGCCGCTCGAGATGCTCCTCCGAGCGACCGCGGCGGGTTGGAGGATCCTCGAGGTTCCGGTCGCGTACGCGCCCAGGATCGGCCGATCCAAGGTGACCGGCACGGCGCGCGGCACCGCCCGTGCCGTGGTCGACATGGCCAGGGTGATGTGGTGACCGTCATCGTCCTTGCAAAGGCGCCTGTGCCCGGACGCGTGAAGACCAGGCTTTGCCCTCCGTGCGATCCGGAGCAGGCGGCCTGCCTCGCCGAAGCCGCGCTCGTCGACACGCTGCGTGGCGTGGCCGCAACGCCGTGTGCGCGCCGGGTTCTCGTCCTCGACGGTGCTCCCGGATCGTGGCTCCCGACCGGCTTCGAGGTGATCCCCCAACGCGGCGACGGCCTCGACGAGCGACTCGCGCACGCCTTCGCAGACGTCGGTACCGGCGGCGTGCTGATCGGCATGGACACGCCGCAACTGACGCCGGCTCGGCTGACCGCCGCGCTCCGGGCGCTGGACGCGCCGCATGTGGACGCGGTCCTCGGTCCGTGCGTCGACGGCGGTTGGTGGGGAATCGGATTGCGCGCACCCGATCCGGCCGTGTTCCTGGGTGTCCCGATGAGCACGAGCCAGACCGGCGACGCGCAACGCACGCGACTTCGCGCCCTCGGCTTGCGGGTCAAGCACCTTCCCCGGATGCGTGACGTCGATGACTTCAAGGACGCGATCGCCGTGGCGCGCCAGACGCCCGAGAGCGCGTTCGCAGCGACCCTTCGCCCGATGGTCGCGACCGTCGGACGTCGACTCGGCACGGCGGCAGCGCCATGACCGCGTGCCTGCGGGCAAGCGACGGACGGGCCCTCCCGATGCGAGCCGATCGCTGGCTGGCGCCGCTCGCGGCCGACGACGAGGCCGTCCTGGCACGGGCTGCGCCGCCCGTTCTCGACGTCGGCTGCGGCCCCGGCCGTCACGTTCTCGCGCTCGCCGAACGCGGCGTCCTCGCGCTCGGAATCGACATCACGCCGGCCGCGCTCGACCTCGCCCGCCGGCGCGGCGCGCCGGTGCTGGCCCGGTCGGTGTTCGATCGGATACCCGGGGCGGGCCGGTGGGCGAGCGCCCTGCTGCTCGACGGCAACCTCGGCATCGGCGGGGAACCGGCGGCGCTGCTCGAACGGGTGGCCGCGCTGCTCGAGCCGGGCGGAACCGTGCTCGTCGAGCTCGAGTCGCCCCGGACGTCGTCCGCAACCGAGTGGGTGCGCTTCGATATCGGCGGCGTCGAAGGCCCGTGGTTCGCGTGGACCGGGGTCGGTGCCGACCAGCTGGCCGCGCCTGCGGCCGCCGCCGGCCTCCGCGTGGAGGAGGTCTGGCCCGGGGGCAACCGGTGGTTCGGGGCCCTTCGCCGTGGTTGAGCAAACGACGCCGCGCGTCTTCACCAGCGATCTGCACGACGAGCGGAACGCCGCCATGCTCGGGATCGCGTTGGGAATCACGTTCACGGTGTGCTTCGTCACCGGCGTGCTCTCGCACCTGATCCAGGACCCGCCGAGCTGGTTCCAGTGGCCGTCCCGACCCGCCGGCCTGTACCGCGTCACGCAGGGCGTGCACGTCGCCACCGGGCTCGCGTCGATCCCGCTCCTGCTCGCAAAGCTCTGGGTGGTGTTCCCCAAGCTGTTCGCGTGGCCGCCGTTCAGATCCGCGGCGCACGTCGTCGAGCGCCTGGCGATCTTCCCGCTCGTCGCCGGGGGTGTGTTCGAGCTGTTCAGCGGTCTCGCCGACACGCACCTGTGGTACCCGTGGCCGTTCGACTTTCGTGGCGCGCACTACTGGGTGGCGTGGATCACGATCGGCGCGCTCATCGTCCACCTCGGTGCGAAATGGACTGCGACGAGGGCTGCGCTGTTCGACAGACAGGCGCGGGTCACTGCTCCGGCGACAGCGTCGCACACGAGCGCGTTCGACCGGCGGACGTTCCTTGCCACGGTCGGGGCGGCCGCCGGGGCAGTGACCCTCTTCACGGTCGGCCAGACGGTCGCGCCGTTCCGCAAGCTCGCCCTGCTCGCGGCGCGACGCCCCGACACCGGCGCGCAAGGGTTCCCGGTGAACCGGACGGCGGCGACCGCCGGTGTCGTCGAGGCGGCGCGCAGCCCCGCGTACCGCCTGCGCGTCGAGGGCAAAGTGCGCCGGCCGCTCGTGCTCACGCAGGACGAGCTCCGCGCCCTCCCCCAGCACGAAGCCACGCTGCCGATCGCGTGCGTCGAGGGTTGGAGCACGACACAGCGGTGGCGCGGCGTCCGCCTGCGCGACCTCCTCGAGCGAGCCGGCGCGGCATCGGACGCCGAGGTCCGGGTCCATTCACTCCAGCGGCGTCGCCTGTACCGGTTCTCGGACCTCAACCACTGGCATGCCCACGATCCCGACACGCTGCTCGCGCTCGAGGTCAACGGCGAGGCTCTCGCCATCGACCACGGCTACCCGCTCCGGCTCATCGGCCCCAATAGGCCTGGCGTCCAGCAGACGAAGTGGGTCACACGAGTGGTGGTGCGATGAGCGAGCCGGAGTACGGCCGTGCCTATTGGATTGCCCTCCCGATCGGGGGCGGGCTCATCGCGTTCGGAATCTTCGGCCTGGTCGCCGACAAGGGCATCGGGACCAGCGTGGACGTCGGCGCCTGGCTCGTCGGCGCCGACGTCGCCCACGACTTCGTCCTCGCGCCGCTGGCCTGCCTCATCGGCGCCGTCGTCGCCCGCGCCCTCCCGCGCTGGTGCCGGGCGCCGGTGCAGGCCGGGTTGCTCACGACAGGCGTGCTGCTCATCGTCGTCTTCCCCGCGTTGCGCGGCTACGGCCATGACCGGGTTCCCGACAACCCGTCCGTCCAGCCGCTGAACTACACGACCGCGACCTTGACCGCGCTCGCCGTCGTGTGGGCGAGCGCGGCTGTGTGGGCCTGCGTGCGACTCGTTACTTCTGACCGGGGAACACGTCGACTTCCGACTCGTGCCACACCGGGTGATCGCCCGACGTCTCGACGTTGAAGCCGTAGTCGTAGGTGAGCGATCCGCCGTATGTCGCGCCGAACGCGGTGAGCACGCCGACGATGATCGAGAGGATCATCACGATCGTCGACGTTGCCTCGTTGTCACCCCACTGCGCGAGCCGGATGATGATGTCGAGGATGACGATGCCCGTGACCGTCAGCATGACCGTCATGTGCCAGTTGGCCGTGCGCCGGGCCTGGTTCCCCGGGGATGTCGACCTCCACCAGTCCCAGAAGCCGGTCAGCGCGGCGGCGAGCGACACGATCGCGCCGGCGATGATCACGTGGGTGCCCGAGATGAAGAAGTCGCGTCCGACCGACGAGTCGTTGCCCGCGATCCGGGAGATCACGTCGAACACGGCGACGAGCACGTAGGCACCCACCGGGACGTCGGTGAGCGCCGGGTGGAACGGCTTCCCCGCCCATCCACGCAGGCCCTTGAACTGCCTCCCTTTGAGGGTTACCCCCGGGCGGATCGAGAACTTGCGGCTCATGTCGGACCCCCTTCTCGGCGCGTCGGCCGGAGTCGGATTCTCACACGCGTGCCGCCGGCCGCGCCGGTACCGTCGAGCGATGACGCGCCACGTCCGACTCCGGGAGTTCCTCGTCGGTGTCGAGGGCCTCGCGCTGTTCCGTCACCTCCTGGAAGGCGACGACGAGACCGCGGCGGCGCGAGTCGACGAGGTGCGGCGGATCGTGGGCCGCGGCGATGGCGGCTCTTCCGACCATCGCCGCACAGCCGGAGCTCGCGACGGCGACAATTTGGACAGCGTACGAGGAGACGACGTACGGGCTGGGCAGCGACGTCCCCGAGCTCGACGCCCGCGCCGGCTACGCGCGCTGGGCCGCCACGTACGACCGTCCCGGGAATCCGCTCGTCAGCGTCGAGCAGCCCGTCGTGTGGACGCTGCTCGAGGACGTTCCCGTCGGGCGGTCGCTGGACGCCGCGTGCGGGACGGGCCGACACAGCGGACGACTCGCAGAGCTGGGGCACGAGGTCACCGGCGTCGACGGCTCGCCCGAGATGCTCGAGATCGCCCGGGACCGCGTCCCGAACGCCCGCTTCCTCGAAGGAAACCTCCACGCGCTCCCCGTCGAGGACGGCGAGTTCGACCTGGCCGTGTGCGCGCTCGCGCTCGGGCACTGCGACGACCTGCGACCGCCGATCGCCGAGCTCGCCCGTGCCGTGCGGATCGGCGGGCAGATCGTCCTGTCGGATCTCCATCCCGGGATGTCCGTCGCGGGCGGGCAGGCGCTGTTCGAGTCGGCCGACGGCAGCCTCGCCTTCGTGCGTGAACACGCGCATCTGCACGGCGAGTACCTGGAAGCGTTCGGGGCCTCGGGCCTCGCCATCGTCCGCTGCATCGAGCCGCGCTTCGGCCCCGAGGAAGCCGCGATGCAGGGCATGGCCGCGCAGTTCATCCCGGATGCAACCCGTGCGGCCTTCACCGGGCTACCGGGCGCCCTGATCTGGCAGCTCGAGCGTCGGCTAGCTCCCTTCGAAGCGCGGCGCGCGCTTCTCGGCGAACGCGGCGAGCCCTTCCTGCAAGTCCCGGCTTGCGAACGCGCGCGCTTCGAGCGCTCGCATCTCTTCGACCGCGGACGCATCGACGCCGCCGAGCACGAGGTTGAGCGCCCGCTTGTGACCCTGGACGGTCAGCGGGGCGAGCTCGGCGATCTCGGCCGCGAGCTCCAGCGCCGCCTCGAGCGCGTCGGGCACCCGGCGCTGTACGAGCCCGACGGCGGCGGCCTCGTCGGCGTCGAGCGTGCGCGCCGCGAGCAGCAGATCGCGCGCCGCGCCCTGGCCGACGAGGGCGGCGAGGCGCTGCACGTTGGGCGGGCTCAGGAAGACGCCCAGGCGCGCGGCCGGGATCGAGAACGTCGCGCCGAACACCGCCACGCGCAGGTCGCAGGCGACGGCGAGCTGCATGCCGGCACCGATCGCGGGCCCGTTGACGGCCGCCAGCACGGGCGCCGGGTAGTCGACGACGGCGTCGAGGAGCCGGTCGAACGCGGGCCGGAACGTGTCGCCTCCGCCCGGCTCGGCGGTGTCCTCGGCCCGGACGACGAGGTCGGCGCCGGCGCAGAACGCCTTGTCGCCGGCCCCGGTGATCACGACCGCGCGCAGATCGGGCTCGGCTCCCAGGTGCGCCAGCAGCTGGGCGCACAGCTCGGCGTTGAGGGCGTTCCTCCGCTCGGGCCGGTCGATCGTGGCGATCCCGACCCGGTCGCGGACCTCCCAGCGGATCATCGCCTCTTCTCCTGTCGCCGTCGCAAGCTCCGGCTTTGCGGCACCGGTCGGCAAAGCCGCCGGCTGCCGCCTAGCTCTCGTCGATGATGGCGATCAGGTCGCCCTCTTGCACGACCTGCTCGGGCTCGACGTGGAGCTCCCGCAGGACCCCGGGGGTCTCGGTGACGACGGGGATCTCCATCTTCATCGACTCGAGGATGACGATCTCGTCCCCCTCGGCGACCATCTGCCCCTCTTCCGCCACGATCTGCCACACGTTCGCCGTGATCTCGGCCCGGATCTCCGCCATATCGGCGGGACTCTAGGTCACACCGGCAGGACGCCGTGCTTGCGCCAGGGGCGGTCGACCCGCTTGGCGCGCGACACCTGGAGGCCGCGCCAGATCGCGCGGCGGGTGTCGGCGGGGTCGATCACGTCGTCGAGCTGCGCATGCCCGGCGGCGATGTACGGATCGATGTTCCGCCTGATCTCCTCGGCCAGCTCGAGGCGCTTCTGGGAGCGCTCCTCCTCCGGGACCGCCTCGATCGTCTTGCGATGGATGATGTTGACGGCGCCGTCGGGGCCCATCACCGCGATCTCGGCCGTCGGCCACGCCACGATGAAGTCGGCCTCGTACGCGGTGCCGTTCATGACGAAGTAGCCGGCGCCGTAGCTCTTGCGCATCACCACGCTGATCTTCGGCACCGTCGCCTCCGACACCGCGAACAGCATCTTGGCGCCGTGCCGGATGATCCCCTGCTTCTCGACCGCCGAGCCGACGATGAACCCGGGGACGTCGTGGAGGAACACGAGCGGGATGCCGAAGGCGTCGCACATCCAGACGAACCGCGCCACCTTGTCGGCCGCGTTCACGTCGAGCGCACCGCCCAGCACCATCGGCTGGCTCCCGACGATCCCGACCGGCTGCCCGCCGACGCGCGCCAGGCCGGTCACCACGTTCTTGGCCCACTCGGGCTTGATCCAGAGCACGTCGGCGTCGTCGACGACCGCGGTGGCGACCTTGCGCATGTCGTACGCCCGCCGCGGCGCCGTCGGCACGATGTCGTAGAGCTCCTCGACCCGGCGGTCGACGGGATCCGTCTCTTCCCGCACGGGCGGCGGCTCCTGATTGTGCGACGGGAAGAAGGAGAGGTACCGGCGCACGACCTCGAGGCACTCCTTGTCGTCCGCCACCTCGAGGTCGGCGACGCCCGAGATCTTCGTGTGGACGGCGGAGCCCCCCATCTCCTCTTCACTGACGTCCTCCCCGACGGCGGCCTTCACGAGGTGGCGCCCGCCCAGCGCCATCGAGGAGGTGCCCTTCACCATCGGCACGAAGTCCGCCAGTGCCGGGATGTACGCGGTGCCGGCCGCGCAGTGCCCGAGCATCGCCGCCACCATCGGCACGACGCCGCTCATCGCGACCTGCTCACGGAACAGCGCGCCCGCACCAGCGAACGTCGAGCCGCTCGTGGACTGGATGCGGGCACCGGCGGAGTCGAGCAGCCACACGAACGGGATGCGCTGGCGGATCGACAGCTCGCGGAAGCGGGCCATCTTGTGCTCGCCGACCTGGCCCATCGAGCCCGCCATGACCGTGAAGTCGTAGGCGCCGACGGCGACGGGTCGGCCGTCGATCTCGCCCACGCCGGTGACGACGCCGTCGGCGGCGAGGAACCGGTCGCCGAGGCCGGCGTCCATGTGGTCGGCGAGCATCCCGTACTCGACCCACGTGCCTGGGTCGAGGAGCAGGTCGAGGCGCTCGCGGACGGTGAGCTTGCCCAGCGAGTGCTGACGCTCGACTCGTTCCGGTCCGCCCATCTCGAGGGCGCGGTCCCGGCGCGCCTTCAAGTCGCCGACGAGCGGACCCCAGTCGTGGACATCGCCGCCGCCGGTGCTGGTCACGCAATCATCCTCGCACGGCGAGGACGTCCCACTCGCCGGGGACGCCCTTGAGCGCATGACGACCACGGTCGACGAAGTCGATGTCGGACCCGTTGACGAGATCGCGCACGGTGCTGGTGACGAGCACTTCGCCCGGTCCCGCGAGCGCGGCAACGCGCGCGCCGATGTGCACGGCGATCCCGGAGAGGTCGTCGCCCCGTAGCTCGACCTCGCCACTGTGGAGACCAGCTCGGATCTCCAGGCCGACGTCGTGAGCGCGGGTCGCGATGGCCTGGGCACAGCTGATGGCGCGGCCCGGTCCGTCGAACGCGGCGAGGAACCCGTCGCCGGTGGTGTTGACCTCCTCGCCCCGGAACCGGTCGAGCTCGCGGCGGATCATGGCGTCGTGGGCGTCCAGGAGCTCGTGCCAGCGTTTGTCGCCCTCGGCGGCGAGGCGAGCGGTCGACTCGACGATGTCGGTGAACATGATCGTCTTGAGCACGCGGTCGATGGGCACCGGCGGCTCCTGCCGCCGGCCGGTCAGGAACTCCTCGATCGGCGTCCAGGGGCTCCGCCTCGCCACCCGGTGCCCCGCTCAGGTGCCACGCGCCGGGAAGATCGAGGAGTCCTGCTCCGTCGATATGGTCCGCGAGGAACTTGCCGCATTCGAACGGGAACGCGTTGTCGTGGCGGCGATGCACGACGATCGTCGGGGCGTTGACGGCCGGCAGCGCGCTGCGCACGTCGATCTCGCAGTTCCGATGCATGATCTCCCGCACCATGCTCGGCGTCGCCGCAGTGCGCTCGTAGCGGGCGACGAACGCGGACGTCTCCGGGTCGGTCGGGATGTCGGCGATGAAGAAGCGGAGCGCCTTGCCGGTGTTCCACCGCGCGACGAGCCCCTCGATGAACGGTTCCACGATCTCGGGGTCGACACCGTAGGGGTAGTCCGGGCCCCGCTGGATCGCGGGCGAACGTGCCCCACGGACGAGCGCGGACACCCGCTCGGGATAGGTCGCCGCGAACAGGGCCGTGAGCGGCCCGCCTTCCGAGATGCCGACGAGGGCCGCGCGCTGGCAGCCGACGTCGTCCATGACGGCCCGGATGTCGTCCATGCGGTCCTGGGCGCTTCCGAAGCCGAGCGTCCGTTCCGACAGCCCGGTGCCGCGCTTGTCGAACGTGATCACGCGCGGCGAACGACGCGAACCTGCGGAAGAACTCGCCGAACAGCGGCGCCTGCCACGAGAGGTCGGCGTTGGAGATGAACCCCGGCACGAAGACGAGGTCGAGCTCACCTTCGCCGAAGACCTGGTACGCGATCGAGAGATCCCCGCTTTGCGCGTATTGCGTCTCGGGTGCGTCCACCCTGCTCCCTATCGACCCTTCCACTTCGGTTCGCGCTTCTCGGCGAACGCGGCGACGCCTTCGGCGGTGTCCTCGGACGCGCTCGTGATGGTGAGCATGGCCTGCAGGTACGCGAGCGCGTCGTCGGGGTTCATGTCGAGCACGTGGTAGAAGCTCTGCCGGCCCCATCGCAGGATCAGCGGCGACTTCGACGCCAAGGTCGCCGCGAACTCGTCGACGGCCACGTCGAGCTGGTCGACGGGCACGACCTGCGTCACGAACCCGATGCGCTCGGCCTCGGCGGCGTCGACGCGGCGCCCCGTCATCATCAGCTCGAGCACCCGCTTGGGCGGCATCGACCGCAGGAGCGGGACGGTGATCATGTACGGCCAGAGCCCGACGTTGACTTCGGGCGTGCCGAACCGGGCGTCGTCGGACGCGACCACGAAGTCGCAGGCGAGCGCGAGGCCGAAGCCGCCCGCGAGGGCGTACCCGCGGACCCGCGCGATGGTGGGCTTCCCCAGGCTCCAGAGGTCGCGGAACAGGTCGGCGAGAATGCCTCGTCCCTCGTGGGCGGCGGAGGCGTCCTCGGCCTGTGCGATCCCGCCGCCGCCGAGATCGGCGCCGGCGCAGAACGCCTTGTCGCCCTCGCCGGTGAGGACGAGCACGCGGACGGCGTCGTCGGCCTTCGCCCGGGCTACGGCGTCACGCAGCCCCTCCATGACCCCGAACGACATCGAGTTCCGCCGTTCGGGCCGATCGATGGTGGCGCGTGCAATCGGCCCCGCAACCTCGTAGCGAACATCGGCCATGCGCAGATCGTAGAGACCCGGGGACGGGAACCGCTCGTTGTACGGTGACTGGGCGTGATCTCCACCGCCATCGTCTGTGGCGTTGCTCTGGTTGTCGTACTTCTCACCCGGGGCAGCTTCCGTCAGCTGCACCGACTCCCCATCCAGGCGATCTGGCTGGTCGTCGTCGCGCTCGTCATCCAGATCGTCCTGGCCTTCGTCGACATCCCCGCGGACCGCCTGGACGATGTCGGCTTCGGGCTCGTCATGGTCTCCTACGTGTTCCTGCTGGCGTTCTGCTTCGTGAACCTGCGGGTCTCGATGATGTGGGTCATCGCGTTGGGGATCGGGTTGAACGCGCTCGTCATCGGCCTCAACCAGGGCATGCCGACCGCCGACCGCGAGGTGACGACGCGGTCGGGTCGGACCGTTGACGAGCCGATCGAGCGGACCGCCAAGCACCGCCCCGAGAGCGACGACGACCTCCTCCCGTTCCTGGGTGACCGGCTGCGGGTGCCAGAGCCCATCGACGAGCTGCTCTCGATCGGAGACCTCGTGATCGGGCTCGGAATCGTCCTCGTCTGCTACCGCGGGAGCCGAGTCCGCCGACCCCCCACGAGCCGGGCCGAGCGCA
Source organism: uncultured Actinomycetes bacterium (assembly GCA_963781615.1). GTDB lineage: Bacteria > Actinomycetota > Acidimicrobiia > IMCC26256 > JACDBD01 > JALZAA01. Next base: position 107,052 of record CAWAGI010000006.1, on the reverse strand, counting down.
TGGCGCGCATCCGCGAACGGATGCGTGAACGGGAGGCGGTCGCTATCGACAGCCAAGCAGCGGCTGCCGACAACGCACTCGAGCTGCAGGTGCAGCAGCTGACACCGGCGCCAGTGAGCGAGGAGCAGGCGTTGTCCCACGACTCCGCCGACGACACCCTCGGCGTGGAGCTCAAAGAGGTGTACTCGCGCTTGGCCGCCGACGACCACGTCCGAGAGCTTCCCTTCGCGCCCGACACGGACAAGCCTCAAGACGGCTGAACCGCGCCGGATGTCACGGCCCGTGTGACCGGTATCGTCCGGGCGATGGCGCCTGCAGCCGTGCTGCTCTCGTACCGGCTCGGCGGCACGGACGGTGTGTCGGTCGAAGCCGGGAAGTGGGAGTGGGCGCTGCGCGCCCTCGGGCTCACGACGCGCCGGGTCGCGGGCGAGATCTGCGGTCCGCCCCGACCGGACGACGTCGTCCTCCCCGGCTTCGCGATCGGCGCGCCGGCGGGCACTGCTGACGGCGACCGGCTCGCGAGCGCGCTGGACGGCGGCGACCTCGTCGTCGCCGAGAACATCTGCTCGCTCCCGCTCAACCTCGACGCTTCGTACGCCGCGGCCGCCGCGCTGGCCGGCCGTCGGGGGCGCGTCGTCTTCCATCACCACGACCTCCCGTGGCAACGCCGCCACCTCGCAGGCGTGCAGGACCTGCCGCCGGACCTGCGCGCCGCACTCCACGTCGTCGTCAACGGCCGATCACGGGCGGAGCTCGCCGAGCGGGGCATCACGGCGCGCACGATCCACAACACGTTCGACTTCGAAGCGCCCCCCGGCGAGCGCGAGCGCACGCGGGCCGAGCTCGGCATCGGAGCCGACGAGATCGTCGTGCTCCAGCCCACGCGTGCGATCCCCCGCAAGAACGTGCCCGCCGGGCTCCGTTTCGCCGAGGAGCTCGCCGCCCTGCTTCCCGACCGTCGCGTCGCCTACTGGCTGACGGGACCGGCTGAGGACGGGTACGGCCGAGCCCTCGTGCAGCTGCTGGAGGCAACGTCGCTCCGAGTGGTGCTCGGACGCGCCGAGCGCACCGTGGACGCCTACGCCGCCGCCGACGTCGTCGTGTTCCCGTCGACGTGGGAGGGCTTCGGCAACCCCGTGATCGAGTCGGTGGTCGCCCGCCGCCCGCTCGCAGTGCACCGGTACCCGGTGCTCGACGAGATCCTCGCCGGTCTGAACGTGTTCCGGGTCGACGACCCGGCCGCGGTGGCGGCGTGGTTGCGGGCGCCCGACCCCTCCCGGCTCGAGGCCAACCGGGAGCTGGCCCGGCGCGACTTCTCCCTCGCCGATCTCCCCGGGCGGCTCGATGCCGCCTTCGCCGCCCACGGCTGGACGTCCTGGTGAGCGACCCCGATCCCGTCCGCGCCCGCCGGGCCCGGATCGCCCGCATCGTGCGGTACGGCCAGCGAGCCGGGTATGCGGCGCTCGCCGTCTCCGTCGTGACCTTCGTCGTCGCCGCCGCCACCGATTTCCCGGCCGTGGCCGTCGACGTGTCGATCGCGGCGCTGGTCGTCGCCATCGTGATCCTGCCCGTCCCGATCGTCCTCGGGTACGGCATCCGGGCCGCCGAACGCGAGGAGCGGCAGGAGCGCCAGCGGCGGTACGGTTGACCCACCGGTCAAGAGGCACAGAAACGGGGGAACAAGGATGCCCAGAGCCGCCGTCTGCACCGCGATCGACACGCCCCTCGAGGTCGTCGACCTCGAGCTCCAGGCGCCGAAGGCGAACGAGGTCAAGGTGCGGCTCGGCGCCTCGGGCGTGTGCCACTCCGATCTCTCCGTCCGCAACGGCACGCTGCTCGCGCCGCTGCCCGCCGTCCTCGGCCACGAGGGCGCGGGCGTGGTCGAAGAGGTCGGCGAGGGTGTCACGCACCTGCAGCAAGGTGACCACGTCGTGATCTCCTGGATCCCCCAGTGCCGCGAGTGCTACTTCTGCGCGGGCGGCCAGGGACACCTGTGCGACGTGGGCTGCCGACCATCGCCACCGGCTCCCTCCTCGACGGGACGCCCCGATTCCTACGCGACGGGCAGCCGATGCTGCAGATGTCGGCGAGCGGCACGTTCACGGAGCACACCGTCGTTCCCGCGATGAGCGCGGTGAAGATCGACGAGGGCATCCCGCTGACGGCGGCGGCGCTGATCGGCTGCGGCGTCCTGACCGGCTTCGGCGCCGCCCACAACACGGCCGACATCCGCCAGGGCGACACCGTCGCCGTCGTCGGCTGCGGCGGCGTCGGCCTCAACGTCATCCAGGGCGCGAAGTACTCGGGCGCGGAGCGGATCATCGCCATCGACATGGTGGACGGGAAGCTCCAGACGGCCCAGAAGTTCGGCGCGACCGACCTCGTGAACGCGCGCGAAGAGGACAGCATCGCCCAGGTCATGGAGCTCACCGACCAGCGCGGCGCGGACGTCGCCTTCGAGGTGATCGGGCTCCAGGCGACGATCGACCAGGCGTTCACCATGACGCGCCGGGGAGGTCAGACGGTGCTCGTGGGCGTGCCCGCGATGGACGTGATGATGACGATCCCCGTCGGGCTCGGGCTCATCTTCTCGGAGAAGCAGATCCGGGGCTGCCTGTACGGCTCGTCGAACGTCCATCACGACATCCCGATGCTCGCCAACCTCTACTCCGAGGGGAAGCTGCTGCTCGACGAGCTCGTCTCCCACGAGATCAAGCTCGACGACGTCAACAGCGCCATGGACGAGATGGGCTCGGGCGAGGTCACCCGCTCGGTGATCGTCTTCAACTAGTCGCCCGCCCTCCTCGCCGGCGTCACGCGCCGGTCACGCAGGGTCTGCGACGGGCGGGTCAGACGCGCGCGTCGTCCGGAGAACGCTCCCTGAACCACTGCGCGATACCCGGCATCTGTTGCTCGAAGTTGCCGGGGGCCGAGACGTTCAGCATCCCGGCCCGCTCCGAGCCGCGGTTCTCGAAGTCGTGGGTCACGTCGCCCGGCACCAGGACGAACGACCCGGTGCTCGCCTCGGTCCATTCCGTGCCGACCATGACGCTCATGGTCCCGGAGATGACGTAGAACACGTCGTCCTCCGGATGAGAGTGCGGGCCGGGTCCCTTCGTGTGCGGGTCGAGCCACCACTCCGAGATCGCATACCGCTGCTCGGTCTCGGCACCGTCGGCCTTGAAGACCGCCGAGAGGCAACCCATCGGATACGCCCGACCCTCGCCCGGTCCCAGTACCACCGGACGGCGGCCGGCGGTGCTCCCGCTGTCGGCCATCCTCGCTCCTTCGCTCGTCCGTACCGCTCCTGCCACGTTTTCTCCCGATGCGCACTCCCGGTTCGGACTCTGCACACATGCCGCTTTCTCCCCGGCTTCTCACCGGTCGTATCCTCACCGGCATGGAATACCGACGTTTCGGTTCGAGTGATCTCGTCGTCTCCGAGGTCGGGTTCGGCGCGTGGACGATCGCGACCGACTGGTGGGGCAAGGTCGACGACAAGGAGGGCCTCGTGCACGCCGCCCTCGACGCCGGGATCACGTTCTTCGATACCGCCCCGGTGTACGGCGACGAAGGCTTCGGCGAGACGATCCTCGCCGAGCTGCTCGGGCGGCGCGACGACATCGTCGTCACGACGAAGGTCGGGTACGACATCGACGCACCCCGGATCGCGCCCGGGCACTCCGAGCGCCCGCAGGACTGGCGGCCGGAGTCGGTGCGGGCCCAGGTCGAGGCGTCGCTCCGGCGCCTGGGCCGGGACCACGTCGATCTCCTGCAGCTCCACAACGTCCGCATCGAGCCCGTCCACGACGACGCGCTGTGGGACGAGCTGGTGCGGATCCAGGCCGAGGGCAAGGTGCGCGAGCTCGGCGTCGCCCTCGGGCCTGCCATCGGCTGGGTCGACGAGGGCCTCGACGCCCTGCGCAACCGGCCGATCGCCTCGCTGCAGACGGTGTTCAACCTGCTCGAGCAGGAGCCGGGCCGCACGTTCGCGGCCGAGCCGGTCGTGACGGAAGGGCGCGTCGGATTGATCGCCCGTGTCCCGCACGCGTCCGACGTGCTGTCGGGCAAGGTCACGCGCGATACCCCGTTCGAGGGTGACGACCACCGCGCCCACCGCAAGCGCGAGAACCTGCTCGACCTGTTCGACAAGGCCGACACGCTGGGCTTCCTCCACGGCGCCGAGACCGGTCGCACCATCGGCCAGGCCGCGGTGGCCGGAATCCTCGCGATCGACGGGTTCACCACCGTGCTGCCCACCTGCGTGACCGCCGACGAGGTGCGCGAGTACGCGGCCGCGTCGGATCTCCCCCTGAGCGCGGACGAGACGGCCGAGGTCGACGCGCTGTGGCGCGACAACTTCGGTGTCACGGACCGCTACGAGATGCCCTTGAAGAGCAGCGGCTGAACAACCCCCTAGTAGCGTGTCGCGATGGCGATGCGACTCCCGGCCGAGCAGCGCCGGCGCCAACTCCTCGACGTGGCATGCGATGTGTTCGCGGCAAGTGGCTTCCACGCGACCTCCATGGACGACATCGCCACCGCCGCCGGCGTCACGAAGCCGGTGCTGTACCAGCACTTCCCGTCGAAGCGGGCCCTCTTCGTCGAGCTGCTCGCCGACGTCGGCCGCCAGCTGCTCGACGAGCTGGCCGTGGCGACGGGCCGCGCCACCACGGGACGGGAGCGGGTGGAGGAGGGCTTCAGCGCCTACTTCCGCTTCGTCATCAACAACCGGGCCGCGTTCCGTCTGCTGTTCGGCGCGTCGGCGCGCAACGATCCGGAGTTCGCCCGTGTCGTGGACGCGATCCTTCACGACGCGGCCGACGCCATCAGCGAGCTCATCGAGATCGACGCCACGCCCGAGCATCGCCGCGTGCTCGCGCACTCCCTCGTCGGCATCGCCGAGGCCACGAGCCGCCACGCGTTGAGCGACCCCGACGCGTCGCACGACCCCGACGAGCTCGCGGCCTGGATCTCGGAGCTGACCTGGTTCGGCCTGCGCGGCGTCCGCCCCCAGGACCGGCCCAAGCTGGCCTAGCGATTGCTCGATCATCGCCGAGAGCAGATGCCGAGCGGGAACCTGACGACGCGCGTGCTCAGGACCGATCCGCGTCGCACGGCGACGATCCTCGCCGTCATGGTGCCGATCATCGTCATTCTGATCATGGGCTGGCAGCACCGGTGGATCGCCGACGACGGCTTCATCAACTTTCGGTACGTCGACCAGATCCGGCATGGCAACGGACCGGTCTTCAACGCCGGAGAGCGCGTCGAGGCCTTCACCAGCCCGGCTTGGCTCGCCCTCCTCCTCGGATTCGATCTCATCCTCCCGTTGCGCATCGAATGGATCGCCGTCGTGGCGGGTCTGGCACTGGTGGCGGCCGGCTTCGCCTTCACCGCCGCTGGTTCGGCGCGGCTGTGGCGCCGTGTCGTGGGCGAAGGCACGACCTTTCCTGCCGGGCTCCTCGTGTTCGCCGCCCTTCCTCCGGCCTGGGACTTCGCGACCTCGGGGCTGGACACCGCGTTGGGGGTGGCATGGCTGGGCGCGTCGTGGTGGGCGCTGTGCCGCCGCGTGCTCCCGGAGGCGGTCCAGAACGAGGCCCGGACGAACACGTCGTGGTGGATCTGCGTGCTCATCGGCCTGGGCCCGCTCGTGCGCCCTGAGCTGGGACTGATGACCGTTGCGTTCCTGTGCGTGCTGCTGGTTGCAGAGAGATCGTGGCGTGCACACGGTCGAGTTGTCGTGTGGGCGCTCGCACTGCCGGCCGTCTACGAGCTGTTCCGCATGGCGTACTACGCAATGCTCGTTTCGAACTCAGCGCTCGCCAAGGAGGCCGGAGCCAGCGAGTGGTCGCGCGGGTGGAACTATCTCGTCGACTTCGTCGAGCCGTACTACCTGTGGATCCCGCTGGCGCTCCTCTTGCCGCTCGGGTTCATCCCACTCGTCCGATGGGCGTGCACGCGACGGTCATGGCTCCACGTGACGTTGATCACCGCGCCCGTCGCCGCCGGGATGGCGCAGGCCGCATACGTCGTTCGCGTCGGCGGCGACTTCATGCACGCGCGGATGCTCCTCCCCGCATTGTTCAGCCTGCTTCTCCCTGTTGGCGTCGTGGTTGTGCGCAGCTGGCGATGGGTGGCTGCTCTTCTTCTGGTGCCGTGGATCCTGATCACGGCCATTGCGATACGAGATCGCGGGCCCGATCTCGGCGCGGCCGGCAAGCACAACTTGGCTTTTGCGACGATCGTCAACGAGCGCGACGTCTACGTCAGGTTCTCGGGTCGACAACACCCGGTCACCATCGATGATTACCTACACGCCTCTCCCCCACTCGATTGGGCCACCGTGGGACGCGACGCGCGCCGCCGCGTCGCGCGCGGTGAACGAGGACTGGTGCTCGTCGTCAATCCGGATCTTCTCGAGCCCTTCACCGGGGGCGAACAGCCGTTGCCGCTGAACGATCGGAGCGGCACGCCGATCGTTTCGGTCGTGACGGCGCTGGGGTTCTACGGATACACGGCCGGGCCGCACGTCTTCGTGGTCGATTCACTCGGGCTCTCGACGGCACTCGGATCGCACTTTCGCCGCGCCCACGATCTCCGTCGCTTCGGCCCAGCCAGCGAACGCGCCGGCCACGACAAACCGCACCGGACCCTGTGGGAAGTCGCGCGTTATACACCGGCCGAGCCCGGTGAGGCGCGCCACCTGCCGCGACGCACGTCACGCGCTGACCTGCGGAAAGCTCCCTGGGCTGTCCAAGGCCGTGACCGAGAGACTCGGCCCGCGCCGGGTCGCGCAGAACCTTTGGGAGTCCTCGAGCCTGACCGGCTTCCGGCTCCCCGAAGACCCGACAGCCGCGGTGCACGAGCTGTGTCGGTGAGCTTCGTCGCCCCGGCTAGCGAGCGCCTCGCAGGAGAGTGCCGGGTCGGGCGCCGGTGTCCTGGCCGTCGCGCATCACGACCTCGCCGCTCACGATCGTCGCGTCGTAGCCTTCGGCCCGCTGCAGGAGCCGACGGGCGTCACCGGGGAGGTCGTAGTGCATCTCGGGCCGGCGCAGCTCGAGGCGCTCCAGGTCGATCACGTTCAGGTCCGCCTTCTTGCCCGGCGTGATCTCGCCGCGGTCGCCGAGCCCGTACAGCGAGGCGGTGTCGCTCGTCATCTTCTGCACCACGAGCTCGAGCGGGAGCCGTTCGCCCCGGCTGCGGTCGCGCACCCAATGCGTCAGCATGTACGTCTCGATGCTGGCATCGCAGATCGCGCCGCAGTGGGCGCCGCCGTCGCCGAGCCCGAGCGCGGTCGCCGGGTTGCTCACCATCTCGCGGATCGGGTCGTGCGTGAACCGGCTGTACCCGAGTAGCGGTCGCAGCAGCAGCTCCCGCCCGTCGCTCGCGAGCAGCAGGTCGTACAGCAGGTCCGTCGGATCGCGGCCCTCGCGCTCGGCGCGCGCCGCGATGCTCTCGTCCGGCGCAGGCTCGTAATCGGGCGGGTCCCCGATGAGGAACATCCGGTCCAGCCCCATCCCGATGAACGCCATGACGTCGTCGGGCTGCGGCGACTCCGCCAGGATCGCGGCCCGCACCGAGGGATCGCGCAGGCGCGCCACCTTCTCGTCCAGCGGGAGGCGGTCGATCGCCTGGTAGCTCGGGCGGTCGCGCAGCGGGTGGAAGGTCTGCAGGCCGAGCAGCAGGCCGAGCGGGCGGCCCGCCACCTGGGGCCGGATCGGGACCCCGCGGTCGTGGACCTCGAGGGCGAGGTCCAGCATCCGCTTCCATTGGTCGGGGTCCTGGTCGTGCTGGATCATCGCGAACGTCACGGGGCGGTTGATCTCCTCCGCGAGCCGCAACATCCAGTCCATCTCGCGGTCGGCGGCGGCGAGGTCCTCGCCGAGCACGCCGGCGGGTGCCAGCTCGAACACGCCTGCGTCCGAGTCGGCGAGCGCGCGTCCAAGCGTGAACAGCTCGTCCTCGGCGGCGAACGTCCCCGGCACGGGTTCGCCGTCGATCGCGCGGTGGGCGATGGTGCGCGACGTCGAGACGCCGAGCGCGCCTGCTTCGATGCCTTCCCGCACGATCGCGGCCATGGCCGCGGTGTCGTCGGACGTGGCGGGCTCGTTCCGGGAGCCGCGCTCCCCCATCACGTACGCGCGCACGGCGCCGTGCGGCACCTGCGTGCCGACGTCGAGCGCGAGCCGCTGGTCGTCGAGGAAGTCGAGGAACTCGGGGAAGGTCTCCCAGCCCCAGCGAATGCCGGCGGCGAGCGCGGCGCCGGGAATGTCCTCGACGCCCTCCATGAGGCCGATGATCCAGTCGTGCTTGTCGGGTCGGGCGGGTGCGAAGCCGACGCCGCAGTTGCCCATGACGATGGTGGTGACGCCGTGCCACGACGACGGCGTCAACAGCGGGTCCCATGTGACCTGGCCGTCGTAGTGCGTGTGCACGTCGACGAAGCCGGGCGTCACGAGCTTGCCGGTGGCGTCGATCACCTCGCGCGGCGTCGCCGTCGACGCGGCCGACCTTCGTGATCCGCCCGCCGTCGACCGCGACGTCGGCCGCGGCCGCCGGGTCGCCGGTGCCGTCGACGACCGTGCCACCCCGGACGATGAGGTCATGCATGGCGCGTCCCCCTGGCTTCCCTGGCCGCCGGTCTCGGCTATCTTGCCTCAAGACGAGAACGTGTTCCAGTTTTGTGCCGGCCGCGGAGGTCCCCCCATGACGACCATGACCCTCGAGGACGTGAACCTCGCCGACCCCGGCAACTTCGTCGCCGCCGTCCCCCACGAGATGTTCGCGCTGCTCCGGCGCGACGCCCCGGTGTGGTTCCACCCCTCCACCGACGACACCGAGGGCTTCTGGTGCATCGTGAAGTACGCCGACCTCGTCGAGCTGAGCCGGGATTACCCGCACGCGTCGTCGGAGCTGGGCGGGATCACGCTCAACGACATGACGTCCGAGGACCTCGAGCTGCAGCGTCAGATGATGCTGATGATGGACCCGCCGAAGCACACGAAGCTGCGGCTGCTCGTCAACAAGGGGTTCACGCCGCGCATGATCGGCCGGCTCGACGAGCGCATCCACGAGACCACGAACGGGATCATCGACGAGGTCGCGGCCCGCGGCGAGTGCGACTTCGTGGTGGACGTCGCCGCCGAGCTGCCGCTCCAGGTGATCGCCGAGATGATGGGAGTCCCGCAGTCGGATCGCCACAAGATCTTCGAGTGGAGCAACCGCCTCATCGGGTCGGAGGACCCGGAGTACAACGTCTCGCGCGAAGAGGCGATCGGCGCCGCGACCGAGATGTTCATGTACTCCACCGACCTGGCCGAGTCGAAGCGCAAGAATCCGGGCGACGACATCATCAGCACCCTGTTGCAGGCGGAGGTCGAGGGGAATCGGCTCACCGACGCCGAGTTCAACCTGTTCTTCCAGCTGCTGGCGGTGGCGGGCAACGAGACGACGCGCAACCTCATCTCGAACGGGATGAACTTCCTCTTCGAGCATCCCGACCAGCGGGCGAAGCTCGCCGCCGATCGCTCGCTCCTGCCCGGCGCGATCGACGAGATGCTGCGCTACGCGTCGCCGGTGATGTACATGCGTCGCACTGCGCCCGAGGACTTCGAGCTGCGAGGGCAGAAGATCCGCGCCGGCGACAAGATCGCGCTCTGGTACATCTCGGCGAACCGTGACGACGAGGTGTTCGAGGATCCGAACACGTTCGACATCACGCGCACGCCGAACGAGTACGTCGCTTTCGGCGGCGGCGGGCCGCACTTCTGCCTCGGCGCCAACTTGGCCAAGCTCGAGATCCGCGTGATGTTCGAGACGGTGCTCGACCGGCTCCCCGACATCGAGCTCGCCGGCGACGTCCAGCGCCTCCGCTCCAACTTCATCAACGGCATCAAGCACATGCCGGTGACGTTCGCGCCGGCGTAGCCCAGTCGTTTTGGCGTTACTTACATGCGCATAACGCATGTAGCTGACGCCAAAACGGTTCAGCCGTGCGTGCGGCGGCGGCTGCGAACGCCCGCGGCTGCCAGGGGTCCGCACCGGAGATGCTCGTCCCCGGTGGCACGATCTGGTCGATGCGATCGAGGACGTCGGCGTCGAGGCGGACGCCCACACCGGCGAGAAGGTCGTCGAGCTGCTCCATCGTGCGGGGCCCGATGATCGCCGAGGTCACCGCCGGGTGCTCGAGCACGAACGCAATCGCGAGGTGCGTGATGGTCATCCCCGCATCGGCCGTCACCTTCAGCAGCTCCTCCACGACGTCGACGCGCTGCTCGTGCACCGCCCGCTGCCGCTCGTCGTCGAACTGACCACCGGTGCGGCGCGCCACGCGGGAGTCGGGCGGCAGCTCGGCACCCTTGCGGTACCGGCCGGCGAGGTAGCCGCCGGCGAGCGGGCTCCACGGGATCACGCCCATGCCGTACCGCTGGCAGGTGGGGAGCACCGACCGCTCGATGTCGCGCACGAGGATCGAATACGGCGGCTGCTCGCACCGGAAGCGCTCCCGACCGCGGCGTTCCGCCACCCACTGCGCCTCGACGATGTACTCGGCCGGGAAGGTCGACGATCCCGCGTACCGGATCTTCCCCTGGTGCACCAGATCGCTCAGCGCGCCCAGCGTGTCGTCCACGTCGGCCGCCTCGTCGGGCCGGTGCACCTGGTAGAGGTCGATCCAGTCGGTGCCGAGCCGGCGCAGGCTGTTCTCGACCTCGAGCTGGATCCACCGGCGCGAGTTGCCCCACCGGTTCGGATCGCGGCCCATCGGCGCGTGCACCTTGGTGGCGACGACCACGTCGTCACGGCGGCCCGCGATCGCCTTGCCGACGATCTCCTCCGACTCGCCCTGAGAGTAGACGTCGGCGGTGTCGATGAAGTTCACGCCGGCGTCGAGCGCGCGGTGAATGATGCGGACGCAGTCGTCGTGCTCGGGGTTGCCCATCTTGCCGAACATCATCGCCCCGAGGCAGTACTCGCTCACCCGGACCCCGGTGCTGCCGAGCGTGTGTGTCTCCATGTGCAGCCCCTCCTGTCGCCGTCGCGAGCTTCGGCCCCGCCGGCGAGCCTACGCCCCGGGTTCTACCGGTCGAACTGGGCGGGCGGCGGGAACTCGCCGGCGACGATGGCGTCGAAGCGCTCCCGCAACATGTCCTCGGTGACGTCGGTGGTCGTGACGTAGAAGCGACCGTCGCGCACGGCGTCGAACACGAGACCGGCGACCTCGTCGGGCGGCAGGCCGCCCTTCGCGGTCAGGTCGCGCAGCGCCTGCTCCACGAAGTGGTGGTCCGGCGCCTGCGCCTCGCTCGGCGGCTCGTCGGGCCGGTTGCGCGTGGAGTACGCGATCTTCGTGTCGACGAGCCCGGGGACGAGCACCGACACGCCAATCGGCGCGTCCTGCGCGCGCAGGTCGTGCGCCAGGCACTCGGTGAGCGCGAGCACGGCGAACTTGCTCGTCACGTAGGGCCCCGAATAGGCGACCGTGAGCAAACCGGCGAGCGAGGAAGTGTTCACGACGTGGCCTTCCTCGCCACCCTCGAGCATCCGGGGCACGAACGACCGGATGCCGTGCAGCACGCCCCAGAAGTTCACGCCGAAGACCCACTCCCAGTCGGCGAGGTCACGTTGCCAGGTGATCCCGCCCTGGAACACCCCGGCGTTGTTGCAGAGAAGGTGGACGGCGCCGAAGCGCTCGTAGGCGAGGTTCGCCAACGCGTCGACCTGGTCGGGGCGGGACACGTCGGTCGGAGCCACGACCACTTCGGCGCCGGCCGTCTCGACCTCGGCCGCCGTCTCCTCGAGCGCGTTGACCTCGACGTCGGCGATCACGACGCGCATCCCCCCGCCCGCCGCGCGGCGGGCGAGCGCGCGGCCGATCCCGCTTCCCGCCCCTGTGACCACCGCGACCCGACCGTCGAGGAGCTCCACGCGCTACCCCGGGTGCGGCCCGCGGTACAGGTAGCCGTCGCGCACCGGCTTGCGATCCTCGTAGAACGGGCTGAGGGCCGCGTCCACCTGGTCCGAGGTCCAGCCGGCGTCGACGTCGAAGTGCCGATCCACGCTCGGGCCGGCGACCACGTCGATCATCCGCCCGAACACCACGAACACCTGCCCGGACACCTTCGCCGCCGCCGGTGACGCGAGGTAGGCGACCAACGGCGACACGTTCTCGGGCGCGAACTCGTCGAAGTCGCCTTCGACCTCGTCGCCGATGCCGGGCATGCTCTCGGTCATCCGCGTGCGGGCACGCGGCGCGATCGCGTTCGCTGTCACGCCGTAGCGACCCAGGCTGTTCGCGGTCGCCATCGTCAAGGAGATGATCCCGGCCTTGGCCGCGGCATAGTTCGGCTGTCCCGGCGATCCCAGGAGCGCGGCTTCCGACGTCGTGTTCACGATGCGGCCGTAGACGGGACCGTCGGACGCCTTCGATCGGTCACGCCAGTACGCGGCCGCGTGGCGCGACATGCAGAAGTGGCCCTTGAGATGCACGCGGACGACGAGGTCGAAGTCCTCCTCGCTCATGTTGAACAGCATCCGGTCCCGCAGGAACCCGGCGTTGTTCACGAGGATGTCGAGTTGCCCGAAGCGGTCGACGGCCGTCTGCACGATGCGGAGCGAGTCGTCCCAGTCCGCCACGTCGCCGCGGTCGGCGACGGCCTCGCCGCCGCCTGCGACGATCTCCTCGACCACCGCATCGGCCGGGCTCTTCTCCTCTTCCCCCTGGAGCGTGCGCCCGTAGTCGTTCACGACCACCCGGGCGCCTTGTGTCGCCAGCTCGAGCGCCTCGGCTCGCCCGAGCCCGCGCCCGGCCCCGGTCACGATCGCGACCTTGCCGTCCATGCCGTCCAGCACCCGCTCTCCCCCGTCCTCCCCGGAAAATTGGAATACGTTCTACTCCGTGGCCGAGCCGAGAGTCGCCTTCGTGACCGGCGCCAGCCGGGGCATCGGCAAGGCGGCCGCCATCGCGCTCGCCGAGTCCGGGCTCGATGTCGTGATCACCGGCCGCACGGTCCGGGAGGGTGACGGCGTGGACGACTCCGACGGGGCCGGGCGCTCGATCCCCGGCAGCCTGGAGACGACCGCGCAGGCGATCGAGGCGACGGGCCGGCGCGCGCTACCGGTCGTCATGGACCTGCACGACCGGTCGACCCTCGACGCCGCCGTGGAGCGCGCACTGGACGAGTGGGGGCGCATCGACGTCCTCGTGAACAACGCCATCGACACCGGCCCGGGCGACATGACGCGCTTCGAGGACACGCCGCTCGAGCTGCTCGAGGCCAAGCTGGCCGCCAACGTCGTCTCGCAGATCGTGGTCATCAAGTCGGTGCTCCCGGGCATGCTCGAGCGCGGCGACGGCACGATCGTCAACGTCACTTCGGCGGTGGCGGTCATCGACCCGCAAGCACCCGTCGGTGAAGGTGGGTGGGGCGCGATGTACGCGATGTCGAAGGGCGCGTTCCACAAGCTGGCGGGGATCCTCGCCGTCGAGGTCGGCGAACGCGGGGTCCGCAGCTACAACCTCGAGCCGGGGTTCGTCATCACCGAGCGGATGGAAGTGAACGCCGGCGCCCTCGGGCTCGCGGGGCGCTACCAGGGCGCGCCGCCCTCGGTGCCGGCGGCGGTCATCGCCTGGCTGGGCACGTCGCCCGACGCCGCCGAGCTGAACGGCACCACGATCTCGGCTCAACGCTTCGCCAAGGAGCGTGGCCTCCACCCCGACTGGCGGACGGCAAAGGCAGCGGGAGGTAACCTCGTGACGATCGGAGCTGGCATGAACATCGACGACCTGGTCCTGGTCAGCGTCGACGACCACGTCGTCGAGCCCGCGGGCCTGTTCGAGCGGCACCTGCCCGAGCGGTGGCGCGACCGTGCACCCCGCGTCGTCCGCGCCCCGAACGGCGCCGACGTCTGGATGTGGGGCGAGCAGCACGGGGCCAACTTCGGCCTCAACGCCGTCGCCGGGCGGCCGCCCGAGGAGTACGGCATGAACCCCATGTCGTTCGGGGAGATGCGGGACGGCTGCTACGAGATCGACGCCCGCGTCCGCGACATGAACGCAAACGGCGTGCTCGGCTCGATGTGCTTCCCGTCGTTCCCCGGCTTCGGCGGCCGCATGTTCCACGCCGGCGGACAGGCCGGCGACGACAGCGCGCTCCCCGTCCTCCAGGCGTACAACGACTGGCACGTCGACGAGTGGTGCGGCACGCATCCGGGCCGGTTCATCCCGCTGGCGGTCCCGCCGGTCTGGGACCAGGACGCGATGGTCGCCGAGGTGCGGCGCATGGCGGCGAAGGGCTGCCATGCGTTCACGTTCTCCGAGAACCCGGAGAAGACCGGGTTCCCGAGCCTGCACAACGAGTGGTGGGATCCGTTCTGGGCCGCATGCGCAGACGAGGGCACGATCGTCTGCTTCCACATCGGGTCGTCGTCCGAGATCCCGATCACGTCGGTGGAGTCGCCGGTCGACGTCACGCTCACGCTGATGCCCGTCAACATCGTGCAGGTCGCGGCCGACATCATCTGGTCCGACTTCCTGCGCCGGTACGGGGACCTGAAGGTCTGCCTGTCCGAGGGCGGGATCGGTTGGGTGCCGTACTTCCTCGAGCGCGTCGACCGCACGTACCACCAACAGCACCGGTGGACCGGGCAGGACTTCGGCGGGAAGCTGCCGAGCGACGTGTTCCGCGAGCACATCGTCACGTGCTTCGTGCAGGACCGGATCGGCATCGAGCTCAGGCACGAGGTCGGGATCGACACGATCACGTGGGAGGTCGACTACCCGCACTCCGACTCGACGTGGCCGCACTCGCCCGAAGCGTTCGCCGAGCAGCTCGCCGGCGTTCCCGACGACGAGGTGCGCATGATCGGCAGCGAGAACGCCATGCGCCACTTCCGGTTCGACCCGTTCGCGCACCGCGCGCCCGAGCGGTGCACGGTCGGCGCGCTCCGGACCGAGGCCGCCGGCGTCGACACGACGTCCCGCAGCACCCGGACGCCCCAGCCTCGCCCCGAGCGACCGGTCCGCATCGCCGACATCGCCGCCATGAGCGGGGCCGCCCGCTGAGCCGCACCTGCCTCGTGTCAGGGGGACGAAGTCGAAGGTGACACCTGGGGTGCGGAGTGCCTCGACACCCAGTTCCGGAAGCTGACCACTCGGCCACCGAGCATCGACTGCCAGAACGCGGCGATCAGCACAGGACTGCTGCAGTCGACGACGAGTGAGGAAACGACGGCCGCAGGCACCACAGCCCTCTAACGGCGGGTTGCGGTGATGACCCACATGGCTGAGGAGTACTGAACACCCTCGCCGGTGGAATGGGCGATGATGCTGTTTTGCAGCTGCGCGAGCGCCGCGTCGCGGGCGTCGGCTTCGAGGTCCCGCAGGAGGGCAGCGAAGCCGCCCAGGCCGGTGATGAACCGCAGGGCGTCCTCTGTGGTGTCGCCGAACCACATCGGCTCGTCGAGCGCGTCGAGGGTGACGTGGTCGAAGCCGGTGGTCTCGAGCAGCTGCCGGGTGTGGGCGGGGTCGGCAAGTGAGAACGGCCCGGGCGCATCGAGGGGCGGTGGAGGGAGCTTCCGCCCGGCGGCGAGGATGCCGGTGAGCTCGTGGAACCAGTCGTTGGCCCGTGGTAGCTGCCAGACGAGGAGAGTGAGGGGAGCGCTGACACGCAGGGCTCGGGCGACGTTGCCGAGAGCGGTGGCGGGGTCGCCGAAGAACATGGCGCCGGTGTGGCTGATGGCGGCGTTGAACGAGGCCGGGTCGAAGGGGTGGATCTGGGCGTCGGCATGAACGAACTCGACGTTTGTGACGTGCTGGGTGGCGGCGCGTCGACGGGCGACATCGAGCATCCGGGCAGACAGGTCGACACCGACGACGAGGCCGTCCACGGCGAGCCGGGCGGCGTCGAGGGTGCTCTGGCCGTTGCCGCAGCCGATGTCGAGGACACGGTCGGCGGGCGCGATGCGGGTGGCGTCGAGGAACGGTTGGCGGTAGCGGACCAGGCTGGCGTCGAAGACCTCGGCGTTGGCGGCCCAGTAATCGCCGTCGGGACCGTTCCAGGAGTCGAACGCGGTGACGTTGGCAGCGTCGATGTCGATGCGGCCGTTCGGGTTCATCGTGTGCTCGGTCATCGGACGGCGGGCGCGGTGGCGGGCGCGAACATCGCGGCGTGGTCCTCGATGAACGATGCCAGCTCGGTCGCGGGTCGGCCGGTCAAGTCCTGCACCGAGGTGGTGACGGTCGCCGCGATGCCACGGCGCAACTCGGCGAACAGGCTCAGGAACCCGTCCGCGAACCACTCGGGCGTCCCGGACGCGACCATTCCGTCGCGCACCGCCGGCTCGGGTGCGTCGACGAAGTCGACCCTCCGCCCCAGCGCGCCGGCCAGCTTGTCGGCGACCTGCGGGTAGGTGAGCGCCTCGGGTCCGGTGAGCTCGTAGGTGTTGCCGTGATGACCGGAGCTAGTGAGGACCGCCGCGACGCCGGCAGCGATGTCGCGGGGGTCGACCATGGCGATCCGGGCGTCGCCAGCGGGCGCCACCAGCGGTCCCCCGTGGGCGAGGCTGTCGGCGGCGGCGAACAGGTTGGACATGAAGAAGCTGGCCCGCAGCACTGTGGCGGGCAGGCCGGAGGCCGTCAGGCGGGCTTCGCTGCGGCCGTGCCAGGCCACGAACGCCGCCGGCGAGGCCGGGTCGGCGCCCACGCTGGAGATCTTGACCACCGGACACCGCGAGGTGCCCGCCACTGCGTCGATGATGTTGGCCTCGAACTCGACCTGGCGCGGGTCGTTGCCCGACGACAACACAACGGCATCGGCACCCTCGACCGCGGCGCGGATGCTGGCGGGGTCGGCGAAGTCGCCCACTACGACCTGCATGTCGTCGCCCAATACGGCTGCGGCCTTGGCCGCGTCGCGCACGAAGGCCCGGCACGGGATGCCGGCCGCGGTCAAGTCCCCGATGGCCCTGCTGCCGATGTTCCCGGTCGCTCCCGTCACCACGATCATTGCGCTCTCCCTTCCGATCGCCCCGATGAGCGGCTATAGTCCTTGTAGGACTTACAGATAGTCCTCGGAGGACTAAATGTCAAGGCGTTCGGCCGAGCTCACGACCACCTCGTATGCGATGTTGGGGATGCTCGCCATCCGCCCCTGGACCACCTACGAGCTGGCCCGGCACATGGAGCGCGGCGTCGGACGCCTATGGCCGCCCAGCGCCCGCAGCAACCTGTTCAACGAGCCGAAGAAGCTCGTTGCGCTCGGCTTGGCGAGGGCCACCGAGGACGCGGTCGGCAACCGTCCCCGCACCGTCTACGCGATCACCGCCAAGGGACGCCGGGCGCTCAAAACCTGGCTGGACACCCCCGGCGAACCCACCAGGCTCGAATCGGAACAGCTCCTCAAGTTGTTCTTCGCCGAGCACGGCACGACCGCCCAGGCCCGCGCCACCGTTGCCGCCATCTCCGAGTGGGCCGCCGACCGCGCCGCCGAGAACATCACAGTGGCGACCAGCTACCTGGACGGCGCAGGGCCGTTCCCCGAACGAGCCGCCATCCTCGCCGTCACCGGCAGGTTCATGACCGACTTCGCCGACATGGTGGCCGCGTGGGCCGACTGGGCAGCCTCGGTGCTTACCGACTGGCCCGATGATCCCGCCGACGCCGAGCCCGACTGGGCGACCTTCGAAGCGATCGCCCGACGAGGAACCAACGCGCCCACCAGTCTCCGACGCAAGGCGCTTCCGTGACCGCCGAAATTGGAACCTGTTGCAATTTTGGGCCGGGAGGGTTAGCGTCTCGCCCATGGAATTCGGGATCTTCAACAGCCTGTACGTCCCCCACCAGGTCACCGACGGGGTTCCCGACCCTCAGGTCGTGCAGCACCAGCGGCTCCTGGACGAGATCACGTGGACGAAGGCCGCCGACCGGTCCGGGTTCAAGTACACGTGGGCGACCGAGCATCACTTCCTGACCGAGTACTCGCACCTCTCGGCGAACGAGTCGTTCCTCGCCTACCTCGCCGGCGTGACCGAGCGCATCCACCTCGGCTCGGGGATCTTCAACATCACGCCACCGGTGAACCACCCGGCCCGGGTGGCGGAGCGGGTTGCGATGATCGACCACCTGAGCGAGGGCCGCATGGAGTTCGGCGTCGGGCGCGGCTCGTCGAGCACCGAGCAGAAGGGCTTCGGGATCCAGGACCCCGAGCTCACCAAGCAGATGGTCGACGAGGTGTTCCCGCAGTTCAAGCGCATGTGGTCGACGACCGACTACCGCTTCGACGGTGAGTTCTTCACGATGCCGCCGCGCAACGTGCTGCCGAAGCCGTACACCGACCCGCACCCGCCGCTGTGGATCGCCGCCGGGAACCCGTCCACGTTCGAGAAGGCGGCCCGCATGGGCGTCGGGGTGCTGTGCTTCGCGATGGGCGCGCCCGACATGCTCAAGGGACTCGTCGAGATCTACAAGAACACGATCGACCAGGCCGAGCCCGTCGGTGAGTACGTGAACAACAACGTGATGATCACGAGCCAGATGCTCTGCCTGAACGACGGGCAGAAGGCGCGCGAGATCTCGTGCGACATGAACGGCAGCTACCAGAACAGCCTCGTCTTCCACTACCTCGACACGTTCCCGAAGCCGCCGTTCGTGCCCGACTGGCCGGAGCTCATCCCCGAGCCCACGCTCGAGGAGATGGAGCAGCGCATCCAGGCGGGACGCGTCGTGGTCGGCACCCCCGAGGAGTGCGAGAAGGCCGTGCGCGGGTACGTCGACACCGGTGCCGACCAGCTCGTGTTCGGACAGCTGTCCTCGACCATGCCGATCGAGGTCGCGGTCGAGTCGGTCGAGACGTTCGGGACCGAGCTGATCCCGATCTTCGACAAGGACCCCGTGCACAGCACCACGCGCCAGCGCGAGGCGTACGTCTCGGCGCGCGGGCCGCGGGTCAACCCGATCGGCCGGGCGCACGACAAAGTGCCCGTCTAGGTCATGGGCGAGTGCGACGGGCGGGTCGCGCTCGTCACCGGCGCCAGCCGGGGCATCGGCGCCGCGATCGCACTGCGGCTCGCCGGTGAGGGCGCGGCGGTCGCCGTCACCGCCCGCACGCTCGACGCCCACCCGACCCTCCCCGGGTCCCTCGGCGAGGTCGTCGACGGCATCGAGGCGCTCGGCGGCGAGGCGGTGGCGATCCCCGCCGACCTCGCCGACGCCGACGCCCGGTCTCGGATCGTGCCCGAGGTCGAGTGGACGCTCGGGCCGGTCGACATCCTCGTCAACAACGCCGCCGCCGCGTTCTACGTGGCGACGGCCGAGCTGCCGCTCCGGCGCCGCCGACTGCTGTTCGAGCTGAACGTGCACGCGCCGGTCGACCTCGCCCAGCAGGTCATCCCGGGGATGCGGGCGCGCGGCCGAGGCTGGATCGTGAACATCTCGAGCGCGACATCGCGCCATCCCAAGGGGCCGCCGTTCGACCCCGGCATCAAGCTCGGCTCGACCAGCACGCTGTACGGAGCGACGAAGGCGGCGCTCGAGCGGATCACGACCGGGCTCGCAGCCGAGGTGCTTCGACGACGGCATCGCCGTGAACTCGCTGGCGCCGGTGGCCGCGGTGCGGACGCCCGGCGCCGAGGTCCACCTCGGTGCGTTGCTCGACGAGAGGCCCGAGATCGTCGAGCCCGTCGAGCTGCTCGCCGACGCCGCCTTCGTGCTCGCAACGTGCGATCACGCGACCATGACCGGTCGCGTCGTGTACTCCCGGCCGTTCCTGCGTGAGCTCGGCCGGCTGCCGGAGACCTAGGAGGACGTGCCCATGCTCTCGTCGATGGACGACTACCCGCTCCACCAGATCGCCGAGCCGATCCGCAACGTCGGGACGAGCGACCGCAACTTCTACGACCGGTACTACTTCAACCTCCACGGCTGCAGCGACGAGCTCATGTTGATCATGGGTATGGGCCAGTACCCGAACCTCGGGGTGCAGGATGCGTTCGCGGTCGTCCGACGGGGCGACAAGCACCTGGTCGTGCGGGCGTCCCGGGAGCTCGACGACCGCATGGACTCGAGCGTCGGGCCCCACCGGGTCGAGGTGATCGAGCCGCTGCACAAGGTGCGGTGGATCACGGAGTCGAACGAGCACGGCATCGCCTGCGACGTCACCTGGGAGGGCGCGATCCCGGCGTTCCTCGAGCCGCGGCAGTACATCCGCAAGTACGGCCGAGTCCTGTTCGACACGATGCGCTTCGCCCAGACCGGGTTCTGGACGGGGACGCTCGAGGTCGGCGGCGAGCGCTTCGACATCACGCCCGACCGCTGGTGGGGCACGCGGGACCGCTCGTGGGGCGTGCGCCCGGTCGGAGAGAAGGAGGCGCCCGGCATCCGAGGCGCCGAGGGGCAGATGGGCGGCATGTGGAACTACGCGCCCATGCAGTTCCCGGACTACTCGATCCTCTACATCCTCAACGAGCAGGACGACGGCGAACGCCCGACCGAGGAGGCCGTCCGCATCTGGGCCGACCCGTCGCGCGAGCCCGAGTGGCTGGGCCGCCCCGAGTTCGACCACACGCTCGTACCCGGGACCCGCACCGTGTCGTCGTCGGTGCTGTCGTTCCCGGAGGCGCCCGGCGGCGGCTTCGACGTGAAGGTGACGCCGCTCACGCACGTGTACATCACCGTCGGCACCGGCTACGGCATGGAGGAGGACTGGGGACACGGCATGTACCAGGGCCCGCTCGTCGTGCAGGGCGTCGAGCACGACATGGACGAGCTCGAGAAGTGGGCCTGGTACGGCGTGACCGATCACGTCGCCCGGTTCGAGACCGGCGACACGACCGGGTACGGCCTCCACGAGCACGGCTTCTTCGGCCCGTTCCGCAAGTACGGCCTCGAGCGCGGCGACGACACCGCGCCGTAGTTCAGTTCTGCTGGGCCAACCCGAGGTAGGCGGCGTCGAGCTCCTCGGCGATCTGGTGGGGCCGGCCGGTGAGCTGGATCTGTCCGTGGAGCATGATCGCGGCGGTGTTCGCCACGTCGAGAACCTCGTGGGCGAACTGCTCGACGATGAGGATCGACACGTGCTCGGCGGCGATGCGGGCGACGATCTCGTACAGCTCCTCGACGACGATCGGCGCCAGCCCCATCGACAGCTCGTCGAGCAGCAGCACCTTCGGGTCCGTGGTGAGCGCCCGGGCCATCGACAGCATCTGCTGCTCGCCGCCGGACAGCGTGCCGGCGAGCTGCTTGCGCCGGTCACGCAGTCGCGGGAACCGCGTGAACGTACGCTCCTCGAGCTCCCCCATGTGCGGCCCGGTGTAGGTCGACATCCGGAGGTTCTCGGTCACGGTGAGGTTCGGGAAGATTCCCCGACCTTCGGGGATGGCGCACACGCCGGCGCGGGCGAGCGCGTCCGACGGCTTGCCCTGCACCGCCGACCCGAAGAGGTGGACCTCTCCCTCGCTCGGTGCGATCTGACCGCTCGCGACCTTGAGCGTGGTCGACTTGCCGGCGCCGTTGGGCCCGAGCAGGGCGAACACCGATCCGGTCGGCACCGTGAGGCTCACACCGTGCAACACGTCGATCGTGCCGTAGCCGGCTCGGATGCCGCGCAGCTCGAGCGCGGGCGGAGCGGCTTCGCCGTCCTCCTGCCCGTCACTCGCCGCGGCGGGCGGCGGCTTGCGTTCGCGCTCCTCCGCCTCGCCGAGGTACGCCGCCCGGACGGTGTCGTCGCCCTGCACGTCGGTCGGGGTCCCGACCGAGATGATGCGCCCGAAGTCGAGCACGTGGATTCGCTCGCACGTACCCATGACGAACGACATGTCGTGCTCCACCAGCAGCACCGCCAGGCCCGAGCCGGCGACCTCGCGCAGCAGCGTGCCGAGGGTCGAGGTCTCGGTCTCGTTGAGACCTGCGGACGGCTCGTCGAGGAGCAGCACGCGTGGCTGGGTCGCCAGCGCCCGGCCCAGCTCGACGAGGCGGGCGGTGCCGGTCGGGAGGCGGTCGACGCGGTCGTCGGCGACGGCCTGGAGCCCGACGCGCTCGAGGATCTCGTCGGCGATCACGCGCGGCGAGCGGGAACGGTCGTGCGCCCACCCCCGCCGCATCTCCGCCGCGACGAGGACGTTCTCGCGCGCCGTCAGGCTGCCGAAGGTCTCGAGGCGCTGGAACGTGCGGCCGATCCCGAGGCGCGCCCGCTGGTGGGGCTTGCGACGCGTGATGTCGCTCCCGTCGAGCTCGACCCGGCCCGCGTTCGGCCCGAGCAGTCCCGTGACGACGTTGAACAGCGTCGTCTTGCCCGCGCCGTTGGGGCCGATCAGGCCGGTGACGTGACCGACCTGGACGTCGATCGACACGTCGCTGAGCGCCTGCAGGCCGCCGAAGCTGACCGACACCTGGTGCACGTCGAGGAGTGCCATGTCAGGTCGGTGCCCTCCAGCTGACGCCGCTCTCGGACGCGTCGCTCGCCGGCAGCGTCGACGGCATGGGCTCCTTCGGCGCAGGCTCGAGCGGCTCCCCCGCCGTCCCGCCTCCTCGCGGCCCTCCCTTGCCGGCGATGCGCTGGCGCATCTCCGCCATGAACGCCCGGCGGGCATCGGGACGCCACGGCAGGAGCGGCGCGAGCGCGAACCCGAGCTCGACCGACGCGCCGTTGGGCCGCAGGGCGACGTTCACCGCCAGCAGCCCGGGGCCGAGCCGCTCCAGCGCGGCCAGCCACGAGGTCTGGAACGTCGCGTCGAGTATCAGGAACACGCCGACGCCTATCAGCGCGCCGCTGAACACCGCGACGGCGCTCCGCCGTGCCGGGCTGGCCCGCAGCTCCGAGAACAGGATGATCGCGACGGTGAGGCCTGCAATCAGGCCGACCCACGGCAGCCAGCCCGTGTCGAAGTTCTCCTTCATCACGACGAACAGGATGTAGGTGGTGCCGCCGATCAGCGCACCGCTGACCGTCTCGACGCCGCCCACCACGATGAGCAGCACGATCGGGATCGCCAGCGGGCTCAACAGCGCGAAGTCCTGCGTCGCCGCCGTGCCGCGCTGCATGCCGAGCAGCGCGCCGGCGAAGCCCGCCATCGCCGCAGCCAGCGCGTACACCGCGAGCTTGGTGCGGAAGCGGTTCACACCGAGCGTGGCGCACGCCGCTTCACTGTCGCGGAGCGCGATCAACCGGCGCCCGAACCGGCCTCGCCGCAGCCACACGACGAAGATCGCCATCACCCCGAAGATGGCGGTGACCAGCAACAGGTACGCACGCTGGTCCGTGAACCGATAGCCGAACACGGACAGCCGCGCCACCGGCTTCGCGCCGTTGCCGAAGATCTCCGGTTGGTCGAAGAACAGCGACTCGGCCATGCCGCGCGAACGCCAACGACGCCAACGCCAGATACAGCCCCTGCAGACGCAGGGCCGGCAGCGTCATGAGGAAGCCGAACGGGATCGCGAACGCGGCCGCGACGATCAACCCGACGGGGCTCCCCTGCCCGAACGGCGACCACTGGTACATCGCGAACGCACCTGCGCCGGCGAAGGTGATCTGCGCCAGCGAGACCTGCCCGGCCCAGCCCGTGAGCGGCACGAGGGAGAGCATGAGCACGGCCACGACGATCGCGAGCGTGACGCGGTTGAGGTTGACCTCGCCCATGTTCCGTGAGATGAGCCACACGACGCCGAAGACCGCAACCATGCCGAACCCGGTCTCCCAGATCTTCGGCACACGGGGTTGATGGAGCTTCGGATCAGGTGGCGCGCGGCGGAGCGCGATGCGCGCCTGAGGCACCGCGAGCAGGGCGATGAACAGGAAGATCGTCGGGATCGCGAACGACGTCGTGCTGAAGCGGCCCGACCAGTCGAGGAAGTTGGTCTGGAACGTGACCGTGAGCCCGAGCAGGATCCCGCCGATGTACGTCAGCGGGAGGCTGCGCAGGCGGCCCACGATGGCGGCGGCGAACGCGTTGATGATCAGCAGCGTGAGCGCGTCGACCTGGAGGCCGAGCTCGGACACGAGCAGGATGCCGGAGACCGCCGCCATCGCCGAGCCGATCGCCCACGCCAGCATCGAGGCCGCCTCCGGCCGGGCGCCGTGGAGGCCGGCGAGGCTCCGGTTGTCGACGACCGCCCGCATCGTCACGCCGATGCGGGTTCGATAGAGCAACAGCCGCAGCAAGACGGCGATCGCCGACGGCGGTGAGGATCGTGATGAACCGGTGCCAGAGGACGAACGTGTCGCCGATGTCGAATCCGCTCGACCCGAAGAAGAAGTCGATCGAACGGGACTCCGATGTCGGGTTCCAGATCGTCACCGCCAACCCCATCAGGAAGAACATCACGCCGAGCGTCACGACCAGCTGCACGACCAGCGACTTGTCGTAGACGAGGCGGATCACCAGGCGCTCGATGAGCGCGCCCAGCGCCGGCGCGATCGACGAGGATCGTGAGGAAGAGGGCGATCGGCGCGGGAATACCCCGGTTGACCCGCAGCTCCCAGTACACGAACGCCATGAACATGCCGATGGCGCCCTGGGCGAAGTTGAAGATCCCCGACGTCGTATACGTGACGACGATGCCGGACGCCGCGATCGCGTAGATCGACCCGACCGAGACGCCGACGATGACGGTCGACAGGATGCTGTCGAGCGTGACCGGCCGCCCCGACCACGACTGGACCACGACGATGACGAGGAAGACGAGGGCGCCGACGATGACTGCTGTCCGCTGCCGGCTGAAGTTCACAGCGCGCTCCGCTCGGGTCGACCGCGCCCGGGCGCCGTCACCGCCCGGGCGCGCAACGGACGTCTATGTCTGATCGAGCTGGATCGTGGTCACGTTCTTGGCGTCGCAGTTGAGCGTGCCCTTCTCCTTCGGGAACACCCGGACGTACTTGCCGCCCTTCACCTGCGTGAGCACGAAGCAGCCGTTGAGCTTGTGCGCCCCGACATCGGTCGGCCCGAGCATCCCCTGCCCGTCGACCTCGGCCCGGAAGTCGTGGATCTTCCTCGCCTCTTCGAGGAACCGGGCCCGGGTGATGCCGTTGTTCCCGTTGGCCTTCACCACGTTGTTGACGACGTCACGGAAGAACAGCCCGGCGGTCCAGGACTGCGCCGAGAACCCGTCGGCCTTGCTCTTGCCCCCGATCGCCTTCAGGAAGGCGTCGACGGACTTGTTCTGCTTCGCCTCTTCGAACGGGACGAAGAACAGTGAGGCGTAGTTGCCCTCGACGTCGGCGCCACCCTCGCTCAGGAACTTGGCGTCGTAGCACTGCAGCGCGCAGTCCCAGACCTTCACGCTGCTGACGCCCTGCACCTTCGCTTCCTTCCGCATCT
Source organism: uncultured Actinomycetes bacterium (assembly GCA_963781615.1). GTDB lineage: Bacteria > Actinomycetota > Acidimicrobiia > IMCC26256 > JACDBD01 > JALZAA01. The sequence goes on along the minus strand of CAWAGI010000006.1, from coordinate 81,744 downwards.
GCACCGAGCTCTTGTAGTCGGAGATGCTCTGCCCGTACGTCGAGTTGTGCTGCTTGATGGCCTGCGCCACGGGCGTGTAGTCGCTCTGGGTCGCGAGCGCCGAGAGCTTGAAGAAGTCCTCGTCCTTCTTGACCCCGGCCTTCACGTCACCGGTCGCGACCGGCGTCGTCGAGTTGATCGTCGACTTCAGGTCGCTCGGGAGGACCCAGACGCCGTGCAGATCCTTGTTGTGCTTCTTGTAGTACAGGATCTGCCCGACCCGGGCCGAGTAGGTCTGCGGGTGCTGGTCCTTCGTGGCGCAGTCGAGCGCGCTCGCGATGATCGCGAACGAGATCTGCGAGCACTGGTGCGCCGTCTCGGTCTGGAGCGTCGGGATGTCGGGGAGGCCGGTGGCCTGTCCCGCCTTGTCGACGCACTGCTCCATGGGCTGGACGTTGTTGAGGAACAACGCACTGGTCCCGACGATCGCGAAGTCCTCCGAGCACGCCTTGATGACCGCGTTGCGGGCCTCGTCGGCGCTCAGGTGCGAGTCGATGAAGTCGACCTGGACGTTGCGGCCGGCGAGCTTGCCGTGGCCGTTGATGTACTTGGCGAACGCCTGCACCCCGTTGACGATCCCCTGGAAGAGCCCGGGGCGGGCGGGGTTGTCGACGTCGGCGATGACGGCGATCCGGATGGTGTCGGCCGTGATCCCGATCTCGCTGTCGGGCGACCCCTGATCGGGTTGCTGCGCTCCGGCCGCCGCCGGTGCCAACCCCGTTCCGACGGCCAATGCGACGGCCACGACTGCCCACAGGCTCCGCTTCACCGTTCCCCCCTCGCAGTTCTCCCCAGCCCCCCGGGGACGCCCCGGTGCGGGGCAGTGTGTCCCAAATCGGAACGTGTTTCAAGACGCGCGGAGGCCGCGTATGGTGTCCGGAATGGCAAGCCCGGTGGCGGAGCGGGCCCCGGCGGGGGCGATCGACCTGCTCGCCGGCGACCTCTACGCCGGCGATCCCGACCCGACCTACGCCTGGCTGCGCCGCAACGCCCCGCTCTACCGGGACGAGACCAACCGGCTGTGGGGCGTGTCCCGGTACCACGATCTCGTGGCCGTCGAGAAGGACCCCGGGACGTTCTGCTCGTCTGCGGGCTACCGGCCCAACATCCCCGCCGACGACTCGATGATCGGCAACGACGACCCCCGCCACAACGAGCGGCGGCGGCTCGTGTCCCGGCGGTTCACGCCCAAGGCCGTCGCCCGCCACGAGGACGAGGTGCGCGAGGTGGTGCGGGGGCTCGTCGATGCCGTCGTGGACCGCGGCCGTTGCGAGGTCGTGGAGGAGCTGGCCGCTCCGTTGCCCGCCATGGTCATCGGGCGGCTGCTCGGCTTCGACGACGAGCAGTGGCCGCGCGTCAAGCACTGGTCGGAGGCGACGATCGTCGCCGGCGGCGGCCCGCGGTACATGAACGACGGAGTGGCGGAGGCGTTCGGCGACTACTGCGAGCACGCGGTCCGTCTGATGGAGGCCAGGCGGGCGGCGCCGGCGGACGACGTGATGTCGCGGTGGATGGAAGCCGAGGCGGCGGGCGTCCTGACCGACGACCAGGTGCTCTCCGAGGGCCTGCTGCTCGTCGACGGGGGCGCCGAGACCACGCGCACGGTCATCACGGGGGCCCTGCTGGCGTTGATCGAGCATCCGGACGAGCACCAGCGCCTGCACGACGAGCCGGAGCTGCTCCCCGTCGCCGTCGAGGAGTTCATCCGCTGGGTCACGCCGATCCTCAACATGCGCCGGACCGCCACGCGCGACACCGAGGTCGCGGGCACGCCCGTGCAGGCGGGCGACGAGCTGCTCCTCATGTACTCGTCGGCGAACCGCGACGAGGCGGTGTTCGAGGCGCCGGAACGCTTCGACGTCGGCCGCGACCCGAACCCGCATGTCGCGTTCGGGTTCGGCACGCACTTCTGTCTCGGCGCCGCGCTCGCCCGCCTCGAGATCCGGGTGATGTTCGAGGAGCTGCTCCCCCGGTTGCGCGACCTGCGTCTGGCGGCCGACGCACCGCCCGAGCGCATCCCGAACGCCTTCGTGCGCGGCTTCCGGTCGCTGCACGTCACCTTCACTCCCGCGTAGAGGCCATGCCGACGATCGCCGAGCTCGTGCGCGCCCGCGCCGGCGACGAGCATCCCGCCCTCCTGTTCGAAGACGAGTCGTGGAGCTATGCCGACTACGTCACGGCTTGCGCCGAGCGCGCCGCCCTGCTCGCCGAGCTGCGCCGGCCGGGCCCGTTCCACGTCGGCGTGCTGCTCGACAACGTCCCCGAGTTCGCCATGTGGCTCGGCGCGGCGGCCGTCGTCGGCGCCGTCGTCGTCGGGATCAACCCGACCCGGCGTGGCGCCGAGCTGGCCCGAGACATCACGCACACGGAGTGCCAGGTGCTCGTCACCGAGGCGCGTCACGCACGGCTACTCGACGGCCTCGACACCGGCGTAGGCGCCGATCGTGTGCTCGTCGTCGACTCCGCGTCGTACGGCGCCGCCCTCGATCCGCATCGGGGGGCGCGGTTGCCCGACGTGGAGATCGCCGGGTCGGACCTGTACCTGCTGCTGTTCACGTCGGGCACGTCCGGCGCGCCGAAGGCGTGTCTCTGCTCGCAGGGCCGGCTCGCGGGCATCGGTGTGACGCTGTCGAGCATGGTCGGGCTCGGGCCCGACGACGTCTGCTACCTCGCGATGCCGATGTTCCACTCCAACGCGCTGATGGCGGGCTGGGCGCCCGCGCTCGCCGGCGGCTCCACCGCCGCGTTCCGCCGCAGGTTCTCCGCTTCCGGGTTCCTCCCCGACGTGCGGAAGTTCGGCGTCACGTACTTCAACTACGTCGGCAAGCCGCTGTCCTATGTGCTCGCCACGCCCGAGCTCCCCGACGACGCCGACAACCCGTTGCGGCTGGTGTTCGGGAACGAAGGCGCCGACCTCGACATCGACCGGTTCTCCAAGCGGTTCGGCGTCCCGGTCATCGACTCGTACGGGTCGACCGAGGGGGGCGCGGTCGTGCAGCGCACGCCCGACATGCCGCCCGGCTCGCTCGGCCGCGGGCGCGACGGCGTCTCGGTGCTCGACCCCGACACCGGCGAGGAGACGCCGACGGCCCGGTTCGATGCCGACGGCCGCCTGCTGAACCCGGACGAGGCGATCGGCGAGCTCGTCAACCGTCTCGGCGCCTCCGGGTTCGAGGGGTACTGGAACAACGACGAGGCCAACGCGGCGCGCGTGCACGACGGCATCTACTGGACCGGCGATCTGGCGTACCGCGACGAGCAGGGGTTCCTCTACTTCGCGGGCCGTGACTACGACTGGCTCCGCGTCGACGGCGAGAACTTCTCCGCCGCTCCCGTCGAGAGGATCCTCGCCCGCCATCCCGACGTCGTGCTCGCGGCCGTGTACGCGGTGCCCGACCCCGACGTCGGCGACCGGGTGATGGCCGCGCTGCAGCTCCGACCGGACGCCACGTTCGACCCGGACGGCTTCACGACGTTCCTGGCCGCGCAGCCCGACCTCGGCACCAAGTGGACACCCCGGTTCCTGCGCATCGCCGCGACCTTGCCGGTCACCGAGACGAGCAAGGTCCTCAAGCGTGTCCTCCGCCGCGAGCGGTGGGAGACCGGCGACCCCGTGTGGTGGCAGGCGGAGACGGGCGGCCCCTACCAGCGGATGACGCCGGTGGACATCGACGCGCTGCGGGCCGAGTTCGCCGCCCGCGGCCGCCAACTGGTGCTGGAGGCGACCTAGCCCGGATGGGGGGAGGACCAGCCCGGATGGGGGGAGGACCAGCCCGTATGGGAGCAAGAAGTTGAGTGAGCGCATGCTCGACGGCAAGGTGGCGATCGTCACCGGCGCCGGCCGCGGCATCGGCCGGGCCGAGGCGACGAGGCTCGCCGCCTACGGCGCACGCGTCGTCGTGAACGACGTCGGCGTCGCGACCGACGGCACCGAGACGGGCGAGACGCCGGCCGACGAGGCGGTTGCCGCGATCGGCGACGCCGGTGGCGAGGCTGTCGCCGACGCTCACGACATCTCGACCCCGGACGGCGGCGAGGCGCTCGTCCAGGCCGCGCTCGACGAGTGGGGCCGCATCGACATCGTCGTGAACAACGCCGGCATCGGCCGCCCGCACATGGTCTTCAACCTCGAGGACGCCGAGTGGGCCGACGTCCTGCGAGTCCACCTCACGGGGACGTTCGCGGTGTCGCGGCCGGCGTGCCGGTGGTGGCGCGCCGAGCACAAGGCGGGCCGGGGTCGCTCCGGCCGGCTGGTCAACACGTCGACCGGGCTGTTGCTGTACGGCGGCGCCGGACAGTCGAACTACGTGGCGGCCAAGGCCGGCGTGGCCGCGTTCACGGACGCGGTGGCGACCGAGATGGCGCCGTACGGCGTCACCGCCAACACGATCATGCCGTCGGCGCGAACGCGGCTCGCCAACATCGGCTGGCGCATCGACCGCGCCCGGGCCGAGGAGGAGGAGTTCGACCCCACGGACCCGGTCCACGTCGCCGAGATGGTCTGCTACCTCGCGTCACCGGCCGCCGGCTGGCTGTCCGGACAGTGCTTCCAGGTGCGGGGCGGCATGGTCGAGCACGTCCGAACCTGGGAGGTCGACACTCAGGCCGAGCGCCACGACCGGGGTTGGACCGCAGAGGAGCTGGCCGCCGAGATCCCCCGCCTGTTCGGCGCCGGCGCCAAGCGCGCCGACCCCCCGCCGAAGCAGTGGCAGGAGCAGTACCAGAAGGGGAAGCGCTAGCTGAGCTCGTTGCCGATCGACTCGCCGTTGAGCTCGAGCGCCTGCACGTCGAAGTAGATCGGCAGCAGGTACTTCACGTAGAAGGCGCGCGTCGTGAGGTCCCCGGTGACCAGATCGTCGTACTCCTGGATCTGCACGCGGTCGTCCTTCTCCTGGTACCGCTTGACCTGCTCGAGCTTCTCGTCGACCTCTTCGCGGGTGGAGAACAGGAGGCCGAGGTGGTCGTAGCCGGGTGACTGCATCGGCTTGCCGCTCTCGGCCAGCAGGATGAACTGCTGAGCGCCCTCCGAGAGAAGGATGTGGCAGAGCTGGCCGACGACCTCGGCGTCGACGCCCGACCAGCCGAACACGCTCCCGTAGAACGCGTCGACCTCCTCGCGGAACTCGGTCGTGAGCATCCCACGCGGGAACGTCAGCTCCATGTGGTTGAACCGCATCGTCGGCATCGGGACCCCCGTGTCGTTCCTTCGCCTCCGGCGTCAGAGGAGTCTACGTTGTGCGTCATGGCCCATCGCTTGCGCACCGTCGACCTGGACTTTCTGCACAAGGCGCCGCACCGTTTCGTGTTCGAAGCGGTTGTCCCCGCATCTCAGGAGACCGTGTTCGGCGCGATCAGTGACGACCCGTCGACGTGGACGTGGTGGCCGGGCCACGAAGGCGGCGCGTACGAGACGCCTCCGCCGCACGGCGTCGGCTCGCGGCGCGAGATGCACATGGGCGAGTCCCAGTACCGCGAGACGATCCTGGCGTGGGACGAGCCCACGCGCTGGGCCTACCGCGTCGACGAGAGCGCCGACTCGCTCATCGACGCGCTGGTCGAGGAATGGGTCGTCGAGGGCGACGGCGACCGGAGCACAGTGCGCTGGACGTTCGCGGTCGAGCCCGGGCCCGACATGGAGGCTGCGATCCCGGCGGCGAAGACGATGATCGGCGACATGTTCGACCAGGCGATGGTGAGCCTCGCCGCCCGGTTGTCGGGAGTGCGAGGCTGACGTCATGGCCGCCATCGTCTCCGGCTACAGCCACGTCGCCATCTCGGTGACCGATCTCGACGAGGCGCGCGACTTCTACTGCGACGTGCTCGGCTTCGAGGTCCTCCCCCGGCCCGACTTCGGCTTCCCCGGGCTCTGGTTGCGCGTGGGCGCGCTCCAACTCCATCTCGCCGTCGCCGACGAGCCGGCGTCACCCGGTCCCGGCTTCCCCCACTTCGCCCTCTACGTGCCGGCCGAGGACTTCGACGCGACCATCGAGGCCGTGCGGGCCGCCGGCGTGAAGATGCTCGGCGAGCCGTCCTCGCGGGTCGACTTCGGCACGCCGGTGCACGCCGCGTTCGTCACCGACCCGTCCGGCAACGTGATCGAGCTCACCGACGTGGGACCTCTCTCGTAGGCCCACGAGGCCGCCAAGCCCCGTATCGGCTACTCGAACGCCACCTCGACCTGCTTGGTGCCGCCCGAGCAGTCGAGCGTCCCCTTCTTCTTCGGGCTGACACGCACGAACTTGCCGTTCTTCACCTGCATGATCATTCCGCAGGGGCTGACCTTGCGACCGCCGACGTCGGTGGGCCCGAGCATGCCGTCCGCAGTGAAGTCGTGGATCTTCGCCGCTTCCTCGAGGAAGCGCGCCCGGGTGAGACCGTTGTTGCCGTCGGCCTTCACCACGTTGTTGACCACATCCCGGAAGAACAGGCCCGCGGTCCACGCCTGGGCCCCGAATCCGTCGGCCTTGTCCTTGCCGCCGACGTTCTTCACGAAGTTGTCCACCGACTTGTTCTGCTTCGCCTCCTCGAACGGGACGAAGAACAACGTCACGTACTGGCCTTCGACGGCGTTCCCCCCTTCCTCGAGAAGCCGCCGGTCGTAGCACTGGAGGGCGCAGTCCCACACCTTCACCGAGTTGACACCCTGGACCTGGGCTTCCTTGCGGAGGAGCACGTCTGCCTTGTAGTCGACGTTGTTCAACGCGTACGTGCTGTTGTTCTGCTTGATCGCCTGCACCAGCGGCGTGTACGCCGCCTGGGGCGAGAGTCCCGGACACCTTGAACTCGCCGTCCGACTTGACGCCGAACGACTTGTACATGGCGACGAGAGGGAGCGCGGCGTTCGTCGTCGACTTGAGGTCGCCGGCGAGCGCGAAGATCCCATGCAGGTCCTTGTTTCGCTTCGTGTAGTACTTCGCGGCACCGGTGCGGACCGTGACCTTCTTCTGGGCCGCGTCCCTGGTCGCGGAGTCGAGACCGACGACGATCACCGCGTACGAGACCGGCGAGCACTGGTGCGCGATCTCGGTTTGCAGCACCGGGACGTCGGGGAGGCCGGTCGCCTTCCCCGCCTGGTCGACACAGCTCGTCATCGGCTCGATGTTGTTCATGAACAGCGCCGTCGTGCCGACGATGGCGAAGTCCTCCTGGCACGCTCGTACCAGCGCGTTGCGGGCCTCGTCGGCGCTCAACTTCGAGTCGATGAAGTCGACCTGTACCTTGCGGCCGCCGGCGACGCCGCCGTTGGCGTTGACGAACTTGGCGAACGCGTTGACGCCGTCCACCGACCCCTGGAACAGACCCGGACGGGCGGCGTTATCGACGTCGGCGATCACGGCGATGCGGATCGTGTCCGCCGTGACGCCGATCTCCCCGGTTGCCGGCTGCTGCTGCTGCGGCCGGGCGCTCGCCGTCGTCGGGGCCAGCGCCCCCACGAGCCCGATCGCGACGACCAACACCACCCAACGCGGTCCGTTCACGGTGCCCCCCTAGATCCGGCCCGCCCGGTCCGGATTTTGTATACAAGATCGCGGGCTTTGTCACGGCGCCCTGCTCCTTGACGCCGGGGAGACCGCTGGTGAGAATCCCTCCGCCCCCGTGGCCTCCCACTTCCGCTTGCCGTGATCGTCCGCGTCCTCATCCTCTGGGCTGTCATCGCCCTTGCCGTCGGGCTGTCGGTGCTTGCGCACCGGAGGACGAAGAGCGACGAATCGCACGAGTACCAGGTCGTCCTCGGCTTCGTCGGCTCGGCGTACGGCCTGTTGTTGGGGCTGCTGGTCGTCTTCGCGGTGGGCCACTATTCGGACACACGCCGGGAGACCCAGAAGGAGTCGAGCTCGCTCGTCGCGCTCTGGGACGCGTTCGACGTCTACCCGCGCGAGACAAGGGATGCGACTCGCCACGATCTCATCTGCTACATGCGAGCGATCGTGGCCGACGATTGGCCTGCGATGGAACGTGGGAGTCGTCTGGAGGACCCACGCACGCTCGCGTTCGGCGATCGGGTTCGAGCAGGGGTTCGCGGGCTCCCGCTGGACGACGATCGCCAACGATCTGCGTACGGGCGCGCTACCAGCCTCATCGGCGACGCCGACGCGTCGCGACAGCAGTTGCTGTTCTTCACCGAGCCCGAGGTCCCGACCGTGCTGTGGGTGTTGATCTACGTCGGCGCCTTCCTCCTCGTGTTCCTGGTCGGAACGCACTACGCCGAACGTCAACGTGGTCTGCTCACAGCTCTCGGCTGTGTGACCGCACTCCTCACGGTGATCGTCGTCGTCCTGTCCCTTCTCGACAACCCGTTCGCGTTCGGCGCGCGAGTGCAGCCCGACTCGATGCGCGACGGGATCGACATCCTTTCGGTGGGCGGCGACCGTACCGGGGTGCTGCGCCCGTGCCCGCAGCACCCTCAGCCCGTCCCCTTCGAAGCCAACTGAGCTCGACTTCGTTCCCGGACTTAGTTCTCGCGGCCGAGGACCAGGGCGCTCGTCGGGACGCCGGTGCCGGCGGTCACGAGCACGTGCTCGACCCCGTCGACCTGGTTCACCGACGTGCCACGTACCTGACGGACGCCCTCGGCGATGCCGTTCATGCCGTGGATGTAGGCCTCGCCGAGCTGGCCGCCGTGCGTGTTGATCGGGAGCCGGCCGCCGAGCTCGACGTTGCCGTCGCGGAGGAAGTCCTTCGCCTCACCACGCTCGCAGAACCCGAACTCCTCGAGCTGCGGGAGCACCAGCGGGGTGAAGTGGTCGTAGATGACCGCGGTCTGGATGTCGTCGGGACCGAGGCCGGTCGTGTTCCACAGCTGCCGGGCGACGAGGCCCATCTCCGGGAGGCCCGAGATCGTGTCCCGGTAGTAGCTCGTCATCATGTCCTGCTGGTCGCCGGCGCCCTGGGCGGCGGAGTTGATGACCGCCGGCGGATGCGGCAGGTCGCGCGCCCGCTCGACCGACGTGACGACGAGCGCCTGGGCGCCGTCGCTCTCCTGGCAGCAGTCGAGCAGGTGCAGCGGCTCGACGATCCAGCGTGACGCCTGGTGCTCCTCGAGCGTGATCGGCTTCTCGTAGAACCACGCCTTGGGGTTCGTCGCCGCGTGCTTGCGGTCGGCGACGGCGACGCGCCCGAAGTCCTCGCTCGTCGCGCCGTACTCGTGCATGTAGCGGGTCCCGAACATGGCGACCCACTGCGCCGGCGTGAGCAGCCCGAAGGGCGCGTACCACGAGAAGTGCGCCTGCTCGGCGGTCGCGACCGGCGGACGGTCCTGCACGCCGGCGCCGAAGCGCCGCCCGGACCGCTCGTTGAACGCCCGGTAGCAGACGACGTAGTCGGCGACGCCGGCATGCACGGCCAGCACCGCCTGCTGCACGGTGCCGCAGGCGGCACCACCGCCGTGGTGGATGCGGGAGAAGAAGGAGAGCTCGCCGACGCCCAGGTTGCGCGCGATCTCGATCTCCGGATTGGTGTCCTGGGTGTAGGTGACCATCCCGTCGATCTGGGCCGGCTCGAGACCGGCGTCGGCGATGGCCGCCTCGCACGCCTCGACCGCGAGGCGCAGCTCCGACCGCCCCGACTCCTTCGAGAACTCGGTGGCGCCGATGCCGGCGACGGCCGCCGCGTCCCGGAGCTGGTTCCTCTCGCTCATCTGCCACCCTGGTCGCCGTCGCAAGCTCCGGCTCCTGCGCTGCCGGTCGGCAAAGCCGCCGTCATCGCGGCAATTCCACGGCCACGGTGCCCGTCACGTGATCGCCGATGTCGTTGGCGCCCCGGATCTTCACCTCGACGACGCCGTCGTCCTTCTCGGTGACCTGACCGGTCATCGTCATGGTGTCGCCCGGATGGTTCGGGGCGCCGAGGCGGATCTTCACGCTCTTCAGGACGGCGTCGGGGCCGGCCCAGTCGGTGATGAAGCGGCCGACGAACCCGTTGGTCGACAGGATGTTCATGAAGATGTCCGGCGAGCCCCGCTCCTGGGCCAGCCCGGGGTCGTGGTGCACGTCCTGGTAGTCGCGCGACGCGATGGCGGTCGCCACGATCAGCGTGCGGGTGAGCGGGATGACGAGCGTCGGTAGCTCGTCGCCGACCTGCACGTCGTCGTAGCGGAGCGAACCAGCCGTCTTCGAAGAAGGAGAAGGAGAACGGAGAAGGAGTAAGGAGTCATGCCGCGTACCTCCGCGAGCGTGTCGGCCGAGGCGGGCGAGCTGGGCGCTCGCGCCGCCGAGCGTGTCCTCGATCTGCTTGCCCCACAGGAAATACCGATGCACGGGGTAGTCGACGTCGGCGCCCATCCCGCCGTGGAGGTGCTGGGTGATGTGCACGACTCGCTGACCGCCTTCGGCCGCCCACCACTTCGCGACCATCACCTCGCGCGTGGCGTCGAGGCCCGCCGTGAGCCGCCACGCCGCCTGCCACAGCGTGACCCGCATGGCCTCGGTGTCGATGTACGCGTCGGCGGCCTTCAGCGCGACGCCCTGGAACGTCGACAGCGGCCGCCCGAACTGGTGGCGCTCCGACGTGTAGTCGGCGGCCATGCGCAGCGCACCCTCCGCCACGCCGACCTGCAAGGCGCACAGCCCGACCAGCGCGCGGTCGAACATCCACGCCGTCGCCCCGTCGTCGCCGACCTGCTCGGCCGGCGCCCCGGAGAGCGCCAAGTGCGCGACCTTCGACCGGTCGGTCGTCGCCGCGACCGTCCGCTCGACGCCGGGGCCGGCGGGATCGACGAGGAAGACGCCGAGGTCGCCGTCGCCGGTCGACGCAGGCACGAGCACACGGTCGGCGACGTGACCGGCGGGCACGCTCGGCTTGACGCCGTCGAGCCGCCATGCATCGCCGTCGCGAGTGGCGGTCGTCTGCGGACTCAGTGGATCGTTGGCGCCCGGCTCCGCGAGCGCGGCCGTGAGGACGACGTCGCCGGCTGCCACACCGGGGAGCCACGTGCGCTGCTGCTCGGGTGAGCCGAGCTCGGCGATCGACAATGCGCCGAGGACGAGCGTCGGCCACAGGGGCACGGGCGCCACGCGCCGCCCCTGCTCCTCGAGGAGCAGGCAGAGCTCCACGAGCCCGAGGCCGCTGCCGCCGTGCTCCTCGGGGACGGCGATCGCGAGGAGCCCGGCGTCGGCGAGCGCCCGCCAGAGGTCGCGGTCGACGCGCGTCTCGGATCCCTCGACCTGCTTGACGCGCTCGGTGGTCGCGTGCCCGGCGAAGACCTGCGCCGCGAGGTCGCGCACCGCCTCCTGTTCCTCCGAGAAGGTGAAGTCCATTATTTCTCCGCTTCCCTGGCGGATCGGTGCTTCACCGACTGCGTCGGACGGAAGGCCGGCAGGGACAGGTCGGCGTCGTGGTCGACCCACTCGACTTCGACGGGCATGCCGACTCGGATGTCGCCGGGCTCGACGCCGATCACGTTGGCGACGAGGCGGGTGCCCTCCTCGAGCTCGATGAGGCCGACCGCGAGCGGGTAGTCGAAGGCGGGTACCTGCGGGTAGTGGTTGACGACGAAGCTGTACACGGTGCCCCGACCCGAAGCGTCGACGACGTCCCACTCGTAGGAGTGGCACTCGGAGCACATGGGTCGGGGCGGGTGGCGGAGCGTGCCGCACCGCTTGCACCGCTGGATCAGAAGCCGGTGTTGCCGCGCGCCCTCGAACCAGAAGGCGTTGTCCTGGGTCAGCGCCGGCCGCGGCCGCAACGGGCGCCGATCTTGCTTTCCCTGCTCCGCCTTCTTCGCCGGCCTGAACTTCAGGATCCGGAACCGCATGGTCGCGACGAGCTCGCCGTCGTCGGTGCGGTACTCGACACGAGTCGTGACGAAGTGGCCGACGCCGAGGCCGGTCGCCTTCTCGTCGGAGACCGACTCGATGATCGTCGTCGTCGACAGGTGATCGCCGAGGTGCAGGTAGCGGTGGTACTCCTGCTCGCAGTTGGTCGCGACGACCGACGTGAAGCCGCCGCCGTCGAGCACACGCATGAGCTCGTCACGCGCGTTGCCGCCGGTCGCGGGCCGCGGTTGCACGCCTCGCATCACCCACGCCTGGAGCATCACCGGCGGGGCGACGATCTCGCCGTGCACGGACTTCTCCGCGGCCTCGCGCTGCGTATAGACGGGGTTCTCGTCGCCGACGGCCTCGACCCAGTGCCGGATCATCGGCTGGTTCACCGGGTCGGCGCCGACCTCGGGCGCGCCCGCCTCCCTGCCTTCGAACTCCTTCAGCCGGGCGGCAAAGGCGGCCTTGTCGGTGGCGGTTTCGGTGCCAGCGGTCATCTCGCCCGCCGCGCCATGCCGAGCCCGGCGGTGGCGATGATCTCCCGCTGCACCTCGTTCACGCCGCCGCCGAACGTGTTGATCTGGGCGGCGCGTCCGGCGCGCTCGACGTCGCCCTGCAGCACGGCGCCGGGCGAGCCGGCCGGCAAGTAGCCGGCGGCGCCGAGGACGCCGAGCAAGGTCCGGTACACGTCGACCATCGCCTCGGTCCCGTACACCTTCACCGACGACGAGTCCGCCGGCGCCAGCGCCCCGACGTCGAGCGCAGCGGCCATGCGCCAGTTGAGGAGCTTCATCGCTTCGAGCCGGGCGTGGGCGCGGGCGAGGTCCATCTGCACCCACGGCACGTCGATCATCTTCGTCCCCTTCGGGCCGGATCCGCCCGAGGCGGTCGATCGGCACCACTCGGCGACCTCGTCCCACAGCCGGTGGGCGAGGCCACCCATGGCGGCGAGGCCGACGCGCTCGTGGTTGAGCTGGGTCGTGATGAGCTGCCAACCCGCGTTCACGTCGCCGACGACGTTGCCCTTGGGAGCACGCACGTCGTCGTAGTACGTCGCCGTCGTGGTGTTGCCGCCCACCGTGACGATCGGCGTGCACTTGAACCCCGCCGACGCCGTCGGGACGACGATGATCGAGATCCCCTTGTGCTTCGGGGCGTCCGGGTCGGTGCGGCACGCGAGCCAGACGTAGTCGGCCTGGTTGGCGCCACTCGTGAAGACCTTGTTCCCGTTGATCACCCACTCGTCGCCGTCGAGGACCGCCCGCGTCCGCAACGAGGCCAGGTCGGTGCCGGCCTCGGGCTCCGTGTAGCCGATGGCGAAGTTGATCTCGCCGGCGAGGATCCCAGGCAGGAAGTACGACTTCTGCTCCTCGGTGCCGAACCGCATGATCGTCGGCCCGACCGTGTTGAGCGTGACGAACGGGAACGGCGCCCCCGCCCGCTGCACCTCGTCGAAGAAGATGAACTGGTCCGTCGCCGGCCGCCCCTGACCCCCGTACTCACGCGGCCAGCCGATCCCGAGCCACCCGTCCGTGCCCATCTGGCGCACGACGTCCCGGAACCGCGGGCTCCCCTCGCCCGGCTCCCCGAGCTCGGCGCGCACCTCGGCCGTCAGCAGCTGGGCGAAGTACTCGCGCAGCTCCTTGCGCAGCGCCTGCTGCTCGGGGGTGTAGTCGAGGAACATAGAACGAGTTCTAAATCTACACTTGCCCCGTGGACGTCCGCATCGTCGGGGTCGACATGCCCGGCCGCACGTGCGACGACCCGCGTCCGGACGGTCTCCGGTACCAGAACGTGCACGTCGGCGTGCAATGCCGCCGGGACGTGGTCGACCTCTTCCCTGCCGACGCGCCGCGCACCGAGTGGTCCTTCCCCGTCGACACCGTCACGAAGGACGGCGCCCTCGACTTCCGCGGGCCCTTCGTCCACGGGAAGCGCGGCGACCGGTTCCTGTACCTCTGCTGGGGCACCGTGGACCGCGCCGACCAGTTCGACATGTTCCGCCGCGCCAAGCTCATGCTCGCCGCCATCCCGGACGACGTCCTGCGGTCGGCGCGGGACCCCGGCCACCGCCTCGTCGGCACCGTCAAGATGAGCCACGACGACGGCATGCCCCGCTGCGCCGCCGTCCGTCCGCCCGTCGTCGAGTGGACGGTGGACTGAATCTACGGCGGGACGAGATCACGGTGGGCGTTCCGGCCGACGACCGTCCATCCCGCGTACGTCTTCAACCGGTGATGATGGGAGCACAGTCGCCACAGGTTGGCGAGCTCGGTGCGACCGTGATGCTCGAGCGGGACGACGTGGTCGATCTCCAAGAACTGGTCGTTGGCGCACGCGCTGACCGCGCATGTCGGATAGCGGTCTTCGAGCGCACGCCGCAGCTTCGCCGGAATCGTGCGCTGCGGACGGGACACGGACGTCACGTCGTCGCCGTCCCTCGTCATCACCGTGACGCTGGCATCGTCCAGCAGGGATCGAGCGACCGTGACCGGGGCCGGGCCGATGCCGGCGACGTCGCAGCGCTCGCCCCGCTCGGTGTGTCCGCGAGCGAGTGCGGCGCTGTCGACCGTCACGCGGACCTCGACCGGCTTGCACGGCCCCTCGCTCGCCAGTGCAACGAGCGCGTCGGCGGCGTAGGCGCCGCGGAGCTCGCGCCGTCCTGCCCGACGCGCGTCACAGAAGATGCGGTCGGTGTGTGCCTTCCACGCCGAACTGAACCGCGGCACCGGCGTCCGGCGGCAAGCGCGCCTCCATCCGGTACATCCCGTCGGGATCCGTCCACTCGTGCGCCCGGCGGTTCACGTGCAGCCGGCGCGCCCATGCCATGTCGTCGGCCTCGGCGCCGGCGCGCACCTCCCGGCATCGATCACGTAGACCCTTCACGCTCGTCTCTGCAGCGGTCACCAACAGCGCCGACTCGGCGTCCGGATCCGCTTCGGTGGCGCTCGTGATCTCAGCTGCCTGCGTCATCGAGAGGTCGCCCGCTCGGAACGCTTCGTCCGTCGCCGGCAACGCGTCGAGCGCACGCGCCGTGTCGAGAGCCCGCGCCGCACTCCCGACGGTCTCCCCCGTTGCCTCGGCAACCCAGTGCGCCGCGCTGCGATGGCCGGTTGCGCGCCACATCCTGGTCTCTTCGACCCGGCGCGCCAGCCGCGCCTTGATCGCCGCGCACAAGCGCTCGGCGCGTGCAGCGTCCTCGAACGAATCCGCCGCGTCTGGGCCATCGAGCGCGACCGGGTTCAGCTCCCGGGAGATCAGCTCGAGATCGGCGAGCACCTTCGCGAACAACGCTTCCCCTCCGGACGGACACGAACGGACACGGACCGGGGAAGCGAGGGAAGTTGCCGACACCCTAGCGAACGTACGTTCGCCTGTCAACCCCCGTCCAGCACGTGGGCCCGGCCGTGGGTCTCGAACTCGGCGCGCAGCGCGGCGGCGTCGGCGTCGGTCAGGCGGCGGTACGGCCCGTCGGCGCCGTCGCGCACCCACACCGCGTCCCCCGTCTCCCACCGCGCCGCCCGCAGCGGCTGCTTGTTGACCTTGTTGTTCGCGGTGAGCGGCATGTGGTCGACCAGGCGCACGTAGCGCGGCGCCCACTTCGTCCCGAGGTCCTCCTGGGCAGCGAGGAACTCGGCGAACCCGTCCGCCGAGAACTCCACCCCCGGCCCGAGCTCCAGCGTCGCCATGACCTGGTCACCCGTCCGAGCATCCGGCACCGGGTACACCGCCACCATCACCACACCCGCCAGCCGCGACAGGATCCCCTCGATCGGCGCGGCGGCGAAGTTCTCGCTGTCCACCCGCAGACGGTCGGCGCTGCGGCCGGCGAAGTAGAACCAGCCGTCGGCGTCCCGGTACGCGAGGTCGCCGCTCCAGTACCAGCCGTCGCGCACTCGCTCGGCCGTCGCCTCCTCGTTGTTGTAGTAGCCCTCGAAGCGGGCGCCGCTGTCCCGACGTACGAGCTCGCCGATCGCGCTGTCGCCGTTCACAAGGCGCCCGTGCTCGTCGAAGGCCGCCGCTGCGCACTCCTCGCCCGTGTCGGGATCCATGACGACGACGTCCGCGCCCTCACCGGGCCGCGGCTTCCCCAACGCCTGCTCGGGGCAACCGGGCATGCGCACGATGGCGATCACGCCCTCGCTCGATCCGTAGTTCTCGATCAACCGGCAGCCGAACCGCGCCTCGAAGCGCTGTCGGTCGAGTGCGGACGCCTCGGTGCCGAACCCGAGTCGCAGGCTGTTGTCGCCGTCCTCGGGCGTCTCGGGCGCGGCCAGGACGTACGACAGCGCCCGCCCCACGTAGTTGAAGTAGGTGGCGCCGTACCGCCTGACGTCGGGCAGGAAGCCGGACGCCGAGAACCGGCGCCGCAGTGCCATGGTCGCACCCGCGGTCACCGCGGTCGTCACGTTCGCCATGAGCGCGTTGCCGTGGAACAACGGCATCGACTCGTACAGGACGCTGTCGCGGTCGACCTCGAACATCTTGATCGTCGTCTTTCCCGCACCCGCCAGCCGGCCCGAGCTGCACACGACCGCCTTCGGCGCGCTCGTCGAGCCCGACGTGAACAGCAGCAGCAGCCGTGTTCCGGGCGCCGGGAGCTCGTCGGGCGGCGCGGCCCCCGCATACCCGCCCACCCGCGCGTCGTACTCGGGCGCACCGACGGTGAGCACCGACTCGGCCCCCACGCCCAGATCGAGGCCCGACAACAGGCCGGCGCCGGTCTTGTCCGTCACGACGAGCTGGCAGTCGGTGTGGCGCACGTCGTGCGCGAGCTCGGCGCCCCGGCGCGTCGGGTTGATGCCGACGACGGCCGCGCCCGCCAACGCCGCTCCCCCGATCCAGAACAGGTACTCGGGCACGTTCTCGAGCAGCACGCCGAGGTGGAACGGCCCGTCCCGGCGCGCCTCACGCAGAAGCGCCGCCCGCGCCGCCGCCTCGGCGATGAACGAGCGGTAGGAGACGACCTCGTCCTCGAACAGGATCGCGGGGTGGTCGTCGTCGGCGCGCGCCACCAGTAGGTCGGCGAAGCTCGGCGGACTGCCAACCGTCACGGCGTCATCCCCCGACCAGCTCGCGGAACGGGACGCGCTTGTCCGGACGCGGCTCGGGCGGCAGGCCGAGCACGCGCTCCCCGATCACGTTGCGCTGCACCTGCTCGGTGCCGCCGCCGATGCGGGTCCCCCACTGGTTCAGGAACTGCTGCTGCCAGAACCCGCCGTACGGCGCGTCCCCGTGCAGCAGCATCGCAGTGGCGCCCTCGAGCGCAAGAGCGAGGTCGCCGTTCAACGCCACATTCTGCGACACGGCGAGCTTCAGGACCGACGCCTCGGCACCCATCGCGGCGCCATTCCGACCTGCCGCCTGCGCCCGCTGGCCCAGGTACTTCACGATCTGGAAACGGATATATGCGTCCGCCAACCGCTGACGCAGGACGGCGTCCCCGGTCCGCCCCTGCTCACTTGCGAGTCGCGCCAGATCCCGGAACCCGACCGCGCCGCCACTACCGATCAGCACACGCTCGGCTCCGAGCGTCGTCTGGGCGACGCCCCACCCGCCGTTCACCTCGCCGACCACGTTCTCGTGCGGGACGCGCACGTCGGTCAGGAACACCTCGTTGAAGTGGGCGACGCCGTTGATCTGACGCAGCGGCCGCACCTCGATCCCCGGCGATCGCATGTCGAGCACGAAGTACGTGATCCCGTGGTGCTTCGCAGCGTCGGGATCGGTGCGCGCCAGCAAGATGCCGAGCTCGCTGTGGTGCGCGCCCGAGCTCCAGACCTTCTGCCCGTTGACGAGCCACTCTTCGCCGTCGCGCACGGCGCGCGTGCGCAACCCGGCGAGGTCGGAGCCCGCGCCGGGCTCGCTGAAGAGCTGGCACCACACCTCCTCGCCGCGCAGAAGCGCCGGCAGGTACCGGCGCTTCTGCTCCTCGGTCCCGTGCGCGATCAGCGTCGGCCCGACCATCCCGATGCCGACGGCGAACGCACCGGTCTCGACGTCGAAACGGGCCTGCTCCTGGGCGAAGGCGCGCGCCTCGGCCGCGGTACTGCCGCGCCCGCCGTACTCCTTCGGCCACGCGATGCCGGCCCAGCCGCCGTCGAACACCGTGCGCTGCCACGCCTTGCAGGCGCGCACGTGCTCGGCATCCGCCTCGGGGCTCGGATCGCCGAGGAAGCGGAACCGCGCGAAGTCGTCGTCGCCCGAACGTCGTGGGCGCGCGTGCGCCTCGAGGAACGCCCGCGCCCGGGCCCGGAACGCGGCGGTGGGATCCTCCGGGGTGTCGCCCTCAGGCACCCGCAGGCGGCACGATCGACTTCAGCTCGACGTAGTGCGTGAGCCCCTCGACGCCGAACTCACGTCCGAGACCCGAGCCCTTGTAGCCGCCGAACGGGGCGATGAAGTCCATCGTGTACTGGTTCACGCCGTACGTGCCGGCGCGGACGCGCCGGGCGATGTCGAGGCCCTGGTCGATGTCGCCCGTCCACACCGAGCCGGCCAAGCCGTACTCGCTGTCATTGGCGATGCGCACGGCGTCCTCGGTGTCGTCATACGGGATCACGGCGAGCACGGGCCCGAAGATCTCCTCGCGCGCGATGCGCATCGAGTTGTCGACGCTCGAGAACACGGTGGGCTTCACGTACCAACCCTTGTCGAAGCCGGACGGGCGACCGCTGCCGCCCACGACGACCTTGGCCCCCTCCTCCTGGCCCAGCGCGATGTACTTCTCGACCCGCTCCTGCTGGCGTTCCGCCACGAGCGGTCCGACCTCGGTGGCCTCGTCCTGCGGGTCACCCACCGCGAGCGCGCCCACCATCTCCGAGAGCGCGTCGACGACCTCGTCGTGACGCTCGCGGCTGGCGAGGATGCGCGTCTGCGCGACGCAGGCCTGGCCGTTGTTCATGAGCGACGCGAACTTGAGGCCCTGGATCGTGGCGGCGAGGTCGGCGTCGTCGAGGATGATCGCAGCCGACTTGCCGCCCAGTTCGAGGCTCACCCGCTTGAGCTGCTCACCGCAGATGGAGGCGATTCGGCGACCGGCAGCGGTGGAACCGGTGAACGCGATCTTGTCGACACCGGGGTGACGCACCAGGTGCTCACCGACCTCGCGACCGGCGGGGATCACGCTCACGACGCCCTTCGGGATGCCGGCTTCGTTGAGGATGTCGGCCATGAGGAAGGCGTCGAGCGGCGTCTCCGGCGACGGCTTGATGACGATCGTGCACCCGGCGATCAGCGCCGGCGCGAGCTTCGACATCGTGACGAACTGCGGCACGTTCCACGGCACGATTGCGCCCACGACGCCGACCGGCTCGCGGCGCACGACCACATCGCTCCCGAGGACACCCTGGCGGCGCTCCTCCCACGGGTACTCGGCCGCGATCTGGAGGAACGTGTTGAGCATCATCCACGGCGCGGGCGACTGCGCGAGGTTCGAGAACGAGATGGGCGAGCCCATCTCCTCGGTGATCACGGCGGCCATGTCGGGGATGTGCGCGGCGTACGCCTCGCTGAACTTCTGCACGGCGGCGATGCGCTCCTCGGGCGACAGGCGCGGCCACTCGCCGTTGTCGAACGCGTCGACGCGCGGCGCCGACGGCGCGGTCGATGTCGGCCGCGGTGCCCTCGGGGACGCGCCCGACGAGCTCCTCCGAATGCGGGGAGATCACGTCGATCGTGCCGGAACCCGCAGGGTCCACCCACTCGCCGCCGATGAACAGCTGCTTGTGCTCGCGCATGTTGTGCTCTCCCTCTTCGTGGTCCCGACCAGGCTAGAACCGGTTCTAACTCCGCGGCCAGCCGGGACGCTTCTCTCTACTTCTTCTTTCTCTATCTCTCTCTATCTCTCTCTATGTCGCGCAACAGAAGGCGAGCCGCGGACTCGAGCTCCTCGCCGACCGCGCCGACGTTGGTCCAGCCGTTCACCCAGCCCAGCAGGGCCGAGAACCAGACGTGCGAGAGGGCGCGGACGATCCCCGGCCGGAGCTTCGGGTCGACGTCGCGCATGGGCCCGGCGAGCACCGCCGCCATCACCGCCGTCACCTCGCGCTCGGCATCCCGAGACGGCGGGATCGGGCGAGGAGATCGCGGTGACCATCGCCGCCGTGAGCCGCGGTTGCTTCTCCTGGGCCCGGGTGGCGCGCCGCAGCACGTCGACGACGCGGTCCGCCGGCGTGTCGCCCTCCGTCGGGCGGAGCTCCAAGCGGCGCTGCTCGGCGCGGGCGAACTCGACCTGGCACGCGGCGAGCAAGTGGTCCTTCGACGCGAAGTACCGGTAGATCGTCCCGAGCGCCACTCCGGCCTCGCCGGCGACGTCGCGCATCTGCACCGCGTCGTACCCGCCGTCGGCCGCCAGCTTCATGGCGGCGTCGATGACGCGCTGCCGCCGGGCCGCCTGGTTGGGCGTCAGTGCGCCGAGATCCAGCTCGACCGCCATTAAGCCAGCGTAGGCACGCCTGCCAGCAACGCGGCGATCTGCGTGAGCCGGTCGTCGAGCTGCGCCGCCGTGCGGCGGTACACGTCGATGGGCTCGCCCACGGGATCTGCGATCTCGTCCATCGCGCGACCCAACGGCCGGCTGAGTGGACGGGCGTCGGCGGCACGCTCGGCCCAGACCGCTACCGGCTCCGACTCTCCGCGGGGGCCGATGTCCGCACCGAGGCGCGCCAGCTCGCCCACCAGGAACGTGCGCTGCCGGGCATTCGGGTCGCGGCGCGTTCGCGATCGACACGTGGTCGCGGGTCATGCCGAGCACAATGTCCGCTTCCTCCACCAGCTCACGGGTCAGCTGGCGGTTCTCGTGCGCCGAGATCTCGAGACCGTGTTCCCGCATCACGGCCACGGCATCGTCTGTGGCCCCCTGACTCCACGCGCGCGTCCCCGCCGATGTGACGCGCGCGTCGACGCCGCGCTCGGCAAGCCGCTGCTGCAGGATCGCCGCCGCCATCGGGGATCGGCACGCGTTCCCTGTGCACACGATGAGGATGTCGATGGCGAGACATTCTACGGACAGGCGTGGTTACGATTCGCGTCCATGGCCCTCGACATGAGCCGTCGGACGCCCACGGGGAAGCTCCCCGAGCCCGCGCTCGGCACCGAGCTGATCCCCAAGGAGCGCTACCTCGCCCCGGAGTTCATGGCGCTCGAGTGGGAACGCATGTGGACGCGGGTGTGGAACCTCGCCGGCCCGCTGTCCGACATCCCCGAGGTCGGCGACTACTTCGTGTTCGACATCGGCCCCGAGTCGATCATCGTCCTCCGGTCCGAGCCGGAGCGCGTCCGTGCCTTCTACAACACGTGCCAGCACCGAGGTCGGCGCCTGCGTGAAGCCGGCCCCGGGCACGCGTCGGAGCTCCAGTGCCCGTACCACCTGTGGACGTACGGGCTCGACGGGAACGTCACGTGGGTGCCCGACGCCGACGACTTCCCCCAGGGCGACCCGACCGAGTCCGTCTGCCTCGCCGACCTGCCCTGCGAGACGTGGAACGGGTGGGTGTTCGTGAACATGGACCCCGGCGCAGTTCCGCTCGACGACTACCTGGGACCGCTCGCCGAGCACCTCGATCCCTACGACTTCGGCGCGCAGTACCACCTCGTCGAGGACATCCGCATGCGCTGGGAGTGCAACTGGAAGGTGGGCGTCGACGCCTTCAACGAGGTCTACCACGTGCAGGGGATCCACCCCGAGCTTCTCTCGTTCACGGACGACGTCGACTGCCCGATCGACATCCTCGGCAACCACAGTCGGTTCCTCTTCCGCGTCGGGTACCCGAGCCCGCGCTGGACGGACGAGCTCGCGCAGCGCGAGGGGTACCGCGACCGCAACCAGGTGACGGCGATGATGCGCGTGATCATGGAGGGCGCCGGCCTCGACGCCGACCAGTTCGACGGCCGGCTCGACGACGTGCGCCCGGCGCTGTTCGAGGCGCGGCGCGAGCACGGCCGTCGCAACGGGCTCGCGTACGACGCGCTCACCGACGAGCAGCTCACCGACGACTTCCACTACTTCATCTTCCCGAACGTCACGTTGAACATCTCGGCCGACCACTTCTGGTTCTTCCGGCACCAGCCGCATCCCACGAACCCGGAGCAGATGTACTGGGAGTACCAGACCTACGTCCGTCTCCCGGCCGGCGTCGAGGCGCCACCGAGGCCGGACCGGATCGACTGCGTGTACGGGGACGGCACCGAGCAGAAGCTGTACCTCGCGCTCCAGCAGGACGCCGCCGCCGCGGCGCCGGTGCAGGCGGGCATGCGGTCCCGGGGCTATGCGGGCCTGTACCTCGCCCACCAGGAACGGCGCATCCGCCACTTCCATCGTGTGCTCGACGAGTACCTGTTCGGTGCGTGAGGCCGACCGCGCATACCGGCACGCAATCGCGCTCGACGACCTGGCACCGGGTCGCTCCCGCCGGTGCGTGATCGAAGGCCACGCCGTCCTGGTGTGCAACGTCGGCGGCGCCGTGTATGCGATCGCCGATACGTGCACGCACGATCGGGGCCCGCTGGGTGAGGGACGGCTGCGCGGGCACCTGCTCGAGTGTCCCCGCCACGGGTCACGCTTCGACGTCCGGGACGGCGAGCCGACGGCACCTCCGGCGGTGCGGCCGGTAGCGACGTACCCGGCCCGCGTCCGTGACGGCTCCGTGGAGGTACTCCTCCCTGACTAGCTCATGCCTGGTGCTCGAAGAGCTCGAGGTCGCGCTTGGTGAGCCGGCCCGCGCCGCGGTGGACGGTCCCGTCGTGCGCCCATACCGCCTCGACCTCGTCGCCGACGCCGTGCTCGCGGACGAAGAACATCACCTCTCGGTTGCCGAACACCGCCCCGGCACCCAGTTGCAACAGGATGTCGCCCGGCTGGAGGCCGACCTGACCGGCGAACCCGCCCGGGTCGACCGCGGCGACCTCGGCGCCGGGGCCCGTGTCGAGGAACGTCGCGCCCAGCCATGCCTCGGAATGGATGTCGCGATGGCGCGGGAAGCTGACGCCGTGATCGAGGTACAGCATGAGGTCGGCGTAGTTCTCGAACATGCCGTTGCGAACGGAGTCGCTCTTGAGGATGGAGTCGCCGCCGAAGCCCGCGTGAGTGACGGTGATGCGCGTGCCTCCCTCCACGGGCTCGAACACGACGGTCACGTCGATCCCGGCGTTCGGGTCCGCGGCCCACTGCCGGTAGCACAGCAGCTCGTCGCCCTTGATCTGGGTGACCTCGAAGTGCACGTCGCCGCCCGGGCTCTCGGCCTCGGCCGTGACGCCCGGCGCGCCCTCTTCGGCGTCGGCCTCGAACTTCGGCGTGAACCACTGCTCGAGCTCGTTCGGGTCGGTGAAGGCCCGGAACGCCCGCTCGGGCGGCACGTGGACGGAGAACGTCTTCTCGTAGTCGTTGCTCATGACTCTGCCCTTTCATCGTTCTCGGAGACGGGATGTGCCGCGAGGACCACGCGGTACGGCAAGCCGTCGCGGGCGCCGTGACGGTCGCACAGCTCCTGCACGGCGGCCAGGTACTCCTCGAGGAACGCGGCGCGGTCCTGCTCGTCGGCGAAATGGACGTCGGCTTCGACGGCGGCGCTGGCGATCTCCTCGCCGTCGAAGGCGGCCCGGTCGAGCAGCGTGATCGCGTCCTGCTGGAGCCGAGCCCCCACCATCACGAGGTTCTCGAGCGAGTGCTGTTGCCGGAGCGCGTCCACGCGCCGGGGGTCGGACCACGCGACGCGCGGCGAGACGAGGAAGCTTCGACCGACGGCCTGGTAGAGCGTCTCGATGAAGTTGCCGGCGCGCCGCTCGCCGGCTGGCTCGACGAGCCCCACCCGCTCCAACTCCTTCAGGTGGTAGTTGACCTTCTGGCGGGTCTCGCCCACCTCGCGGGCGATGGTGGCCGCCGACCCCGGCTCCCGCAGGAGGTCGAGGATCCGGACCCGCAACGGGTTCCCGAGCACCTGCAAGGCCTCGATGTCCTCGACCACGTGCACCGGCTGCGCCACGACCGCTCCTCGGAGGGGAATCCTGCCTGGACAATAAAACTTGTCCAGCCCGAGGTCAACCCCCCAGGTGATCGAGGACGAGGCGCGCGGCGCGATCGGTGTCCTCTTGGAGGAAGAAGTGACCGCCCGCGAGCGTGACCAGCGGCGCTCCCGCGTGCTCCGCTTGTGCGGCGAACCACTCTGAAGGGAGCTCGCTCCGGTCACCGCACGCGAGCACCGCGTCGGCAGTCAGCGCTCCGAGGTGGCGCCACGCCGCCGGTGCGCCGATGGGCTCGCCCGACACCTCGAAGATCGTCGCCTCGATCTCGGGCTCGCACGCGAGCGCGACCTGGCCGTCGGGCCGGTCGACGAAGCCCCAGCGCACGTAGGCCGCAAGCGCCTCAGGAGCGACCACATCGAACGGCGGGCGGCTGCGGTACGACTCGTACACGGTCTCGCGGTCGGGCCACACGGCGCGTCGCTTGCGGGCGATCGTCGACATGTAGTTGCCACCGTCGCCGTGCCCGGTACCCGCGGGACGCAGCGTCCGGCCGTCGGGCGAGAACGCGACCGGCTCACAGAGGAGCACGTGGCGGATCACGCCCGGCCGCTGCTCGTCGACGAGTACCGACACGCCGCCTCCAAGCGACTCCCCGACCGCCACCGTCTCGTCGATGCCGAGGTGGTCGAGCACGGCCAGCACGTCGGCTGCCATCTCGCCGAACCCGAAACCGGCGCGTGTCGGCGGCGCGCCGGTGCGGCCGTGCCCGCGCAGGTCGACGGCGACGGGACGGAACGAATCGCGCACTGCCAGCGCGAGCGGTTCGAAGAAGCCCGCGCCCATGCCGTTGGGGTGCAGCAGCAAGAGCGGCGTGCCGTCGCCGCCCCAGTCGAGCCCGGCGATGCGCAGCCCGTCGCGCTCGACCGCGATCTGGTCGGGACCGCTCAGACCGGCTCCGCGGCGAGGATGCCGCCCAGCTTCAGCAGTTGGGGCGTGGCGCCGCCGAGCGTGAGCTCGAGCTCCTTCGCCCACAGGAAGTAGCGGTGCAGCGGGTAGTCACGGTCGACGCCGATGCCGCCATGGAGGTGCTGGGCCGCGTGCACGACGCGCTCGACCACCGTCGGCGGCCCAGAACTTCGCCACCGCGACCTCGGCCGTCGCCGGCAGCCCCTCCTCCAGTCGCCACGCGGCCTGGAGCGCGGTCAGACGGATGGCCTCGGTGTCGATGTAGGCGTCGGCGGCGCGCTGGCCGACGGCCTGGAACGTCGCGATCGGGCGCTCGAACTGCTCGCGGGTCTTCGTGTACTCGGCAGTCATCTTGAGCGCCTGCTCGCACACGCCGGTTGCAACCGAGCACAACGCGGCCGTGGCCCGCTCGATGATCCACTCGAGCGCCTCGCCGCCCGACGGACCATAGAGAAGCGTGTCGGCGTCGCCCACCGCGACGCCGTCGAGCTCCATCCGCGCCTGCGGGATGCCGCTGGTCGTGTCCTGGCGTTCGATCGTCACCCCGTTCGCCTTCGGATCCACCACGAAGACGCCGATGGACCCGTCTGTCGACGCGGCCGGGACGAGCACGTAGTCAGCCGACAGGCCGGCCGGCACGCACACCTTCACGCCGTCGAGCCGGTACCCCGACCCGTCGCGGGTCACGCTCGTCGACGGATGCAGCGGATCGGCGCCGAGCTCGACCAACGCGGCGGTCAGCACGGTCTCCCCGCTGACGACGCCGGGGAGCCATCGTTGCTGCTGCTCCCCGCTGCCGAACTGCGCGATCGGGAGCGCGCCGAGCACGACCGTCGGCACGACCGGGACCGGCGCGACGGTGCGGCCGACTTCCTCGAGCAGCCGGCACAGGGCGACGAACCCGAGGCCGCTGCCGCCGGCGTCTTCCGGCAGCGCGATGCCGAGCAGGCCCGCCTTGGCGAGCTCGCTCCACGTCTCCCGGTCGAACCCGTCGCCGCCGGCTTCGATCTCCTTCAGGTGCTCGTGCGTCTCTCGGTCCGTGAGGATCTGGTGGGCGAGGTCGCGCGTCGCCTGCTGCTCTTCCGTGAGTGCGAAGTCCATCTGCTCCCCGCTAGCGCTTCGCCATCGGCATGTCGAGGCCGAACACCGCGATCAGGTCGCGTTGCACCTCGTTCACCCCGCCGCCGAACGTCAGGATGATGAGGCTCCGGTAGTACCGCTCGAGGCGGGACTTGAGCACGGAGTCGGGCGAACCTTCCTTCAGGTACCCGGGCTGGCCGATGATCTCGAACATCAGGCGGAACGCTTCCAGATAGAACTCCGTCCCGAACACCTTGATCGTCGACGCGTCGGCGACGTCGAGCCGCTTCTGGGTCGCGTCCCACGCCACCTTCCAGTTGGCGAGGCGCAGGAACTCCAGCCTGGAGTGGACGCGGGCGAGGTGGACCTGGACCCACTCCTGGTCGATGACGCGCCGGCCGTCGGCGAGCTTCGTCTCCTGTGCCCAGCGCCGTGTATCGGTGAGGGCGCGCTCGATGATCCCGGACGAGCACAGCGTCACCCGCTCCCGGTTCAGCTGGTTCGTGATCAGGCCCCACCCGTTGTTCTCGCCGCCGACGAGCGCGCTCGCCGGGACTCGCACGTCGTCGTAGAAGACCTGGTTGATGTCGTGCTCGCTCATCAGGTCCATCGGCATGAGCTTGATGCCGGGCGTGTCCATGGGGACGATGAGCATCGAGATGCCCTTGTGCTTCTTCGCTTCCGGGTCGGTGCGAACGGCGAGCCAGCAGTAGTCGGCTCCGCCGGCGAGGCTCGTGAACATCTTCTGCCCGTTGATGACGTACTCGTCGCCGTCACGCACGGCCTTGGTGGTGAGCGCGGCGAGGTCGGTGCCGGCTCCGGGCTCCGTGTAGCCGATGCAGAAGTGGACCTCGCCCTTCAGGATCTTGGGCAGGAACTCGGCCTTCTGCTCGTCGGTGCCGAAGTCCATGATCGTCGGGCCGACAGTGTTGATCGTGAGCATCGGGACGGGTGCGCCGGCCCGCATCGACTCGTCGAAGAAGATGAACTGCTCGATGGCGGACCGGCCCTGGCCGCCGTACTCCTTGGGCCAGCCGATGCCGAGCCAGCCGTCCTCGCCCATCTGCCGCACGACTTCGCGGTTCACCGGGCCGATGCCGTGCCCCCGTGCGAGCCCCTCCTCGACTTCCGGCGTCAGGAGCTTGTCGTAGTACGCGCGCAGCTCTCGCCGCAGCTGCTCCTGCTCCTCGCTGTACCCGATGTACATCAGTCCTCCAACCTACAGGCCCAGTGGCTCCAGCACGCCCGTGCGCATGCCGGCGGTGAAGCCGCCGTCGACGACGAGCGTGTGGCCGGTGACGAACGACGCGTCCTCCGACGCGAGAAACGCGGCCGCCGACGCGATCTCCTCGGGCCGCCCGAAGCGGCCGAGCATGTGCGCCTCCCGGTACTGCTCCCGCACATGTTGCATGCCTTCGAGCGACATGACGGACTCGAACATCGGGGTCTCGATGAAGCCGGGGCAGATGCAGTTGGCGCGCACGCCGACGCGGCCGTAGTCGATGGCGAGGTTCTTCGTGAGCAGGACGACCCCGCCCTTTGCGGCGTTGTAGGAACTGCCACCCTCCGTGCCTTCGACACCTTCGATGCTGGCGATGTTGACGAGGCTGCCCGACTTCTGCTCGACCATGTGCGTGAGCGTGTGCTTGCAGACGAGGAACGAGCCGGTGAGGTTCACCCGGATCACGCGCTCCCATTCGGTCGCGTCGAGCAGGTGGATCGGTCCGCCGCCGGCGACGCCGGCCGCGTTCAAGACGACATCGATGCGGCCGTGGTCACGTACCACGCCGTCGACGGCGTCACGGATGGACGGCTCGTCGGCGACGTCGGCGATCCGCACATCGCCGTCGGGACCAGATTGCAGGTCGACGCCGACGACCTTCGCACCTTCGTCGCCGAACCGGCGTGCGCACGCGAGCCCGATCCCCGACGCGGCGCCGGTCACCAGCGCGACCTTGCCGTCGAGGCGACCCACGACGATATGCTCACTGAAACGTGTTCTAGTCGTCAAGACGGGGGTGCCGGAGCCGTGAAGTTCGCGTTGTTCTACGAGATTCCGGTCGCGAAGCCCTTCACGGACGGCAAGGAGCACGCCGCGTACAAGAACACGCTCGAGCAGGCCGTCCTCGGTGAGCAGGCCGGCTTCCATTCCTTCTGGACCGTCGAGCACCATTTCCTCGAGGAGTACTCGCACTGCTCCAACCCCGAGGTGCTGTACGGCGCGATCGCGGCGAAGACGTCCACGATGCGCCTCGGCTACGGCGTGCGCCTCCTCCCCAAGCCCTACAACCACCCGATCCGCAGCGCCGAGTCGGCGGCGGTCCTCGACCTGCTCTCCGACGGCCGGGTCGAGTTCGGCACCGGTCGATCGTCCACCCGCGCCGAGATCGAGGGCTTCGACATCGACCCGCAGGACACGCGCGCAATGTGGTCGGAAGCTCTCGAGCACATCGTCGGCGCGTGGACGAACGAGTACTACCAAGCCGACGGTAAGTACTGGCGCATGGGCGGCCCGCGCCGCGTGCAGCCCAAGCCGCTGCAGAAGCCGCACCCGCCGCTGTGGGGCGCGACGAGCAGCGCCGACGGGCATCGCGAGATCGGCCGCCACGGCATCGGGCTCTGCTCGTTCACCGTCGGCGTCCCGCCCGAGGATCTCGTCGAGCGGATCGCGATGTACCGCGAGGGCCTCGACGAGTGCACGAAGCCGGTCGGGAAGGAGGTCAACGACCGCGCCGCCACGTTCACGATGGTCCACTGCGCCGACACCAACGAGCAGGCGTTCGCCGACGCCGAAGAATCCTTTCCCTGGTACATCAAGACCGCAGTCCGCCACATCGGTTCGCTCGTCGACTGGCAGGCGGGCAAGGACCTCGGGACGTACAGCTACGCCGAGCACATGGCACAGCTCGACAAGGACGGCTCGCTCGACCACCTCGACTTCGAGTACCTGCGCGAGAGCGGGGCGGCGGTGGTCGGCGACCCGGACCGGTGCGTCGAATTGGCGGAGCGCTACCAGGCCTCCGGCTGCGACCTGCTGCTGTGCCTCGTGAACCCGTACAAGATCCCGCACGAGAAGGTCATGCGCTCGATCGAGCTCCTCGGCGAGCGCGTCATCCCGCAGTTCTCCTAGCCCACGACCGTGAACACCGGCGAGCACGACCACGTCGTACGACGATCGTTCGAGAAGCAAGCCGGGATCTTCGTCGGGGAGGACTCGCCGTTCGCCCGCCGCCCGGCGTCGGCACTGGCCTGGTTGGAGCCGCTCGACCCGGAGATGATCGTCCTCGACGTGGCGTGCGGTGCCGCCCACGCCGCCGAGCAGGCGGCCCCGCACGTGCGCCAGGTCGTGGGCGTGGACCTGACCCCCGCGCTGCTCGAGGTCGGCGCCGACCGCCTGCGCGACGCCGGCATCACCAACGTGCTCCTGCAAGAGGGGAACGCGGCCGAGCTCCCGTTCCTCGACGGCTCGTTCGACCTCGTCGTGTGCCGCGGCGCGATGCACCACTTCGCGGACTCCGGAGCCGCCGTCGCCGAGATGGCGAGGGTGTGCAAGGACGGTGGCCGTGTCGTCCTGGCCGACATGGTGCCGCCGAGCGCGGAGGTGCGCGACGCGTTCGACGATCTGCACCGGTGCCTCGACCCGTCCCACGCCGGCGTCCTGCTCGAGGCGGAGATGGCCGGGCTCCTCGAGTCGAAGGTGGGCCCGCTGACGTACGGCGAGACGTCGGAGCCGTTCCGGATCGCGGTGGACCACATCCTGACGGATGCCGCCGACCGCGACGCGGTGACGTCCGCGTTGCAGGCAGAGCTGGGCGGTGGAGCTGCCACCGGATTCGATCCTGTTGTCGAGGACGGGCAGACGCTCGTGTCGTTCACGAACACCGTGGTGCACGCGACGCGGGAAGTCGGCTAACTCGCGACGACGCCCTCGATCACGCTCAGGGTGGACGGCTTCGGGACACGATTGACGGCGGTGAGCTCCAGGTCGGCCGCACGAAGGAGCGCGGCGAACTCCTCTTCGGTGCGCTCCTTGCCGCCGGTGTTCACGAGCATGTTCAGGTCGCTCATCATGACGCCGAGGAGCGCGAACGACGGCTTCACTGTTTCGGGCACGACGGGCTCCACGATCAGCACCTTGCCGTCCGCCTTCATCGCCTGACGGCAGTTCGACAGGATCGTCACGCACCGTTCATCGTCCCAGTCGTGGATGACGCTCTTCATGATGTAGGCGTCGGCCCCGGCGGGGACGGTGTCGAAGAAGTCACCCTCCACGACCTCACAGCGATCGTCGACGCCGATGCCGCGGAGCCGCTCCGCTGATTCCGCCTGCCCGGGACCGGTGTCGAACAAGATCCCTTGCAGGGTGGGTGTGGCCGCGAGGATCGACCCGAGCAGAGCTCCGTCGCCTCCGCCGACGTCCACCAGAGTGGAGAACTGCGCGAAGTCGTACGTCCCGATGATGCCCGGGGCTTCCCGGAGCGTGCCCTCGGACATCGCCCGGTTGAAGTTCCTCGACGCCTCTTCGTTCTGGGTGAACTCGGCGAACGGGTCCAGCCCCATGCCGCGCTCGAAGCTCGGGCGGCCGCTCTGCACGCCGGCCATGAGGTCGCCCCACGACCGCCACACTCCCTCGCCGCAGAACAGCTGCGTGGTCGCCGCCATCGAGTTGGGATCGTCGCTGCGCAGGAGCGCGCCCATGTCGGTGAGCCCGAAGTGGCCGGGCTCGGTCTCCTCGAGCAGGCCGAGGTACGCCATGGCGCGGAGCAGGCGGTACAGCGACGGCGGATGCGCGTCGGTGGTCGCCGCGAGCTCGTCGCTGCTCTTCGGACCGTCGGCGACGAGGTCGGGGATCCGCAGCCGCACCGCGACGGAGAGCACGGCCGACGGGAAGAACCCGAAGATGAGCTGCTGGAGCATCGGGATACGCGGGTCGTCGGTCGTGTCGGCCATGGTTTGCTCAGCGCATCGTGGGGCGGGCTTGCGAGAAGGTCCAGCGATTCCCTTCGAGGTCGTCGGCAACATAGACGGTCGAGCCCGGGTACGCATGGAGCTCCTCGACGATCGTCGCGCCCTTCCCCTTTGCGCGCGCGTAATGCGCTTCGAGGTCGTCGACGTACACCCACGGCACATGTGTCCGGACTTCGCCACTCCGTTCGCCGTCGAGCTTGAAGACGTTCAGGATCGCGTTGCCGATCCGGAACTCGATCCACGGGTGCCCGTACTCGCCTTCGGGAAGTGGGTCCGGCCCCTCGGGCAGGTCGACCTCCGCGCTCGAAGCCGAAGACGCTCCGCGAGCCATCGCGCGGCCGCCGCCGGGCGTGCGTAGTAGATGCCGAGGGACAGGCGTGCGATGTCGATCTGCTCGTGGGGCACCTGCGTGCGCGCTTCGCGCACCACGCGGCGAACCAGTTCGGGACCACGCGGCTCCACGCCGTGCCGCCCTTGTCGGCCCCGCCGGACGGGATGACGTGCTCGACCGTTACGCGCGTCCCGTGCTCGGTCGGCACGAAACTGACCTCGGTCTGCACGTCGTCGAGACTGCTTGCGAACGCCAGCAGCGCGCCCGGCTCCCACCTTGTGATGCGCGCCCGTTCGAGGACCTCGCCCGCCGACGGGTCGTCGAGCACCTCCATGATCCGACCGCCGACTCCGGGCTCGCACCGGACCTCGACGCACTCTGCCGCCGTCGCTCCAGAAGTTGATCGGGCCGCGCACCCACCAGAGGTCCATCTCCTCGGTGAACGCCTTGAACGCGGTGCCGGCGTCCACCCGCACCTCGACTTCCGACGAGACCGTTTGCGCGTCCGTCATCGCTCCTCCTCGACGTGTCGCTTGAACGAGCGCAGCTGCTCGTCCCAGAGCGCTTGGAGTTGGTCGAGCCACGCCCGCAGCGCGACCACCGATTCGGGCCGGATCCGGAACACGCGAGCCCGGGCGTCGTCGCGCGGACGCTCGTCGACGACCACGCCGGCGCGGAGCAGCACGCGCAGGTGCTTGCTCATCGTCGGCGCCGACATGTCGAAGGCGTCGGCGAGCTCTCCCGCCCGCCGGGGCCCCGAGCTCAGGAGCTGCACGACCCCGAGCCGGGTGGGCTCCGCCAGCGCCTGCAGTACGGGCGTCAGGTCGTCGCCGGCATCCGTTGCCATGAGGGTAATAGTTCTCCAGATGGGCAACCCATGTCAAGGTTCGCCGCCCGCTTTGCCTGCGGCGAGCCGACCCGGGAACGATGCGCGGAGTGCTCGACGACGACATGAAGCGGGTCGTGCGAGAGCAGCGACTGGGCTACGTCGCGTCGGTCTGCCCCGACGGCACGCCGAACCTCTCCCCGAAGGGGACGACGGCGGTGTGGGACGACGACCACCTCGTCTTCCTCGACATCTTCTCCCCCGGCACGGTCGCGAACATCGAGGCGGGAAACCGCGTCGTCGAGGTGAACGTCGTCGACCCGATCCGGCGGAAGGGCTACCGGTTCAAGGGCCCGGCCGAGGTTCACGGGGACGGCTCCGTCTTCGAGGACGTCGTGCGACTGGTACGAGCGGGAGCGCGGCAGCGACGTGAGTCGCGTGAAGTCGGTCGTGCTCGTCCACGTCGAGCACGCGGCGCCCCTCGTGTCCCCCGCGTACGCAGACGGCTCGAGCGAGGCGACGATCGAGCAGCGGTCGCTCGACATGTACGGCTTGATGCGGAGGTCGCCGTGACCTACTCGATCGTCGCACGTGACGACGCGACCGGACAGCTCGGAGTTGCCGTCCAGACGGCGATGTTCGCCGTCGGCGCCGTCGTGCCATCGGCCCGCCCCGGCGTAGGCGCCGTCGCGAGCCAGGCGATGGGCGAGGCGGCGTACGGACCGCGGTGCCTCGACGCGCTCGCCGCGGGGAGCGACGCAGCCGGAGCGCTCGCCGCCGCGCAAGCCGAGGACGCGATGGCCGTTCTGCGTCAGGTCGGAGTGGTGGGTGCCGACGGCAGCGTCGCATCGACCACCGGCTCGATGTGCATCGACCACGCCGGCGACGTCGTGGGCGACGGGTTCGCGGTGCAGGCCAACATGATGAGCACACCGGACGTGTGGCCGGCGATGGCGTCGGAGTTCGCGGGGTCGTCCGGTCCGCTGGAGCGGCGGCTGCTCGCGGCCCTCGTCGCAGGCGAGGCGGCCGGCGGGGACGCGCGGGGCAGGATGTCGGCGGCGCTACTCGTCGTCGAGGGTGCGCCGCCGTCGCAGCCGGGGGGCGGAACCGTCGTCGACCTCCGCGTCAACCGCAGTGGCGACCCGGTCGGAGACCTCTCCCGGCTGCTCGACGCCGCCGACGTGTTCGTGGGCTTCAGCCGCGTGGTCGACCAGCTCATGGCCAGCGACCCCGGAACCGCGCTGGGTACCGTCGACGACGCCCTGGTCCTGCTCCCCGACGAGGAGAATCTGCAGTTCGTGCGCGCCGGCGCGCTCCTGGCATCGGGCGCCACCGACGCCGGCGTTGCCGAGTTGCGCGGCCTCATCGCGAGTCACCCGTCCTGGGAAGTGATCGTCCGCAGCTTCGCCGCCAAGGGTCTGGTCGCGCTCCCCGACGGCCTGTCGATCGACGCCGTGCTCGGCGCGTAGCTGCGCTCGAAGGCGGACAAGTGCGCATCGTTGGCACACATTGACCACTCGAAGCCGAGGCACCGGAAGCGTCGTGCGTCGACCCCGCTCACCGTGGCGCGCGGGGCATCCCCAACCCGGCGAGGGCGATGATCTCGCGCTGCACCTCGTTGACCCCGCCGCCGAACGTTCCGACGGGCGCCTGCCGGTACGCGGCCTCGAGCTGACCATGAAGGGCGGCGCCGTCGGCGTCACGCTGGAGTGATGCTGCCGGGCCGACGACGTCCATGAGCGCGCGCAGCGCGCTCACACGCAACTCGGTGCCGAACACCTTCATCGCCGACGCATCGGCCGGGTTGAGGTCACCATCCGTGAGGGCCGAGGCGACCTGCCAGTTGGCGAGCTTGAGCGCGTCGACGTGGGCGTGCACGCGTGCGAGAGCGATCCGGACCCACTCCTGGTCGACGACGCGCCGGCCGTCGGCGAGCCGGGTCTGCTGCGCCCAGCGGAGCACGGCCCGGAGATGACGGTCGATCATGCCGGCGGGGGCGAGCGCGACCCGCTCGTGATTGAGCTGGGTCGTGATCATCTTCCAGCCCTCGTTCTCCTTGCCGACGAGCGACGACGCCGGCACGCGCACGTCCTCGTAGTAGGTCACGTTGGTGAACCCGCCGCCGAGCAGGTGGATCGGCGAGTGCTTGTAGCCGGGCTGGTTCGTGTCGACGAGCAGGATCGAGATGCCCTTGTGCTTGGGCGCGTCGGGATCGGTGCGGCACGCGAGCCAGACCCAGTCGGCGTCGTTGCCTCCCGTCGTGAACACCTTCTGACCGTTGACGACGTACTGGTCGCCGTCGCGCACCGCGCGGGTGCGGAGCGAGGCGAGGTCGGTGCCGGCGGCGGGCTCGGTGTAGCCGATGGCGAAGTGGACCTCGCCGGCGAGGATCTGCGGGAGGAAGTGCTCCTTCTGCTCGTCGCTCCCGAAGCGCATGAGCGTGGGACCGACGGTGTTGAGCGTGACCAGCGGCATCGGGACGCCGGCGCGCTGCGCCTCGTCGTAGAAGATGAACTGCTCGGCGGGGGTCCGGCCTTGACCCCCGTACTCCTTGGGCCAGCCGACGCCGAGCCACCCGTCGGTGCCCATCTGGCGGACGAGGTCGCGGTAGGCGTCGCCCCCGGCCTCGGGACCCGGGAGCGCGGCGCGACGCGCCGGTGTCATCAGCCGCTCGAAGTAGTCGCGCAGCTCTCGTTGCAGCTCGCGCTGCTCGCCGGTGAGGTCGATGCGCAGGAATCTGGACGCTACCGTCGAGCTTCAGCAGACTGCAACGAGTTCCATTCGGCGGGGAACGAGGGGGTGCGCCGATGGCCGAGCCGGTGATCATCGAGGCCGCGATCAACGGGGTGACCAGCAAGAAGCAGAACCCGCACACCCCGAAGGAGCCGGGCGAGATCGCCCAGGACGCGCTCCGGTGCTTCGCAGCCGGCGCCGCCGTCGTGCACAACCACATCGACTCGTTCGGCATGCCGGGCGACAGCGCAGCGGAGCGCTATCTCGAGGGATGGCGACCGGCGTTGGCGGAACGGCCCGACGCGCTCTTCTACCCGACCACGAACGCGGGCGCCGACGTCGAGGCGTCCTACGCGCACATCGCGCCGCTGGCGGAGTCGGGCATGATGCGGCTCTCGCTCTGTGATCCCGGGTCGGTGAACCTCGGCGGTCTCGGACCGGATGGTCTCCCCGCGTCCGGGATCGTCTACGCGAACTCGTTCGACGACGTCGCCCACCAGCTCGGCGTGTGCGAGCGGTACGGGCTCGGCCCGAGCATCGCGATCTACGAGCCCGGCTTCCTGCGGTGCGTGCTCGCGTGGTGGGAGGCGGGGCGACTGCCGGCGGGCGCGATGGTGAAGTTCTACTTCGGCGGCGACGAGGGGTTTCTCTCGGGCTTCGGGTTCCGCCCGACGCCCACCGCGCTCGACGCGTACCTCGAGCTGCTCGGCGACTGCGACGTGCCGTGGGCCGTCGCGGTGCTCGGCGGCGACGTGCTCGACAGCGGGATCGCGCGCGTTGCTCTCGAGCGCGGCGGGCACGTCCGCGTGGGGCTCGAGGACTACGCCGGACCGAGTCAGCCGACCAACGAGGAGCTCGTGCGCGACGCGGTCGCGGTCGCGAACGACGTCGGGCGCCCCGTCGCCACACCCGACGAGGCCGCCAAGCTGCTCGACCTTCCCTGAGAGGAGACAACGTGCTGGACATCGAAGGTCGTCGGTGGGAGTGTCGTCGACGGGACGGGGGCGGCGCGGCGGCAAGCCGACGTCGGGATCCGTGACGGGCGCGTCGTCCAGATCGGCAACGTCGAGGAGACGGCCGCTCGGACCATCGACGCCGACGGCTTGATCGTCGCCCCGGGGTTCGTCGACATCCACACGCACTACGACGCCCAGGCGTTCTGGGACCCGGCGCTCACGCCGTCGCCGCTCCACGGCGTCACGACGGTGGTCGGCGGCAACTGCGGCTTCACGATTGCGCCCCTGGCCGGGAGCGAGGCCGACTATCTCATGCGCATGCTCGCCCGCGTGGAGGGCATGCCCCTCGAGTCGCTCGAGGCCGGCGTCCCGTGGGACTGGCAGAGCTTCGGCGAGTACCTCGACCGGCTCGACGGCACTCTGGCGGTCAACGCCGGGTTCCTCGTCGGGCACTCGGCGCTGCGGCGCGTCGCCATGGGCGAACGCAGCCACGAGCCGGCGACCGACGACGACATCGCCACCATGCGCCGCACGCTCGGCGAATCGCTCGCGGCCGGCGGCCTCGGCTTCTCGTCGTCGCAGGCGCCGACGCACAACGACGGTGACGGCGAACCGGTTCCGTCGCGCGCCGCCACGCCCGACGAGCTCGTCGCGTTGTGCGAGACGGTGCGGGAGCACCCGGGCACCACGCTCGAGTTCATCCCGACGGTCGGGCCGTTCTCCGAGGAGCACGTCTCACTGATGGCAGCGATGTCGGCGGCGGCGGGACGGCCGTTGAACTGGAACGTCCTCGTCGTCGGGGCCGGGAGCGACACCTACCGGGACCAGCTCGCGGCGTCGGACCGCGCCGCCGAGCAGGGCGGCCGCGTGCTCGCGCTCACCGTGCCCGCGGTGATGCAGCTCCACCTCAACTTCCGGTCGGGGTTCCTCTTCGACGCCCTCCCGGGCTGGGGGCCGACGATGGCCCTTCCCGACGACGAGAAGATGCGCGCCCTCGCCGATCCCGACGTGCGGCGGCGCCTCAAGGAGAGCGCCGAGGCCGACACCGGCCTGTTCCGCGCCATGCTGCGATGGGACCGGCTGCAGATCGGCGAGACGTTCGCGCCCGACAACAAGCGTTTCGCCGGCCGCACCGTCGCCGACGTCGCCACCGAGCAGGGCGGCGACCCGTTCGACGCGTTGCTCGACATCGTGGTGACCGACGACCTGCGCACCGTGCTGATGCCGCCCGCGAGAGGCGACGACGCGGAGTCGTGGCGCTTGCGGTCCGAGGCGTGGCGCGACCCCCGCGTGGTCGTCGGGGCGTCCGACGCCGGGGCGCACCTCGACATGCTGTCGACGTTCAGTTACTCGACCTCGCTCCTCGCGGCGAGCCGGACCCACGATCTCGTGCCGCTCGAGGAGGCCGTGCACCTTCTGACCGGTGTGCAGGCGCAGCTCTATGGCATCCGCGACCGCGGCCGGATCGCCGAGGGCGCACGCGCAGACCTGGTCGTGTTCGACGAGGATCGAGTCGGGCCCGGCCCCGTCCACACACGCCACGACCTCCCCGCCGGCGCCGGCCGCCTGTACGCCGAGGCCGATGGCATCGAGCACGTGCTCGTCAACGGAACCGAGATCGTTCGTGGGGGTGAGCTGACCGGCGAGCGGCCGGGCACGCTCCTCCGGTCCGGGCAGGACACCGACACCGTCGAGGTCGCCGGCGTCCGAACCGGTTAGCCCGGTGACCGAGGCGACGTACGACGCGGGTGCGCCCGCGCTCGAGCCCGACCTCACGCGACCACTCCCCCGGTCGCTGCGCGCGCTCTCCTTCCACGACTTCCGCGTGTTCTGGGTGGGCGCGATCGGCTCGAGCATCGGCAACAACATGCAGCTGGCGGCGCTCCTCTGGGTCGTCGCCGTCGCCACCCGCAGCGCCTCGAAGGTGACGCTGATCGCGTTCATCACGGTCGTGCCGCTTCTCCTGCTCGGCGCAGTCGGCGGCGCGCTGGCCGACCGGTTCCCGCGGCGGCGCCTGCTGCTCGTCACCCAGACGTTGCTGATGATCCAGGCGTTCGCGCTGTGGGCTCTCTGGGAGGTCGGGCTCGGCTCGTACTGGGTGCTGTTCACCGTGTCGCTCGTCGGCGGCGTGCTGATCGCGCTGAACATCCCGGCCTGGCAGTCGATCGTGCCCGAGCTCGTCCCCCGCAGCTTCCTGCAGAACGCGGTGACGCTGAACTCGGTGCAGTTCAACGTGGCCCGCGCCGTCGGCCCGATGCTCGCAGGCGTGCTGATCGCCTGGGTCGGCGCCGGCATCTGCTTCCTCATCAACGCGCTGAGCTTCGTGCTCGTGCTGATCGCGTTGCTCCTGATGACGTCGGCGGACACCGCGCCGGAGCAGCCCGACGGCGAGCGGCCCGGCGTCTTCGCGGGGTTCAAGGAGAGCGTGCGGTACCTGCGGAACGAGCGCGGTCTGCAGGTCGCGATCGGGACGCACGCGGCGTTCGCGCTCCTGGCCGCGCCCGTCGTGCAGCTCATCCCGGTGCTCTCGGTCGAGGTCCTCGACGTCGGGTCGGAGGCGTACGGGCTGTTGCTCGGCTCGTTCGGAGTCGGAGCAGTGGCGATCGCGTTCGTGATCGGATCGCTCGACGAGCGTGTGCTGCCGAGCCGCCTGCTCGGCGGCGGGTTGGCGCTCACCTCGCTCGCCGTACTCGGCCTCGGGCTCGCGCCCGGGCTCGCCGTCGGCGTGCTGTTCATGCTCGCCTTCGGCGCGTCGTACGTCACCGTCGTCGCCATCGACCACAGCACGATCCAGGCGCTGTCCGACGACCACATCCGCGGCCGGGTCACGAGCTTGTGGCTCATGACGTTCGGGACCGGCTTCCCCCTCGGGACGATCCTCATGGGCGTGATCGCCGACGTCGTGGGCGTGCGCGCCGTGCTCGTCGCTGCCGGGATCCTCGTCGCGGTCGTGCTCGTGGGCTTCGCGGTGCGCGGGTTACTCCCCGCGATCGACCCCGAGCCCGCTACCGACCGAGGAACTCTCTTGCGAGGCGCGGGGCGCGCAGGCCAGCCACGCGTCGGTGATGGCTTCGCGCAGCGGTCGCTTCGTGACCTTCTTCAGCTGGATGAGGACCGCCGCGTAGCCGTCGAAGTGCGGAATCGTGAAGAACGCCTTCGGGTTGGCGGCCAGGACGGCTTCCTTCTCGCCGAGGTCGTCGACCCGGACGGCGAGGATCGGCCCGTCGGGCGGGATCGCGTCCCCGAAGCGCTTGATGTCCGCCTTGCTGAACGGGCGCTCCCAGGCGAAGCCCTTCTTTGCGACGAACCACGTCCGATTGCCGAATCGCTCGCCCTCGGTGACCTCCGGGAGCTCGGAGATCATCCGGGCGACCTCTGCGAGGGTGACCACGAGCCCGACAACCTCCTACGGCTCGATGACGACCTTGATCGCGCCGGCGGCCCGGTCGGCCGCGGTCGCGAACGCGTCGGCGGCGTGGTCGAGCGGGAAGCGGTGGGTGATCAACGCCCCGGCCGCCTCGGGAGACTCGGCGAGGATGCGGGCTGCGGCATCCATGTCCCGGCCGTCCTCGTCGTGGCCGTGCATGTTCGAGCCGATGACAGTCGGCTCCTTGATCGAGAAGAACTGCGGGAACGTGACGGGCTCCCAATAGCTGGCGACGAGCGCGACCTTCCCGCCCGGGCGCAGCAGGTCGAAGCCAACCTTGAGGGCGGAGTCCGTGCCGGCGGCGTCGACGACGAGGTCGTACTCGCCGTCCGGGTCGGTGCCGGCGCCGATGCGCTCGGCCGCTGCGCGTTGGGCATCGTGTCTCGCGGCGACGTCGACGGCGCAGCCTTCCGCGCGGGCGACGAGGGCAGCGGCGAGGCCG
Organism: uncultured Actinomycetes bacterium; assembly: GCA_963781615.1. GTDB lineage: Bacteria > Actinomycetota > Acidimicrobiia > IMCC26256 > JACDBD01 > JALZAA01. The sequence goes on along the minus strand of CAWAGI010000006.1, from coordinate 42,256 downwards.
ATCATGCCGGCGCCGACGACCGCGACGCGCTCGTCGCCGCCCAGCCCGGCGCGGCGGAGCGCGTGCAGCGAGCAGGCGATCGGCTCGACGAGCGACGCGTCGGCGACGTCGAGCCCGTCGGGCAAGGGCACGACGCAGCTCTCCTCGACCAGCATCTCGTCGGCCATCCCGCCGTCGCGGCCGATGCCGATGCTCTGGGTGACCGCCTGCCGGCACTGGGTGACCTCGCCCACCGCGCACCGGTCACAACGTCCGCACGGGATCAGCGGCCAGATCGCGACGGGCGTGCCGTCGTCGAGATGGCCGGAGATCTCGTGCCCGAGCGTGACCGCCATCGGTCCCCACGAGATGAGGTGCAGGTCGGAGCCGCAGATGCCGGCGGCGCGGACGTGCACGCGGACGTCCCCGCCGTCGAGATCGGAGCTCGCGACGTCGACGACCTCGATGCCGTGCTCGGTGTTCCGGACGGCGCGCATCGCCCTCCCCTACCTCCGCTCGTAGCGCCAGTTGTCCGCCAGCATCCAGAGCCGGTGCCGCGGGCCTGGGACGTCGGCGTCGTTCGTCTCGTAGCCCGCGTCGCCCTCCCAGAGAGCGGCGGCGCCGCCTTCGACGCGGGCGATGTGTGTCTCGAAGAACTCGGGCTCGCGCGCCCGGGCGTCGGCGACGGCGGCCGCGACGTCCGCGTACTGAGCAAGCCGGTGCAGTGTCACCCACGTCGGCGGGGCGAGCTCGATCTCCTCGGCGTCGCGCCGGGCGATGGCGTCGGCGGGCTGGAGCCAACGGTGGTCGCGGATCTCACCCATGTCGACCGTGACCGTCCCCTCCGGCGCGGGTCCCAGGAAGAACCACGTCGCGAAGCGCTTGGCCGTGACCGGCGGCGGCACCCAGTGCGCGAACGGCACCATGGCGTCGGCGTCCACGACCAGTGCCGCCTCCTCGAGCGCCTCGCGCACGGCGGCGCGCCGAGCAGCCTCGATCACGTCGCCGTCGGCAGGGATGTCGTCGGGATCGACCCGCCCGCCCGGGAACACCCACATGCCCCCGGCGAACTCGAGCTTCGAGCTGCGCCGCACCATGAGGGTCTCGACCCCGCCGCCGGCCACGTCCCGGAGCAACACCACCGTCGCCGCCGGCACCGCCTCGGGCGTGTCACCTGTGGTCGTCGGGATGCGGCGCATCCACCGCGGGAGTGAGTCGCTCATCGCACGCGGAGTGACGCGACGTCGACGGGCTCGGCGAGACCCTTGAGCACAGCGGAACGCGGCTCCGTCGCCGGATGACGTGAACCCGCCGACTCCAAGGTTCGGACGCTCGCCAAGACCTCTCCGCCGCTCGCCAGTGCCGCGATCCGCGCCGCCTCGTGGACGCCGCGGCCACCGTAGTCATCGAAGCTTCGCGTGGCCTCCGCCTCGTGCGCACCGACGCGGACGCGAATCGGAGGGCGACCATCGCCAGCGTCTTCGCCCATGGCCTGTTGGATGGCGATGGCGCACTCGAGGGCGGACTCGGCCGATGTAAAGGCGACGAAGAAACCGTCGCCCCCACCGCGCTGCTTGATCTCCTGACCGTGGTATCGATCGAACAGGCGGCGCAGCGTCGAGTCGTGCCAACGCAAGACTTCGGACCAGCGGTCATCGCCCATGGTCGCGAGCTGCGTCGTCGAATCCTCGATGTCCGTGAACATGAACGTCCGGACGACCCGCGACTGCGGTGCAGCCCTGCCCAAGAGCTCGGTGACGCGAACGACGTCGAACATCGCTCCCAACCGTTCGAAGGCGTCGAGCGCCCGCTGGAGATGGATCTCGGCGGCGTCGATCTCGCCCGTCTCACGAAGCGCGACCGCGAGTGAGACCTGCGCTCGCGCTTCGTCGTATTCGCGCGCCGACCTGCTGCCAGCCGTCGGCGGCCTCCCGGAGCTTGTCTCGTGCGAGATCGAACTCACCGGTGGCGAGCGCCACTTCGCCGCATGCCTGCGCGGCGCGGGCATGCTGCGTGACCGTCGGGAACTGGTCGGCGATCCCGCCGAGCTCGTCTGTGCACTGTCGAGCCGTCTCCGTATCTCCGACCGCCAACGCAGCTTCCGTCGCTGAAGGGAGGAGCCGCGCTCGCGCGAGCGGGTCCTCGGCCGCGTCCAGCGCTTCCTTCAGGGACGCGCGTGCGGTCTCCGGGCGTCCGCGCAGCAGCTCGAGCAGTCCACGACCGGGTTGTGTCGAGCCGCTCTTCTCCTCGACCTGCCGGAAGGCCGTCTCGGCGGCGGCAAGGTCACCGCGCCGGAGGCTGAGCATCCCCAGCTCGTAGAGCCCGACGGCGACGTGAGCGGCGTCCCAGCTCGCCAGCTCGTCACAGGCGCGTGCCGCCTCGACCTCGGCCTCTTCCCATTCGCCCCGCAGCTGCAGGATCTCGGCCCGGTGCAGGCGGCAGTCGCCCGGGAACTCGCACGAGCGCGTGGCCGGGGGCCGGCGTCGTACCTCCTCGATCCATTCCGAGGCGCGGCGGTAGTCGCCGAGGGTGGCGCACGTGCTGATCGTCCCGCAGTAGGTCGCCGCCGACGCCCACGGCCCGAGCAGCCCGCTGACAGCACGCGCCATGACCTGGTCCATGAGCGCGAGGCCCTCGTCGACGCGCCCGAGATGGATGAACGTGCCGCCCTTCTCGAGGACGCCCAGCGATTCGACGTCCCGATCACCGACCGCCCGGCCGATCTCGATCGCACGCTCCGCGTGTTGCAAGGCCATCTCGCGATCGCCGAGCAGCTCCGCAGCCACGATCGCCTGGATCCATTCCAGCCAGCCCTGTTCGACGCACTCGGGCTGATCGGCGAGGAGCGTGGCCGCGCTCTCGAGCCATCCGCCCGCGACCGCGAGCGCCGCCCGTCCGGCGTGGTGGAAGGCGAGGTGGAGCGCGACGAGGGCCGCGGCCCGGACGTCACCTTCCTCGACGAGCCCGGCGTAGGCGCGCTCGCGCGCTTCGATGCATTCCTCGAGATGGCCCATCCAGAACGACGCCTCGGCCAGTCGTTCCACGTCACCCGGCTCGAGCACACCGGCGTCGTCGGCGTCTCGGAGCAACGAGAGCGCCAGCGCCCAATCTCGGTCCGCGACAGCGGCACGTCCGCCGTCGACCAGCTCGCTCATTCCGCGAGCTTGCCCTAGTTTCGACGGCGTGCCCATGCCGGAGGGGATCGGCGTCGTCGACCTGATGATCGGATTCCCGCACCGCGACCGCAAGGCTGTCTACGACTACCTGCGGAAGGGTGCGAAGGACTCCGAGTCGAAGGACATGAGCTTCCTCGCCGAGTACATGTTCAAGGACGTGCCCGACGAGGTCGACGATGACCGGGACCCGGTCGACGTGACGATCGCCGAGATGGACCGGTTCGGCATCGACAAGGGGCTCGTCGGCCTCACGAGAATGACGCTGGAAGCCCGCGACCGGTACCCCGGCCGGTTCCTCCTCTCGCTGGAGGTCAACCCGAACGACGTGATGGAGTCGGTCCGGGCGATTCGCCGGACGAAGGACGAACAGGACCTGGCGGCGGTGACGTTCTTCCCGGCCGGGTGCCTCCCTCAGGTGCCGGTCGACGATCCCAAGGCATACGCGGTGTACGCGACGTGCGTGGAGCTCGACATCCCTGTCGTCGTCAACGCCGGGATCGCCGGGCCGCGATTCCCGTCGGCGTGCCAGCACGTCGAGCGCTTCGACCAGGTGTGCTTCGACTTCCCCGAGCTGCGGATCGTGATGCGGCACGGCGCCGAGCCCTGGGAGGAGCTGGCCGTGAAGCTCATGCTGAAATGGCCCGGCCTCTACTACATGACGTCGGCGTTCGCGCCGAAGTACTACCCCGGGGCGATCGTCGACTACGCGAACACGCGTGGCGCCGACAAGATCATGTACGCCGGCTACTTTCCCATGGGCCTGTCGCTCGAGCGGATCTTCGGGGAGCTCCCCGACGTGCCGTTCCGTGACCACGTGTGGCCGAAGTTCCTGCGCGAGAACGCCATGCAGGTCTTCAAGATCGACGAGCGGGTTCAGACGGCGGCCCGATGAGCACGAGCAGCACCGCCACGCTGCCGGCAGGCGATCGGTACGTCCTCGTGTCGGCGGACTGCCACGCCGGCGGGTCGATGGAGCAGTACCGCGAGTACCTCGACCCTGCCTACCGCGAGGAGTTCGACGCCTGGCGCGGCGCGTACAAGAACCCCTTCGGTGACCTGCAGCGCGAAGGCCGCGCGCGGAACTGGGATCACGAGCGGCGGGTCTCCGAGCTCGAGGCCGACGGCATCGTCGGCGAGGTCATCTTCCCGAACACCGTGCCGCCGTTCTTCCCCACCGCCTCGCTCGTCGCGCGGCCGCCGTCGGCCCGTGACTTCGACCGACGACTCGCCGGCATCCGCGCCCACAACCGATGGCTCGCCGACTGGTGCGCGGTGGCTCCCGACCGCCGCGCCGGCGTCGGGCAGATCTTCCTCAACGACGTCGACGAGGCCGTGCGGGACGTCCGCTTCATCAAGAAGTCCGGCCTGCGCGGCGGCGTCCTGCTCCCCGGCCGCCCCGACGACTCCGAGATCGCGCCGCTGTACGACCCGGTCTACGAGCCGTTGTGGTCGGAGTGCGAGGACCTCGAGGTCACGCTGAACCACCACTCGGGAAGCGGGTCGCCGAACTACGGCAAGTACGCGGTCACGAACGTGCTGTGGCTGGTCGAGACATCGTGGTACTCGCACCGGGCGTTGTGGCACCTCATCCTCGCCGGCGTGTTCGAGCGGCATCCGAACCTGAAGTTCGTCGTCACCGAGCAGGGCGCGTCGTGGGTCCCGAGCACGCTGGCGATGATCGACGGGTACCACGCGCAGATGGCTTCCGGCCGGGTCGGCGAGATCAAGTACTCCGACGACCAGCGGCTGCCGCTCAAGCCGAGCGAGTACTTCACCCGCAACTGTTGGATCGCAGCCAGCTTCCCGAGTCCACGTGAGGCGCAGACGCGCCACGCCGTCGGCATCGACAAGTTCATGTGGGGCAGCGACTACCCGCACGACGAGGGCACGCACCCGTACACGACGCAGAGCCTGCGGCGGTCGTTCGCCGGCACCGATCCCGTCGAGCTGCAACAGCTCCTGGCGGGCAACGCGGCGCGCGTCTACGACTTCGACCTCGATGCCCTCGCGCCGGTTGCGGACCGCGTCGGGCCGACGGTCGAGGAGGTCGCCGTACCGCTCGACACCGTCCCGTCCGACTCCAACAGCCCTGCGTTCACGCGCCCGTAGCCGCGCGATGCCGGTCCACGAGCAGCTCACCGACCCGCTCGTCGAGGACGAGTTCTACGCCGGCGACCCGTTCCCGCAGTACGCGCGGTTGCGCGACGAGGCGCCCGTGGCGTGGAACGACACGAACGGGTTCTGGGCCGTGAGCCGTTGGGACGACGTGATGGCGGTGTCGACCGATCCCGAGACGTTCTGCTCCGGGCGCGGGATCCTCGTGATGGAGATCGGCGCCGGCTACGACACGCCGCCGACGATGATGCACACCGACCCGCCCGAGCACACCGTGTACCGCAAGCTCGTGCAGCCCGGTTTCGCACCCGGCCGCATGCGCGCCCTCGAGGGCGACGTCCGCCGGCGGGCGAAGCTGCTCGTCGACGAGATCGAGGCGGGACGGCCCGTCGACTTCGTCGAGACCGTCTCCGTCCCGTTCCCCCTGGCCATCATCAGCGCGTTGCTCGGGATGCCCGACGAGGACTGGCAGCGCTTGTTCGAGTGGTCGGAGGCGGTGATCCCGGGCGCCACCGACTGGACGGAGGAGAAACGCGCCGAGCTCCAGGCCGACATGCACGAGACGCTCCTGGCGACGACCGTCGCCCGGCGCGCCGAGCCGCGTGACGATCTCATCTCCGTGCTGGCGCAGGTCGAGATCGAGGGCCGCCGGCTCAGCGACGCCGAGCTGACGATGTTCCTCGTCCAGCTGCTGGTGGCCGGCAACGAGACGACGCGCAACATGATCTCGGGCGGGCTCGTGGCGCTGGCCGAGCGCCCGCGGGACTGGGAGCGCCTGCGCCGCGACCGGTCGCTGGTCCCGACGGCGGTCGAGGAGATGCTGCGCTGGACCTCCCCGGTCGTCAGCTTCATGCGGACCGCGACTCGCGACGCCGAGCTGGGCGGCGAGGCGATCCGGGAGGGCGACCCCGTGCTGATGCTCTACGCGTCGGCCAACCGGGACGACCGCCAGTTCGGACCGACGGCCGACCGGTTCGACATCGCACGCACGCCCAACCAGCACGTCGCCTTCGGCTTCGGCACGCACTTCTGCATCGGCGCCACGCTCGCCCGTATCGAGGGGCGCGTCCTCCTCGAGGAGCTCCTCGACCGGTTCGAGACCGTCGAGCCCGCAGGTAGCGTCGAGCGCAGCAACTCGGCGGTGATCGCGGGCGTGAAGCGCGCCCCTCTCGTCTTTCGATAAGGAGCCGCGATGCTTCTCGACCGGTTCAGCCTCACCGACAAGGTCGCCATCGTGACCGGCGCCGGCCGGGGCATCGGCGCCGGCTGCGCGCTGGCGTTCGCCGAAGCGGGCGCCGATGTGGTGATCGCGGCGCGCACGAAGGAGCAGCTCGAGGACGTCGCCAACCAGGTCGCCGATCTCGGGCGGCGGGCACTGGGCGTGCCGTGCGACGTGAGCGACCTCGCCAACCTCGACCTCATCGTCGACCAGGCCATGAATGAGTTCGGCCGCATCGACGTCGTCGTGAACAACGCCGGCGGCGCGATGCCTCAGCCGTTCCTCGACACGAGCGAGAAGGCGCTCGAAGGCGCGTTCCACTTCAACGTCACGACTGCCTTCGCGCTCAGCAAGCTCGCGGTGCCGCACATGCTCGCCCGCGACGGCGGGAGCATCGTGAACATCTCGAGCGCCATGGGCCGTCTGACGGATCGGGGCTACGCGGCCTACGGCACGGCGAAGGGCGCCCTGTCGCACATGACGCGGCTCATGGCTTCCGACCTCGCGCCGCGCATCCGTGTCAACGGCATCGCGGTCGGGCTCCGTGGCGACCTCGGCGCTGGAGATCGTGCTCACGAACGACGACCTCCGCAACGAGATGGTCTCCAAGACGCCGCTGCGCCGCCTCGGTGAGACCGATGACATCGCGATCGCCGCCCTCTACCTCGCGTCCCCGGCGAGCAGCTTCGTCACGGGCAAGCTCCTCGAGGTCGACGGCGGCATCGAGTACCCGAACCTCGCCCTCAATCTGCCGGATCTGTAGTGCGTATCGGCGTCGTCTTCCCGCAGACAGAGATCGGCGGCGACGTCGGCGCGGTGCGCGCGTACGGCGAGAGGGTGCAGGAGCTCGGCTTCACCCACATCCTGGCGTACGACCACGTCGTCGGCGCCGATCCCGAGGTGCACACAGGTTGGGCGGGCCCGTACAACGTGGAGACCACGTTCCACGAGCCGTTCGTGCTCTTCGGGTATCTCGCCGCGATCACGTTGATGGAGCTGGTCACCGGCATCATCATCCTGCCCCAGCGTCAGACGGTGCTGGCGGCGAAGCAGGCGGCCGAAGTCGACCTGCTCACTGACGGGCGCTTCCGTCTCGGCGTCGGCATCGGATGGAACGCAGTCGAGTACGAGGCGCTCGGCAAGGACTTCTCGAACCGAGGTCGGAGACTCGAGGAGCAGGTGGCGCTGCTGCGGCGGTTGTGGTCGGAACGGAGCCTCACCTTCGACGGCACGTACGAACGGGTCACCGGCGCCGGTCTCGCGCCGCTGCCGGTGCAGCGTCCGATCCCGGTGTGGTTCGGCGCGGTGGCGGAGCCCGCTCTGCGCCGGGTGGGCCGGCTGGCCGACGGCTGGTTCCCTCAGGTGCCGCCGGGCGAGCGGCTCGACGGGGCGCGCGCCGTCGTGCGCAGCGCGGCCGTCGACGCGGGACGCGACTCCGACGCCATCGGCATGGAGGGCCGCGTCACCTGGACCGAGAGTGACCTCGACAAGCTGGCGCGCCAAGGGGGCAAGTGGCGCGACTCCGGGGCCACGCATCTGTCGGTGAACACGATGGGCGCCGGCTTCGACGTCGGTCGATCGATCACCTGGCGGCACTGGCGTCGGCGGCCGAGGCGCTCGCGCCCCTCGACACGTGAGCGCGTTCCTTCTCACGGGAGGATTCTCTTGCTGAAGCCCGACGACCTGATCGGGACCTGGCGGTTGCGGTCGTGGAAGAACACCGGCAGCGACGGTTCGGAAGTCGATCCCCTCGGCGAGAATCCGATCGGCTTCATCTCGTACCACGACGGGAACTACATGTCGGTCGAGATCATGGCGGAGAGCCGCACGCCGTTTCACGACGGCGACGTCTTCGGCGGCACGCCGGTGGAACGGTCGGCGGCGATCAACTCCTACCTCGGGTACGCCGGGACGTTCGAGGTGCGCGCCGACGAGGGCGCCGTCGTCCACCACATCGAGGTGTGCTCGTTCCCGAACTGGATCGGCGACGACCAGGTCCGCTTCGCCGAGCTCGACGGCGACACCCTCACCCTCAGCACCAAGCCGATGATCTTCCAGGGGGTCGAGCGCACTGCCGCGCTCGTGTGGGAGCGCGTCGGTCGCGTCTAGCTCCCGACCGCGTCTACGAAGATGCGGTGGGGGACGCGCCGGCCGGCTCCTTGTCGGCCAGGATTCCGAGGAAGCTCGCCCTTGACCAGCCACGAGACCCCGAACGCGTCGACGCAGATCACCTCGAGCCACAAGAAGGCGTGCAACCACTCGGGTGGGTCGGCCAGCGTTGGAAACCGGCACCAACAACATCGCGACCGACGATGATCACCCCGCACACCCTGTAGAGCGTGTTCCGGATCCTCTTCGCTCGGCGTCATCGTGCCCTTCGACAGCGGGAACAGCACGAGGGCGAAGACGGCGAGCATGGCGAACAACACGAACGCGAACGCTCAGGTGAACGCGTCCGATGACCTGCTCGCTCTGCGTGGACGGGCTCACTCCTCGTGGTCGGAAACCAGGCGACACCGAGCGCGGCGACGGCGGCGATCGTGACTTATGCATGTTGTCGCAGGTTGAACCCCGGGAGCGGTTTGTAGTTGTACGACACGAAGAACACCGCGAGCGCACAGAGCGCGCCGACGAAGACTCCACCCATGGGCGTGTGGTAGTAGGCGCTGATCGAGCTCTCCAGCTCGTCGCCCGTCAACGCTCTGTTGCCGATGATGAGGACGAACGGCAACGAGACCGCGATGACTCCGACGACCTTCTGGAGGAACGAGTACGCGGCCGCCAAGTCCGCGCTGTCCCCCGCCAGGTCGACGGCCGCTTCGAGCTCGCCGGCTTGAAACTTCTCAACGCTCTTCTGCGCCAGCCGCTGGGACTCGGACGCCGGTCCCGGGTCGACACCCTCGACCATGCGCAGCCTCCCGCTCGGCCGCCCCGGACGGGCGAACGGTACATCCAGAGCGCAGACCCCTCCTGGGTCCCTGCCCTAATGGCCCGTATCGGGCGTTTCTTCGTATATTTCGGGTCGGTCCGTTTCGGTCACCAGCCGGCGGGTTGCGGAGATGAGGATTCGACGGGTGCGGTCGCGTGCGGTGATCGAAGCCCGCGGAGCGCGATCACTCCCGGCGGGATGAACCGTGCGGCGAGACGAGCGAGGGCTGATCAAGCATCCGGAGCGTCATGCGGGGTGATCGGATCCTCGGCCGCTCGGGCCCAGACGCCCCGCTGGTACGTCATCAATCCAGTGACCGCAGCGACCGCGACCACACCGCCCACCGCCAACGAGACGGCCGGCGCGTCGAACGCCTCGATCACGGCGAGGCCCGCCTCGGAGCCCACCAGAACCGCGGTGATCACGCCCACCATGCCGGCGATGGTCCGGAAGCCCTGGAAGTAGCCGCCGCGGAGCCCCTGGACGCGAAGGCGCGCCTGTGGCTCGACGCTGAGGAGGTACGGGGCGAGCTCCGGCGCGTTGGCGAAGCTAGTAGGCGCGCAGCCGCGCGATGCGACGCGCGTAGCCGAGGTCTTCGATGCCGGACTGCAACGCCCGCTCGAACGTCACGAGCCCGACGAACGCGAGCGTGGGCAGAAGCACCAGCCCGAACGCGAAGAACCCGCCGCCGGCGCCGGTCGCCGTTGCAACGAGGCCCCAGGCGACCAGACCGCCCGAGACCGATGCCAAGAACATGCTCGCCCGGCCGGTCGACTCCGCGATCGTCTGCGAACGGGCGCTCTGCAGCGTGAAGTGCTCGGTGGTGATGAACGAGACCGTGGGCGCCCGGGGGTCACCGCCCGCCCCCGGCGCCGTGTGCTCGCCGTCCATCGCGATCACCTCGGTCGTCGGACGTCGGACGATCGCGATTGTGACGCCCTCGGAGTCCGGTTGCGTCTGCGCGCTGCCCGACGCAAAATAGAACGCGTTTCACCGACCGCCGAGGGGGTCCATTGCTCGACTACCTGATCCAGGGCGGCACGCTGGTCGACGGCACCGGGACGCCCGGCCGCCGGGCCGACGTGGGCGTGCGCGACGGGCGCATCGTCGCCGTCGACGAGCCGGGCAGCATCGACGAGCCCGCCACCGAGACCGTCGACGCCGACGGCCTCGTCGTCTCCCCCGGCTTCGTCGACCCCCACACCCACTACGACGCGCAGCTGTTCTGGGACCCGCTGGCGTCGCCGTCGACCGTGCACGGCGTCACCACGATCGCCAACGGCAACTGCGGGTTCACGCTCGCGCCGCTGGCCGAGCAGGATGCCGACTACCTGCGGCGCATGATGGCCCGGGTCGAGGGCATGCCGCTGCCGGCGCTCGAGAACGGCGTGCCGTGGAACTGGTCGACCTTCGGTGACTACCTCGACCGCCTCGACGGCAACGTGGCCGTGAACGCGATGTTCAACGTCGGACACTGCGCGCTGCGCCGCAACGTGATGGGCCCCGACGCGGTCGGCAACGAGGCCACGCCCGAGCAGATCGACCAGATGGTGCGGCTGCTGCACGAATCGATCGACGCCGGCGGGATCGGCTTTTCGACGACCCTGGCATTCACCCACTCCGACGGCGACGGCCAGCCGGTCGCGTCACGGTGGGCGTCGAAGGAGGAAGTGCTCGCGCTGTGCGGCGCCGTACGCGACCACGAGGGCACGACGCTCGAGTACGTGACCGATGGGTGCATGCGCGGCTTCCGCGACGACGAGGTCGAGCAGATGGCGGAGATGACCCTCGCCGCCCGCCGACCGCTCAACTGGAACGTGCTCACGGTCGACGCCAAGGAGCCCGAGCGCTACCGGGCGCAGCTGGCGGCGTGTGAGAACGCGGCGGCGCGCGGCGGCAAGGCGATCGCGCTGACGATGCCGATCCTCGTCGAGATGAACATGAGTTTCCGTAACTACTGCGCGCTGTTCATGCTGCCGGGATGGAACGAGGTCATGAACCTTCCCGTTCCCGAGCGCGTCGAGAAGTTGAGTGATCCCGCGACCCGCCAGTGGATGAACGAGCGCGCCCGCTCGAAGGAAGCGGGTGTGTTCCGCCGGCTGGCCTCCTGGGGTCGCTACCAGATCGGCGACACGTACTCGGCCGCGAACGAAGGCCTGAAGGGGCGCGTCGTGTACGACCTGGCGCAAGAGCGCGGCCAGGACACCTTCGACACCCTGCTCGACATCGTCGTCAACGACGAGCTCCGCACCGTGCTGTGGCCGATCCCGCCGGACGACGACGAGGACTCGTGGAAGATGCGCGCCGACGCATGGCGCAACCCGAACGTCCTCATCGGCGGGTCCGACGCCGGCGCCCACCTCGACCGCATGTGCGGCGCGCCGTACACGACCGTCTTCCTCGCCGACATGATCCGTGGCCGCAAGCTCGTCCCGCTGGAGGAGGCCGTCCACCTCATCACCCAGGCGCCCGCCGAGCTGTTCGGGCTGCGGGACCGGGGCGTCGTGCGCGAGGGCTTCCATGCCGACCTCGTCGTGTTCGACCCGGCGACCGTCGGCGCCGACGAGGTGCGCCTCGTCGAGGACCTGCCGGGCGGCACGGCGCGGCTGTTCGCCGGCTCGACCGGCGTGCACCGCGTGTTCGTGAACGGACGCCCGATCGTCGTCGACGGCGCGACCACGGGCGACCTCCCGGGCACGGTGCTGCGCTCCGGACGCGACACCCGCACGGTGCCGGTGCCGGCAGGAGCCTGACCCGTGACGGTCGGGGCACGCCCGGCGCCCGTCCGCATCGACGACCTCGCCGACCCGCAGTTCTCCTCCGAGACCACCGAGATCCTCACGGCCATGGCCGCCATGGCCGACGGCCTGCGCCTCGAGCCCGGCGCGCTCATGGAGGACGCGACGGCCAAGACGGGCCTGTCCGACTTCGGCGGCGACGGGTTCCGAGAGCCCCTCGACGTGCTCTGCAAGTCGTTCCGCACCGAGGCCGGGCTGAGCGCGCCCGGCCTGGTGAGCAACCACGCGCTCTTCGTGCAGCTGCTCTCGAACCGGCTCCTCGTCCAGGACCTCCTGCGCCGCCATCCGGAGATCCACGACGTGCGCATCGAGGCCCCGATCATCGTCTGCGGGCTCCCCCGCACGGGGACGACGCATCTGCACAACCTCATGGCCGCCGATCCCGCGCTCCGGTCGCTCCCGTACTGGGAGGCCCTCGAGCCCGTGCTCCCGGACCGCGAGCAGCCGGCGCCCGGAGAGCCCGATCCTCGGGTCGCCCGCACCGAAGTCGCGCTCGACTTCATCAACTCGGCGATGCCGTACTTCAAGCGCATGCACGAGATGACCGTCGACCACGTCCACGAGGAGATCCAGCTGCTGGCGATCGACTTCTCGACGATGCTGTTCGAGACGACCGCCGCCATGCCGACGTGGCGCGACTACTACCTCGCCCACGACCAGACGCCGCATTACGAGTACATGCGCACCGTGCTCAAAGTGCTCCAGTGGCTCCGGGGTGGCGACCGGTGGGTCCTCAAGTCGCCGCAACACATCGAGCAGTTCCCGGCACTACGCGCCACGTTCCCGGACGCGACGTTCGTCGTCACGCACCGCGACCCGGTCTCGGTGACGACGTCCGTCGCCACGATGATCAGCTACACGGCCCGGTTGAGCCACGAACGGGTCGACCCACGGTTCATCGGCGGCTACTGGGCCGATCGCATCGAGCGCATGCTGCGCGCGTGCGCCGACGACCGCGACGTGCTGCCGGCCGACCAGTCGATCGACGTCCACTTCGACGAGTTCATGTCCGACGACGTCGCCATGGTCGGACGCATCTACGACCTCGCCGGGCAGCCGATGACCGACCGCGCCCGCGCCGCGATGCAGTCGTTCATGGACGACCACCCGCGCGGCAAGTTCGGCGGCATCCGCTACGACCTCGCCGACTTCGGCCTCGACGCGGACGAGCGTCGCGGCGCGCTTCGCTTCTACACCGACCGCTTCGGGGTGACGTCGGAGTCGTAGCGCCTCTCCGCGTGCGGTTCTCAGGCCCTCGTCGTCTCGGCGCCGAGCGGCTCGAGGAACGCGTCGATCCGGTCGGTCCACGTGCCGACGTCACGAAGGTGATGGGCGACGTGGATCTGGACGTCCGGCAGCAGCTCCAGCAGGCGCTCGGCCGTCGACATGGGATGGCCGTCGTCACCCACCCAGGGAAGAAGGAGTGCCGGTGACGAGATCGCACGCACGGCGTTCTCCGGAGGGAGGTCGCTGCTCGCCGCGCCGCGCAGCACCGACGGCATGAGCGCTTCGGACACCCGGGGAATCGGAATGAACCGCTCGCCGAAGCCGGCGAGGATCTGGGGGGAGGGCAGGCTCCTGAGCTGGTCGAGGTACGCGTCCAAGCCGAGTCGCTCGATGAGGACGGCACTGGCTCGGTACAGGTCGGCCTGCTCATCGCGCGTGGTGTAGGCGGTCGGCGGCAGCATCGCCACGACCCCGAGCACGCGACGCGGCGCTTGGATCGCCGCGTGCAGGGCGGTGGCGGCGCCCATCGAGACACCGCCCACGACGAAGCGGTCCACACCGAGCTCGTCGGCGAGCGCGATCAGGTCGCGGCCGAGGTTCTCCCAGCGGTAGTCCTCGGGTTGGGGCTCGCCTCCCGACAGCCCGTGGCCACGCGCGTCCCACCGGATGACGTGGTGTCCACGGGCGAGGCGGGCGAAGTCCATGACGATGAACCGGTCTTCTTCCTCCATGCTGCTGAGGAGGCCATGGCCCCAGAGGAACGGCAGCCCGGCGCCCTCGTCTCGGATCGCGATGTCCACGCCCCGGATCCTCGGCATGGCGGTCAGTCTTGCCCGCACAGGCACATCACGCCGGGTGCCGATCCTCGAGCGGCTTGCCCATCGAGCCGGAGGCGGACGACCTCCTGGAAGGTCGGGCACGTGGCGATGTCGTCGTGCGGACAGGCCAGCGCGTGCTCGACGGCGACTCGGGCGGCTTGCGCCTCGGCGATGCGCTCGTCGAGCTCGACGAGCTTCCGCCGGGCGAGATCGCGCCACGGCCGCGGCGACGTCGAGCGCGCCGCCATCAGCTGCTCGATTTCGGAGAGCGTGAAGCCGACGTCGGCGAGAAAGAGGATGGCGCCCACCACGCCGACCGCTTCCGGGCCGTACCGGCGCCGCCCGGAGACCCGGGCCGCAGGGGTGAGGAGCCCGCGCTCCTCGTAGTAGCGGAGCGCCGACGGTGCCGCGCCCGTCCGGTGTGCCACCTCGCCGATGGTGAGCGTGTCGTCCGCCACATGACCCCCGAGAACGGTTCACTTCAAGCGTACTTGAGGTGGTTGGATCGGCGCATGGGACTCAAGCAGAAGACGGCGTCGTCTGTGTTCTCGGCAGCAAAACGGCGGCACAGCGACCATTTTGCTTCCGAGAATCAGACGCTCAGACGCTCAGACGATCAGGCGAGGCCGGCGACCTTGACCACGCGCGTCGCGGGCCGCTCGGGTGTCTCGGACGGGTAGAACCAGCGGAACCAGATGCGCCCGCGCGGATGGCCGGCCGGTGACACCCAGTTCGGATGTCCGGGATCACGGTGGGCGACGACGATCGTCCACGACCCGTCGTCCTCGTACTGCACTTGGCCGCCGTTGATCGTGACGCGCTCGTAGTCGTAGTTGTACGTGTGCAGGAACTGGTTCCACAGGCACACGTTCCAGAACGCGCACTCGGGCGAGCGGCCTTCGATCACGAGGGCCTCGTCGTCGGCGAGGTCGAAGCTGCCCATGGCGTAGGCGGCGTCGCCGGCAGCCCACCCGAACGTCTGCTGTGGCACCCCGTAGGGCTCGTCGACGGTGTTGGGATCGCCGAGCGCGAGCGGGACGATGTTCGCCTGGTCCCGCAGCCACGTGACGGCGGCGCGGAAGCGGCGGGCGAGGTCGGCGTCGTCGAGTCGGTACGTAGCCGGCGGGTCGACGGCCTCGATGTGCCACTCGACGCGCCGGTCGTGCACGGGGTCGTCGAGGTAGTCGCGGGTGATCGCGCAGACGGCGTCGGGCTCGAGCTTCAGCCACGTGCCGTCGTGCGGCTCGGGGCTGAGGACGAGCTCGAAGGAGCCGTCGGGAGCGATGTGGAGCATCCGGTCGTTGACGGTGCCGACGATGCGCTCCGAGTACCGGCCGTCGTTCGGGCCGCCGTAGACCGTGAGGGAGAGGTAGACGCTGTCGCCCTTCTTTCCCCGGACCCGGTAGGTGCGGCGGGGGTCGATCGGGGCGTACTGGTAGAAGGCGTCGGCGTTGTCGCCACCCCACTTCTTGTACGGCCCGACGATGTCGACGAAGCGCGGGTTGGCGGTGTCGGCCCACACGTGGGCGTCGAAGGCGACCTGGAGGATCGAGAAGATCCACTTGTAGCCCTCGAGCACGGACTGCTCGTCCCGGGGCGCGTTGGGGCCCTCGTAGAGCTTCGCCTCGAGCCCGCGCACCTCGTCGACGAGCTCGCGGAACAGCGCACTGGTCTCGAACTGGCTCGGCTCCATGGGGCAGGTTCTACTCTGACCGCGACGTGAAAGTCATCGCCGCGCTCCTCGGTGCGATTCCCGACGACGCCGACGAGCTGTACCTGCCGGTGGCGGAAGGGGTGACCGGCCGGCCCGAGCACGTCGCCGCCATCGCGATGCTGCGGGGAGACGCGCCCGTGCCGCCCGACGCGGAGGCGTACCGGGTGGAGGAGCGGCGGCAGTGGGACCGGGGCGGCGAGCACGTCACGAGGATCGCGTTCGTGCGCCGGGCGGCCGGCCTCAGCCGGGACGAGTTCGCCGACCACTGGACCAACGTGCACTCGCCCCTCGCCCGCAAGCATCATCCGGTGCTCGTGCGGTACGTGCAGAACATCGTGATCGAGCCGCTCACTCCGGACGCGCCCGAGGTCGACGGGATCGCAGAGCTCGGCTTCCGCTCGCTCCGAGACGTGACGCACCGGATGTACGACTCCCCCGCCGGCGCCGAGATCATCCGTCGCGACATCCAGCGCTTCCTCGATGTGCCTGCGGGATGGCGCATGCTCGGGCAGCGGAGGCCTGTCCGTCCCTAGAGTGCCCCCATGACCGACACCCTGACCCCGTTCACACTCACGGTCGGCGACGACGAGCTCGACGACCTCCGCCGCCGCCTCGCCCACGCCCGCTGGCCCGAGCCGGCGCCGGTGGCCGACTGGACCCAGGGCGTGCCCGTCGAGTGGCTGCGCGATCTCTGCGCGTACTGGCAGGACGGGTACGACTGGCGCCGGTGCGAGAAGACCTTGGCCGGGTTCCCGCAGTACCGGACCGAGGTCGACGGGCTCGGCATCCACTTCATCCACGTCGAGTCGCCGTCGCCGCGATGCACTGCCGTTGGTCATGACCCACGGCTGGCCCGGGTCGGTGGTCGAGTTCTTCGATGTGATCGCACAGCTCGCAGACCCCGGCGCGTACGGAGGCGATCCGTCCGACGCCTTTCATGTGGTGTGCCCGTCGCTGCCCGGCTACGGCTTCAGCGACCGGCCGTCCGAACCGGGCTGGGACATCCAACGCATCGCCGACGCATGGGCGGCGCTCATGGCTCGCCTCGGGTACGAGCGCTACGGCGCGCAGGGCGGCGATTGGGGCGGCTTCGTGTCGAGCACGATCGGCCAGCGCGACGCCGCCCACGTCGCCGGCGTCCACGTCAACATGGCGATCGTCGGGCCCGATCCCGACACGCTCGGCGAGCTCACCGAGTTCGAGCAGCGTTCGCTGGCCGACCTTGGCGAGATGTTCGAGTGGGGTACCGGGTACGCCCTCGAGCAAGGGACGCGCCCGCAGACCCTCGGCTACGGGCTCGTCGACTCACCGGTCGGCCAGGCGGCCTGGATCGCAGAGAAGTACTGGGCCTGGACCGACCACGACGGCGACCCGACGAGCGCGTTGAGCCGCGACCAGATGCTGGACAACATCACGCTGTACTGGCTCACGGCGACGGCGGCGTCGTCGGCCCGCCTGTACTGGGAGAGCGGTTGGGCGCGCCCGTCCGGCCAGTCCCAGATGGCGTCCACGCACACGATCGACACGCCGACGGGCATCTCGATCTTCCCCGCGAGATCGTCCGGCCGTCGCGCCGGTGGTGCGAGAAGCGCTACTCCGACCTTCGCTTCTACGAGCAGCCCGAGCGGGGCGGACACTTCGCGGCGTGGGAGCAACCCGAGCTGTTCGTCGACCAGGTGCGGCGCGCATTCCGCACGATGCGCTGATCGCATGGCCGTCGCACCGCGCGTCAGCCTCGTCACCCTCGGCGTACGTGACGTCGATGTGTCCGAGTCTTTCTACCGGGCGCTCGGGTGGGAGGTGATCCTCTCGGCCGACGACGGGTTCCGGATGTTCCGCACGTCGGGCTCGTGGCTCACGACTGTGGCCGGCTGAATCGTTGTGGGCCGACGGCGGGATCGAGACCCCCGTCGAACCCCACTTCGGTGGCGTGCTGTTGGCCATGAACCTGGACAGCCGCGCCGACGTCGACGAAGCAGTCGCGACCGCGGCGGCCGCAGGCGGGACCGTCCTCAGGCCCCCGAACGAGTTGGACTGGGGCATGTACCACGCGCATGTCGCCGATCCCGACGGGCACGTCTGGGAGATCGCACACAACCCGGACTGGCCGATCGGGCCGACGGCCGCCCGGTCCCGACCTAGCCGCCGGCGGCGCCGGCGATGTCGATGAAGGCGCGCGCGGCGGGTGAGAGCGGGCCGTCGCGCCAGATGAGGCCGATCGAACGGCGCATCCGCGGGGTGAGCGAGACGGTGGTGGCCCCGAAGACCGCGGCGGCCTCGGCCTGGGGGCGCGGGAGGATGCTCGCACCGGCGCCCGCGACGACGAGCGGGACGATCGCCTCGCGCTGATCGGTCTCGACCGCGATCACGGGCGCGGCGTCGATGGCGGCGAACGCGGCGTCGATGAGACCGCGCGTCGACGTCCCCGGGGGGCTCGTGACGAGCGGGACCGATGCGAGGTCGGCGGTGGTGAGTCGCCTCCGACCGCCGAGCGGCGAGGCCGGCGGCAACACGACGAGCAGCTCCTGCTCGGTGAGCTGCCGGCTGACGAGCCCGGGCTCGGCGACGGGGAGCTCGGTCAGCCCGATCTCCGAGCGACCGCTCCGTACGAGCGTCGCGACGGCGGCCGCGTCCTCCGGCTGGTCGACGCGCACGACGACCTCCGGGTGGGCGTGACGGAACGCGCCGACGAGCTCGGCGAGCGGATCGACGGCGAGCGTGGGCAGCGCGACGACGTCGAGCGTTCCCGCCGTGCATCCCGCCACGGCCGCGACGGACGTGCGCAGGACGCCGAGGTCGCGCAGCACCCGACGCGCCGGCTCCACGAACGCCTCGCCGGCGGCGGAGAGCAGCGCCCGCCGCCCGACCCGGTGGAACAGCTCGACGCCCAGCTCCGCCTCGAGCCGGCGGATGCCCTCAGACGAGCGCGGGCTGGGTGACGTGGAGGGTTCCGGCGGCGCGGGTGAACCCGCCCTCGTCGACCACGCCCACCACGTACTCGAGCTGCCGGATCTCCATAGGGTGAGCCTATGGCATCCATCAGAACGATCTGTTGGACCTGTCAGCATCGGGGCGGTCCAATGGTCGTATGAGCATCGGGCAGCTCCTCGCCGTCGCCGCCATCGGCGCCGGCGTCGGGCTGCTCGGCGGCCTCTTCGGCAAGGGCGGGTCGGCGATCGCCACGCCCCTGCTGAGCCTGGTCGGGATCCCGCCGATCTCGGCCGTTGCTTCGCCCTTGCCGGCGACGATCCCGTCAACGCTCAGCGCGTCGTACGCCTACTGGCGTGAGCGGCTCATCGACTGGCGCATCGTCGGATGGAGCGCAGCGATCGGCGTGCCCGCCACGGCCGCAGGCGCCTACGCGACCCGCTGGATCGACGGGAGCATCCTCGTCACGGTCACCGAGCTCATCGTCGTCGGGCTCGGGATCCGCTTCCTGCTCCGGCCGGGCGATCCTCACGAGGTGGCGGTGCAACCGGCCGCGTACCGCACGCGCCTGGCCCTAGTGGCCGCGAGCGTCGGCGTGCTCTCGGGACTGCTCGCCAACAGCGGCGGGTTCCTGCTCGCGCCGCTGTTCGTCGTCGTGCTCCGGATCTCGATCAAGCAGTCGTTCGCGTGCTCGCTGGCGGTGGCTGCCGTGCTCGCGGTGCCGGGGACGATCGTGCACGCCGCGCTCGGCCACATCGACTGGGCCGTCGTGGCCGTCTTCGGGGTGACATCGATCCCGCTCTCGTATGTCGGCGCGCGCCTCGCGCTCCGGACGCAGGCCGCGCACCTCGAGCGCGCGTACGGCGCCGGCCTCGCGCTCCTCGGGAGCGCGCTCCTGGCCGCTTCGCTCTGAAGCTAGGACGAGCTGGTCGACGTCGTCGTCGGCGCAGCCGTCGGGGCGGGACCGCCCGTCGTGCACTGCCAGGTGCCGACGGCGTGCACGCGGCTGCCGTCGACCGCGACCAGATCGGCGTCGAAGGATCCCGTCTGCAGGTTGAGCCCGACGGTGATGCGCCCCGATCCACGGGACGCGTCGGCGCGCCAGGGGCCGGCGCGGAGCCCGTTCAGCCTGACGCCGGCGTCGACCGCCGCCGGCGGCGGGAGGTCGATGCTCTGACCGCCGGGGAAGTTGGCGAACGGCGCGAAGACCGTGAGGCCGTACCGCTCACCGCCGATCGTGCCGACGAGTGCGACCGTCAACGGTGAGCACGACGGCGGCTCCGTCGGCCTGAGCTCGCCGTCGACCGCGCCCGAGACCGTGAGCGCTACGCCCTGGACGGCCGGTCGCGGTGCGCCGCCCGGCTCCCCGCCGCCGAGTCGCCGGTCGTCGGCGCCGCACGCGACGACGACGAGCGCGACGAGCGCGACCGTTCCCGCGACGGCGATCCTCACGGCGAGGAAGCGTACGAGGCGCCTTCACCGGCCCCAGGGTCGCCGATCCCCCGGAGTGGTACATTTCCGCACTTTCACCGCAAAGGGAAGAGGGGGCCACGGCATGGCGACGCTGCACGTGCGGAAGACAGGGAGCAAGGGAAGGAAGCTGCTCACCCTCGGCGGCGACCCGAGCCAGTGGGCCGTCAGCAACGACAACGCCGAGCTCGCGACGGCGCGACTTCGCTTGGCGAGCTACGACCTCGACATCGACGCCGGCGGACGGCACCTCACCGCGCGCATGCCTTGGGTGCACTTCGGCCATCCGAAGGAGCTCGAAGTCGTCGACGACGGGACCGGGCAAAAGGTGGTCGAGGGGACACTCACTTGGGGCGGCAAGGCCCGCCCCGGCCCGTACGGCGAAGAGTGGGCGGTGACGCTCGCGACGGGGCGGACGATCTCCTGGTTCTACGAGAGGAACCCCGACAAGCTGGGGTTCTACGACACAGATGATGCTCCCGTGCTTCTGATCGGTCACGACCCCACGTTCGACACCTCGGCGAAGGGCGGAACGTTCCGTATCTTGCTGCGCATGTGGGGGGCGGCGGCCGCGTCGACTGATCGGTACGTCGCCCAGGTGGAGGACGGCGCAGTCGGCAGGCTCGTGCCGGACGAGGACGTGCCCGTCCTCGCGCTGCTCGGAATGTTGCTCGAGCGGACCGCCGACAGCCGTTACGCCGAGACGGTCGGCCCCCATGTGTGACGTGAAGTGATCGATGGACTACGCCGATGTGCCGCGCAACGTCGTCGCCAAGCTTCGGTCGGTGTGCCGCCGCTTGCCCGACGCCTACGAGGAGCAGGCGTGGGTGGGGACGCGCTGGCGCATCCGCACGCGGACCTTCGCGCACGTCCTCGCGGTCGAGTCGGGATCGCCGCCGTCGTACGCCCGGGCAGCGGGGACGAGCGGGCCGGTCACCTTGGTGACGTTCCGCTCGTCGGGCCCGGAGCTCGACGCCCTTCGCAACGCGGGGCACCCGTTCTTCGGGACCCGGTGGCGCGTCGACGAAGTCGGCATGGTGCTCGACGCCGACGTCGACTGGGAGGAGGTCGCCGAGCTCCTCACCGAGAGCTATTGCCTCCTGGCCCCGAAGAAGCTCGTCGCCTTGGTCGACCGCCCGTTGTAAGAAAACGGGTCGACGTCCGTATGCTTCTTGTACGCGTTGGTACGAGGAGGCCCGATGGACGTTGGCGCTCCGGAACTGCTGATCATCCTGGCGGTCGTGCTGCTGCTGTTCGGCTCGAAGAAGCTCCCCGAGCTCGCCCGGAGCATGGGCCGTGCCAGCAAAGAGTTCCGCAAGGGACTCCGAGACTCGGGCGACGCGGCGAAACCCGAGCCCTCCGACAAGGAGGACTGACGCCTCGCGGCCGATGACCCGCGGGCGATCGTCAGGTCAGCACGCTGTGGTCAGAGCGCGGCGCCACCATGCCCGAGAAGCGCCAGGAGAAACGCGAAGAAGGCTCGAAGGAAGTCGAGAAAAGGCCGACCAGTATTCATGTGAGCTCCTGTCCTATTCGGATCGCCCCGGGCACGCAGTCCTCTCTCTATCGTCAGTTCGCACCTGCTCCTTGAGCCCGCACCCCGGCCGCCAGAGCTCGTCGCGGTCGAAGCCTGACCTTTTGTCCCCTTGCGCTGGCAGGGATCGGCTGGAAGCCTCCGTGATCGAGGCCTTTCTTTTTCACTTCCCCGGGCGGGCAAGGTCTCGATCGGACTCGCAGAGTCCGGGGCAGTGGGGGGTTACGCATGTACCTGTTCAGTCGCCGGCTCCGCTTGGCGCCCGGCAACACGCGCAAGTCGATGGAGTGGGCGCTCGCCGCAGACCGAGACGCGTCAACAAGCATCACGGGCTCCCGGTAAGTCTGTTCATGCAGGTGTACTCGCCGGAGGTCGGCGTGGTCGCTTGGAGCACCTTCGTCCCGGATCTCGCGGCCTTGGAGGCGGCGGGCGACAAGCTGTCCGCCGACGACGGGTTCGCTTCCGCAGTCGACGCGGGCAGCTCATTGACCGTCGGCGGTCCCGACGACCTGCTCGCGCAGGTGGTCTACGGCGAGCCTGACCCGAGCCGGCAGATCGAGTACGCCACGGTGGTGCAGACCACGTGCGCGACCGGCAACGTCGGCCGCGGGATGGAGGCCGGGATCGAGCTCGCGCAGCGGGCCGAGAAGGTCATGGGCACACCGTCCCTCTTCCTCGCCAACGTGACCGGGAGCTACGGCAGCGTCGGATGGCTCAGCGGCTACGAGAACGTGCAGGCGCTCGAGGCAGCTCAGACGGCACTGGCGTCCGACGCGGAGTGGGCGAAATTCGTCGACAAGAAGACTGAGGGCGTGTACACCGACGACCCTTCCGCGACGACGCAGCTCATCTACCGTCGGCTGGCATAACAGCACGGCGGCTTCGCGAACGGGACCCGGCGCTCAGCCGGGTCCCGTCGCGTTCGCGGTCTTTTTGGCGGCTTGTCAAAACCGATTCCGCCGTTTTGCGGACAGCGCACCGTTGGCGCAGTAGGTCGGTTTGCGAGTTTGCGGAGAGGTACACGGGTAGGTGACGACCCAGGCGGCGGCTCTCCGGTCACTCTTTCCCTGCCCAGGGGTGTGTCGGAAGCCGCTGCCCCTGTGTTGACGCCGGCCGCGGTCAGACGGGCGTGACCTTGCCCGATTGCAGTTGGTACTCGTAGCCGACGATCTTGAGCTTCCCGCTCTGTACAGGCTCGGCGAAGGTGGGGACCTGCCCGAGTCCCTGCACCGTCAACGTCACGTTCTCGCGGATGGCGGCGTCGACGATCTGGTCCGCCGGCTGACTCTGCACGGCTTCGACCGCGGGCACGATCGGCTCCACGACCGCGTTCAGCTCGCCGGGCACGGTCTCGCCTTTCGTGACCACGTCGACCGTGCTCTTCACGGCACCACACTCCGAGTGGCCCAGCACCATGAGAAGAACACTGCCGAAGGTGAGCACCGAGTACTCCATGGACCCGATGAGGAGCGGGTCGGTAGCCGCTGTTCCCGGCCACGCGAACGATGAAGAGGTCTCCGAGCCCCTTGTCGAAGATCACCTCCGGGGGAAGTCGTGAGTCCGAGCAGGTGAGGACGATCGCGAACGGCTTCTGCCCCTCGGCGGTCACGATGCGCCGCACCGAGTCGCGGCGCGGGTTGTGCGGCTTGCCGTCCACGAAGCGCTTGTTCCCGGCGAGGAGCCGCGCCAGCGCCTCGTCAGGAGTCTTCGGAAATGGCGCCGTGTCTGACATCTCTGCGAACGCCAGCCCCGACGACCCCCCCATCGACAGCTGCGCCGGCTGCCAGCGTGCCTCCCGCCGCAGCGAGCCCGCCGGCCACGAAGTTCCGCCTCGACGTCTTGCGCGACATGCCTATCCTTCCCTGCCCCTTGCAAATTGCGGTGGGAACGTAACACCCGTTTGCGCCATTTGCACGCACCCGATCAGGACCGAGCGCGATCGGACGCGTGATCGCGCGAACGGGACCCGCTTCTCGGCCGGGTCGCCTTCGCGTTCGATCAGGCGTTCGAGCTCAGCCGGTGAAGTTGGGGTTCGCGATCACCGCAACCGCAACACCGCCGGCACCGCCATCCGGGCCCGGCGGGCCGGGCGGGGTGGGAGGCGTCGGGCAGGAGTCCGTGGCCGGGTCGTAGCGGATCGACACGGAGCCGTTGCCGGTGTTGTTCACGGCGCTGGCGATTGCCGTCCCGTCGGGAGCGACGAACGACGACCCGCCGCCGCCGCCGGCGCCATCGCCCGGCTCATTGATGCCGGCGCCCCCGCCGGACCCGGCGCCGTAGCCGCCGCCACCGCCGCCGCCGTTCGGGTTGCCAGACGTGTATCCGCCGCCGGCGCCGGCGAATCCGACGCCGCCGCCGCCGCCACTGCCGCCGCTGTTCCCGCCGCCGGCGCCACCATCGCCGCCGGAGTCGTGGCCGGCGCCACCGTTACCGCCGAGGGGGCTCACGGAGCTGCTGCCACCGGCGCCGGTGCCGGTGCCGCCGACGTCGCCGTCGGTCGCGCTGTTGTTCGCGCCGCCGCCGCCGCCGCCCGACCGTGCGGGCGGCGTTGCCGTTCCCGCCGTCGCCGTTGCCCGTCCCTCCGGTGCCGATCCCGCCGCCACCGCCGCCGTCGCCGTCGCTCTGGACGCCGCCGTCGCCGTCTGCTTGGCCGCCGCCGCCGCCGTTCGCTCCGCTGCCGTTGCTCGCGTCGGCGCCGGGCTGACCGGCTGCGCCTCCGGCCTGGCTGCTGGCGCCGCCGCCGCCGCCCGCGACCACGAAGGGCTGACCGCCCATGCTCACCGCCGAGGCGCCTCCGCCGCCCGCGCCCGCTGCGTTGCCCATGGTGCCGCCACCACCGCCGCCGCCGCCGCCGAGGCCGCCGTTGCCGCCATGGCCGGAGTCGGTGCCGGTGGGCGGGTTTTGACCCACGCCGGCAACGAAGGCATCGAGGACATCGCCGGGATTGACCGCGAACCGTGCCTGCACGCTGGCGCCCTGCCCACCCGAGACCGTGGCGAGCGCGGCCACGGCTTCAACGGGGATGGAGGTGAAGTCACCGCCCGAGCCGCCGCTCGTCTGGATCGTGACGAAGCAGACGCCGGGCGGCACCTCGGCCGCGTCGGCGTGGAACCCGGGTTCCCCCGAGGAGAACAGCTCGGTCCCCGCCGCCGTGCCCGCGCCCGCTGTGGGCGCCAGGGCCAAGGCCGCCCCACCGACAAGTCCAACCAGACCTGCCACCGTCAAGAACCGACGACCCGACCGCATCGCGCACCTCCGCCTTGAGATCGGGCGCACCCTAGCGAGCCCTCACGGCGCCGGTCCAGAATGCCCGATTCGGCGCTCTGCTTACCGGTAGCGGCGGCGGGATCAGCCGGCGACGCGGCCGATTGCCGGGTCGGGATCCGCCGGCTGAACAGCAACGCGAGCAGGGCCATCACGGCGAGGACCGACAACGACGCTCTCAGGCCGTCGAGGCGGGCGGTCTCGTTCTCGTCGACGATCGCGTCGGCCGTCTGCTGCGGGACGTCCTCCTTCTCGAGCGCAGCCTCCAACTGCTTGTCGGACACGAAGGGAACGCCCGCCGCGAGCGTGGTCTCCGCCTTGGCGGAGACGTCGTTCGGAACCGCGGGGTTGTCGCGGATGCCGCTGAAGAACGACGAGGTGAGCGCCGAGATCAGCACGGCGCCGGCGAGTGCGGTGCCGATCGACGCGCCGAGGTTGGTGAGCGTGTTCTGGAGGCCGCCCACCTCGCTGCTCTGCTCGTCGGGCACCGAAGACACGGTCACGGCGCCGAGCTGCGACGCCAGCGCGCCGACGCCCAGGCCGGCGAGCAGCATCGGCCACGTGACGATCTCCGGCCCCGCCCCTGCATCGAGCGCGGCGATCATCACCACGATGCCGGCGAACAGTGCGAGGAAGCCGAGTCGCACCACCAGACGTGGTGAGGCATTCGGGAACACCTTGGGGATGCCGACGGCGGCCAGGAGCAGCGTGATGGACAGCGGCAGCAGCCGCACACCGGTTGCAACCGCAGAGAGGCCGAGGGCGACCGAGAGGAACAGCGGCACGGCGAAGAAGAGTCCGGCCTGCAGCAGGTACTGGAAGAAGAAAGCCGTGAGCCCGCCGCGCAACGTCGCGTTCCGCAGCAGCGCGGGATCGATGAGCGCGCTCTCGCCCCGCGCGATGCGGTGGTTCTCCCAGGCCAGGAAGACGCCCAGCACCGCGCCGCCGGCGAGGACGAGCCACACGACCGGCGACAGCCCGAGCAGCTCGGGGGCTTCGGGCTTCGGCTGGACGAAGCCCCACGTCCCGGAGCGCAGGATGCCGTAGACGACGAGGCCCAGCCCGAGCGCGGACAACGCCGTCCCGACGAGGTCGAGCCGGATGCCCGGCTCGGCCGGAGTGTCGGCCATCCGCCGCGTGAGCAGGAGGATCCCGAGCACGACGATCACCTCGCCGGCGAACACCAGGCGCCACGAGAGATACGTGGTGAAGAGCCCGCCGATCAGCGGGCCGGCCGCAACCGCGATGGCGCCGGCCGACGCCACGAGCCCGTAGGCGCGCGGCCGTTCGTGGCGCGAGAAGTTCGACGCGACGAGGGCGACGATGGCCGGCAGGATCAGCGCCGCGCCGATCCCTTCGAGGACCGACCACCCGATGATCAGCACCGCGAGGCTGGGCGCGATCGCAGTGGTGAAGGAACCGCAGCCGTAGATGACGCAGCCGATGGCGAACGCGCGCTTGCGCCCGAGGATCTGGCCCACCTTGCCGCCGGTGATCATGAGGGCCGCCATGACCAGCGTGTAGAAGGTGATGGCGGCCTGGATCCCCGTGACCGTCGTGCCCACGTCCTCGGCGACGGTCGCGATCGACACGTTCATGACCGAGCTGTCGAGGGTCATGAGGAACTGACCGGACGCCAGCGTCAACAGGACGACGCCGGCCCCGCTCGCCGCCTTGCCCCCTGCGTCGACCTGCCCGGGCCGTCCCTGCTCCGCCATCGGGCCATTTCAGCGCGTCTGCGACTTGCGTGTTCGAAGGAAGGGACGAGGGCCCCGGGGGCAGATGGCCAACCGTGTCTCACCGGTACCACCGACATTGACGTGGAATTCCTCAACGCGGCGGATCCGACCATTCGTACGAGGCGGACCACATACGCTCGTGCGGCGTGGGCGACGACGATGTCGCGTTCGCCGGTCCGCTGCACCAAAGCAAGCTGCTGCGAGAAGGTGCCCTGCACGCCGCCGATCTCGTTGACTTGTACCTGGATCGCATCGAGCGCCACAACCCCCGGGTGAACGTGTTCGTGTCGGTGCGGCCGGAAGCGGCCCTTCTCGCGGCCGCGCAGGCACAGGAGTCGCTCGACCGAGGTGATCCCCGCCCGTTGTTGGGCATCCCGTTCGCCGTCAAGGACGAGCACGACCTCGCCGGCGAAGTGACGTCGCACGGAACCGGCGCGACGACCGCGGTGGCCACTCGGGACTCCCGAATCGTGGAGATCCTGCGCCGGGCGGGGGCAATCCCGATTGGCAAGACCACGCTGCCGGAGCTCGGCATGCATCCATTCACCGAGTCCCGTACCTGGGGTGTCACCAGGAACCCGTGGAACCTGTCGCGCACGCCGGGTGGGTCGAGCGGTGGAAGCGCAGCCGCGGTGGCGGCGGGACTCGTGTCGTTCGCGACGGCGGGTGACGGCGGCGGCTCCCTCCGCATACCGGCGTCCTGTTGCAACCTCTTCGGCTTGAAGGTCCAGCGCGACCGCGTGCCGGTGCAGCCTCATCCCGTGTCCGCCGGAGGGCTGTCGGTGTTCGGAGTATTGACGCGCGGCGTCGCCGACGCTGCGTTGGTCTACGACGTCCTCTGCAGTGCGCCGGATCGCACGGTGCCGTCCGTCTGGGAGCGCTCGCTTCGAGAATCGGTCGCCAACGGTGCTGGCCGGCTGCGCGTCGGAATGGCCTTCAACCTCGGCATGCGGTCACGGGTGGCACCCGAGGTGCGGAGAGGGGTGGAGCATGTTGCCCGCTCGCTCGAGCGCCTCGGACACGTCGTCTCGGACGTCCGCGTCGATCCAGGAAGCTGGCTGTTGCCGTTCACGATCCTCGGGACTTGCGTCCTGGTCGACGAGGCGCGCCGGCTCGCAGCGCCCGACCGACTCGAGCGGCGAACCCGGACGGCGCTGCGCACAGGGAGGTTCATGGGACCTCGCGCGCGACGGTGGGCCGAGCGCCGGCAAGCGGCGACGATCGCGCGCGTGAATCGGGTGTTCGCCGACGTCGACCTCGTCCTCACGCCGACGCTCGCAGAACCACCCGTCGACGCGGGGCGGTGGGAATCCACGGGCGCGCTTCGGACATCCAGAGGCGTCGGCCGCTGGTGTCCCTACACCTCGCTCTGGAACTTCGTCGGCCAGCCCGCCGCCAGTATCCCCGCCGGCTTCACGACCGACGGCTTGCCCCTCGGCGCGCAACTCCTCGGACCATCCGACGCCGAACCGATGTTGGTCGCGGTCGCGTCCCAACTCGAAGACACCCTCGAGTGGACACGGGCGCGCCCGCCGCTCTGAAGGCGCACGGGTCGCCGCTCCGGGCTCGCGCTCTTCCTCGTCCCCCGGGGCACGTCGGTCAGGGCTTCTCCGCGGCGACGACCCACATGGCGAAGAACTGGGAGCCGCCGCCGTAGGCGTGGCCGAGGGCGGTGCGGGCTCCGTCGACCTGGTGCTCCCCCGCTTGTCCTCGTACCTGCATCGCCGCCTCGGCGAAGCGCAGCATCCCGGACGCACCGATCGGGTTCGTCGACAGCACGCCGCCCGACATGTTCACCGGCAGCTCGCCGTCGAGCGCGGTGGCGCCCTTCTCGGTCATCTTCCAGCCGTCGCCCTCGGGCACGAAGCCGAGGTTCTCGAGCCACATCGGCTCGTACCAGCTGAACGGCACGTACATCTCGATGCAGTCGATCTGCTCGCGCGGGCTGGTGACGCCGGCCTGGGCGAACACGTCGGCGGCGCAGTCCTGGCCCGCCTGCGGGTTCACGGCGTCGCGCCCGGCGAACATCGTCGGCTCGCTGCGCATGGCGGTGCCGAGCACCCACGCCGGCGATTTGGCGGCGCGGTCGCCGCCGGCCTCGTCGGCGATGACCATCGCGCACGCGCCGTCCGAGGACGGGCACGTCTCCAGGTACCGGATGGGGTCCCACAGCATCGGGGACTCCTCCACCTTCTCCATACTTATGTCCTCGAGGTGGAGGTGCGCGTACGGGTTCTTCAGCGCGTTCAGCCGGTCCTTCACCGCCACCATCATCCCGATGTTCGACGGCGCGCCCGCCCGGCGGATGTAGGCGCGGATGAGCGGCGCGAAGTAGCCGCCGGCGCCGGCGAGCGTCGGCGGCGCGAACGGCAGCGGCCGCGACAGCGCCCACATCGCGTCGGCGTCGGACTGCTTCTCGAACGCGACCGTGAGCACACGCTCGTGGATGCCGGCCTGCACGAGGCTGGCGGCCACGAGCGCGGTCGACCCGCCGACCGAGCCGGCGGTGTGCACGCGCATCATCGGCTTGCCGGCGGCGCCGAGCGCGTCGGCGAGGTACGCCTCGGGCATCACGACGCCCTCGAACATGTCGGGCGCCTTGCCGATGACGACGGCGTCGATGTCCTGCCAGCGCATCTCGGCGTCGTCGAGGGCGCGGCTCGCCGCCTCGCGCACGAGGCCGGCGATCGAGACGTCGGGGCGGGCCGACTTGTGGTTGGTCTGGCCGATGCCGACGACGGCGCACAGCTCGCTCATACCTCGCCCTCCAGCACGCACACGAGGTTGTGCTGCAGCGCCGGGCCCGAGGTGGCGTGGGCGACGGCGCGGTTGGCGTCGCCGGTGGCGATCAGGTGGGCCGCCTCGCCGATGCGCGTCAGCCCCGCCGCCATCACGACGTTCGTCGTGAGCGCGCCGCCAGACAGGTTCACGCTCACGCCGTCGCTCAGCCCGAGCGCCTCGGCGAGGATCGGCTCCTGGTGGCTGAACGGCGCGTGCAGCTCGGCGACGTCGACGCCGTCCACGCCGGCCGCCTCGCCCGCCGCGCTTCGTCGACGGCGAGTGCGCGAGGTCGCGCACGCCGAGGCCGTGCGCCTCGATGCGGTGCTCGATGCCACGGATCCAGACCGGGTTGTCGGACACGTCGCGCGCCCGGTCGCCGGCGGCGAGCACCATGGCCGTTCGCGCCGTCGGAGATCGGCGGGATGTCGTGCTTGCGCAGCGGCGACACGACGTACGGCTCGGTCAGCAGCGCGTCCACGGACTCGTCGCCGTAGACCTGCGCCCACTGGTTGTCCTGGGCGAAGCGGCGGCTGCGCGCCGCGACCGCGGCCATCTCGCCCTCGTCGTGGCCGGTGTCGAGCCAGGCGCGCGCCTGGAGGGCGGCGATGCTGACGCTGTCGGGCCACAGCGGCGCCACGTAGTACGGGTCCATCTGCTGGCTGAGCACGATCGGCAGGTCGCCGAGGCTCGACTTCCCGAACGAGTACACGAGCGCGGTGTCGACGTCGCCGTGCTGGAGGCGGACCCACGCCTCGTACAGCGCCCAGGCGCCGTCCATCTCGACGTGGCTCTCGCGGATCGGCGGCCACGCCCCCACCGCGTCGAGGCCCATCACGAACGCGAACGGCGCGCCGGCGAGGTAGTCGCACGAGCCCGAGCACGTGAAGCCGATCTCCTTGCGGCCGACGCCGGAGTCGTCGATCGCCTGGGCGACGACGGGGATGAGCATCTCGACCTCGTTGCGGGTGGGCTCCTCGCGGGCGCTCCACTGCGCGAACGAGACGATGGCGACGTCCTTCATCGGGCGGCCGTCCGCATCAGACGTGCTCCCGGTACGACTCGTAGTCGGCGTCGGGCTCGCCGGTGGGCCGGAAGTACTTGATGCTCTCGAGGGTGGGCTCGCGCTCCTCGGGCGGCGCCCACACCGCCTCGACCCGCATGCCCATGTGGACGTCCTCGGCCTTGGCCTCCTGGATGAGGTGCATCATCCCGATGTCGGACCCGTCGAGCAGGATCGTGGCCGACACGTAGGGGATCTCCATCTTCTGGTCGTAGAACGGCACGTTGACGACGCAGAACGTGGTGACGGTGCCCTTGTCGCTGACCTCGACCGGCTCCTCGCCGAGCGCCACGCCGTCCGACGCGCACGCGCCGCGGGGCGGGCAGTACACCTTGTGGCACACGGGGCAGCGCTGGCCGAGGATCTTCCCCTGCGCGATGCCGCGCAGGAACATCGTCTGGGCGTGCCCGGCGACGAACCGGTAGCGCAGCTCGATGGGAGTGTCGATCTTCTCGACGACGTCTTCGGCGGCGGTCTCGCTCTCGGCCACTACTGCTCCTCGGGCACGAAGGCCTCGACGTCGTGGATGTCGCCCACGCGCTCCTCGCGCCAACGGGGCGTGACCCGCATGCCGGTGCGCATGCGCGACTCGTCGCCGGTGTCGACGACGTGCAGGAGCGCGGTGTCGGCCCCGTCGAGGCCGATGAGCGCCCAGGCGAAGGGACGGTCGAGCGGGTGCTTCTCGTGCGGGTGGCTCACCCAGGCCCAGGTGGTGACCTCGCCTTCGGGCCCGACCTCGACGAGGTCGTCGACGCCGAGCTCCTCGCCCGTCTCGGGGTCGTACTCGGTGGGCGGGCAGATCACGTGGCCGTCCTTTGCCTGGATGCCGAGGAACCGGCGGTCACGGAGGCCGGCCATGAACCGGCCGATGATGGGGCCGACGGAGCGCGCGTACGGGTACTCGAGGATGTTGGGGGCTTCGAGGACGTCCGGCTCCGCCACGGCAAATGAGAACACGTTCTCGCGGAGCGTCGCAAACGGCCGTGATCCGCGCATGGCGCACGGATCCCGACACCCGCGGAGCACGCTCACTAGGGTGTGGCGAACTTTCGGGTCACCACCGGCTCCTGAACGGCCACGACGAGGAGGTCCCCGTGCGCCTCGGTAGCAGGATCGCGGCACTCGCGGCCGGCGCCATGCTCGCCGGCGGCTTCGCCGTTGCGACGGGCGGACCGGCGGGTGGCCAGACGACGGAGTCGCAGACCTTCACGTTCACCGGCGCCGACCAGACGTTCCAGGTTCCCGATGGGGTGACCGCCATCACCGTCGACGCGTCCGGCGCCCAGGGCGGCGCTGCCGTCGACCCGCCGAGCGGCGGGAGCGGCAAGCGGCGGGGCGGGCGGCAACGGCAGCCGGTCCGTCGCGACGGTCGCAGTGACGTCCGGTGAGCAGCTGCTCGTGATCGTCGGCGGTCAAGGTGGCACGAACGCGGGCACCGGCGGAGGGCGCGGGCGGCTTCGGAGGCGCGAGCGAGCGCTTCGAGGGTGGCGCCGGCGGCAGCGTGTCGGACGAGGACGACGCCTCGACCGGCGGTGGAGGCGGTGGCGGCTCGGCCGTCCTGCGCGGGACGACCGCGCTCGTCGTCGGCGCCGCCGGCGGAGGTGGCGGCGGAGCCGGATTCCAGACCGACTCGCTCGGACCTCCCGACGGCGGGGCCGGCGGAACCGGTGACGGTGACGGCGCCGATGGCGCGCCGCCCTGCCAAGGCTCCGGCGGCACGTCGGGGAACGGCGGCGGCGCTGGCGGAGCCACCGGCACCGTCGGGTGCGTCACTGGGGCCGTCGCCGGCACGGGCGGACAGAACGGCTTTGCCGATGGCCCCGGCGGTGCGGGCGGAGCAGGCGCGACCGGCGGCGGCGCCGACGCCGGCGGAGGCGGCGGCGGGGGCGGCGGCGACGCCGGCGGCGGCGGTGGCGGCGGTGGTGCGGGCAGCACGCAGGTCTTCGGGACCGGCGGCGGGGGTGGTGGCGGCGCCAGCCTTGCCTCGACCACCGAGATCGGCGTCCGCGTCGGGAACGGCGTCGTCGTGATCTCGTGGACGATCGGCGGAGCAGCGGGTGCGGCTCCGACTCCCGCTCCTGCGGTCGCGGTCGTGGGCGTACGCGCGCTTCACCGGCTGATCGCCACCGCGGGCCTGCCCCGCCGACTCGGCCGTAGATTCCGGTGCCATGACGCTGCAGCCCGACCCCCGCGAGGTCTACGCCTTCATGGACCCGGCCGAGGACCTGGCCCGGGCCCGCAAGCACGAGCTCGTCAGAGAGGTGAAGCGCCTCATCGACCTGACCGCGCACATCGACGTGGAGCGCGCCGACCGCGACGAGCTGGCGCAGCTGGCGGACGACGCGGCCTCGCTTGCCGACCGGCTCGAGCCGCTCCCGAGCCTGCTGGAGGTGGGCGGGATGGCGGCGCAGAACGGGCCGCAGGGCGCGCTGCTCGAGCGCAGCGGGATCAGCGGCCGGGCCAACCCGCTGGCCCCGCCGATGCAGTGGCACCCCGACGGCGACATCCTGCGCGGCTGGGCGACCTACTCCCCCGCCTACGAGGGCCCGATCGGCAACGTCCACGGCGGCTTCGTGGCGGCCGCGTTCGACGACCTGATGGGTATGGCGCAGATGGCGTCCGGCATCGCCGGCTACACAGGCACGCTGACGGTGAAGATGCTCCGCCCGACGCCGCTCGGACGCCGGATCGACTACGAAGCCGGCGTCGACCGCGTCGACGGTCGCAAGATCTACGTCTGGGCCCGATCCCGCGACGCCGACACCCTGCTGGCCGAGGCACAGATCGTGTTCATCGCGCCGAAGGCTGGAATGCCGCGGTAATCCGCGTTCGTGTGGCAGAAGCAGCGCAGTAGCGACGTGGGAGAACGGTCGCCGATAGGCCTTCGGCACCGGCTTCGGCCAACGAAAGCACCTGCCGCAACCATGCGGTGACGAGCCGCGGGGGGTTGCCAGCGCGGGCAAGCGGTGATACGCGTGGCGCGCGTACGACGCACTGGGTGGGATGTGAGTGAGTAACACCGGGCAGACGATCCCTCCGCCGCCTTCGGCGCCTCCTCCGCCGCCATCGACGGCACCGGTTCCTTCCTCTCCTCGGCGGAACCCGCTGAATGCGGTGCTGTTGATCGGTGGAGTCGTCCTGAGCGTCGTCGCGATCGTGCTCATCGTCGTCGGCCTGCTCGCGTTCTCATCCGCTTCCTCTGCCCGGGACGATGCACACCGGTTCGTCAAGGAACGCCGATCGCTCGAAGCAAAGGAGCGCGCCACGCAAGGCGACATCGGCACTGTCGTGTCGGAGGGCAAGGCGGTCGGTGATGAGGTCGACAAGCTCATCGACGCGGAGAACCAGGCAGTAGACAAGTCGAACCAGCTCAATGACGTCCTCGACCAGGCCGTCAACCAGTTCAACGTGGGCGACGAGACAGGCGCCAACAACATGGTCAACGGCCAGGGAAGGCAGATCCTGACCGACCTCCAACGACTGCAGGGCGTCGACAATCAGACGCTGGCCGCGGCGCGGGAGGCGCAGAGAAAGTTGCAGCAGGCCCTCACATGACCGGGGCTGTAGGACCTCGGCCGGCACCGCCCGGCCCGCCGAGCATGGCGCCGCCGCCGTCCTCGCCTCGTCGCGGCGTCAACGGCTGGCTCGTGGCGTTAGCCGTGACTTCCGTCGTCCTGCTCGGAGTGGGAATCGCCGTCCTGATTCTCGGAAAGAGCTCACAGTCGGATGCGGAGAGCGATCGGGACGCGAAACAAGAACAACTCGCTTCGCAGCGCAAATCGAGTAGTGCGACCCAGCAGGAAGCGCAGCAGCGGCGCGCCCAGGCGAACGATGTTGCCGCTGCTGCCGACAACGTGCTGAACCTCTCCGTGCAGATCGTTCAGAACGACCAGCAGATCCTGTCTGCCAACCAAGACGCCGTGAACACCTTCCAGAACGCCGACCCGACAGCCTTCAATGCGGCGATCGACCGTCGAAACGCGGCCGTAGATCGCGATGGAGTGCTCACTGCGCAGCTCAACGCCGCGCTCGACGATCTCCGGGCGAAGACGAACACCCTCGGAGAGAGCAGTACTACTTCGTCCTTCGCGCCTGGGCCTGATCGGTAGCCGCGGTGCGCCAGAACGGCACCGCGACGCCTTCCTCGGCTTGGACGAAGTACACCTCGACGGGTGTGCCGACCTGCATGTCGTCCGGGTCGATGCCGGTGACGTTGCCCATCATGCGGGGGCCTTCTTCGAGCTCGACGATCGCGACGACGTAGGGCAGCTCGTCCTTGAACGGCTTGGCGTGGTTCTGGCGGATCACCGTGAAGGTGTGCACGGTCGCCCGGCCGGAACAGGTCAGCCAGTCGACGTCGCCACCGCAGTCGGTGCACACCGCCCGGGGATAGAACTGCCGGTGCCCGCAGCTCGTGCACTCCTGGATCAGCAGCTCACCGCGCGCGGCGGCCTCCCAGTACGGCGCTGACACCGCGTCGGCGTGCGGGATCGGGCGCGTCCATTCCGTGTCGGTCACCACGTCGGGGCTCACGGGTGCTCCTTCCCGAGGATCACGGTGCCGATGGCCGACAGCCAGCCGCCCGAGCCGCACGCCAGCGCCAAGTTGCAGTCCGGCACCTGCGCCTCGCCGGCCCGGCCCCGCAGCTGCCGCACGCTCTCGATCAGCAAGAAGATCCCGCGCATCCCCGGATGGCACGACGACAGGCCGCCGCCGTCGGTGTTGAGCGGCAGCGCGCCGCCCCGGCGCAGGTGGCCCTCCTGGACGAACTTGCCGCCCTCGCCCTTGGGGCAGAACCCGAGGTCCTCGAGCAGCAGCAGCGCCGTGATCGTGAAGCTGTCGTAGAAGTTGATCGTGTCGATGTCGGCGGGCGTCACGCCCGCCTGCTCGAACGCGATCGGCCCCGCCTTCGCCCCCGCCGTCACCGTGTAGTCCGGCATCTGGCTGATGTTCCAGTGCGTCTGCGCGCCGGCTGCGCCCAGCACGTAGGCGGGCGGCTGCTTCAGGTCCTTGGCCCGCTCGGCCGTCGTCATGATCAGCGCGCCGCCGCCGTCGGAGATCACGCAGCAGTCGAGCTTGTGCAGCGGGTCGGCGATCATGCGAGAGCTCACGACGTCGTCGGCGGTGATCGGGTCGCGGTACATCGTGTTCGGGTTGAGCCCGGCGAACTCGCGCACGCCGGCGGCGATCTCGCCCAGCTGCTCCGACGTCGTGCCGTACTCGTGCATGTGCCGCTGGGCGGCCATCGCGTACGAGCCCACGAGCGAGTTGCCGTACGGCGCCTC
This sequence comes from uncultured Actinomycetes bacterium, assembly GCA_963781615.1. Classification (GTDB taxonomy): domain Bacteria; phylum Actinomycetota; class Acidimicrobiia; order IMCC26256; family JACDBD01; genus JALZAA01. The sequence goes on along the minus strand of CAWAGI010000006.1, from coordinate 6,220 downwards.
GTACGCCTGCGGCCCGCCGACCTTCTGCGTGCCCCGGGTGAACCCGCCGGTGCCGAGCATGCGGCCCATGCGCGACAGCTGGTCCGACCCGTAGGTGACGAGGATCGTGTCGCACAGCCCCTCGCGGATGGCGGCGGCGCCGTGCTGGACGTGGAACTCGAACGACGAGCCGCCGGTCATCGTCCCGTCGATGTAGGTGTGGTCGATGCGGAAGTACTCGGCCAGCGTGACCGGGTCGTCGATCATCATCTGGTGGCTGCCGCCGGCGCCGATGTAGGCGTCGATGTCCGACTTGTCGACGCCGCAGTCGGCGAGCACCCGCTGGTAGGCGAGCGTGTGGTGCTGCACGCTGTCGAGGTCCTTGGCCACCGGGTAGTCGCTCAACCCGATGCCGGCGATGACGGGCGTCCTGTCCATCCCTGCTCCGCGTTCGCTGACGGGTGCGTCAGTAGATCAGACGGCGGGACGGGAACGCCAAGTGACTGACGTCGCCCGATCCCGCAGTCAGAGCTTGCGCGGGAACGTGAGCGTGCCGGACTCCGTGCCCCTCCCGCGCTTGTGCGCGATGCCCGTGGCCGGGTCGACGGAGAGCACGACCGTTTGCCCGTCGCCCGTCAGCTTGCCGCTGACGCCCCGGAACTTGCCGGTGCCGCCGGTGAACGTGTCTGTACTCCCCGGGAACCGATTGACGTGCCCGACGGTGTGCGGCGGTGTCGGGTCCGGCATGACGCCTGGCGAGTAGTTCGTTCCCGTCAGCTCGTTGCCGTGGGTGTCGGTGTAGGTGAACGTCGCCGTGAAGTTCCCGGGTTCGAAGCTCGGATTGGCCTGCGTGAACGTGCCGTGCCCGAGGCCCTTGGCGCTCCAGGTCCAACACTTCGGCTTCACGGTGGGCACCTCACGCGACGGCGGGCACTTCGTGCCGTCGGTGCCGTTGATTGGTTTGTTGTTCGCGTCCTCGTACTCGTTTCCGGAAGACTTGAGCACGACCTTGTACGAGCGCGAACGAGACGGTGATCGAGCCGGAACTGCCGCAAACGCTGTCCCCACCCCGAGTGCGAGCGCGCTCGTCAGCGTCACAGGAACCACGAATCGACGCATTGGAGCCCCCTGCCTGTGCGTGCTGGTGCACGGTACCGGTTGCGGCGCTACTGCGCGTCGGTGCGTGAGGGCCTCGACCGGGCATGTGCTCGGGTACTTCGACCCGAATGCGGCGGTGACAGACGCGCCGCCAAGGTGGAGACTTGCGCCAAAGGGGAGGGACAAATGGGAACGAAGGAAAATTTGAAGCTGATCGAGCAGTTGCAGCAGGCAGGCCGCGATCGGGACTACGACCGCTACGGAGAGCTTCTCTCCGAAGACGCGGTCTTCCGCGCCGCCGGCGTTCCGTCAGGTATGGGTGGCGTGCTGAAGGGACGGCAAGCGATCTTGGATCAGTCTCGTCAGGGGGCGGGCACCTTCGAGATCAAGAAGATGTTCGGCGACGACGAGCACGTGTGCTTGGTGGGCAAAGTGCGCGCCGAGGGATTCCCGGGAAACGAGTTCCTAGAGGGCGCGGACAAGCCCTATTCCACCTACGAATGCATCGTGTACCGGATCGCCGACGGCAAGGTCGCGGAATCGACGGCGTACCTCAACTGGCTCGACGCCTACGTGCAGATGGGGCTGGTGGACGCAAGCACCCTTACCCGCTAAGCGCCGCCCGAATCGATGGGCGCTCGGGCTTACCGCGACGTCGGGGTAGGCCCGGCTCACCGCAGCGGGACCGACGCACACCGCCGGTTCGAGAGGGCGTCGATCGCGATTGGTGTGCGACGGGGGTCTTGTCCTGCTCTCGTTCTGTGTTCTCCTCGACGCCTCGCGAACGCCCGGTGTGTGGCGCCGCCGCCGCTGAGCCATGATCGGGGGCGAGAGATCCCCCGCGATGCCAGGAGGCAGGATGCGCGCTCTACCGATCAACGCCGAGACGACGATGTTCACGTCGGTCGTCCCGATCCCCACCGTCGGCAATCTCCCCGTGAACTCGTTCCTGATCCGCGGCGAGGAGCCCACGGTGATCGACACGGGCATCACGCCCGACGTCCCGGACTGGGAGATGGCGCTCAGGGAGCTCATCGACCCGATCGACATTCGCTGGATCGTCGTGACGCACGCCGATCGCGACCACGTCGGTGCTCTCGCTCGACTGCTCACCGAGGCGCCCAACGCGACCGTCGTGGCGAGCTTGGGGACCGTCGGCTTGATGAGCGTCGGTTCGGAGCCGATCCCGCCCGAACGCGCCTTTCTCGTCCACGACGGGAGCACCCGCGACATCGGTGACCGAACACTGCGTGCCGTGCGGCCTCCGATGTTCGACAACCCGGGAACGCTGGCCTTCTTCGACCCGAAGCAGAACATCCTGTTCAGCGCCGACTGCTTCGGCGCGCCGTTCACCACTCCCGAGGCAGCGCTCGCCGAGGACGTCGCCGCCATTCCCGACGACGAGTTGGAGCCGGCGCAGCTGGTGTGGGGCAGCGTCGACAGCCCGTGGGCCCACTTCGTCGAGGAGACCCGGTTCGCCGAGAACCTCAACGGCTTCCTGCAGGACCGACCCGACAAGGTGCTGAGCACGCATCTCCCGCCTATTCACGGAGACCTCGATCGCCACGTGAAGACGCTGACGAAGTTGCCGTCGTCGACGCCTTACGTCACCGCCGACCAGGCGGCGCTCGAGGCCTTCATGGCGACGATGGCGCCGCAGTAGCCGCGGCCGGAACCAAATCGCGGGAGGACGAAACATGAAACGCGTCGTCACGGTAGTTGCCCTCGCTCTCCTGGCGAGCACCGCCGTGACCACGGGTACAGCCGCGGGCCAGGAGACGGGTGGCACCGGAACCGTGAAGGGGAAGGCGACGCTCAACAAGAAGGCAATCCCCGAGGCGACTGTCGTCCTCAAGCCCGGTGATGCGAGCGCGCTCGAGAACGAACCGCTCACGGAAAAGACGAGCTCGAAGGGTACCTACAAGATCACAAACGTTCCTCCCGGAACGTACAAGGTGGAGCTCACCACCACGGTGAACCCGAAGAAGGACAGTGACAGTGGCGCGGTGGGAGCGAACGTCAATTGCAAGATCAAGGGGTACAGCATCCTCTCGAGTCTCATTCAACCTCCGGGGACGGATACGGGTTCGCAGCAGGCGAGCTTCGTCGAGGTCGAGGTCACCCAGAACAAGCCCGTCTCGGTGAAGGCAGGCGGCACCAAGACAGTCAACGTCAGCATCAAGTGTCCGTCCGGGATCAGCGTCGTCGGATCGGGTTCTTAAGGCTGGACCGATCGCGTCGCGGCTCGAAGCCGGCGGCAATCGGAACGACTGGCCTCACGCCGGTCTGGCGAGCGGTCGGAGCGACTCGACGAGGCGCTCGAGCCCGTACTCGAATTGGTCGTTGGAAGCGACCCCGGTGAGCTCGGCGCGGAGTGCGTGAAGGTTCGGGTACGAGTCGGGATCAAGCTCGTCGAGCGCGTCGTTCCATGCCTTGGTGTATGACGCAGCGGGCTGTTGGTGCACGTGGGGCAGCTCCCAGATGACGAAGCCGAACACGTAGGTGAACAAGCTGTAGAAGGTTCGGGCCGCGTCGGCGTCCGAGAAGCCAGCAGCACGAAGGACACCGTGCGTCTGTTCGAGCTGGTCGAAGACCGGACCGACGGTGAGCCCTCGCTCGGCGAGGATGCTCGACAGCGCGGGGTGGGCCAGCGCCTGGGAGCGCAGGGATCGTAGATACCCGACGACCCGGCCTTCCCAGTCATCGGGGGCGCCGGCGGGCACCTTCACCCGGCCGAGAACGTGCTCGGCGACGCCATTGAGCAGATCGTCCTTGTTCTCGACGTGCCGATACAGCGACATGGTTCCGACGCCGAGATGGGCTGCGACTCTCGGCATCGTCACCGCCGAGACGCCTTCTGCGTCGATCAAGACGAGGGCGGCCTCGATCACGCGGGATCTCGTGAGGGTGTTCCGGGGCACCCGCCCCGACGTCCTCCGAGGGGTCCGAGCGTCTGTCTTCTTCCTCGTCACGGTGCCTCCTCCGCACTTGCGTATTCCATACGCTAGCGCTAGCGTACCTCATACGCATCGAAGGAGGCGTCATGGGAGTCAAGCGAATTGCACGGTTCAGCACCGGCACCGTCGACATCCACCCGCAGCACGCGTACCGGGGACATTCCCCCATGTACTGGTGGATCCTCACCTCCCGGCGTTGGCTGTCGGGACGGCCGATCAACGTCTATGTGATCGAGCACACCGACGGTGTCGTCGTGTTCGACACCGGACAGGACCGCGCCTCGGTCACGGACCCCTGCTACTTCCCCGACGGGCCGACCGGCGTGATCTACCGGCGGCTCGCCGAGTTCCACGTCGACGAGGACGAGACGTTCACCGCCGGGCTCGCGCGTCTCGGCTACGCGCCTTCCGACGTCACCACCGCAGTGATCTCGCACCTCCACCAGGACCACATCGGCGGTGTCGGTGAGATTCCCGACGCCGACCTGCTGGTCTCGGCCGACGAGTGGAGGTCGCTCCATCGACCACTGGCTGAGCCCCGTGGATTGCTCCACAACCACATCGAGCTGCCCGACCTCGAGTGGACCCCGGTCGAATTCAGTGCGCTCGACGACCCGGCACTGCGGCCGTTCACCGTCGGCCACGACGTCTACGGCGATGGAGCGCTCGTCATCCTTCCCACGCCCGGACACACACCCGGCTCGATGTCGATGCTCGTCCGTCGGACCGATGGCCCATCAATCCTGCTTGCGGGTGACTTGACCTACGACGTGCACGCTTTCGAGCGCGGCGTCTCGGGTGGCGTCGGAAGTCGACGTCAGCTGCGCACGACACGAGCGAGGGTGCTCGAGCTGCGTTCGCACCATCAAGGAATGCCGATCCTCGCCGCGCACGATCCGGCCGCGGCCGGACTCCTCGACGCCGCGACGACCGACCTCCGGCGCCCGGTAGCCTCGTGATTCCGTAGACCCGCGATCCCGGTCACCCGCGGCGCACAGGTCGCAGGTTGGAGAGGTCGTGCTCGACGACGGTGTTGCGGTCCTGGACGCTGCTGCCGAGCGCGAACTGCGGCCACAGCCCCCGAGATCTGCTGCCGGCTTCGTTCGCTCCATTCGCGGGCGAGGTCGCTGCGGCTCTTGTAGAAGTTCGAGCGCGTAGCCCCCGGTGTACAGCCGGAGGAGTGAGAAGCCGCCGGGATACTCCTTGCCGGCGGCGATCTCCTGGTGCGTGACGTCGGGCGCGACCGGGCTGATGGTGCGCTTGTTGCGGTGGGTGTGCCCGGCGTGGTGCAGGAACAGTCCGGGATCGTGGGAGTAGTCGTCCAGGATGGTCGCTGCCTGCGCGGCGTCGAGCATGCTGCTCGGCGTGACGGGGAACGGCGAGCTCTCGACCACGAGCGGATGGTGGCCGAACACGAGCGTCGGCTGGTCCCGGTCCTTGGCGAGCTCGGCCCGGAACCACGCGAGCTGGTCGGTCGAGAGTGCACCGGCGTCGCTTCCCCGTGCCGGGCTTGTCGTACGTGTCGATCCCCACGACCCGCAGGCCCCGGAGCTCGCGGGGGAAGTAGGTCGGCTCACCGCCCGGGAAGAACTGGTCATGGAAGCAATCGTTGCCCTGCCACTCGCCGACCGAGCACGCGGCGTACGCGTCACCGTCGTGCGCCCGATCGTGATTGCCCCGGGCGACGAAGTAGTCGCGGCGATACCTCCCGAACCTCTTGAGCAGCTGCAGCGCCTTGCTCAGGTCGGCGGGGACGGCCTCCGCCGAGATGTCGCCGGCGGCGAGGAGATAGTCAGCGCCGAGCTCGCCGGCGTCGTGCACGAGGGACTCGAGCATCACCTCCGGGTAGGGCGGACGGCCGGCTACCTGCTGGATGCCCGTGATCTGCGGCGCGCCACCGACGAGCCCCGCTTGGGTCTCCCCCATGTGCAGGTCGTTGCACAGCGCGACAGAGAAGAGGAACCGACCCGGCGGCGGCTAGGGCGCGGTGAAGCTGTACGGGCCGCCGGTGCCGAGCCCGTAGTCGGAGGTGCCGACCGCGTTGCCGCCGATCAGCGTGAACGGGTCGGCGTCGCGGGCTTCCCGTTCGAGCCGCGCCCGGTAGTAGTAGGTCTGGCCCGGCTCGAGCCCGGTCAGCTCGACGTAGTGGTACGGCGTTTCGCCGGACGCTCCGCCGGCAACACGGT